>NZ_MOLV01000001.1 GCF_001870785.1 Exiguobacterium sp. KRL4
CCACCTGGTACATCTTTCCCAATGATAAGACTAGCTACCCAACCGATTAGCCCGCCAACGATTAAAGCCCATAAGAATCCCATTTAAAACACTCCTTTTCTTACTTAAGATTTACCTGTTTTCAGGTAGTTGTAAACACATTGAAAGATGAAAGTCCTTAAATACTCCTTTTAGTAAGCGAGGTAAATTATTAAAAGTAAAATGGCTAGACGATTATACCAGTTACCTCTCAAAGAAATTTGTATTTAAAATACTACTTTCAATTTTTGTAAGTCGTTTTCATATATTGATGTAACGATTACACTTAGAGTAATTACCGTAAAAAGATGTATTCAAACCTTTTCTTAATAAAAAAAATGATCAGGAGTAGAAAAGTGAGAATGATTTGTCTAGGATAGTTAATGAAGGGAGTGAACGATCGTGTTATTAAAAATAAATGATTTGTCAGGTGGGTACGGATCCAAAAAAGTGTTGCACCATATTGATATAGCAGTAAAACAGGGAGAATTGGTAGGCTTGATTGGTTTAAATGGTGCCGGTAAATCGACGACGATTAAACATATACTCGGTTTGTTACCTGTGAAATCGGGAGAAATTTTAATTAATGGTGTCAGTTTGGAAGCAGACGAACAAACGTATCGAAAACAAGTAGCCTATATTCCGGAACAACCGATGTTATACGAACAATTGACGTTGCGGGAACATCTACGGTTGATGGCACAAGGATATGCTGTTGATAAAACTACAGCGGAAGAACGAATCATCCATTATGCGACGCGCTTACGCATGACGAAACAATTGGAATGGTTTCCAAGCGTTTTTTCTAAAGGGATGAAACAAAAGGCAATGATTCTCTGCGCATTGATTACAGGAAGTGAACTTTTGATCGTTGATGAACCGTTCGTAGGACTTGATCCGTTAGCGATTCGTGAACTGTTGGCGATTTTTAGTGAATTAAAAGCAGACGGAAAAGGGATTTTGATGTCAACTCATATACTAGAAACGGCGGAACGACATTGTAATCGATTCATCTTGTTACATGAAGGCCATATTGCAGCAGAAGGGACGACGGAAGAATTACGGAACCGGTACGAACTCCAGCAAGGTTCACTCGATGACATTTATGTAGCGGCCATCGAGGAGGCGGAACGATGACCAGTTCCGCACTATGGAAAACACGTTATCAAGCCGCGATGGCAGAAATGACAAAGTACACGCGATACATGGCGAACGGTGGATTGTTGTTTACGGTCTACTTCGTGGTTTTATATGGACTGGTCGTCTATGGGCGATTTTTGGATCAAATCGATCCTGATTTCCCCGGGCACCTCATCATGGGAGGATTATTCATTTTATTGGCATGTTACCGATCAACACGAACGTTTTTAGTTGAGGCCGATCAAGTGTTTTTATTACCCAGTCTGCCGCGTTTAGATGGATATATGAAACGTGTCCGGGTATACAATGCCGTATACGGAATTTTCCGGGTGATTCTTCCATTTTTAGCGGTCTCTGTTCTATATGTACGGACAGAGCAGACGACAGCTGGCGAATTGATTTTGTTATTCGTCTCTTTAGGGATGATCGGAGCTGCTGCGAACTTATCGAAACTAGAAGGAATCGGTCATCGAATCGTTCTTTTGTATGCGACAGGTGCAGGAGTCCTCGTCATGCTTGACATGGGTTCGTTCAGTATCGTCGTAACGAGTTTGTTGCTGCTCACGCTTCACCTCAAAAAACAAGAACAGTTACCTTTGATGGAATGGATTACGCTCGAGCAGGAATCACGTGACCGGTTTTATCGGATTGCGAACTGGTTCGTGGATGTACCACGCTTGTCAACAACCTATAAGCGTCGACGTCTGTTAAGTCATCTCGTTGAGAAAATCGGATTTGATCAGAAACGAACGTTTGATTACCTCTATATGAAACAATTTATCCGAAGTACAGACGGAATTGGTTTGATTGTAAGATTGACATTGATTGGTGCGGTGTTCATGTGGCTTGCGAAAGACAACGGGTGGCTCGTAACGTTAGCGATTCCAGCGTTCAGTGGATTGACGAGCTTTCAACTTGCACCGTTTACCCGGGCGATTGATTCTCATCTGTTGACACGCCTGTTACCATTTGGAGATGCAGTATCTTCAAAACGAAAAGTCATCCGTGTCACGTCATTCTTACAAGTGATGGTCCTCGCACTGGCAGGGTTTATTCTCAGCAGTGAAGTTACTGTTTTTGTAGGGGCGATCGTGGCGCTTGGCATTAGCGAGTACTATGCACGAAAAAAATAAGTAGATGGCTTCAACCGCTTTTTTAGGCGAACAACAAGACCCGACCCCCTGTCCGAGCAGACGGGGAATCGGGTCTTGTTTGTTTGACGAAACAACTAGTTAGTTGACTTTTTCCGTTGTTTCTTCTTGTTCGTAAGCCTTTTTCAACTCTTTGCTGACAGGAGCGGGGAGGTCGTAAGACACCTGTCCGTGTTCAGCAACGTCGAGTCCACGTAACTCATCTTCCCGAGTGATTCGTAGACCAATCGTGACATCGAGTAATTTGAGGAAGGCGTAGCTCAAGACGCTGACGATGACGACGGCGAATACGACACCAAGTGCCTGTACGCCAAGTTGCGTAAAGCCGCCACCATAGAACAGTCCCGCTTGACCGATTCCTGTAATTTCAACGAGTCGTGGTGAAGCGAAGAATCCGGTTGCAAGTGTTCCCCAGATGCCGGCTACACCATGAACAGAAAAGGCACATAACGGATCATCGACACGACGGGCAAGTAAGATGCTTGTTCCATACGTGATGACACCAGCGAGGAAACCAATGACGACGGCTGCCCACGGTTCAACGAAGGCACAAGCAGCCGTGATGGCGACAAGCGCTGCGAGGACACCGTTGATGATCGAAGGGATATCTGCGACCCGTCGATGCCAGAAGGAAATCGCGAGCGCCCCGAGTGCACCGGCTGCTGTCGCAAGAAGTGTTGTCAAGGCGACATAGCTGAAGAATCCATCGGCAATCGTCAGGGTTGATCCAGCGTTAAATCCGAACCAACATAACCAGAGGATAAAGGCACCAACGACAGAATAGATGACGTTATGACCAAGCAGTGGTGTTGTTTCTGCGCCAATCCGCTTTTTCAAAATTAAGGCCGCGACAAGTGCCGCAATCCCACCTTGCAAGTGGACGACCGTTGATCCAGCGAAATCTTGCATACCGAGTGAACCAAGGAAACCACCGGCCCAAACCGAACGAGCGATGATTGGATAGATGATGGCGACGAAAAATGTACCGAACAACAGGTAAACCGAGAGTTTCGCACGTTCTGCAAAACCACCCCAAGCAATCGCTAATGACACGGCAACAAAGGAAAGCTGGAAAAGAAACTTCACATCGATTGTCACGTTTGACCAATCAAGACTTGAGAAACCACCTTGAAGGAAAAATCCTTCCGTTCCAATCAAGCCGGGTCCATCTCCGAACGTCAATCCAAAGCCAATCGCCCAAAAGGCGAGGGCAGCGACGGAGAAACTGATCAACTGTTTGACAGCGACGTGTCCAGCATTTTTAGCGCGTAACATCCCTGTTTCAAGTAATAAAAACCCGATTTGCATCGTAAAAACAAGTAAAGTAGCGAATAAGACATAAAACGTATCCACTGAGACTAACATTTCTTCCAGATTCATCGTCGTTCCTCCTTTATCAATTTAAAGTATGTGTTTACTTTAGACGGAAATCCTTTCCAAGAAACGTCTTGTGTCAGAAAATCTGACATGGTATTTTGGAGGAAAGGAGTGACGAAGATGAATTACCGAGAGAAAAAGGTGATGACGATTGGTATTGTCTGTGAATTGACCGGTTTATCGGAACGTCAAATTCGTTACTATGAAGAACGGAAATTGATTTTTCCGGAACGGACGAACGGGAAAACAAGAAAATATTCATTTACCGATATCGAACGATTAGTAGAAGTCGCGGAGAAAATCGAAGAGGGTTGGCGGACGCATGAGATTCGTGAAAAGGATCGGAAAGTGACCGAACAACAACGCTCGGATTTGATCCGGGGACAATTGAATGCAGCGTTCGGTCTTTACAAGAAACGGTGAACATTTGATGAACGGGTAACAGAACTGTAATTTTGTAAACGATTTATTGGCACACCGTTCTGAATTTCAGATATAATGTTTCTGTGTTCACAAACTTATCGTGCGTTATTTTGGGGCGTTAGAACGAGTATAAAGGGGTAGTTATGATGAAAAACTTTAATGATACATTTTTGCGGGCCATTCGTGGCGAAGAGGTAAGCCATGTACCGGTCTGGTATATGCGTCAAGCAGGTCGGTATCAAGCGGAGTATCGTGAAATCAAGAAAACACGGACGTTGTTTGAGATTACACATGATCCAGAGTTATGCGCGTACGTCACGGAGCTACCGGTCAAACAACTAGGGGTTGATGCAGCGATTCTCTATAAAGACATCATGACACCTTTACCATCGATGGGCGTTGATGTCGAAATTAAAAGTGGGATTGGTCCTGTCATCGCCAATCCGATTCGGACGATGGACGATGTGCAAGCCTTACAACCATTCAACAAAGAAGACATTCCGTATATCTTTGAGACGATTAAACTGTTGCGCGAACGTCTCGAAGTTCCATTAATCGGCTTCTCGGGTGCACCGTTCACGCTAGCCAGTTACATGATCGAAGGTGGACCGTCAAAAGGCTACCACAAAACGAAAGCATTGATGTATGGTCATCCTGATGTATGGCATGCTTTAATGGAGAAACTCGGAGATATGGTCATCGATTATATCAAAGCGCAAGTCGATGCCGGCATCCAGGCGTTCCAAATCTTCGATTCATGGGTCGGTACGACAAGTCGTAAAGACTACATCCTTTATATCAAACCGACGATGGAACGGATTTTCAACGAGTTAAAAGAGACAGGTGTTCCGATGATCATGTTTGGTGTCGGAGCAAGTCACTTGGCGGAAGAATGGCATGATTTGCCGCTTGACGTCGTTGGACTCGATTGGCGTCTGTCGATTGACGAAGCCCGTGCACGCGGACTGACGAAGACATTACAAGGAAACCTTGATCCATCCTACTTGCTTGCACCATGGGAAATTCTCGAAGCCAAAGCAACGGAAATTCTTGATATGGGAATGAAACGTCCCGGATTCATCTTTAATCTTGGTCATGGTATCTTCCCAGAAGTCGATCCGGAAGTCTTGAAACGTCTCACTGCATTTATCCATGATTACTCGAAAGAAAAAATGGGGGTAGCGAAATGAAAACATTAGGATTACTTGTCATGGCGTATGGTACGCCGTATAAACCGGAAGACATCGAACGATATTACACGCACATTCGTCGCGGACGGAAACCGTCTCCAGAAGCATTGGCTGAACTGACAGAACGGTATGAAGCGATTGGTGGTGTTTCACCGCTTGCCCAAGTCACGATTGATCAGGCAGAGGAATTGCACCGCCAATTGTCAGAAAAATATGCAGACGAAATCGATTTTAAACTGTATCTGGGTCTGAAGCACATCGAACCGTTCGTAGAAGATGCGGTCGAGCAAATGGCGAAAGACGGGATTACAGAAGCGGTCACTGTTGTACTTGCACCGCACTACTCGACGTTCAGCATTCGTTCATATAACGGTCGGGCGAAAGAAGTAGCAGATAAACATGGAATTCATTTGGCTTCTGTTGAATCTTGGTATAAAGAAGAAGCATTTATTGACTGGTGGGGAACAGAAATTCGTAAAACGTTTGATGCGTTGCCGATTCCCGAAGAGAAGGCCGTATTAGTCGTATCAGCACACAGTTTACCGGAAAAGATCATTGCGAACGGTGATCCATACCCGGAACAATTAAAAGAAACAGCAGAATTAATTGCAAAACGTGCAGGTGTGAAACATATGATTACCGGCTGGCAGTCGGCTGGTCAAACGCCAGAACCATGGCTCGGACCGGACGTTCAGGATTTAACACGTGACGTCTATGAAGCAGAAGGCTATGAAGCGTTTGTCTATGTGCCAGTTGGCTTCGTCGCAGATCACTTGGAAGTCTTATTCGATAATGACTACGAATGTAAAGTCGTTTGTGATGAACTTGGAATTCATTATGCACGTCCAATCATGCCGAATGCGGATCCAGCCTTCATGAAAGCAGTCACTGAGGCTGTTTCGAAGCAGGTCGGTAGTTATGTCAAGTAAACGTCTCGTCATTGTCGGCGGTGGTATCACGGGTCTTGCCGCTGCCTATTACGCAGAACGTACTTTTCCAGATTTGAACATCACGTTGCTTGAGGCAGGAGAACGTCTTGGTGGTAAGGTCGCGACGTACCGGGAAGAGGGATTCACGATTGAACGTGGACCAGATTCATATGTCGCAAGAAAACACATCTTGACGGATTTGATTGAAGCAATCGGACTTGGTGATCAATTAGTTCGCAACAATACATCACAAGCCTTCATCCTGGATCCGGGTGGTCTCCATCCGATTCCAAAAGGTTCGGTCATGGGCATTCCGACGGATTTGGAGCTGTTCCGAGAAACAACTTTGCTAACGGAACAGGAAAAACAAGAAGTCGCGAACTTATTGTTACATCCTTCGGAACAGTTGACGATTCCGGAACACGATATCCCGCTTGGTGAGTATTTACGACCGCGGTTGGGGGATGCTTTGGTCGAAAAATTGATTGAACCGCTGTTATCGGGTATCTATGCCGGAAACATCGATAAAATGAGTACGTTTGCGACATATCCTCAATTTGTCGCAAATGAACAAAAAGCCGGTTCCTTATTTGAAGGAATGCGTTTGATGCGTCCGCTCGATCAAACTCCTAATACGCCACAAACGACAATCAAAGCGACCGGACAATTTTTATCATTAGCGACCGGTCTTGAGTCATTGATTGAGCGGTTGGAAGAAACGTTAGAACAATCCGAAATCCGTCTGGAGACACCGTTGCTTGAGATTACACGGGAAGACGGACGTTACCGCTTGAAGACGGATCATGGTCCGGAATATGCGGATTATGTCCTCTTGACGATTCCGCATCCTCAAGTCGTTCAGTTATTACCGGAAGCGCATGTACCGGAACTCGAACAGTTGACGACCCATTCGACAGCGACGATCACACTGATTTTTGATCAGCAAGAATCACTGCCGATTGAAGGAACAGGGTTTGTCGTTAATCGTCGAGCACCGTATTCGATAACAGCATGTACGGCGATTGATCAAAAATGGAATCATTCGGCACCGAATCATACGGTCTTACGTGCTTTTGTCGGACGACCGGGGAATGACCATCTTGTTCGTGAATCGGATGAAATTTTGCAGCAAGCTGTTTTGCAGGATTTAGAAAAAATTTGCGGTCGGAAATTAGAACCGAAACAAGTCATCATCAGCCGATTAATAGATGGTTTGCCTGCTTATACCGTCGGACATGCGGAACGGACCCAACGTGTTCGGGATGAAGTGTCGGCAAAGTATCCAGGTATCTATCTCGCAGGTCTTGCTTACGATGGTGTCGGCTTACCTGACTGCGTCACGAGTGCAAAAATGATGATTGAATCGATTGAGCTCGATCAATCGCATAGAGAAGAATCTGCTAACTGATGTTAGCGTCGATAAGACAAACGATTTTTGATTACGCGTTTTGGGTTACGCCTTGAATGAGACACTCTAGATTGCTGAGTGTCTCATTCAAGGTTTTTTTGTTTGATTTGACGAATAACGAAGGGCCTGAATGACACACCTTTACATGTTAAATCATGTTGTCCAATCCAAAAGTAACTTTTTGTTTAGGAGAAGGTTAAAAGAAGGAATACGTTAGAAGTAGGAAGCGGTCAAAAAATGAGTAGGAGGAGGGATTAAATTGTTTGACGTCGTCAGCACATTTCTTGTCATCCTGGCCTACGGATTAATCATCATGAATCTAGTTGCCGTATTGACCGTCATCTTTTTAGAACGACGCGATATCGGAGCGACATGGGCCTGGGTATTGATTTTGTATTTTGTTCCACTCGTCGGATTTCTAATCTATCTCTTTTTTGGACGTCTCTTGAAAAAAACAGATTTTTATCACGTCAAGGAGGACGAAAAAAAAGAACAAGCACGGCGGGTGGCATTACAACTAGACGAATTGAATCATCCGCAGACACAAACGCGTCATTCTGCTGTTTTACGATACAATCAGTTGATCCGGATGAATTTGAATTCAAACGATGCGTTACTCAGTTTCAAAAATGAGGTCATTATTTTATCGGATGGAGAACAAAAATTTAATCGGATGATGACTGATATTTTGAACGCAAAATATGAAATTAACATTCAGTACTACATCATTCAAAAGGATTCGCTAGGACTTGCCTTGATTTCGGCCTTAACGAAGCAGGCCAAGCAAGGAGTGAAAATTCGCTTGCTTTACGATGCCGTTGGTTCGCGGGATTTGAAACGACCAGACTTCAAGGAGTTAATGGAACATGGTGGAGAAGTGTTTGCCTTTTTTCCACCTACAATCGGCTTGATCAATTTTAGGCTCAACAATCGAAACCACCGGAAGTCCTGTATCATTGACGGAAAAATCGGTTATATCGGAGGTTTTAATGTCGGGACGGAATATCTCGGAATCGATGAAAAGTTTGGCTACTGGCGGGATACGCACTTTCGATTAGAAGGAGAAGTCGTTCACGATCAACTGGATCGTTTCATTTTAGATTGGAATCAAGCGAGTGACATTTATACGGGAAAGGAATTTTTTCATTACGGGACACATACCATCGGAACCAATGTACCGATGCAAATCGTGACGTCTGGTCCAGATTCGAAGACCGAACATTTAAAAAATATGCTGATCAAGATGATTTCTTCCGCTAAACAATCGGTTTATATTCAGTCTCCGTACTTCATTCCGGATACAAGTTACATGGATGCATGTAAGATGGCATTACTGTCGGGTGTCGAAATCCGGATCATGATTCCAAATAAACCGGATCATCCGTTTGTCTACTGGGCGACGACTGCGGCCGTCGGAGAATTGATTGATTATGGGGCGATGGTTTATACGTACGAACCCGGATTTTTGCATGCGAAAACGATTGTCGTCGATCAAGAACTCGCATCAGTCGGAACGACAAACATCGATGCAAGAAGCTTTAGATTGAACTTCGAGATGAACACCATCGTTTACGACGCAGAGGTCGCAAGCGCACTAGCCCGTTTGTTCGAAGAGGATTGTCTTGTCTGTGAACGATTGACTGCTGAGAAATACGCAGAACGGTCACGCATGATTAAATTCAAAGAGAGTATCTCGCGACTGCTGTCCCCGATTTTGTAGTGTGAGAAGAAGGGTGAAAACAGGAAAAAGACAAGAGAAATGGTATAGTGTAACTGAAAAAGACAAAGGAGAGTGAACGTTTTGGCAAAAGCAATCAAATTATTGATCTCAGACATGGATGGTACGGTATTATCCAGCAAACAGAAAATAGAACCGGAAACGATTGCCGCGATTCAAGCGGCAAAAGAGAAGGGCGTTGAATTTGCGATTGCGACAGGACGAAATTACTTAAACGCTAAAGAATTGACGGATCAGGCAGGAATCGTTTGTCCAATCATCGCATCAAACGGTGCACGTGTCTTGACGGTTGACGGAGAAGAATTAAGTGCAACGACGTTGACGGCTGAACAAGCGCAACAGATTTATGGCATCATCAGCCAATATGAAGTCTTCTTCGAGATGTTTTGTGATCAAGGTCTTGTCACTGCTCAAGGATCAACAATTGATGCAGCCTATGATTCGCTCAAGGAGATGAGTGAAGAAAGTGATCGTGCGAAAGATGTCCTCGAGTTTTTCCATAACCGGTATTATGTCAATGAAGATGTCAAGATGATTGATGGATTCCGGTCGTTCATTCGGAATCAAGCAGGGCAAGTCTTTAAATTCATATCGTTTTCATTTGATCAAGACTTGATGAAAAAGATTTGGAAAGAGATTGAAGAAAAAGTGGACGGCATTTACGTAACCTCATCCGGTCATGATAACATCGAAGTCATGGCACTTGGTGCCGATAAAGGCACGGCTGTCAAAACACTGGCGAAACATCTCGGCGTATCCATCGACGAGGTAGCAGTGATCGGCGACAATCTAAATGACGTACCGATGTTCAAGGTTGCTGGAATGGCGATTGCGATGGGGAATGGTCACGAAGAAGCGAAAGCAATCGCCCATCAAGTCACAAAAACAAATGATGAGAACGGTGTTGGTTACGCGATTGGCCAATTGGCGGACAAAGCGTGGACGTAACGTCAGAGGAGGTCACCAACCGTGTTCAAGGCGTTTAAGGAGTTTGCGTTTCGCGGAAATGTGATTGATTTAGCCGTCGGCGTGATCTTGGGAGCCGCTTTTAGCGGCATCATCAAATCTTTAGTCGACAGCATCTTCATGCCGCTGATCGGAATAGTGATTGGTGGGATTGACGTGAAAGAGTTATCAGTGACGGTCGGGAAAGCCAAGTTGCTTTACGGACAGTTCCTTCAGGCAAGCATCGAGTTCATTTTGATTGCCTTTGCTTTATTTTTGTTCGTCAAGGGCATCAACAGCTTCCGCCGGAAAGAGGAAGTTCCGGAAGAAATCGTCGTTTCGACAACGGAAGAAAAGTTATTGACCGAAATCCGGGATGCATTAGTGCGTCGCAACGATTGACGACTAAAAAGAATCCGTAAAAAAAGGAAAATCGCTCATTCTTAGCTGCAGGACTACGCCTGATAGTTAAGAAGTAGAGCGATTTTTTTAACTTAGAGAATCGTTAACAAGTGATTTTCAGAACAAACTTGCAGGGAAAGTTGTTTGTCGATGCCTTTATCGAATTGAATGTCGAGCACATCATCCATCACATGAATAATCGTACCGTCACCAAACGCGGTATGACGGATCCGCATGTTTTGCTGAACAGGTAAAAGTGGGATGGACGCTTTTTCAGTTACCCGTTGGCTCCGCGCATGCGTTTTTTTGGCTGTGTCATTTGGATGAAGAATGTGCCGGATATTTCCGATGAACAGGGACTCTTCGACCGGCTTTGATTTATACCGGTAGGACAACAAATGAAGTTCGTGACGTGCCCGTGTCATCCCGACATAGAATAAGCGGACCGCCTCTTCCATCTCTTCTAACTGCCCGTCTTTGTAAGACTTGATATTATCAGAGGACGGAAGTACCCCGTTGATCAAATCAATCATGAAGACCCGATCAAATTCAAGACCCTTTGCACTATGAAAAGTCGACAATGTGACGGCATTCTGATGTTTATTTGATTTTGCTTGCCGCATCAATTGTTCAAGATGCAGGATACGTTCCTTAAAAGCGAGTGCCGTCGGAAGGTCACTCGCGACATTTTCAATCGTATTAAGCATCTCGAGCAGAAAATCGATGCTGAAGCCAAGACTATCACTCATTTTTTTTAGGTTTTTTTCATAACCGAGTTCGTTTCGGATCAACGTTAATGCCGATGCAGGTCGAGCCGTCCGAATGGCGGCAAAAACCGATTTGATGGTCTTTAATTGTTTCTTTTGATAAAATTTCATCTCGACATGTTGGATCAATAAATCAAATACATTTTCACCATTGCGCAACTCATATAAACGTTGGAGTTGGACTTTCGAGATGTAACCGGCAAACTTCGTATGGATTTGTGCCAATACATCAACGTCTGAAGGATCATTCGCCAGTTCAATGAAATGTAAGATATCCTTTAAAACCCAATGGCTAAAGAATTTATGATCGACGTCTTTGATATAAAAAGGAATCCCTGCTAAATCAAGTGCGTTCATGACATTGATGGAAGAAGAATTGTTTCGATACAAAATCGCGACTTCTTGAAAATTAGTTTCTTCCCGTAAATGACGAATGACATAACGGGTCTGGTCTTCATAGGCAGGTAATGTTTCTACGACAATCGGGCGAGAAGAAGGGTTGTTTGTAAACATTTTTTTAGGATGACGGACTTTATTTCGTTGAATGAAACGATTGGCCGTCTCGACGATTTCTTGCGAAGAACGGTAATTCTGTTCCATGTACAAGACGGTAGCATCCGGGTACGTATCCTTAAAATGGATGATTTTAGAGACATCTGCTCCGCGCCAGCTGTAGAGGGTTTGATCATCATCAGCGACGACACACAAATTGTTGTTCGGTAATGCTAATTTTTCAACAAGTTGGTGTTGGACGAGTGAGGTGTCCTGGCTTTCATCTGTCAAAATGTACTCAAATCTTCGTTGATACGTCGCTAACAATGAAGCATTTTCTGCTAAAATCGTATTGGCATACGTCAACATATCATCAAAATCCATTAAAGGGTGAAGCGGATCACGTAGTTTGAACTGTTCATAAGCAAGATAGATTTCCGGAAAATGTTTGATGGTCGTTTTTAACGTTTCGAGATCTTTTTGTGACAATAAACGGTTTTTGACAAATGAAATCATCCGTAACAATTCATCCATCTGATCTTCCGTGATGACGCTCCGATTGATGTCTTGAAAAATTCGACGGAGGATCATCCGTTTATGCAACGGTTGTTCAGAACGGGAAGATGATGATTTCTCAATGGCCCCTTCAATGATCGTATAGTGAAGGCGATTCGTTGCCGCGTAGTCACGAACGACCTGAAAGGCAAAGCTGTGAATCGTCGAAAAAGAAGCGGTCGTTCCGATTAAATGATGGAACCAATCGTGAAAACGTTCTGCCATTTCGTGAGCAGCGGCTTTACTGAACGTTAAACCTAAGATGGATCGTGGATTTACTTTTTTTTCAAGAATCAAATAAGCAATTTTAAAATTCAACGTTGTTGTTTTCCCGGATCCCGGGGAAGCGAGTAATAGAAGGGGACCTTGATCATGTTCAATTGCTTGGCGTTGCACATGGTTTAGCTTGGTTCCGGTTTCAAGCTCCATACGTTCGAAAAAGTCTGTCGACATCGTTTTGTTCACCTCTTACATCTGTAAACTCAAATTTCTCTTCTTAGTTTAGCATTTTCAGTTCGACAATTGATTAAGTCTACAAAAGAAGTGGAATAGAAGTAAAGAGAAAACCTTTCAGTCAACATCCCTCAAACATTGGCTAAAGACATCTAGAACATGTAAAATGGAAATAGATGTAAGGAGAGAAGCGTATCTCTTCGATTAATGGAAGGCGGAAAAAATATGTCTCAAGTGAAGTTAGTTATGTACACCAATGAACACTATGAACAATGTGATGCGTTTATTCTTCCGGAAGAACAAATCCAATTTACGACATTTCCGACACAGGTGGTGTCAGAAGCGTTAGAAAATCCCGATAAATTTCCGGTTGTCATTAAAAAGGATACAGAAGTCGTTGGTTTTTTCATCCTGCATTTACATCCTCCCAAAACACATCGGACAGATGAACAAAGTGTGCTGTTGCGTGCCTTTTCGATTGATGCCCGGCATCAACAACAAGGATATGCGAAAGAAGCGATGATGCAGTTGCCAGCCTTCGTGAATAAACATTTTCCGGAAGTGACAGCTATCACGTTAGCCGTCAATAAAAAAAATATTGCAGCAAAATCTCTGTACTTCAAGACAGGATACGTCGATACGCTACAGTCTGTGATGGGACCGATCGGAGAACAGCATATCTTGGCGTTTGATCTTCAAAAACAAATCTCCTTCGGATAAAAAAAGCACACTCCTCAGTTTAACTGCGAGGAATGTGCTTTTTGCTTGTTTAAACATCGATAGTCAGAGTGAATAAATCGCAAGGTGGACAGTTGCTTCACCGCTTAAGACAATTCCTTGACTGGTTGATTTCGGGAAGATACGGGCAGAAGCCACCGCTTCTCCGTCGTTCAAGAAGACTTCAATCGACGAACGGTCGACGAACAGCCGCAGCGTGTGCAGTGGTTCCGTTAACGTGATGGAACGCGTCGTTCCGTATTCGACAGCGGGAACCTCTGCGCCAGACCGTGTACGATCCAATGTAAATCGTCTCGTCTGTGTATCATAACGCAGAATCGTTTCTTCTTGCTCACTCGCACGGACCTTTAATTCGAACTGTCCGGAAGAAATAGCAAGATGAGACAGGACCAGTTCAAAGACTTCCGCTTGGACAGGACTTGCCTGTTGTTCGACTACAAGAGGTTGTTCATACAGGGTGTCTTTTCGTAGAGAGGTTAGTTCGCGGACCGGTTTTTGGCGTAAATGCCCCTGTTCGAGTGTTAATTCTCGTGGCAGTGTCAAAGCGTGCGCCCATTTATAACGATCACTTGGATACGTGATATCGGGTAAACCCATCCAACCGACGAGAATCCGGCGACCGTCTGCTGCTAACGTCGTCTGTGGTGCATAAAAATCAAAACCAAAATCAAGTTCTAAAAAGTCTTCATGTTGATAAGAAAGGTTCGGGAAGTCAACCGTCTGACCGATGAAGTAACCGGATTGGAAAATATTTTGGTAGTGGTCGCCTGTCGGTTCGATACCTTGTGGACTAAAAAGCAACAATCCGTGCCCATCCAGCTCAAAATAATCGGGACACTCCCACATATAGCCGAAGTCCGGATAACGCGTTTCCAGTTCTCCGAGTAACGTCCAGGATTCAGCATCTTCAGAGTGATAGACGACCGTAGAACCGGTCAAATCATTTCGCTGGGCACCGATGATGCAGTACCATGTCCCTTGATGTTGGAACACTTTTGGATCCCGGAAATGTTCAGTATAACCGTCTGGTACCGTTGCAATCGCTGGCGGAAGATGTTTTTCGACCCGACCATCTGAACGAAGGTGTCCAACGATTTGGCTCGTATGCCGGACCCAATCCTGATCGCGTTTATTGCCTGTGTACATGATATGGACTTTATCATCCTTGACGAAGCCACTACCGGAGTAGGCACCATGCGAATCGGGATCATCATTTGGGATCAGTGCCGCGCCTTCATCGAACCAGTGGACCAAATCCTTTGACGTCAGATGGTACCAGTATTTTAATCCATGAACCGGTCCGAGTGGGAACCATTGATAAAATAGGTGGTACGTACCATCATGATAGACAAAACCATTCGGGTCATTTAACAACCCGGTTGGTGGTTGAATATGAAAAGAGAAGCGCCAAGGGGATGTCCGGACTTCTTCTTTCATGAGTTGATACACTTCCGGTGCGAGATCGGAGAGCGGGCGATAGCGTGCTTCGCGTGTCCACTGATTCATGCTGTCAGCTCCTTGTTGTAAGTAGTTGTGTAGTTTCTTCTATTTGTTCACATTACGGAGAACGGTCTAGCTTGTCAATCGTGTCCATCCCTATCACTGATGGAAGGTGAGGCGACCTTTACCGTGTTTTTTAGAATCGTATAGTGCCGTATCGGCACGTTGAATGACATGTTCAATCGACTCTTCAGACGAACGGATGGCGACACCCATACTTGCTCCGATTTGGAGCGCATGTTGGTTTAAGACAAAAGGATAGGAAAGTGTATGGATGATATCTTTTCCGTAGCGATCAATTTCCTCAAGTGAAAGTATTTCATTAAGAATGATCAAAAATTCATCACCACCAAGGCGTGCCGCCATGCCCTCGTACCGTAATGATTTTTGGAGACGATCGGCGACTTCAATCAGGACAAGGTCTCCCATCACATGACCATACTGATCATTGATGGCTTTAAAACCATCTAAATCAAGATACAAGTAGACTTGGTTATAGTCTTTGAGCGACAACAGATCTAAGTAATCCGATAATCCGTTTCGATTGGGTAAACCGGTTAAGGCGTCATGTAAAGCGAGTGATTCATACGTTGTCCGTTCTTGTTCCGTATATCTTAACGTGGTCGTCAATTGACGTAATGCAATCGAAAGAACCTCCACTTCACGAATTCCTTTGTGGGATGGAATCGATTTTAACGGGTCATGTTGCATCGCTTCTGCTGCCTGGGTAATTTGTTGTAAAGGGCGAGTCAGCAGTCGCGCGACGAACCAACCGATGAGGGCTGTGAGGAGCGAGGCAATTAAACCGGCAATCAGAATATACGTTTTCAGTGTACTCGCATCTGAAAAAGCGACTTGACTCGGTTGACGAACAAGGACAGTCCAGCCAAGACCATCATAATTTTTATAGCCTTTACTTCTAGCTAGGCCTGTCAAATATTCTTGCCCATCTTTCCAAGACGACACTTGGTAACCAGTCTGATTTCCTGACAAGAAGGAAGCGGGGAGCGTTTTACCACGCCACTGCTCCGGACCGAGTAAGACGGTTCGATTTTGTTTACTGACAATAAAGACTTCAACATCCTTGATCTGAGCCGTCGAACTTCGGAAGCTCTGCTCAATTTCCTTCGCCCATTCAAAACTCAGATGCGCTGCGAGAACACCAGTCAGCTTACCGTTCGTAAACAACGGTGTGCTGATATCAACGAATTGTAAGGGCTCACCACTAGGATTCGGGAGTAATTTGGCAAGCAAGACGGCATCATGGACGTCACCGATAAACGGTTTTTTTTGTGCTTGTTGAAAGACCGGACGCTCTTTGATCGATTGACCTTCTAAAATTGTTCCGGTTGAAGCAAGGACTTGACCATCGGGTGCGACGACACCAATCCAAGAAAAGTCAGGAATTTGTTGTTGCAGTTGCTGTAGCGTATCACGTGTTTCCTCGGTGTTCTTAGGTTGCTGAATCGTGGGTAATGTCCGCAAGACATTGACTTCAGCCGTCCGTGACCACATGTAATGATCGAGTTTATCGGATAACTGATAAGCGGTTGCAGACAAGGTAGTACCTACTTCTTCTTTTAATCGGTCGGTCGCGCGGTGACTGATTAAAAACGTCAAACAAAGTGTCATGATAAAAAATAGAACGGCAATCAATAAGGCAAGTAAGGCATCAAAACGAATAGACCAGTTGTGCATGCAATAAACTCCATTTCAAGAACGAGATAGGTGAGGAAGATCTTTCCTAATATTTTAACATAAGCGATTTATCTGTTTTGATTTAATTCAAACTTTATGGATCATCGTCATAGGGCAGGCAAAAATCGTCGATAAAATAAAATGGAATTGGCAGTGGATTACATAATTGTAAGGATAGGAACTTTTTTCTCTTTAATGACGTACACTAGAACAAGAAGTGCAAGCAAGAGGAGGAAAAAAGATGCTAAAAATTGAACATGTGTCAAAACGGTTAGGAAAAGAACAAATTTTAAAAGACGTCAGTTTTGAAGTATCACCGGGAGAAGTATTTGGATTTCTAGGACCGAACGGTGCCGGAAAAACAACGACGATCCGTATCATTACCGGGCTGCTCGAACAGGACGAGGGGACGGTCACCGTCAATGGTTTTGATGTCGTTCAGGAACGTTCGAAAGCGTTGACACAAATCGGTGCAATCGTCGAAAATCCGGCATTTTACCCATACATGACCGGAAAACAAAACCTTGTCCAGGCGAAAAACCTGATTCCCGGCCTTGCGACGGTTGATTATGAGGCGTTAGCACAACTTGTTGGTCTAGAAGGGAAACTTTCTAAAAAGGTCGGCGAATATTCACTGGGGATGAAACAGCGTCTAGGAATCGCACGTGCCCTGTTACATAATCCACGTGTCTTGATCCTGGATGAGCCGACGAATGGTCTCGATCCAGCGGGAATCGCAGAACTACGCGAATACTTACGGAAAATGGCGAGGGAACAGGATATCGCCATTCTGATTTCGAGTCATATGTTAGGTGAGATGGAACAAATCAGCGACCGGTACGCGATCATTGATCAAGGGGTCATCAAATCCGTCGAATCCGTCCAAAATGAGACGGGAGCAAAAATTTTAATCCGTGTACCGGAAGCAACTATTCTGGATGTGATCGAAGTATTGCGGGTCGCGAATTATCCGGCAGAACGCTGGAAGGACAAAATCGTCATCACAGCACCGGAAAGTGAGACACCGGCAATCGCCCGATTGATCGTTCCGATTGCGGATCTACATGAACTGACGATCAAGCGTCTGACGCTCGAAGAACAATTCTTACAAGTGACGAAAAAAGAGGGGGATTCACATGCTTTCGCTCATACAAAATGAATGGATGAAATGGTGGACGATGAAAAAATCAAAAATCGTTTTAGCACTATATGTCGTCATCGCTGCTGGACTGGTCATCATCGCCAAAACCAATGACTTTGATTTTACCCGAAGTGAGTATTATACGTTGGTTTCAACAATCTTGTTTGGATTGCTTGGAATCATCACGATTGTCTTCACGGCAGAGACAGTCGGGAACGAGGTCCGTTATGATACGATGAAACATCTGTTGATGAGTCCGTACTCGCGGATGACAATCTACTTCTCGAAATTACTGTTTTCGATCTTAATCATGCTCGGGCAATTTCTCTTTATCGCCTTGATTACGTATGCGGCCTCGTTTGCCTTTTCTGAAGGCGGTGAAACACTTCAATTGCGAGATACGGTCTTGGCGCTCGTCAACCCGATCTTCACGATTTTCATGACGTTGTTCTTCTCACTTGTCTTCCGCTCCGTCGGAATGATCATCGGCTTTACGGTCTTGGCCCAGTTCTTTACGACGATTGTTGGAGGCGTGTTACTGGCGCTTAAACCGGAAATCGCCAAGTGGATCGTCTTCATGCACTTGGATTGGTCGATGTACTTTAAGGATGCTGTAGGATATGGCATGGCTGAACCGATGGGAACGACGTTAACATTTTCGATCATTTTCGTCATCGCGCATATCTTAGTTTTGTTTGGCGGCTCAATCTTGATTTTCCAAAAAAAATCGTATCTGTAAGCCGATTCATTCAAAAACAGATCCTCTCCTTGCTGGAACATCAGCAAGGAGAGGATCTGTTTGTCATTGGATACGACGAGTGATGGGAAAGGCGTTTTGGAAAAACTCGATCAATGGACCATTCAGTAATAAGAAGACAAACGTTCCGACACCAATTCCAATCAGTTCGTGTTCAACGAGTGACAGGATGCTCGCAATCAAAAAAGGAATTGCGAGACTGACGGTCGCACCGATTGATGTACTTTTAAACCGGCTAATGAGTGACTTCATCAAATAGTCGGGTGGCATCAAGACAAAACCGATTTGCAAATACAGAGCCAGACCAAGTGAAATCAACGGCATCCCGATCACCATATAGAGGATACGCATCCAAAGTGTCGTTGGTATATAAAGCAATTGATGGATGGATAAGAAAAAGTCAATCGCTGTTCCAAACAGGATGACTAAGGAAAAACTAAGTAAAATCGTCCACCAACTAAATCGACTACCAAGAATCAAGGCACTTCCAAGTGCAAAAAGGTGTAAGACGACAATCGCCAGTCCGACGGTCAAAGGCGAGATGCGAGCTAAGGCTTCGCTTGCAGATGTCCAAGGGGCGCTACCGATGGCGGCAGTCACCATAAAACTATTTCCGAGTGCGTTGATCAAGATGGAAAATAAGTAAATGAGGATTCTTTTTTGTTGACTCATGGGAGGCACAGGTAAAAAAGACTGCGCTTCTCACCTCCATTTCAAAGCAGTATCGTTAAGGTATACCCTATTTTAATCGTTCTTTTCACTCGTTTTCATGAAAAGAAGATTGCGAAAAGTCTTAAAAAGGCGACATACTAGGAAGAAATCACAGAAATGGGGATACGACATGACATACTTCGGTCAAAAGATTTTGCCGTCCGTCAGAAGGTTAGAAGACTTTGAAAAAATGTTGAAAAGTCCGTATGAATACGGCGTGTTACTCGAGATGCATGTCTCGCGCTTAAAGGCCGTCTACGAATTAGCGCATCGTTACGATAAAAAAATGTTTTTGCATATGGATTTAGTTCAAGGATTAAAAAATGATGAGTTTGCGACAGAATATGTCTGTCAAGAACTGAAACCGTACGGCGTCATCTCGACGAAAGCGAGTGTCATCGTCAAAGCGCGTCAGAAAAAGGTGAAGACGATGCAACGGATGTTTTTACTCGATTCGAGTTCACTCGAAAAAAGTTATCATTTGATGGAACGGACACAACCCGACTATATCGAAGTATTGCCTGGATTGATGCCGAAGTATATTGAAGAGGTCAAACGAAAAACGGGGAAATTAGTCTTCGCTGGGGGATTGATCGATACGGTTGAGGAAGTGGAACAAGCAATCGCAGCTGGAGCATCGAGTATCACGACATCAAATAAAGAGTTGTGGAAATACTTTGAACCAACCAAATGAAAACGCTATGATAAAAATCACATAAATCGTTTGACAGCGTTTTCATCGATTGTTATAGTGAAAACAAGTTGATACGAAGTGACGGAGAAATCGGAGATTCACGCTTTCATGCTTTTTGAGAACATTCAAAAAGCCGAGGCGCGAATCTCTTTTTTTGTTGCTTTTTTCACATACAAAGGGGGAAGAACACATGTCACCAGTACTAGCAGAATTTTTAGGAACGGCGCTGCTCATTGCACTCGGAAACGGTGTCGGAGCAGGGGTCACGTTATCGAAATCCTATGCAAAAGATGCAGGGTGGATCGTCATCACCTTCGCTTGGGGATTTGCGGTCGCTTTATCCGTCTATGCAGTCGGACAATTTAGTGGGGCTCATCTTAATCCAGCCGTGACGTTAGGTCTTGCGTTTGACGGATCATTCGCCTGGGCGGACGTTCCAGGGTATATGATTGCGCAATTATTAGGTGGGATTGTAGGCGCCAGTATCGTGTTTGTACATTACTTACCGCACTGGGCGGAAACAAAAGATCCGGCAGCAAAACTGGGTGTTTTTGCAACATCACCTGCCATTCCGCATACGTTTTCGAACGTGATGAGTGAATTGATTGCGACTTTTTTACTGGTCGTTGGTATTTTATCGATCGGTGCCAATACGTTTTCGGATGGTTTGAATCCATTGATCGTCGGTTTCTTGATCGTCAGTCTCGGGATGTCATTTGGGGGAACGACGGGATACGCGATGAACCCAGCACGTGATTTAGGTCCGCGAATCGCTCACTTCCTTCTGCCGATTGCAGGAAAAGGGTCTTCGAACTGGGGCTATTCGTGGATTCCGGTCATCGGTCCGATTCTTGGCGGAAGCCTAGGCGGATTGTTTTATCGGTCTGTCTTCTCGGGCAAAGATACACCGGCATTTGTGGTCGTTGGACTTGTGACGATTGTCATATTAGGCTTATGCTATAGATTCGGTGTTCGTCCGAATAAATCAACGTCAGTGAAGTCGAAGTCAGCTTAAGCTTAACTTACTAGATATAAAGGATGGGGAAGAGATGGAGAACTACATTTTGTCATTAGATCAAGGAACAACGAGTACACGGGCGATTTTATTTAATCGGTCAGGGGAAATCGTTCATTCCGCACAACGTGAGTTTACACAGTATTTTCCGAAGCCAGGTTGGGTTGAACACAACGCCAACGAGATTTGGGGAAGTGTCCTGGCTGTCGTTGCGACGTGTTTAACAGAAGCAAATGTCAAGGCGACACAAATCGCAGGGATTGGAATCACGAATCAACGCGAAACAGCGGTTGTCTGGGAGAAAGAGACCGGAAAACCAATTCATAATGCCGTTGTCTGGCAATCGAGACAAACCGCTGGAATTTGTGAGGAGTTGCGACAGGCTGGACATGCCGAATTGTTCCGTGAAAAAACAGGTTTATTGATTGACGCTTATTTCTCCGGAACAAAAGTCAAGTGGATTCTTGATCATGTCGAAGGTTCACGCGAGCGGGCGGAACAGGGTGAACTGTTGTTTGGAACAATCGATACGTGGTTGATCTGGAAGTTGTCTGGTGGAAAGGCTCACGTCACGGACTATTCCAATGCGAGCCGGACATTGATGTATAACATCCATGAACTCAAATGGGACGAAGAATTACTGAACATCCTCGACGTTCCAAAGGCCATGCTTCCGGAAGTCCGTCCGTCGTCTGAAGTGTATGCCCATACAGCTGGCTATCATTTCTTCGGTGAATCGGTTCCGATTGCGGGGGCTGCCGGAGATCAGCAAGCTGCTTTATTCGGACAAGCCTGTTTTAAAAAAGGTATGGCCAAAAACACGTATGGAACAGGTTGTTTCATGTTGCTCAATACAGGTGACAAAGCCGTGACGTCTGACCACGGATTATTAACGACAATCGCTTGGGGAATTGACGGGAAAGTCCAATATGCCCTTGAAGGCAGTATTTTTGTTGCCGGTTCAGCGATTCAGTGGTTACGGGACGGTCTTCGTCTCATCAACGATGCGAAAGAAACAGAAGCCTACGCGACACGTGTGACATCTTCGGATGGTGTGTATGTCGTACCGGCATTCGTCGGTCTCGGCACACCGTACTGGGATTCAGATGTCCGTGGAGCTGTCTTTGGTCTGACACGCGGAACCGAAAAAGAACACTTCATTCGAGCGACACTTGAATCGCTTGCCTATCAGACACGTGACGTCTTGACAGCGATGGAACAGGATTCCGGGATCGAAATGTCGACCTTACGTGTTGACGGGGGTGCCGTCAAAAATGATTTCCTCATGCAATTCCAAAGTGATATCATTCAAGCGCCGGTCGAACGTCCGGAAATCAACGAGACGACGGCTCTCGGTGCGGCTTACCTTGCAGGCCTTGCTGTCGGCTTCTTCGAAAATCAAGAACAGATTGCCGCGCAGTGGCAGATGGACCGCCGGTTTGAGATGGACATGGCCGAACAAGAGAGTGAAGCACTCTACGGCGGATGGAAAAAAGCTGTCCAGGCCGCAATGTTGTTCAAGTAATGTGAGATATGTTATAGTAAGCACAAGTTAATAAACCGGTCGGAGAATATGGAGAGACCACAGCAACAGTTGACACCGTCAGTCTGTTTGTTGTGGTCTCTTTTTTTTCGAACCTAAACAGGAGGAACTATTCATGGCAAACCAATCATTTTCAAGCAAAAACCGTGCAGAGGTCTACAATCGATTAACGCGTGAAGAACTGGATCTACTTGTCGTAGGTGGAGGGATCACAGGAGCTGGAATCGCACTTGATGCCGCGTCACGTGGCATGAAGATTGGACTCGTTGAAATGCAAGACTTCGCAGCCGGAACGTCAAGCCGTTCAACGAAATTGGTGCATGGTGGTTTACGTTACTTGAAACAATTTGAAATCCAAATGGTCGCCGAGGTCGGGAAAGAACGTGCCATCGTTTATGAGAACGGACCACACGTCACGACACCAGAATGGATGCTGTTACCGATGCATAAAGGCGGGACATTCGGACCGTTCAGTACGTCAATCGGTTTACGTGTCTACGATTTCTTGGCAGGGGTCAAGCGTTCAGAGTGGCGTTCGATGTTATCGTCAAAAGAGACGCTTGCAAAAGAACCACTCGTCAAACAAGACGGTCTTAAAGGCGGCGGTTACTACGTCGAATACCGGACAGATGATGCCCGTCTGACGATTGAAGTCATGAAAGAAGCGGTTGCTCACGGAGCACGTGTCGTCAACTACACGAAAGCGGAAGAAATTCTGTATGAAAACAGAAAAGTCGTCGGAATGCGTGTGACGGATCTCGCAACAGGAGACGTCCACGAAATTCGTGCGAAGAAAGTCGTGAATGCAACCGGTCCTTGGGTCGATGAATTGCGTGAAAAAGACGGTTCGAAAGTCGGCAAACAACTGCGTTTGACAAAAGGGGTTCACGTCGTCATCGATCAGTCAAAATTCCCGTTAAAACAAGCCGTCTATTTCGATACACCGGACGGTCGGATGATCTTTGCCATCCCGCGTGACGGAAAAGCCTATGTCGGGACAACAGATACATTCTTCGACAAAGATACGTCACATCCGAAATTTACGGTGGAAGATCAAGAGTACGTACTGGACGCGATTCACTACATGTTCCCTGAAGTCAAAGTGACAGCAGAAGATGTTGAATCAAGCTGGGCCGGTGTTCGTCCGTTGATTTATGAACAAGGTAAGGACCCATCAGAAATTTCACGAAAAGACGAAGTATGGCAGTCCGAATCAGGCTTGATCACGATTGCCGGCGGGAAACTGACAGGTTACCGCAAAATGGGTGAGCACGTCGTTGATCTCGTCGCAAAACTCTTGAAAAAAGAAGACAATGTGGCTTATGCCCGTTGTTCGACAAAAAACATGCCGATTTCAGGTGGACATGTCGGAGGAGCGACTGGATTTGCGAAGTTCCTCAAAGCACAAGCACCGGCTAACGGTTTGACTTCGGAAGAAGTTTTGTTCCTCGCTAAACGATACGGCTCGAACTTACCGGATGTTCTTGCCTATGCAACGGAATACGATGCAGCAGAAACGGAACTGCCGCGTGATGTCTATGCGCAGCTTCATTACGGAATCGATCACGAGATGGTCGCACGTCCAATCGACTTCTTCATCCGTCGGACAGGCGCAGTCTTCTTTGATATCGCTTGGGCACGTCAGCATAAAGAAGCAGCCATCAAAGAGATGGCCCGTCATTTGAACTGGACGTCAGCTCAAACAGCAGAATATACAAAAGAACTCGACATCGAAATTGAGGATGCTGCGCACGCGCTCGTCACAGAATAAAATAATCTTTGGACAAAAACTCCTTCGCTTTCGGGCAAAGGATTTTTTTCTGTCCTGTGAAATCAGATTCATTGCAAGCGGCTGCTCAGGCGATTATGCTGAATGTACACAACATACCAATAAAGGAGCTGGAACAAGATGAAAGTAGAAGTCTGGTCAGATTACGCCTGTCCGTTTTGTTATATCGGTAAAAAACGTTTGGAAAAGGCAATTGAGGCAAATGGTGCAACGAACGTCGAGGTAGAATTCAAAAGTTTTGAGCTTGATCCGGCAGCACCTGAAACACCGACGATGGGGTTGTATGACATTTTAGCGGCGAAGTACGGAACATCCGTTGAACAAGCGCGATCGATGTCACAAGGAGTCGTCGATTCCGCGAAGACAGACGGTCTGGCATACGAAATGGATCGTGTCATTCCGGCAAATACATTTAAAGCTCACCGCCTGACTCAACTCGCTAAAAAACATGATAAAATGGATGAGGTATCAGAAGGATTGTTCCAAGCCTATTTCATGAACGGTGAAAATTTAAATGATGATTCGATTTTGACGCGGATTGCGACCGAAGCTGGACTGGATACAGCAACCGTGGAAACCTTCCTTACATCTGATGAGTCTTCCGATGAAGTACGTCAAGAAGAAGACATGGCTCGTGAACTAGGTGTCACCGGTGTACCGTTCTTTGTATTCGACCGGAAGTATGCGATTTCAGGTGCGCAACCGGTAGAGGCATTCAGTCAAGTGTTGGAACGAGTCCAACAGGAACAAAAAGTAGAAATCGTTGCCGAAGGTGATGCCTGTGGTGTAGACGGCTGCAACTAAATTTGATTGTTAAAGGAGTACATGAAACTTATGAAATTCATTTTCCATCCAGAAATTCACGATGCACGGATTAATCTTGCTGTCGAGGATTTCATTTTAAACAACCTGAACGTCAGCGAAGAGGATTATTTCCTGTTTTACATCAATGGTCCATCGATCATTGTCGGGAAGAATCAAAACACGAGTGAAGAAGTTAACTTAAAGTATGTTGAGGAAAACGGGATTCATGTTGTCCGTCGTTTATCAGGCGGCGGTGCCGTCTACCACGATCTCGGAAACCTGAACTTCAGTTTCCTGACAAAAGATGACGGAGATTCGTTCAACAACTATAAAAAGTTCACGGAGCCGGTCGTAAAAGCATTGCACAAATTGGGTGTTGAGGCAGAATTATCGGGTCGCAATGACATCCATGTCGGAACCCGGAAAATCAGTGGAAACGCCCAGTTTACGACAAAGGGCCGGATGTTCAGCCATGGTACGCTGATGCTTGACTCAAACATTGAAGAGGTCGTCAATGCTCTTGTCGTCAGTGAAGAAAAAATGCGTTCAAAAGGAATAAAATCTGTCCGCAGCCGTGTGGCGAACATTTCAGAATTTCTGACTGAACCGTTGACGATGGATGAGTTTGTCGAACATTTGTTGGAGTCCATCTATAAAGGCAAAGAAATGGAACGTTATGTTTTGACGGAGGAAGACTGGGCGAAAGTGCATGCGATTTCAGCAGAACGTTACGGGAACTGGGATTGGAATTTCGGGAAATCACCGAAGTTTGACGTCGTTCATAAAAAGCGTTTCCCAATCGGAACGATTGACTTCCGTCTGAACGTCAAAAAGGGAATCATTGAAGAAGCGAAGATTTATGGTGACTTTTTTGGTGTCGAGGATGCATCGGAAATCGCTCGAGCGTTGGAAGGGAAACGGTATGACCGTTCCTCTTTACGGGACGTCTTGAGTCAGTACGAATTAAAGAAATATTTTGGTGCTGTTGAACTCGATGAAGTGCTTGACGTTTTAGCATAAGCTTTTTTGGGAAAACTCTTTCTATCAACTTGCATAGGGGGAGCTTTTTTCATGGGCTACAATAAAGATAACTTTTTAGAGGGTACATTAAACGACTTCATCAATTTTGAAAAAGTTTCCGAAGGTTTACCGAAAACGGAAGACCAACAGCCGTTACCGTATTATGAGCGGGACGATTATCGTGCTGCTGGAAAATTAAAAGGCAAAGTCGCGATCGTGACAGGTGGTAATTCAGGAATCGGACGTGCCATCTCGATTGCCTATACATTAGAAGGTGCTAAAATCGTCATTGCGTTTTACGGCGATCAAGAAGGAGCAGAAGAAACAAAAGCCCGGCTTGAAGAACTCGGCGGCGAAGTATTACTTTCGCAAGGAGACATCGGTGACGGTGCTTACTGTGAAGAACTCGTCAAAAAAACGATTGCGCGATTTGGTCGTTTAGATATCGTCGTCAACAATGCCAGTATGCAAAAACCGGAAGAATCATTGCTCGACATCACGGACGAATCGATGGAAAAAACATTCAAGACGAATATCTTTGGGATGATGCGCTTGGCACGGGCCGCACTACCTCACTTGTCGCTGGGCTCAGCCATCATCAACACGACGTCGTCGACAGCCTATGAAGGAAATTCATTGCTGATTGATTATTCGTCGACGAAAGGAGCCATCGTCAGCTTCACGCGCAGTCTTTCGATGAACCTTGCGAAACAAGGAATCCGTGTCAATGCAGTCGCACCAGGTCCGATCTGGACACCATTGATCACGGATACGTTCCCGGATGAGTCGGTGAAGACATTTGGTAAGAATACACCGATGGACCGTCCCGGACAGCCAGCAGAAATGGCGTCAGCGTACGTGTTCCTAGCATGTAACGATTCAAGTTATATGACGGGTCAAGTCTTGCATCTAAATGGCGGCGTCATTGTCAACGGTTAAAAGAAAGAGCGTGAAAACGTTTCCATAAAATGCTACACTATCCATACAGGCGGACACGTCATGTATGGATTTTTTTTGCGTTAAAAATGAACGGTTATTCATTCGAAGGGGGAAGCTAGTTATGATGGGATTGATTCATTCGGTGGAAGAGACGGCCCGGCAACGTCCGGACAGTATTGCCTATGTGTTTGAAGATACCGCGGTTAGTTACCGGGAATTTGTCGAGAAATTTCACCGGGCGGCAGGAGCACTTGAGGCGCACGGAATCCGTAAGGGGGATCATGTTGCGTTGATACTTGGGAATAGCCCGGCTTTTTTAGTGGGATATTATGCAGTGATGAAACAAGGAGCGATTGCGATTCCGATCAATCCGACCTATACACCGGATGAACTGGGGTATATTTTGATGAACGGGGATGTCAAAGGAATTTTAGGAATCGCACCACTTGTCGAGGCAGCGAAAGAACGTTTGATTCATTTACCGCACCTCGCTGTTGTTGTATCCGTTCCGTTTAATGGTCAAATCGGTCCGGATGAACAAATTGGAAAAGTTCGTTTCACGACACTGGAGGCGTGGCTCGAAATTGAACATCCGATTCAAGAGGTGACGTATGAACTGGATGAGACGGCTGTCATTTTATATACGAGCGGTACGACCGGGAAACCGAAAGGGGCGATGTTGTCCCATCGGAATTTAACGTCGAATGCCCGTTCGATTGGAGAATACTTACATGTTTCGGAACGAGACCGGACGCTTGCGGTCTTACCGATGTTCCATGTCTTCTGTTTGACGGTGGTCGTCAATGCCTCACTCGCCCATGGAGCAACCGTCATCATCGCTCCTCGCTTCTCACCGCAGGAGACATTTGAACTCGCTAAAAAAGAACAGGTGACGATTTTTGCAGGAGTACCAACGATGTATAACTTCTTATTGCAGACCGTCAAGGCTCATCCGGAGTACGCCCATCACTTCGATTCGATTCGCCTGTTCGTTTCTGGTGGGGCAAGCTTACCGGTCCCGTTGCTCCAAGCATTTGATCAGACATTCAACTGCCACATTCTTGAAGGATATGGTCTGTCAGAAGCTTCTCCCGTCACGTGTTTTAATCCGTTGAACGGTGTTCAAAAACCAGGATCGATTGGTCCCTCGATCATCGATGTCGAAAATAAAATCGTTGACGAATTGGGACAGGACGTTCCTGTTGGACAAGTCGGCGAATTAATCGTTCGTGGTCCGAACGTCATGACAGGTTACTACAAAATGCCGGAAGAGACGCAGGCGACGTTAAAAGAAGGCTGGCTCTATACAGGCGACCTGGCAAGACAAGATGAGGACGGATACTTTTATATCGTTGATCGAAAAAAAGATATGATCATCGTCGGAGGGTACAACGTCTATCCTCGGGAAGTCGAGGAAGTCCTGTACCAACATCCGTCTGTCGTGGAAGCAGCAGTCATTGGTGTACCGGACGAAGAAATGGGTGAAGCGGTCAAAGCATTTGTCGTCGTACGCGAACCGTTGACGGAAACAGAAGTTCTAGATTTTTGTGCGGTCTCACTCGCAAAATACAAATGTCCGACACGGATTGAATTCATTGATCAATTACCACGAAATACGACCGGTAAAATTTTACGGACAGTGTTAAAAAGACAACCGACGAATTCATGAGTCAAAAAGTAGAAGGAAGAACTTCAGGTTTCTGAAGTTCTCAGACTGGAGACAAAGTAGTGGTTTTTCTCTTTATCGAGAAGAGCCGCTTTTTTGTTCGCTTCGAATCATTTTCCTGGGACAAGCATCGCGCCGCATCGCTTCGCTGCTGGGGTCGCTCCTGCTTGTTTTTCCCTAGGAAGCGATTTCGAGCGAACAAACGCTTTTTCTTTCACAGTGCACGAAAAGCCAAGAGAATAAAAAATGATACTACGTCATATCTGGCAGGAAGCAATGGACGAGGTGGAGCATTTGCGGCACACTTCTGTGAATCGGGCATTGTATCGAAAACGACAGGAGACCATCGAACGTGTCTTTGCAGACGCAAAAGAAAATCAGGGAATGCGTTGGGCCCGATATCGTGGCCTGAAAAAAAAACGCTACAAGCGATGCTTACTTTTAGTGCCCTCAACCTCAAAAAATTAGCGAACTGGTCATGGGATTCCGATGGGAATCCTTGTTTTTAATACCACTTTATACGACTACATAAGAGAAACCCTCACTTCAACGTTAAAATTAGAATTTGTCTACAATCTGAGAACTTCAGGTTTCTGAAGTTCTTTTTGTGTGCATATAGGTAAAGAAAGGGGAAAAAAATATGAACATTGCTTTGATTGCACATGATGAAAAAAAGGACGAAATGATGATGTTTACACGGGCGTATGAAACTTACTTTGCCAAAAATACATTGTATGCGACAGGGACGACGGGTCAACGAATCATGGAAGCGACGGCATTATCCATTCACCGCTGTAAGTCGGGACCACTTGGAGGAGATCAAGAAATCGGTGCGATGGTCGCACGGGGCGAGATTGATATCGTCATCTTTTTACGGGATCCGTTGACCGCCCAACCCCATGAACCAGATGTCTCAGCCTTGATCCGCTTATGTGACGTGTATGATTTGCCGCTTGCGACGAATGTCGGGACAGCTGAAATTTTAATTAATGGTCTGGAGCAAGGTGAGTTTAAATGGCGTGAAATCATTCGAAAGCGACATGAAATGGAACAACAGAAATTTTTAACCGATTAAATTTGTGAGAATGCTTCTCATTTTCTATCAAGCATGATATAGTCGTATTGAAGATGATATTGATTATCAATTGCGATAGAAAAGGGTGGCGAAAACAGTGGAAATTATTTTAATGACTGGCGTAACAGTCTTACTTGGTGGCGGCGCAACGTTCCTAGCACACGTAGTGAAAACGGAACGTCGTCATGTATCGGCGAATGTTAAAACACATGTAGAACGTGCGACGTATCCATCGTTGCGCCTCGTAAAATAATTTTTTTGTGACGTGCGCCTCTCTTTTCTAAAAAGAGAGCGTTTTTTTTTGTACAATTTTGGATTCTCCCATAATTTTGCGGAAATCCTTTGTTACACTAAAAAAAACAACTTAAGCAGGAGTGATGATGATGCATACGATTTATTTAGTGGACGATGAAGTAAACCTGAACCGTGTTTTAGTCAAGTATTTGGAACAAGAGGGTTGGCAAGTTAAATCGTTTACATCCGGAGAAGCTGCGGCATCCGCCATCATCGAAAAACCTGATTTATGGATCCTTGACATCATGTTACCGGACGTAGATGGTTTTCAGTTAATTAAGCGGATTAAAGCCCATGATGAGACGACACCCGTCATCTTCATCTCGGCTCGTGACGAAGACATCGATAAAATCATTGGACTGGAAATGGGGTCTGACGATTATATCGCCAAACCATTTTTACCCCGCGAACTGGTCATTCGGGTGAAGAAAATTCTAGCACGGACCTATGCGACACCTAAAACGGGAGTCATCCGTTACGGAGATTACACGATTTATCCAGAAAAACGGATTATTGAAGAAAATGGTCAGGAAATTGATTTGACCTCAAAAGAATATGATTTATTGATTTTATTTGCGACGCAGATTGGGACGCCGATGTCCCGGGAGCAAATCCTGGTCAGTGTATGGGGCGATGATTATTTCGGATCAGATCGTGTCGTCGATGATCTTGTGCGGCGTGTCCGAAAAAAATTGTCGAAACTTGAACTCGAAACGATTTATGGAATTGGGTATCGTCTGGTGGCTGCATGAAAAACCGGAGTTTGGGTTTTCAGATTTGGGCAATGTTCTTACTCGTCATTGCCACTCTTTCAATCGTCATTTTGGTCGTCATCCGGTCATCGATTGGAAACTTTATCGATGAACAAGTCTATGCGACGCTTGAAAACAGTGAAGTCTTTTTCTCGGAAGATGCTTCCGTCATCGAGATGCTGCAAGAAAATCCGATTGAATTTGATCGACGTAAACAGGAGTCACGATCCGTCAATGTCTTGTTGTTATCGAAAAATGGGAAGTTGTATTATGGTGGTGCACCTCAACAGTTGGTGAATCAAATGTATCGGGATGCCATCAATCAAGAGGATGAGATGGAAAAATATACGACACGTCTTGATAAGGAAGATGTCTACTACAGCATTCTGAAGATGGAAATAAAGGGGGAGACCTATTACCGGGTCTCGTACGTCTGGGATGCCTATCGCCAAGAACTGATCACACAATTATTTTCAAAGATTGGCTGGGTTGTTGCGATTGTCAGTGTCCTGACATTGTTCATCGCTTTTTGGTTAGCTCGCCGATTGACCCTTCCGTTGATTGAAATCGAAGGGGCGGTCGGGAAAATTGCAGCCCAAAAGTGGGATACCCCTTTGCCACTCGACCGTGGGGACGAAATCGGACGGCTGGCTCGCTCGGTGGATGCCATGCGAATGGATTTAGAGAAACAAGACAAAGCACAAAAGTCCTTACTCCAAAACATCTCGCACGATTTAAAAACACCCATCATGGTCATTCGTAGTTATGCCCAATCGATTTCGGATGGGATTTATCCAGATGGAGATTTGACGGGATCCGTCTCTGTCATCGAAGAGGAAGCCGAACGGTTAGAGAAGAAAGTGGCTGCCTTGTTGTATGTAACGAAACTCGATTATTTTGAACTGGATCGTTCAAAATGGGATCATGTGGATTTAGATCGGATGGTTCATCTGCTTCAAAAACGGTTTGTCGGAACAAAAGTGTTGACCTGGAAAATTTCCGGTGAAGCCGGCATCGTCTTAGGGGAAGGTGAACAGTTGCGGGTCGCACTGGAAAACGTGTTGGACAATGCGATTCGTTATGCAGAGACGACGATTGAGATTCGCTTATCCGGAACAGCAGAGGCAGCGACGATTGAAATCGAAAATGACGGTCCGCCGTTAGAGACGTCGTCACCACTATTCCATCAATTTTCTCGTGGGAAAGAGGGGAAATTTGGTCTCGGTTTGTATATCGTCAAGCGGATTGTTGAGCGGCATGAAGGTACAGTGACGATTGAGAATAAGCCGTCGGGAAATGAAAAAGATAAAGTTTGTGTGAAATTTAATTTTCCGCGTCATTTTCAGAAACAGTCAGCTGAAAAAAAATAAGATCTTTAAAAACGAGATAGTCATATCTCGTTTTTTATTTTGGGAAATAATCCTGACACCCAAACCGAATCGTGCTGAATTTGATATAACCAACTTAATACAAGAAGGGAGAAATCAAAATGCGACATAAAATTACGGAAGAAACATTAGCACTTATTCCAAAGTACGGTCCGTATGGTGAACCACAAACTTTACTTATTCAAGAACAATCAGAAGTTGTATTAGAGGGTCATCCGATCAAGTTGATTGAAGAATCATGTTTGTATTTTGGTTCATCGATGCGTGGACGAATCGAGGCGGCACGCCATATTCTGGGACCGAATCGAAAAACGCCGGTTTTGATTGACTGGAAAGCACAGACAATCTTTTTCCCGACGACAGCTAAGGAAAAAGCAGAGTGCATCTGGATCAACTTTAAACAGATGAAAACGGTCCAGAAAATCGGTAAAACCGTCCAAGTTGAGTTTCAGACAGGTCAACGGATTGATACGGATGCTTCTGCCTACAGTATCGAACGACAACGGATTAAAACGTTAGAACTGGCTTACGAAATGCAACGAAGATTTCAAGAAGAACGACCAATGACGTTTAATAAAGCACGATAAGTGGAACAATCTAACAGGAATCATTACTTAACAAAGCGAATAAGAACGAATGAACGAGAGAGAGACTAAAGGGAGGTGAAGCGGTCAGATGACCGCTACACAATGAATGAATCATACGAATGGTTAAACAGAAGAAAATTACAACCTGGATTTGGTGTGAATGGAGGACGACGTTTCATCAGTTCGCGAATCGTCCGTCCGGAAAATACACCAGGTAAACGCGTTAAGGGTGTCAAACGAGCCCGTCAACTAATCGTCGATGACGCAGGAAATCGACGTTGGGTGACGAAACGGATTGTCGTAACAGACGCAGCAAAACATATGACGATCAATCGTCGCACATCCGTTGCCCAAAAAGAAGTAACGGAATCCCGTCTGCAACAAGTCAAACAAAAACTGACGTCGAAAAAAGTGCTTTTACCTGTACTGGCGGCAACAGGACTAGCGGTTGCGGGTGGCGTATTGGCATACGTCCTGCGTCGGAAAAAACGAAACACGTCCAAACAGAATGAATGAGCTTGTAATAGGTACATGAAAAAAGCCGTGCTCCCCATCAACTGATTGGGGGAACACGGCTTTTGCATGAGTAAACAGTCATAAGACGAATACGTTTTTTACAAGAATCGTTTACGAATCGACGTCGCGAGTGCTTTTTCAGAAATCTCTTCTAATTCTTTTTGGTTGGTCGGATCAAAACTGTCATTGTAGAAACGGCCGACAAACTCTACGCGATCATAATCAAGTTCTTTGAAAATCAAATGTTTATGATCATCATAGAAGACAACACGGTAATAATCAGAACCACGTTCAAGCGTAACGAGTGCGCGTATGTGTTCGAGTCGTTTCTGTTCATCGGATTTTTCTTCTTCAACAGGTTCATCTGTCGTTTTGGCAGCCTCAGCTTGTTCGAGGGCACTCTTTACCAATTCACTCTTTTTATCTTGTTCTTCAGTCATAGTTATCGCCTCCACTTTTCATTTTACATTGAAATGTACCGATGAGAAAGAAAAATCCCTTATCCATTTTGATGAGCATCGCAAATCCGAAGAACATTCATTGCACCAATCCGGAGACGTTCGATTAAAAGAGCAGCGGCTTCTTGATTTTGAATGGTCTCCTCGATGGCAGCAGTCATCAGTTCGATCCATCGTTCAGCATGCACGCGTCTGATTGGTAAAAGACGATGAATCATCGCAAGATTCATCCGCTCATCGTACAACTCATACTGCTTTGGACCACCCGTGAGCTGAGTCAAAAAAACGATTTGCGCGTGCTCGACACGTTGTCGATCAACAGGGAACAAGGGACGGAGAAGATCATCGACATAAACACGTTCATAAAACCGTGTAACAAGTTGTTCGATTGCTGGTTGTTTTCCGAGTTTCTCGTAGAGCATGAATGTCCCTCTTTCCATTAACTATTCCTTTGAAATACATTATTATCTCAATCTTTACCCGCTTTTTGCAACTACCGACCAAAAGTAAGGGAATCTAATCGTTTCATCAAGAAAACCTTCATTTCAAACCGGACGTTTGTTCGTATTTATGCGATAATCATACATATAAGAAAAAATTAACGTGAAGCGACAGCTCATGTCGCATTAACTAATAAAGGAAGTACTCGCAGCATCCGAACACAAACAGCAACGTAAGCATTCGCCGACACTATACAAAGGAGGTGAAGGCCGGCTTCTCCCAAGACGGAAGTCAAGGGTCTACGCCGGCTGGAAACTATGAATTATATGCACTTAGGTCGTGCCGGTACAGGTAAGACTACCAAGTTGATTGAGGACGTCGTCGAACGACTCGTGAAGCAGCCATTAGGACCTCCGATTTACTTTATCGTCCCTGATCAAATGTCATTTGAAATGGAGCGGCGGATTGCGACCGATCCGCGTCTGTCCGGTCTCGTCCGAATGGAAGTCATGAGCTTACGGCGATTTGCCTTTCACATCATCCGTGATCACGGAAACCAAGCGATTCCTTTCTTAGACGAAACGGGGACACAACTGTTATTACGACAAGTCGTAGAAGAAGCGGAAGAAGACTTGAAAATCTTCAAACGGACTAAAAACATGCCCGGTTTTTATAAAGGACTGGATGAATTGATCGCATCGTTTAAACGTTCCTTAGTAGATCCCGACATGTTGCGTCAAATCAGCAGTGCTTCACCTGAACGTTCCCCTAAGCTAAACGATTTGGCGTTGATTTATGAACGGTTCACAGAACGGATTGCGGATAAAGCACTCCATGCAGATGATTATTTTACGACACTCATTGATCTGTTACCGGAAGCGAATCTAAGTGAGGCATGCGTATTCGTCGATGGTTTTTATGAATTTTCCTTACAGGAGCAACTGGTGTTACTCCGTTTGATGGAACTGACACAAGAGATGCATCTCAGCTTTACACTTGATGTCGAGGACGCCTATGCCAAACAGTCCGAGTTTGGTGTGTCACAACGGTGTTATATGCAATTGATTGAACAGATGAACGAACGCCAGATTGAGCATCAAGAAATTCATTACGAGCAGTCTGTTAAATTCAAGAGCACGGGATTACGGATGCTTGAACAAGCATTACTTTCGCCGGGGTATCCGGCTGCCGATGAAGAAGTGGACGGATTGACGATTGTTGCCGCGGTAAATCGTCAGGTCGAGGCGGAAGCGGCCGTCAGAAAAGCCATCCAATTCGTAAGGCAAAATGGATACCGCTTTAATGAGATTGCCTTTCTCGTGCGTCATCTCGAACCGTATGCGGATCATTTAGAACGGGCTTTCCAATTGTATGATATCCCGTACTTCTTGGATCAGCGGGAATCGATGGTTCATCATCCGATCGTCGAATTAGTCCATGCGGTCCTCGAAATCGTCATGACAGGTTATCGGGAGGAGTCTGTTTTTCGATTGCTAAAAACAGAACTGATTCCGCTCCCGGCAGAGGACGCACGATTAGCTCTCGATCGATTAGAAACCTTTGTGCTAGAACGAGGAATCAAAGGGTCGATGTGGAAAAAACCATGGCAACTAAAACGTCGTTTAGCTGATGAAGTCAGTTTGACGGATGATGAATTAAAAGAAGAACACGAGTTGAACGAGTGGCGTCAATTTTTAGTTGAAGCGATTGAACCACTTGAAAAACGCTTTAAGGCTTCGAAGACGATGAGCGAATATACGCGGGCCTTATACCGTTTTTTAGAAGAACATCAGCTGACGGATCGTTTGATGATTTGGAAACAGCAAGCGCTCGAGGCCAATGAATTGAGTCAGGCGCGGGAACATGATCAAGTGTATGAAGCGGTATTACACCTTTTTGAACAACTAGAAGCAGCAGCTCCTGAGACGATTTTGTCTACTGAACTATTTGTTCAAATGGTTGAGACAGGACTTGAAAGTCTTCGTTTCTCGCTTGTTCCTCCGTCACTCGATCAAGTAATTGCAACGGATTATGTCCGAGGTCGTTTACAACAGGTCAAGGTCGTCTTTTTACTTGGTGCAAACGATGGGTTGATTCCATTGGTGGAAGATCAATCGAAACTGTTATCGGAAGGGGACCATGACTTTTTACATGATCAAGGGATCCCGGTCGGAAAGGCATCACTTGACGTGTTTGATGACGAATTGTATTACCTGTATCAAGGTGTAACGGCACCAAGCGAGTCCTTGCATATCAGCTATGCACTTGTTGACGAGGATGGAAAGGCACTTCAACCGGCCTCAATCGTCAAACAAATCAAACGTCAACTCCTGCAGGACCGTCCAGTCAAAACGTATTTTGCAGAGGCTGGCGACCATGCACCGGATGATCAGCTACAGTTTGTGACGAGTCCAGACCGGGCAGCAGCTGCGACGGCAATTGAGTTAAGACGATTGCAACGTCGTTATCCGATTCAACAATCGTGGTTTGATGTCTACAATCTGTTGCTTGAGAACGGACGAGGGCGAGAACGGATGGCCTTGTTCTCGAGTGCGTTATTTTATCAGAATCAGGCAAAACCCTTGCCGGACGATTTAGCGCGAACCTTGTATGGGGACACGATCAAAGCAAGTGTTTCACGGTTTGAAACATACAATGCGTGCTCCTATAAACACTTTGCCCGCTATGGCTTACGGTTAAAGGAGCGGAAATTGTATAAATTCGAAGCGCCGGACATCGGGAACCTGTTTCACGGGGCACTCAATGATCTATCGATGAACATCAAGGCGTCAGGGAAACACTGGCGTGAGCTCGATGATGAGTCGTGTAGTACTCTCGCAAAAGAGGCCGTCGAAAAAGTGACACCAGAAATTCAAAATGCGATTTTAATGAGTTCGAACCGATTCGGATACATCAAGAAGAAGTTAACCGATGTCGTCGAACAAACGGCAAAAATGCTTGTCAAACAAGCGGAACGGTCGGATTTCGAACCGGATTTATTTGAGATTAGTTTTGGGAATGCGATGTTTCCACCACTTCGGTTCACATTACCGGATGGAACAGAAATTGAATTTACGGGTCGAATTGACCGAGTGGACCAAGCGACGATCGGCGATCAGCTGTACGTCCGGATCGTTGATTACAAGTCGAGTGCCAAAGAGTTAGACTTTGCTGAAATTTATTATGGATTGGCGATTCAGATGCTTTTGTATCTAAAAACCGTCGTTGAACAGTCAGAAGTTTTATTTGATCGACAGGCCAAACCAGCTGGTGCCTTGTATTTCCATGTGAAAAATCCGATGTTACGCGGTGATTTGTCTGCTGATGAAACCGAGCGGAGTCGATTACTCCTCGAATCGTATCAGATGCAAGGTGTCATCGTCGAAAATGATGAGGTGTTGCGTGCGATGGATCAGATTGCATACGATGAACGAAAAAAATCGCCGCTTGTCAAAGTGACATTTACGAAAACGGGTCTTCATAAATCCCATACGAAAGGTGTCGTCAAGGAAGAAGAGTTGAATGCCTTGATGGATCATGCCTGGGATGAATTGAAAACGAGTAGCCAATCAATGTATGAGGGAGATATTGCGATTGATCCGTTTGATTATCAAGAACGGACACCTTGTACGTTTTGTGAATATCGCTCCGTCTGTCAGTTTGATGAGTCGCTTGGAAACGACTACCGCCAACTGGACGCTTTGTCGGAAAAAGAAGTCTTGGAACGGTTGAAGGAGGAGACAGAATGAGTGTGCAATGGACGGATGAACAGCAACAGGCGATTGAAGCGAGGGGAGGACATATTTTAGTCTCTGCCGCTGCCGGTTCAGGAAAAACAGCTGTATTAGTGGAACGATTGACACAACGTGTCATCAATCAAGACGATCCATTGACGGCAGACCGGATGCTTGTTGCAACATTTACAAATGCAGCAGCAAAAGAGATGAAGACCCGTGTCATCGAAGCGATCGAAGCAAAGATCAAACGAGCTCCGGACGATAGTTACCTGAAAAAACAACGACAAATGATGAACCGGGCTCAAATTACGACGATTCATTCATTCTGTTTGTCCATCTTACGAGAAAACTATTACCGGATTGGTCTTGATCCTGCTTTTCGGATTGCTGAAGAAGCGGAGTTGTTATTGCTACAAGATGACGTACTAGAAGAAGTGTTTGAGAGCTTCTACGCAACGGCGGATCCCGCATTTTATGAACTGATTGATAGCTATACGTCAGATCGAGACGATCAAGCGATGTTGACATTGATTTCGAATCTGTATCGTTTTTCCCGTTCACTTCCGGATCCAGAAGCTTTTTATGATCATTTGATTGCCCAGTACGATCAACCGATTGATCCGGATGAATCCTCGTTATTAACACGATTGCTTGAACTCGAGTGGGAACGTGTCGCGCCAGTCGTCAACCGGTATCTGGAACTGTCCTACCGGTTACGTCAATCGGGATACGATGAGATGGCCGAGATGTTGATGCAGGATATAGCACCGATTCGACAAATCAATCCACAAACTGACCGGTGGACGACCGTTGCCCTTGCCTTCCAAGCGGTTGAGTTCGGACGCTGGAAAGGTGTACGTGGAGATGAAGAGATGAAACTGTTTCAAGCAGAACGGACACGACTCGTCAGTGATTTGAAAAAAATGCGGGAACTGTTCGTCGGAAAGGACGGGGTCGACTATCTCGAAGACTTGCGTTCACAGCTGGGGCATGTCCAAATGATCGTTATGTTGGTCCGTCATTTTTCGACCGCTTATCTAGAAGCGAAACAACAGCGCGGAATCGTTGATTTTTCGGATCTCGAGCATTTTGCGTTAGCGATTTTGGAACAAGATGGGGAAGCGACCGATGTTGCCCGTTTGTTGCAAGAGCGTTTCGTTGAGGTATTGGTCGATGAATATCAAGACACAAACGAAGTACAAGAACGGATTTTAAAACTCGTTTCGAAATCGGATGAGGCGACAGGTAATCTGTTTATGGTCGGTGACGTCAAACAGTCGATTTATAAATTCCGTCATGCTGAACCGGGGTTATTTCTCAATAAGTTTAAACGATTCCGACTAACCGATGTCGGGACACGAATTGATTTAACGAAAAATTTCCGGAGCCGTTTAGAAGTGTTGGACGGAACCAATCATATTTTCCGTCAGGTGATGGATGAAGCAGTTGGGGAAATTGATTACGACGAAGCGGCTCATTTACGATTGGGGAATCTTGGTTATGTCGAGTCGAACCAGGTAGAGCCAGAATTGTTGCTGGTTGATCAGACGGATACGAATAAAGAAGAACTCGAAGCACAAGTCATCGCTACACGAATCATTGAGATGGTAAACGATGAAAATCCGTATCTTGTATTTGATGCCAAACAAAAGCGATTCCGTAAATGCGAATACCGGGATATCGTTGTCCTCGTGCGTTCGAGAGGAAAGCGGGTTCAGGCACTCGTCGATGTGTTTGAACAATATGAACTTCCGGTATATGCGGATACGACAGGTGGTTATTTCCAAGCAACTGAAATCCAAATCATGATGGCGTTATTAAAAACGATTGATAACCCGTTACAAGACATCCCGCTAGCCGGTGTATTACGGTCGCCGATTTTTGGATTGACGGATCGGGATTTAGGACGCATCCGTGCCAAATCGAAAGAGACTACTTTTTATGAAGCGGCAGTGTTGGTGGCGCAAGAGGAGACACCGCTAGGGTTACGGGTGGATGAAGCACTCACACGATTACAACACTGGCGTACGGAAGCACGCGGCAAATCATTGGCGAGCCTGATTCGTTCCTTGTTCGATCAGACAGGGTACTTCGAGTATGTCGGTTGTCTGAACGGTGGACGAAGCCGGCAAGCGAACTTAAATGCGCTCTATGAACGGGCCAATCAGTATGAAGCATCCGGGTATCGGGGGTTATACCGATTTTTACGTTTGATCCACCGTCTAGTGGAACGAGGGGAAGATTTTTCAGAAGCCCGTTCTTTAGGAGAAGATGAGGACGTGGTCCGAATCATGACGATTCACCAGTCAAAAGGGTTGGAGTTTCCCGTGACAATCGTCAGCCAGCTCGGAAAACAATTTAATAAACAAGATCAGATGCAAGCAATCCAATTACACAAAACGTATGGGATTGCCCTGGATGCGATTGATCCAATTAAACGTCTTCGGTCCGGAACCTTGCTGAAAGAAGTCATTCGTCGCGAGATGGACCGTGAGATGAAGGCAGAAGAGATGCGAGTGTTATATGTCGCGATGACACGTGCTAAAGAAAAGTTGATCTTAGTAGGGGCAATCAAAGGACTGGAAGACCAACTTGCGAAGTGGCAAGATCAACCGCTGGATGAGTTGCTTTTACCAGAAATCGATCGACGTAACGCCAAAACATATGCCGACTGGGTCGCACCAGCCGTCCTTCGAAAATTCATGTTGGACGAGCAGGAACAACAGTGGTCTCTCCGGATCATGACGTTAGATGACATTGCACCGCATCAAGAATTGACGAAAATGATTGATCAACTCGAGCATGTCCGAGCGCTCGAAAAAATTGATCATGCCGGAAATGAGCCGTTCAAGCAACAAATCGAAGCGGCATTTGCCTATCAATATCCGTATCAAGTTGCTACTGATACGGCCGCCAAACAAACCGTCACAGAGTTAAAGCGAACGGAACAGTTAGAACGGGCTGCATTTGAATCCACATACCGTCAATCGACCTATTACCGGACACCCCAATTTTTAGGTCCGACATTGACAGGCGCTGAACGTGGGACCGTCCTGCACTTAGCGATGCAGTTGTATGAAGCTGGTCGATCCATCGAAGATCAGATTGTTGACTGGGAACAAACAGAACGGATTTCTGCTTTAGAAGCCGGTACGATGCGAGAAGCGATTCCGGAGCTCAAGACGTTCCTGTCTTCAGCGATCGGACAGCTGTTTGAACAACGCTTGGCGACAGGGGATGTTTACCGGGAACTGCCGTTTACGTATAAAATTGATTCGGCGCGCTTCCGCAAGGACTGGCATGGTCCGAGTGACCAGGCTGTCATGCAAGGGATCGTGGATTGTTTGATTCAGGACGGTGAGACTTATATCCTGTTGGATTATAAATCCGATCAAGTGTTTGAGGCGACTGATGGTCAGGATCAGCATGACTTGTTACGAGAACGGTATGCAACGCAGTTGAATCTGTACCAAGAAGCATTGGAATCGATTTTAAAGATCACGATTTCCCAAAAAATGATTTACGCTTTTGCACTCCATGAAGTGATTGAAATTCATTAAGGGACCTGCGTCTAACGAATCGTTTCTGTCACTTATCGAGTGGTCGGAGCTAATTCGTTAGACGATTTTCATTTCTAAATATGAAAGAACTGTGTAAAATGAGAAGGTATGCAAAAAGATCAGTGATATTAATAGGAGGGTTTATAGATGGCACGTATATTATTAGCAGAAGACGAAGATGTGTTACGTATGCTGGTATTAGATACATTGGAAGATGAAGGATACACGATCGATGAGGCAACGGATGGGGACGAAGCCTATCAGAAAATCATGAGTCAGCATTATGACTTAGTTTTACTGGATTACATGATGCCTGGAATGACAGGGATCGAAGTCATTGAAAAGGTCCGCCGTCATCCGGATAAACAACACTTGAAAATCATGATGTTAACAGCAAAAAGTCAACAATCCGACCGCGAGCGGGCAGAAGAAATCGGAGCCAATTACTTCTTTTCTAAACCGTTCAGTCCGTTGGAATTAATTGATGTCGTAGGAGGAATATTGAGTGATCATCCAGTGGATTAATCGAAAAATCGGACGCCAGTTGATGGCTTCCTTTTATATCGTGTTAACGACACTGATGATTTCTTCACTGATTGTTTATAATTATACCGATACGAAATTACAAGAAACACGACAAAAATTAGAAGATATCAGAGACCGGAGCGCACGTGCCGGTGCGCTTTGGGAAGAATGGCAAGACTTGCAATTCAATATGCGGGGATATGCCCTTATCGGTGATCGGGAAATTTATCAGAAGATGGTAGATCAACGAGCGACGATTGATGAACAAACACGTTGGTTCGAGGAAAATGCGATTTATACACAAGGCAAAGATTATGCACGTTCCTCCCGTGAACTGTATGCCTATTATTTTGAATCGATTTTGCCGCTGATTGAATCCTACGTCAAAGCAAAGGAAACAGGCACCGTAGATGAGTCCTTTTTACGCGGAACGACGTTGACGTCGCTACCGCTTGGGAAAGAGTTGTTAGCAAACGGACGAATTAAGCTAGATGGCGCTGGAAACATCGATGTTTTGTCTGAAATCAATAAAAGTGAGCTGGCGCTTGGTGGTTACCGAGAGTTTTTGGAAGATTGGTCGGAAACGACGAGTGAACAACTCGAACGAGAAATTCAGACGACACAATTGATCTGGTTATCAAATATCGTCGTTCTGGTCGGTGTCTTGATTTTCTTGATCTATCCGTTTATTCGACGTATTACGGCGGAACTGCTAGCGCTCGTAAAAAATAGCGAACGTCTTGCGAGCGGGGAAGATGTATCGCGCGTGAAAATACCGGATCGTACAGATGAGATTGGTATTTTGGCAGTATCGTTTAACCAGATGGCGAGTTCAATTTCAGATAACAAACAGCATTTGTTAGCAAAAAATGAAGAATTGCAGGCGCAACAAGAAGAGTTGCAGGCGCAACAGGAAGAACTGCAGGCCCAGCAGCAAGAACTTGAGGAGGCGCTGGAACTGACGATGCGAAATGAACAACATCTCCAATATCGAAATGATTTGACGGAAACCTTAGCAGCGCGGGAAGCGTTGACGGCTTATCCGGAAATCATCGAGAAATTGATCGCAATCACTGATTCTGAAATTGGAGCGCTTGTATTCGTCGATGAAGGTTCCGCCTATTCCATCGTGACGCATGGCATGACGGAAGAATTATCCGAACAGTTATTAGGTGGCGATTTTTCTTTATTAAAACGAGCAGAATCACTGAAAAAAGCGGTTCATTCGTCGAAACAAGTTGCGAGTGACCATCCGTTACCATATCCGTACTATATGTATGAGACGGCTGTGCCGATTCTTGATCCGGCGTCGGAAGAAATCATTGCCTTCATCTATCTTGTCCGTTACCGTGATCAGTTTACGAACGAACAGATGCGTGACGTCATGTCATTTTCACGTCAATTGTCGCTTTCGTTGTTACGGATGCGGTTATTTGATGAAATGAATCGGGAAAAAACCAAAACGGAGCGAATCCTCGATTCGATTCGAGAAGCAGTCATCTATATCGAACCGGGTAAACAGGAAGTGTTCGTGAACCGTCCATTGTACGATTTGTTTCCGGAACTCCAACACGGAACGGCTAAAACGGAAACCCTTCAAGGATGTCTGGATACGATCCGTGCAGTTGTCGATGAACCGGAAACCTTCTCGCGTTATGTGGAAGGGGTCTTGCAAGGAGAAGTTCCGAAAAATAGTCTTCAGTTTTCGATTCGCCAGCAAGTCGTATTCATTCATTTTTATGTAGAAACGATTGAAATTGATGGAATGCGAAAAGGGACGATGCTTGTATTACGTGACGTGACGAAAGAAACGGAGATGGATCGACTCAAATCCGAGTTGGTCTCGACAGTATCGCATGAATTGCGGACACCGTTATCGTCGATTTATGGTTTTACCGAATTGATGTTGAACCGGGATATCGATTTATCAAAACAAGACAAGTATTTAAAGACGATTCATTCGGAGACGGAACGATTAGCGAATCTTGTCAATGACTTTTTGGATGTACAACGGATGGAATCAGGAACCCAGTCTTATCAAAAGAAACCGCTTGATTTACGTCCCTTGCTAGAGGAAACGACCCAATTCTATGCGGCCTCAACGACGAAGCATACGATTACGTTCCGTTCATTCAATGAGACGGGTCCATGGATTGAAGCGGATGAAGAGAAGATGAAACAACTGACGAATAATTTACTGAACAATGCCGTCAAATATTCACCGTTTGGTGGGACGATCGAAGTCGTGTTAACAGCCGATCAGCACCATGTCCAATTCACCGTACGTGATGAAGGAATCGGTATTCCGAAAACGGCTTTAGCGAAGTTGTTCGAAAAATTTTATCGGGTCGATAATTCGGATAGTCGAAAAATCGGAGGAACCGGTCTTGGACTTGCCATCTGTAAAGAAATCGTCGAAGGACATGATGGGGAAATCTTAGTGGATTCGGTTGAACGGAAAGGTAGTCTCTTTACCGTGAAATTACCACAAATGGTCACTGCCCATTCAGCTGTTTCGGAAATGATTGATATGTCAGGAAAATAACACTATGTCTCATGCTGAAAATCAGCTACGATAAATAAGGAATGATAAAAGGGGGAACAAAAATGCCGATTACTGCATTTGTACACACACACGTCTTATTATGGGTTTTATTGTTGGTCACATTTTTTGTTGCGTTTTCGATGTATAAGAATGGTAAGCCTGCTGCTAAGGGTGTACACATGGCGTTTCGTTTGTTATTGCTGTTGACGTTCGCGACAGGTCTTTACCTCTATATCACGATCATAGGTATGTCTGCTAATCCAGACGGCTTGTACCATGCGAAGATTACAGCAGGAATCCTTGTTTTGGTTTTGGGTGAGTTGACACTCGTTCGTCTGAAAAAAGGAAAAGCCTATTCTGGTTTCTTGCTTGGGTTTGCTGTCCTCGTTCTTGTGACGATTTTCCTTGGATATTCGTTGCCGTACGGTATGCAATTCTTTTAAACGATACTGGGCTGTTGAATGAAGAGGTACGGATCGTTTGATTGATTGAAATACACGTTTTGTCCATTTGCGACGAAACGTGTATTTTTTTGGGTTACAATCTGTTGTTATTTGGGAAAAGGGATATATTACGCAGTCGAGAGGGGAACGCTTGTGGCACAGTTGAAAGAATGGACAAAAGTTTTCCGGGCAAGAAAATGGATGAAACGGGCAGAGCCAGTCTTACCGTTATGGCACGGATATATTGGATACAAATATGGTTTATTTGACGTATTAGGGTCAGGTGCAACGCAAGCGGAGGCACAGATCCGATTAAAACAACCGCTGACGACAGAAGCCTTGTCGCGTTGGTTTGAGGTCGGTCTAGCCGTCGGACACTTAAAAAAGAAAGATCTTCGTTACACGGCGACACGCCATGTCTTACCGGAGTTATCGAAATCAGATGATCGAAGTATCGGTTTTATGTTATCCGAGTTAATGGAATTACATCTGCCTGCACTATTTTCCTATCCACAGTTTTTAGAAGACGGTCAACAAAAGACATTTAATGGCGAAGAACACGGGGATATCGTTGCTGAAACGTCTGCTTTGGTGGAGACCGTTGCCTTTCCTGCTGTACGACACATTATCCGCAGTCAAAATGTGACGTCTTTGCTTGATATCGGCTGTGCCTATGGAGGGTACTTACGTAAAATACATGAAGCATTACCAGAGTTGCGACTAGCAGGAATCGATATCGAGGAATCCGTCATTGCGGAAGCAAAACGGCGAGATACGACCGGTGAAATTGATTTTGTGGTCGGAGATATCAAAAGTTTTGAAGTGAAAGAAACATATGATGGTGTGATGATGAATAATATTCTGTATTACTTCCCGAAAGAAGAACGACTTCGTCTTCTTGAAGGCGTTCGGCGTTTCGTCAAAGACGCGGGAACGGTCATCCTCGTCACTCCACTGCGGGACAGCGAGTATGGGGCTCCTTTCTCTGCCGCATTTAACGCGTTCATGACGCTACATGACAATCTTTATCCGTTACCCGGTAAACAAGAATTGACGGAACAACTACATGCTGCTGGTTTCGAAAATGTATCGATTTCACCATTTTTGAAAGAAGGAGCTTGGTATATCGTGACTGCAAACGCCACTTCCTAAGGGAAGCTTGGCGTTTTTACAGTTTTAGGACAGTTCAAATTTGTGGGGAGTAGTATGTGATTAGTATAATAGTTAAAACAAGTAGAGAGAAAAAGGAGAGATTCGTGTGAAGCAGCGTGTAGCCGTTATTGGAGCAGGACCTGGAGGACTCGCGTGTGCGATGTTGCTTGCGGGCAGAGGAGTAGACGTGACCGTGTACGAAAAACAACCGATTGTTGGCGGACGGACATCTCGTGTACAAGTAGGTGACTATCAATTTGATCGTGGGCCCACATTTTTGAATATGCCGCATATTCTAGAAAATCTTTTTACGAGTATCGGTCTAAAACTGAGTGATTATTTAGAGCTGAAGGCACTTGATCCGATGTATACGCTGTACTTTAACGGGGGCAACGATCATTTTACGATGACGACGGACCGTGACCGGATGAAACAGACGATTGAACAGCACTTTCCGGGAAATGGGGAAGGATATGATCGTTTCATGGCAGAACAGGCATTGAAGCTTGCTAAAATGATGCCGATTTTACAGACAAAACACGATAAACTAACGGATTATCTGTCGCCACGTGTCATCACGGCACTGCCACGTCTCTCGTTAGGACGTTCCCTATATGATGTTCTCTCTGACTATTTTACGAGTGAAGAATTAAAATATGCCTTTACGTTTCAAGCCAAATATTTAGGGATGTCAGCATGGGAATGCCCAGGCGGTTTTTCGATTTTATCTTACATGGAGCATGCCTACGGAGTCCATCATCCGATTGGAGGAATGAATCAGATTCCGGAAGCGATGAAACGGGCAATCGAAGAATTAGGTGGAACGGTCCATCTTGAAACAGGAATCAGCCAGCTGATTTTAGACGGAAAAACAGCGACGGGCGTGATACTTGAGTCGGGCGAACATGTCTTATATGATGACGTCGTCGTCGGTGCAGACTTTGCACATGCGATGAACCATCTTGTCCCGGAAGGTGTACTGAAAAAATGGTCACGTCCGAAGATAGATCGAAAAAAATTCTCGTGTTCGACGTTCATGTTGTACTTAGGTGTCAATCAAACATTTGATGCCCCACACCATACGATTTATTTTGCTAATGATTACGAAAAAAATGTTCGTGAGATGACACAGACATTAGAATTATCGGAAGATTTTTCATTTTATGTCCAAAATCCATCTGTGATCGATTCGACATTGGCTCCGGAAGGGAAATCGGCTCTTTACGTGTTAGTTCCGGTTCCAAACAACTATTCAGAACTTGATTGGGCGATTGAAGGACCGAAGTTACGTCGCCGCGTTCTTGATGCGCTAGAAGAGCGCTCTCCGTACAAAGGGGTCGAAGCAGCGATCGAAGTCGAAGAAATGTTTACACCGGATGACTGGGAAGCAATGGGCGTCCATCAAGGTGCTACGTTTAATCTGGGACATCAACTGACACAAATGATGTATTTTAGACCACATAACCGTTTTGAAGAGTTGGATCATGTTTATTTAGTCGGCGGCGGAACACATCCTGGAAGCGGGCTTCCGACTATCTTTGAGTCAGCCCGGATTACAGCAGACTTATTGACAAACGAAGTAGGTGTTGGAAAATGAAAATCGGATTTGTAGGAGCCGGTGTCGGAACGTTACATGCAGCGTTATTGTTAACGAAACGATACCCTGAAATTGAGATTACTATTTTTGAGAAGGAAACACGTGCGGGTGGACGACTTGCGTCAGTTGATTTTGAGTCAGGTGGCCGAATCGATCAAGGCCCGACAATCGTCTTGATGCCCGGAAAACTTCAGGAACAACTGAAGGAAGCAGGTCTGGAAGGTGTAGAACTAAAACGGATTGATCCGCTATATGATCTACACTTTGATGATGGGACAGTGGTCACGAAACAGGCAGATGTCGTCGATCAGGCGATTGCGATTGAACGTCAATTCGGAGAAGGCCGTGGTTTTCAAGAATTTATGAGTCAAAAATCAAAGGATTATGACGTTAGCGTATCGAAATTTTTAGAACGGAGTTATTTCCGTAAGCGTGAATTGTTGCACCCTAGTATGCTAGCACCATTAGTGAAGATGCATGCGATGGAGACGGCACATGATCATTTGAAACGTTTCTTTAAGAGTAAGTATCTTAGAATGGCCTACAGTTTTCCGACTTTTTATATCGGCGGGAATCCGTACACGACTCCATCGATTTATGGACTGATTCCTTACCGCGAGCAAGAGGAAGGTGTCTGGTACGTCAAAGGCGGTTATTTTTCCTTGGCGGAACGAATGTATGAGGCATTAGTCGAACGAGGTGTCCAGTTCAAGTTTAATCAATCCGTCGAACGTGTAATGATTAGAGAAGGACAAGCAAAAGGGTTTATTGTCGAGGGACGGGAATATCATTATGATAGCGTCGTATTGAATGGCGAATTTCCGCTGATGGAATATCTAGTCGAAGGGAAACAACCTAAAAAATATGTCCCGTCTGGTGGTACATTATTGTTGTACTTCAAGATAAACGGAAAAGTCGATTTGCCGGTGCATCGTTTTTTGATGCCAAGTGACTTAAAACCAATGATGACATCGATTTTTAAGAAAGATGAGTTGCCAGAACATCCGGCTGTTTATCTGTTTAATCCAAGTAAGGTAGATGATTCGTTAACTGAAGCGGATGATAGCGTTGTGTATGCGTTAGTTCCTTCACCACGTGGATTTGATCAGAAAAAATATGAAGCACATGGATTCATCGATCAAATCTTAGCAAAAATCGAACAGCATCTTCCTGGTTTCCAAAGTCAAATTGCAGAAATGAAGATCCGTACACCTCAAGATGCACAGGATTTTGGATTATATGAAGGTGGCAGTTTTGGAATCGCTCCGACGATTCGCCAATCAGCTGCTCTAAAAACCCAAGCAAAACCGTATGCTGATATTGAACGGTTGTATGCAGTAGGCGCATCTGTCCATCCGTGTGGAGGCGTTCCGATCGTCATGATGGGAGCGACATTACTTGTCAATCGAATGGAACAAGAGATGAGGTGGAAAAATGGATACAGTGACGAACGCATACGTAGTATGTGAACAGACGATTCAAAATGGTTCAAAAACCTTTTATAAAGCCTTTTCCCTATTGCCGAAACAAGATCGGATGGCCGTCTATGCGATTTATACGTTTTGTCGGTTTCTTGACGATACGGTAGACGAGTCAGCGACGCCAAAAGAAAGCTTAGCCGAATTCTTGGAGGAATTTCGTCAGTTCCGATCGGGTCAACACATTGACAAACCACTGTGGATTGCGCTTTCTGATGTATTTACTAGATATGAGATGGATGAAACACCATTTTTGGAATTAGCAGAAGGTATGCGGTGGGATATTGAAAAAAACAGGTATCATTCTCTTGAAGAAACAGAAAAATATAGTTATTATGTCGCGAGTACGGTCGGTTTGATGTTGCTCCCGATCCTCGCACCAGGACAACCTGAGTTACGAGATTCAGCAATCCAGTTAGGCATTGCGATGCAACTGACGAATATTCTACGTGATGTCGGTGAGGATGCGAAACGAGGTCGCGTCTATCTTCCTGAAAATTGGATGAGCGAATATGGTGTCACAACAGACTCCTTACTAGCAGGAACTCCATCCGGAGACTTTGCCGGTCTTTGGGAGGCATTGGCGTTTCGAGCCGAACAATTGTATGATGCAGCGACGCCGTCTTTTGAACAGTATCCGAAAGAAAGTCGCCGGGCATTAAAAGTAGCGGCTTTACTTTACCGGGGAATCCTGGACGCGGCACGTGATAATCAATATGATGTTTTTACGAAACGTGCCTACGTCAGTCGTTGGCAAAAAATGAAATTGCTCGCAACGATTTGATGTCACTGCTTAAAAACTCCATAAAAAAAAGACCTTGGCGGGGACCAAGGTCTTTTTTTATTGAGTTTAGACCGGGGAGTCTAAACCTGATCTGTGTGTACATGATCGGATACATACTTCCAACAAGGCAGGTCAGCGATTCACGGGGATGAATCTGTTGATGATTGAGCTGCCTGTAAACTAGTCAGGATGAGACGATCTAAGGGGGAACGTCGTAAGTCATGCCGAGTAGTTTACAGTGGTGTATCTTTTGAACAAGTGGGTCTTGAACAAGCTATCAAGACACAACAGAAATGTTAAGTTCCTAAACGCTTTTGACTCGGGGAAGTCACCATGCGCTTGATTGAGGATGTGGGGTCAATCACTACCTCTTGAACTCGAAGTAATCGTATCAAATCTAAGTTGTCCGTACAAGTAATTGATATGCAATTCACATAACGTTCACAGGGTGGAAGCGACGGCGGACACGATTCGTTCGCTTGCCAGTTTTCCTGAAAGCGTCACCATTGGACTGCCACCACCGGGATGTGTCGATCCACCGGCAAAAAACAAATTGTGAACATTCTTTGAACGGTTGCTTGGACGCATGAAAGCCCCACGTGTTCCGTTCGACGAAAGGCCGTACAATGAGCCGTGATACGCTGAAAATTTCTGTTCGATGTCTTGTGGTGTAATCCGTTGCTCAAACAGAACATCAGACGTAATATCGATTCCGAAGTGCTTCAGACGCTGATCAATGATCTTGTCATACGTGTCAAAATCGATGACTGATCCTTTATGGGTAGCAGGGGCATTGACGAGCACAAACAAATTATCGCCGGCAATCCCCATTTCCGATGCTGTGACCGAAGAGTTGGAAATATAAATCGTTGGTTCCTCCGCGTAACGGTGTTGATTAAACAGTGCCTCGAACTCTGCTTCGTAGTCGGAAGAGAAAAAGACATTATGATGTGCCAGTCCTTCGATGCGACGTGAAAGTCCGATACAGCGGACATAAGCAGAAATCGACGGTTCCATCTGGGAGGGGGTCGGATTTTTAAAGTCCGGTCGGATCGTTTCTGAAATCAAGCGAGGGTATTGCGTCAGGAGATCCCCGTTTAAGACGATGAAATCAACGGACAGATAATCGATATGATTCAGTTCAATTTCTGTTGCCATTTGGTTCGTGACTTCGATTTGTGTCACTTCTTCTCCTAATCGGAAGACGACACCAAGTTCGCGTGCACGACGGGCAAATCCTTCGGCAATCGCAGTGTTTCCTCCGTGCGTGAAGTAGACACCGTCATTGAGTTCGAGATGAGCAATCAAGCCGAAGGTTGCCGGCGCCTGAAACGGACTACTGCCGATATAAGTCGCATAGCGGTCAAGTGCTTGGATCAGCTGGGGATCCTTAAAATATTTTTTGTGTAGCCCATGTAAGGTCTTTAACGGGTGTACTTTCGTCATATCGCGTAACAAAGAAAAATTGAAATAAGAATCGATATTAACGAAAAATTGTTGTTTAGCAATCTGGAAAAGGTGTGCGACTTCTTCTTGATAACCTGTGATATCGTTTTTAGCGAGCTGCCCGTTCGTGAAGCGGTCGACTTCGGTTCGCATGGCTTCGCGTCCGGTCGCAAACGTCAAGGTCCGGCCGTCTGGAAAATGGTTGACGGTATGACGTGCCAATTTTTCAAATGTAAAATAATCATCTGGGTCTGCACCCGACTCTAAGATGACAGATTGAAAAATTTCAGGCATCGTGATGGTGTTTGGACCAAAGTCAAAACGATGACCGTCCGCGGTAATGGGCATCATCTTTCCACCAATATGTTCGTTTCGTTCGATGACAGTGACCTTAAATCCTTTTGAAGCGAGGGAAATCGCGGCACTTAAGCCACCTAACCCCGCACCAATGACTGCAATATGTTTCATACGTAACGCCTCCTTAAGAATATGTCCGACCTTTCCAACTGATTTCCCTTTTCTTGAGTCTTCGAATCATTGCCGTTGCGAGTAGTACTACATAAAGGACCGTCGCCACCGGATGCCAAAACCAGGCATGAGAAATTTGAGCATTCCGGTCAATCCGGTAACGGGCTAACAAGAGAAAGAACAATGCGCCAATCGTAAAGAACGATGGGAACAAAATGGCCAGTGGTAAGATGGTGGCCTGTGCGAGATAAAACAGAAGAAAGTAGCTGCCGATCAAGTACGAATCATTCATCCCCCGAAAGACATTTTTCAGAAAACCTTGCCAGACATCAGGATTTGTCGCATACATATCACAGCTGACGTATGGAGCAACATGAACGAGGGTCGTCGTGAATCCGTTTCGTTTGAAGGTCCGACACAGCTCTAAATCATCGACGAGCGCCATTTGAATGGATTGATGACCACCAACTTGTTCATAGGCCTGACGTTCCACTAAGACGACCATCCCGTTTGCAGCGGCAAACGCAGGATGTTTGACTTTCCGGAAGGGGATAGGAAGATGTTGCGCGATTAACACATGTTGCATCGGAATCAGACATTTCCCTAAAAAAGTTGGAACAGGAAACGAAGGAAAACCGGATAAAAAGACAGCTCGTTCTTGTTTCATCGTCGCATACAGTTTAGGGATCGTCTCTTTTGTCAACGTGATGTCGGCATCTAAAAACAACAGATACTCTTCTTTTGACGCCAAAGCGAGTTGATGGCAGGCATGGACTTTTCCGGCCCAACCAGTCGGTAAGTCAATCCCGTCAATCATCGTGAAACGGTCATCTGCACCAATCTGCTCGAGCAACAAATCGCGTGTCCGGTCGGTCGAACGGTCTTCATATAAATACACATGTACATTAGGGTGGAGTGCTTGTTTCAGTGATGTCATTAATTTTTCGACATTTCGTTCTTCGTTTCGAAGTGGAATGCAGACCGCAAGACTTGGAGGTGCAACGGGTCCTGTTAGCTTTGGTAAAAATGCTAGATTGAGGAACGTGTAAAGACAGACTAAAACAGAAAAGATAAAAATACCTATAATCATTTTCGGATGGCCTGTAACCACTGTTCTGTTTTGACGGGCAGTGGATCCTTTCGTTCAGTTAAAAGTTGATACGCGGTTGTCTGTCCTTCAATCGCATCAGAGCGGACATCGTCATAGAGCGAAGTCATCGCATCCGTTAAGTATTGCATTTGGACGGATGAACGATCATTAGGCAATTGAATCTTTCGCGTTCGAATGTAAACATCCGGTTGTTGCTCATGCCCAAACGAATAATAAAATGAAAACAAGGAAATCGACGGAGCACTTTTTGCTAAATGGGTCGCTCCACTGCTCAACTTGAGTGGCCGTTCTTCTTGATGTCGTTCTTCACCTTGTGGAAACATCCAGACGCTACTGCCGTTGGCCAGTTGATCCTTCGCATATTGAAGGCTTTGTTTAATTTCTTTATATGAGCTGCGATCGATTGAAAATCCACCGAGCCGTGTGAAAAAAGGAAACCGTGCGAGTCCTTGTTGGTCGATCATGACGTAAGGGTCATGATGAAGAGTTGTCTGATCGAGGTGGAACAAAATCATTCCATCCCACCACGAACCATGAGTCGCAAGCATTAGTCCCGGTGTCGGCAAATCATCCGCCCGGTATAAGATACGATGAAATTGTTTTCGAATCAAACGTTGTTTGACATAGAGATGAAAAGTGTACTCAGCTAATTTGTTTTTGTTTGCTTTTTGCAAAAAGAATACCTCCTCGTGTGAGCCAATACGTGAGACCGGCGAGGAGACTAATCAGCGTGACGCCGTAAAGTCCCGCAACACCTGCCGTCAAACCGAACAATGCATGGAGCATTAAGAATAGATACTGATTGTTTCGTTCCAGTTCCGCGAGGGTGACTTTTTGTTCGAACCGAGCAAGCAGTAGTGAGAAGAACAGGGCCGTCCCGTACCAACCAAAGAAGTTTTGGGTCGGGATATCGTAATACAAACCACCGTCTTGCCAAAGCCAATACGATTTGACGTTTGCAGCAACGGGGTCGATCGCTAAATCCAACCAGACTGCAAACAGCGGGACTAAGATCACTGTGTTATAACGAAACGGAAACCGACGTGAGAAGGCAAGGCTAGCTCCCATGACAGATAACCAGGCGGCGCCGATCGTGATGGGTACACCAAGCAGTTGAACACCAAAGTCCGCTTCATAAGCATATGTACCAAACGGCCAACCGGTGTGTACACCAATGGACTCGATCCCGATGGACCCAAAAAAGATGACTGGAATGATGAAGCGACCTTTTGGGAGGACGTCCCATAAGTAAAGGGCGGCATACAAACCAGAGGCGAATAAAAAGACCGCATTTGCCCATTCAAGCCAAGGAGGAAGTAACGAAAAACCAACTAAAATCAAACCGATGACAAACCAAATCGTAAAAAATAACCAGAGACGTTTTTGAAAAACATTCATAGTGTCTGTCCTCCATATCCAAGTATTCTGATGTAAGTATACCTGTACAAAAGGGAAACGAGCCAGAAATGAGGTGTGATTGCAATAATCAAAAAAAAACAAACCGGGATACGGTCTGTTTTTAATCGATTTGATGATTTTTTTGTTTTTTCTTCTTGATGAAAGAAAATAGCAGGAACGCGACATAGAGAGGAACGGCGACAAACCAAAACGTCGACCACTCATTGCTTCTCGCAATCATGACATAAGTAACGTAAAGTAGCGTAAAAGTGATGACGAAGGTATGTCGTGGAACCGGAATGTCTTTAAAGCTTGGAATCTTCACACGACTGACCATGAGGAAAGCGAGTGCAGTGAACACAAGCGGAACCATCAAATCATTCATTCGTCCACTGAACAGCGTGACAACGGCCAACATGCCTCCGGCAGCGGTAATCGGTACACCGGAAAAGTAGGCAGAAGCTACGTTTGTTGCTGAAAGGTTGAAGCGTGCTAAACGAAACGCTCCAAATAAAGGGAACAAAGCTGCAATCAATAAACCGATTTCTCCAAAATCATAAAAATAAGTGTAATAAGCCATCATAGCGGGGGCGACACCAAACGTCACGACATCAGCAAGTGAATCCAATTCCTTTCCGAAGTCGCCTGCGACGCCAAGCATCCGGGCAATTCGACCGTCCAAACTATCGAGCATCATCGCAATGACAATCAGTAAGGTCGCATTTTGAAAGTCTCCTCGAGCAGCCATGACAATGGCAAGAAATCCACAGTATAAATTTCCGAATGTAAAGAGATTCGGAATCGAGTTACGTACACGTTCTTTCCACAAAATGATTCCTCCTGCCACATCTTCGATACTATCCATCATATCATAAATTTCCAGTACGTATCAGCGGTTCGTGAAGAGAATCCCATTCGTGAATGTTAGAAAATCGTCAGGAGCTAATTTAATCTGCCAGCCACGTTTACCAGCGGAAATGATCATATAGGATTGACCGACTGCCCGATCCGATAAGAGGACGGGAAATGTTTTTTTAGCACCAATCGGGGCGACACCTCCTCGGATGTACCCCGTCAGTCTCATTAAATCGTTCATAGGCACCAGTTGTACTTTTTTTGTGGAAAGCGCCAGCGCCACCGCCTTCAAATCTAACTCTTCTTCTCCAGAAATGACGGCAAAAACATGTTGTTTTTGGTCTGTTTCTAAAACAAGAGTTTTAAAAATAGATGAAAGCGGGTAATTAATCTTCCTAGCCACATTTTGAGCGGATAAATCCTTTTCATCGACAGTGTAAGAAAGCAAATCAAATGGAACATCAGATTGCTTCAGAAGTCTTGCGACGTTCGTTTTGCTCATGTTGATCTCCTTTGACGACAGCATATTGTGCCCATTTCCGGCTGTTCCAACGTTTCATGGCGAAAATTCCGCGGAACCATTCATCGGCAGAGAAGGCGATCCAAATACCAAGTAGTCCAAGTCCGTACTGAAGTCCAAGTGTATAACTGAGGACAACGGCGATTCCCCACATCGAGAGGATACCGATGGCTACCGGGAAGCGGACGTCTCCGGCTGATTTCAAAGTTCCCATGAGTACGATATTCATGGCACGGCCCGGTTCGAGGATGACACTTGCCCAAAGCAATGGAATGCCGATGGCGATGATTTCAGGACTTGAGGTAAATAAAGACATAATCGATGTTCCGAATGAAGCGAGAGCTACAGCAGAAACAAAACTAGCAAACACCGCGATTTTTAATGTTTTTACAGCACGTTTGTGTGCTGCTTCAAATTGTTGTGCCCCCACTTGGCGGGCGACAAGCAATTGTGTTCCTTGTGCAATCGCTAAAGTGAATAAGAAACAAAGCATCGTAATGTTTGAGACGTAAACACGTGCAGATAGGGCGGACTCGCCAATCGTCGCAATGAACCCGGTAATGATGAGTTGAGAAAATTGGTACGAGACGCCTTCGCCAGCAGAGGGAATGCCGATATTCATGATACTTTTGATATCACGACGATTAATTTGAATTAAATCTTTTAGTTTGAAACGTAATGATAGTTTGCGGTAAACGACGAAAAACAGAAGGACGACTGCGACTGTCCGAGCGATGACGATTGACCAAGCGACACCGGCAACACCGAGTACGGGAATACCAAACAGTCCGAGGACGGCGATGACGTTACCGAAGGCACTGACAAAGTTCATCAACAACGTGACATACATAGCATTTTTCGTAAAACCATGACTTCTTAAGATGGCACCTAACGTTAAGGAGATAGCTTCTAAAAACAAGAAGAGACCAACAATCTCTAAGAAGGTTTCACCGTAAGCTAATGTTTTTCCTTCTAATGAGAAGAAACCAAGTAATTGTTTGCCGAACAAGGCAACGAGAACAGAAATGATTAAGCCGATATATAAATTAATGGAAAAAGCAGATCGTGCAGTTTGACGAGCATCCTGGACTCTTCTAGCTCCCAGGTATTGACCGATGATAATCGTAGCTCCAACAGACGTAATGTTAAATAAAATGATGAAAATATTGAGTACCTGATTGGAGACACCTACGGCAGCAGCTGCACTGTCCGAATAGTAACTAAGAATCAGGGTGGCGATGATTCCTAGGCTCATATGAAGCGCGATTTCAATGAATAGTGGCCAAGTAATTTGGAATAATGATTGTTGTTTAGCTGTTTTCATAAATTAAATTCCCCTTTAAGTCCTTAAAACGTATTGTCTTTCTGTATCTTTTGGAAACTATACGCCTTCAATTTTCATAATGAAAGAGTAAAAACAGTCCTTTCATAAAAAAGTAGGAGATTTAAAAGGATTTTCATAAAACATCACGAATACATCATAATGAATTGTTATTCATTTTTAGGATGGAGGGGAATGGAGTGAAAAGTGAGGTCGATTATCTAGTAAAAGGACACATCGCGACGATTACGTTGTCACGTCCTGAACGATTAAATGCGCTCACATCGACGCTTTTGACAGAATTAGCAGAATCAATCGAAGAAGCGAATCAAGATGAAAGTGTTCGGGTAATTGTTATGACGGGAAAAGGACGAGGATTTTGTGCCGGACAAGATTTAAAAACTGTCCAACCTGGCATGGATCATGGTGAGTATTTAAAGCATTATTATCATCCGGTCATTCGAGCGCTGGCAACAACAAATAAACCAACCGTTGCCGCCATCAATGGTGTCGCTGCGGGAGCAGGCCTTTCCTTGACGTTAGCGTGTGATTTTCGGCTTGTACGGGAGGATGCGAAACTATCTTTAGGATTCATCAACATTGGGTTGGTACCTGATGCGGGAGCACCTTACTTCTTACCACGATTGATTGGAAGTGCCAAAGCATTGGAACTGGCCTTATTAGGTGAGACGATTACAGCGCAGCAAGCGTATGATTATCATTTAGTGACAAAAGTCGTCGAAGCGGAACAGTTTGAAGATGAGGTAACTGCTTTTTCAGAATTTCTTTCCAATCGCCCAACAAAAGTCATCGGCTACATTAAACAATTGCAGGCGGCGAGTTCAGAATCGACGTTAGAAGACATGTTGGCTCAGGAAATCATCTATCAATCGCGTGCGGGTAAAACGGAAGACCACCAACAAGCAGTTCAAGCTTTTCTTGAGAAAAAAGCGCCGGTTTTCGTCGGGCGTTGACGAAACGGTTCTTATATAATAATTCTATCAAAAACGAGACCTTCCGACTATTTAATCGGAAGGTCTCGTTTTCAGCGCTTATTGCATCTTTTGTTTGATTTTCTTAGCGGTCGCATGTGTTCGATCGGTCAATCTACTAGAAATACGGAACAACATGATCCCAAGAAAGGCGGATACAAAAATGTACAGACCAGTCAAGGTCACAAAAGCTCCACTAGCAAGCGTAATGAATAAAATCGAAAATTCTCCACGCGGTCCTAAACAAAACCCGGATTCAATCGCATGGTAGTTAGAGAGTCCAAACGATCGTCCTCCTAGGAAACCAACAAGGAACTTCGACAAAAGTCCCCAGACGACAAGGGCAAAGAAAAACCAGTCTAATGGAAGTCCTTCCGTCATCTCAAACGACATTCCGAATGAAATAAAGAATAATGGTAAAAGCAAATCTTGAAATGGTGTTACAAGCCGTTTTAAATAGCGTGTCTCTTTGATTTCCGTCAATAAAATCCCGACGATGAATGCACCGAGGACTTCGGACAAACCAAACATGATCCCAATTCCTGAAAAGGTCAAAATTAAGCCGATGATGCCGATTCCGGCGTCTGGATGACGATAGAGAGAGTCAACGATTTTGGATTTTTGACGAATGAAGACGGTTAAAAAAATCAAAGCACTGAACAAGAATACAAAACCAAGGAAAATCGTTCCGACCTTCATGAAGGTGAATTCTTGTGTTCCGAGGACAAATGGAGCTGTTGTTAACAAAAGTGGGGCCGCCAAGTCTTCAAAGATGAGCAAAGAGAGTACGAAGCGATTCACATCTTTATGTTTATCAGGTTCACGATCGAGTAAGCGGGCTGAAATCGAAGAACTTGTCGCATACAGGACACAACCGATTAAAAATGCTTCCGGTACAGAAAAACCAAAAGCTAACGTTAAAAGGAAAGTACCACCAAAAGATAACAAAAGATCAATCAGTCCCGCTTTCCAAATGTTTCGGAACTGAATAATCAAATCGGCGACAGAAAACTTTAAACCGAGCAAAAAAAACAGAACAATGATACCCGCTTCTCCACCAAGTTTTAGTTCTTCAGGAAGATCGAAATAAAGACCAAGTACAATCCCGATTAAGATGAAGGCCAAGATGCTTGGAAGATGAAACCGTTCGCTCAGATAACTGACGGCAAACAGACCAATCAAGATGAGTCCAGTGTAAAAAATTAATTCCATGAGAGAAGAATCACCCCTTTCTTATTTTTATTTACCCTAAATTGAAAAAATAAATGAGCTTGTCATACAAATGAAAAAAGACAGTCTTTTCGCAAAAAAGCGAAAAGACTGTCTTCAGATCAAATGACTTGAATAATTGTTCCGGTATACGGAGCAAGTGTCACATCCAATGAAGGAAGCGGCGTGTTCGAAAAGAGATCCATGCCTTGTCCAGCCTGAGGAGCTGGAATCGTTGCTTGGTGGTTTGAGTTGTTGAAGTAGACATAATAGGTCCCATCTTGACTCATTCGACGCATGACGATGGTATTGGTTTCATCGTCAGCGTGGACAAAGGAAATATGTCCGTGATTGGCCAGTGTCTTATGGTGGCTTCTCAAATGAAGCAAATGTTTTGTATACATCAACAGATTTAAATCCTGTTCTGCAGTATCCCAAGGCATACACTTTCGGCAACCTGGATCTTGATCGCCATCCAGTCCGATTTCGTCACCATAGTAGATGACCGGGCTTCCAGAGAACGTCAACATCGATAATAAGAGTAACCGCATTTTATTTTTATCATTGCCGGCTCGTGTCAAAGCCCGTGGCGTATCATGTGAGCCAATCAAATTAAACGTCACTTCGTTGACATTCATCGTATTCGAGAACAGGACATGCGACATATCATTGGCATAGGCAGAAGCGGTCGTCTTATCGAGAGCAAAGAAGTTTAAGGCAGCGTTCGTGAATGGATAGTTCATGACGGCATCGAATTGATCGCCGAGCAACCATTCTTGGGAGTCGTGCCAAATCTCTCCAAGAATATACGTATCGGGATTCGCTTCTTTGACGACGTTTCGGAAATCGCGCCAAAAGGCATGATCGACTTCGTTCGCGACATCTAATCGCCAACCGTCGATCCCAAATTCTTCGACCCAATAACGAGCGACATGAAGCAAGTAGGCTTTTACTTCCGGGTTTTCCGTATTGAATTTTGGCATTTCCGGGACAAACGCAAAAGTATCATAGTTGGGCATAGGTTCTGTCACCAGCGGGAAGTTACGCAGGTGGAACCAATCTCGGTAAGATGAATTGCTACCATGTTCTCGAATGTCAGCAAACGCCTTGTGGTGGAAACCAGCATGATTAAAGACGGCATCAAGCATGATTCTGATTCCTTTTTCATGGAGCAGATCCACCATTTCCTTAAATTTTTCTTTTGTTCCGAATTGAGGGTCAATCTCGAGATAATCAATCGTATCGTATTTATGGTTTGATTTGGCCTCAAAGATTGGGCAGAAATAGATTCCTGTAACGCCTAACTCTACGAGATAATCAATCTTATCAATCACACCTTGAAAATCGCCACCGAATAGATTGGTCGTCGTTGGCTCAGTACTGTTCCAAGGCAGTGTGCCGGCAGGATCATTGACCGGGTCACCGTTCGCAAAACGATCAGGGAAGATTTGGTACCAGACCGTATCTTTGACCCAGTCAGGTGCATGAAAGACGTCCACTTTATTCAAATAAGGGACACAGAAGTAGTAGCCAGTATCATCTAATGGTTTTTCATCAAACCAGCCTCGTTCTGTGAAAACATGGCTTGACTGTCCGTCGTGAAGGCGAAAACCATAGCGGAGACGGCGAAATGGAGGAATGACATCGATGAACCAGTAATCAAACAGTTCATCAGAACCACTGCGTGTCATCGGGGTCTCGAACGTATTCCAGTAGTTGGCCTTAGACGGATCAAAATTCCAGTCAGCATCATCTGGATTTTCAGTATGCCAATCGTACGGGTCACCCCAGATCAACTCGACGTGATTGACATCATTTTTTTTAGTTTGTAATCGAATGTGAATGGTTTTTTCATCATATTTGTAGACGAATGGAGACATGGCGCGGTGGAAAACGGCTTCTTTCAGCATTGTGGTCACTCCCTAAGTGCAATCGCTTGCATTATAATGTAATAGTCCTCGACCTAAGAATAGTGAAGCGCTTTCTTAAAGTCAATTGGAATTCAAGAAAAAGATGACGGATTAAACAGAAGACGCGTATACAATGCAATCGATTGCACCTGTTTGTGCAAACGGTCTAAATGTAAACGTTTTCTTTTTAAATTGATTTTACTAATACAGACAAACCGTTTTCGAAAAAAATTTTAAATGATCTTTTTGAAATGTAGGAAAATATTTAATAAAAAGGACTTGTCAAAAGGATTTTAGATTGTATAATAAAAATGTAAAGGTGATGCAAACGTTTTCATAAAACACTTACAACCCCTCGGTTGTTATCACGAGAAAATGGTTGTGCCTTTATGCAAACGTTGTGCATCAGAACTTATCATTCGTACGTTAACTTGGGGAGGAATTTTCAAACATGGAAATCAAAAAATTAGTAGCAGGTCTTTCGGTATCTGTCATGGCAGTCGGTGCTCTTGCAGCATGTGGTGGTGGCACGGATTCAGGTTCTTCGGACACAAGTTCAGAAGGCGGAAAAAAACCAGCTAAAATCGTCATCTGGGAAGATACAGAAAAAGCTGAAACAACAAAAGCAGCTGCTAAAGCGTTTGAAGAAAAAGAAGGCGTCAAAGTTGAAGTCAAAGAAGTAAAAATGACGGATCAACAAAAGAAAGTCGCTCTTGACGGTCCTGCTGGAAAAGGTCCTGACATCATTCTCCTTCCACATGACCAAATCGGAACAGTTGTTGACCAAGGGTTGATCGCTGAACTCAAAGACGGCGAAAAAGCACTTGAGCCATTTATCGATACAGCGAAATCAGCAGTAACGTTTGACGGAAAAGTATACGGTTATCCAAAAGCAGTCGAAACACCAATTCTTCTTTTCAACAAAGATGAGTTAAAAGAAGCACCTGCTTCAATGGATGACTTGTACAAGATTTCAACAGATCAGAAAAAAGACGGCAAATACGGTTTCCTCGCACTTTGGGATAACTTCTACTTCGCACACGGTCCGATTGGTGGATACGGTGGATACGTCTTTAAAGATAACGGTGGAAAACTTGATCCTGCAGACATCGGCCTCAATAATGAAGGCGCAGTCGAAGGAATGGACTACATCGGTAAATGGTACAAAGAAGGTCTCTTCCCGAAAGGTTTGATCGGCGGTGGCGGTGGTCAAGCAATGGACCAATTGTTCGGCGACAAAAAAGCAGTCGCAGTCATGAACGGACCATGGGCAGTCGCAAGCTACAAAGAAAAAGGTATCAACTTAGGGGCAGCAGCTCTTCCGAAGCTTCCTAACGGCGAAGCAATCAAAACATTCGTTGGGGTAAAAACATATGCCGTTTCAGCATACTCAGAAAACGCAGAGTGGGCTGAGAAGTTCCTCGTATCACTCACTGGCGAAGAGAATGCCAAAGCGATGTTTGAGAAATACAACGAGATTCCACCAGTAACAGCACTTCAAGAAGATGCAACGATCAAAGACAACGAAGTCGCAGCAGCTGTCTTCGCACAATCTAAAGATGGTGTTCCAATGCCGAACATCGCTGAGATGGGTCAAGTTTGGGAGCCGATGGCAGCAGCACTTCAACTCGTTGCAACTGACAAACAAGATGCACAAAAATCAGCTGATGATGCTGTTAAACAAATCAAGCAACAAATCGAAGCAAACAATCAGTAATCAACTGAATCGATGAGACAGAATTAAAGAGAGGGGGATCTTCGATTCCCCCTTATCTTTATGGTTGGAAGAGAAGCCTGAGGTCAGACATGACCTTTGGAAAGGAGAACAGACGATGGCGGCCATTGCGACACCAAAACCAACAAAGACACCAGAACCTAAAACGAATCACCGGACGATTGCGGCGGTGATATCGATCGTTCCTGGATTGGGGCAACTGTACAACAAACAATTTTTAAAAGGCGCGACTTTTTTTATCGTCGTTCTATCGTATTTTTTAGTGAACTTCGAACTGTTTTTTAAAGGAGCTGGGAACGGTCCTGGAGATCGCGGTGCGATTTGGGGATTGATTACACTCGGTGAGGTACCAGGCGTAAGGGGGGATCACTCGATCTTCTTGATGGTCGAGGGAATCATTGCATTGATTCTGCTTGTGTTTGGTATCGCCATTTACGTCTGGAACTTTATCGATGCGTATCGGATCGGTAAGCTCCGTGATATGGAATTAGAAGTACCTTCTTTGAAAATGCAGCTCCGGAACTTCCGTGATAATGGATTCCCGTATGCCATGCTGATTCCATCGTTGGTTCTCCTAGTCTTTACGGTCGTCTTACCATTGATCTTTACATTTTTGATTGCCTTTACGAACTACAAGTTCAATAACTCACCACCCGCAAAACTCGTCGACTGGATTGGAATTCAAAACTTCTTGAACATCTTTACAGTGGATATCTTCCGCGACACGTTCATCAGTGTATTAGGATGGACCTTGATTTGGACAGTCGCTTCGACAACCGGTGTCATCGCGATCGGAATCGGTCTTGCTGTCTTATTGAATCAAAAAGGCTTAAAGGGAAAACGATTCTTCCGTTCGATTTTAATTTTATCGTGGGCAGTACCAGCGTTCATCACGATTTTGATCTTCCGTTCGATGTTTAATGAAACGTTTGGTGTCTTCAATACGACATTACTTCCGGCAATCGGGTTGGATAGTGGTGTCGAGTGGATGACGGATCCGACCTATACACGACTCGCATTGATCGGGATTCAGTGGTGGCTCGGATTCCCGTACATCATGACATTGACGACCGGTATTCTGCAGTCGATTCCAGAAGATTTGTATGAAGCAGCGACGATTGACGGAGCGACTTCAGGCGAAAAATTCCGTTTGATTACGTTACCGATGATCTTGTTTGCAACAGCACCGATCTTAATCACGCAATACACGTTTAACTTCAATAACTTCAACATCATCTATCTCTTTAACAACGGGGGACCGGCTGTTCCGGGTCAATCGGCTGGCGGAACGGATATCCTGATCTCCTGGATTTACAAACTGTCGCTTGGTTCGAATCCGCAATATGGATTTGCCGCAGCGATTACGCTCGTGTTGTCGTTCTTTATCATGACGATTGCCGTCATTCAGTTTAAACGTTCAAAATCATTCAAAGATGAGGATATGATCTAATGAGAAAACAAAACCGAATCAATATGGCGTTGTCATACCTCATTTTGACGATCGCCTCGATAATTATCGTGTATCCACTGCTATGGGTTGCCGGGACATCACTGAACCCGGGGAAAAGCATCACTTCTGATATCTTCCCAAGCAATCCGACATTGATCCATTACTTTGACTTATTTGATGCGACACAAACGGATTACGGCATGTGGTATTTAAACACTATCAAAATCGCCGTGATTACGATGGTCGTCTCAGTGGCACTGATTACGCTGACAGGGTATATTTTTTCACGGTACCGGTTCGTAGGACGGAAAAATTCACTAATCTTGTTCCTCGTGCTGCAAATGGTGCCACAATTCGTTGCCATCATCGCGATCTACGTCTTGTTGAACATGTTGCAGTTGTTTGATACACATTTGGCATTGATTCTCCTCTACGCAGGTGGCGCGATTCCGATGAATACGTATCTTGCAAAAGGATATTTTGATACAATACCAAAGGAACTAGATGAAGCGGCACGGATGGACGGGGCAGGACATCTTCGGATCTTCTGGCAGATCATTCTTCCACTCGCTAAACCAATGGTCGCGGTTATCGCCTTGTTTAACTTCATGGCACCATTCAACGATTTCATCTTGGCATCACTCGTTCTCCGTTCACCGGAGAAACAGACGTTAGCCGTTGGACTCTACAACATGGTTTCAGAGCAATTCGATAATAACTTCACATTGTTTGCGGCAGGTGCCGTGTTATCAGCAGTACCAATCGTTCTCCTGTTCTTCGCTTTCCAGCGCTTCTTCGTATCTGGACTGACAGCAGGTGGAACGAAAGGGTAATCAATCAAGGGGGAATCAGCGGCATGAGACGAGGCGTGATGCTTCTCCTCTTGCCGCTTCTCTTGTCTATCGGAATATTTCCGCAGACGAGCGAAGCAGCAGGATGGGAAAAAGAACGGATGTATTTCATCATGGTCGACCGGTTTGAGAACGGTGACCCGAGTAACGATCTAGAAGCAAATTCCGATGATCCAAAAGCCTTTCAAGGTGGCGACTTAGCAGGGGTCACAAAACGTTTGGACTACATCAAGGAACAGGGGTTCACATCGATTTGGTTGACACCAATCTTTAAGAACCGACCGAACGGATACCACGGATACTGGACGGATGATTATTATGAAATCGATCCACATTTCGGGAAAAAAGAAGAGTTCAAGACATTGGTCCAGGAAGCGCATAAGCGTGATCTTAAAGTAGTGCTTGATCTGGTCGTCAATCATTTAGGACCTAACCATCCACTTGTTGAGGAAAAACCAGATTGGTTCCATAAAGAACAAACCATCATGAACTGGAACAACCAAGCAGAAGTCGAAAACAATTGGTTATTTGACTTGCCAGACTTCAATACGGAAAATCAAGAGGTCGTCAACTATTTGATTGATGTCGCCAAGTATTGGGTCGATGAGACGGGAATTGATGGCTATCGTCTTGATACCGTCCGGCATGTTCCACCCGGTTTTTGGGAAAAGTTCATTCCGGCCGTCAAACAAGATCATCCGGATTTGTTCCTGCTCGGAGAAGTATTTGACGGGGATCCACGAAAGATTGCGACGTATTCAAAATTAGGATTTGATTCCGTCACGAACTTCCCGTTTTATTACGGCATCAAAGATCAATTCACTCGAAAAAATGGTTCGGCGGAAGAGTTGGATTCGGTTTATAATCGAGATACTACGTTTAACCCGAAAGCGATGTCTTTAGCGAACTTCATTGATAATCATGACTTAAAACGCTTTATCACAGAAGCGAAGATTGGTGGAGCCGAAGATGAGGAACGTCAACTGCGTCTCGCGTTGTTTGCCTTGTATGCAGCACCAGGAATGCCGATTGTCTATCAGGGGACAGAAGTGGCGATGCCTGGTGGAGACGATCCAGGAAATCGGATGATGATGGAGTTCGACAAAAACGATAAGATGCAAGAATATGTACAGACGTTAAACAAGATGCGTGATGACTATTCTGCCTTTGAAACAGGTAAACAGCGAATGGTCGCGAAAACCGATCATATGGCTGTGTTTGAACGAAAAACAAAAAATCAGACAGTCCTGTATGCTATTAACTTAGGGGAAAAGAAAACGACATTACGTGTAAAGGCATCAGAAGTGGGTGACGATCAACGATTACGAGGGTTACTGTTCTCGGATGTCGTTCGCCAAGATGGTGATGCGTATGAAGTGACGCTTGATGCGAACAGTGCCAATGGATATGTGATCGAGCGTTCGCAAGTGAATTGGGTCTCGCTTGTTGCAATTGGGTCAATCGCACCGATTCTTGCCTTAATCATTTTGTTCGTACATCGAAGACGGATCAATCGGACGAAGGAAACACTCTAAAATACATTTGTAGGGAAATGATGAGGTGAAAGGGATGCAAGTAACAATCAAGGATGTCGCGAGAGAAGCAAATGTCGCGCCCTCTACTGTATCGCGTGTGATTGCAAACAGCCCGCGGATCAGCCAAAAAACGAAGGAACGTGTCCGTCAGGCGATGGAGGAGTTGGGATACTATCCAAACGTTCATGCCCGGAGTCTCGCGAATCGGACAACCCAGGCAATCGGTCTTGTCATGCCAAGTGCGGCGACGAAAACACTTCAAAATCCATTTTTCTCAGAAGTGATTCGGGGTATCAGTACGAAAGCACATCAAAACGGATACTCGCTATACATGACGACAGGTGTCTCGGAAGAAGAAGTATACGAAGGTGTCGTCTCGATGGTTCAGGGTCGTCGAGTCGATGGGGTCGTCGTCTTGTATTCACGGACGGATGATAAAGTCGTCCAGTTTTTACAGGACTCTAAATTTCCGTTCGTCGTCGTCGGTAAACCGTTTAGTGATTCTTCCCATGTGACGTATGTGGATACGGATAACTACCTCGCAGGGCGTGAAGTCACAAAATATTTACATCAACTCGGTCACGAATGTATCGCCTTTGTCGGTGGATCACAGGACTTAGCGGTCACACAGGAACGTGTTGGTGGATACAAAACGGCACTGATGGAAGAAGGCATCCCGATTCATGACTCGTATATCGTCAGTGCGCCGTTCATGACGACAGGCGGGGCCGATGCCGTCAAACGTTTGATGTCGCTTGAACATCCGCCGACTGCTGTCGTTGTCAGTGACGACATGATGGCACTTGGTGTCATGAGTACGCTCAATGAGATGGAAATCAGTGTCCCCAATCAGATGGCAGTCGTCAGTTTTAATAACTTATTCATCGCGGAGTTCTCTAGTCCACCGTTGACATCAGTCGAAATCAACATCTTTGGTCTTGGATTTGAAGCGACGAATTGTCTGATTGAACAGATTAATGAAGAAGCGACACCTTACGGAAAACGGGTCATCGTGCCTCATTATCTGGTCGTTCGCCAATCATGTGGTGGAACCGCCAAGTAAGTCTTAAACACCATCAGTCCATCACGGACCGGGGGTGTTTTTTTTGAGGGAAATACCGTAAAGAGGGCAGCCACATCCAAAATAGAAAGAGACGCAGAAAAAGAATTTTATTTTCGTGCAAACGATTGCATTAGTGGTTATTATGTGTAAAATAAAGAAGGTAGAGAATATTAAAACGCTTACAAAAAGGCTTGTGCGTCCATGTGATTAAGAATGAAGGAGCTACTTAAAATGAAACGATTATTTGATATTAACGAATGGAAGATTACAGAACAAGGATTCCATCCGGAAGATAACCGTCTAGCTGAATCGATGACATCGATTGGGAACGGACATATGGGAATGCGAGGGAACTTCGAGGAAGATTATTCGGGCGATACCCATCAAGGCATGTATGTCGCCGGTGTCTATTATCCGGACAAGACGCGTGTCGGCTGGTGGAAAAATGGGTATCCGGAATACTTTGCAAAAGTATTGAATGCCGTCAACATCATGGGTATCCGTGTTTCGATCAACGGAAAAAACGTTGACTTGAACGAATGGGATGTCGTTGATTTTAAACGCGAACTCGATATGCAACATGGTGTCCTCACGCGGACGATGTTGATCAAAAATGGAACCGAAGAAACGAAAATCGAAGCAAAACGTTTTTTCTCAATCGTCGATAAAGAGCTTGCCGGACTCCGGTATACCGTCACTCCTGTTAACTTTGACGCAGAAATCGTCATCGAATCCTACCTTGATGCGGATGTCGAAAATGAAGATTCGAACTACGATGAAAAGTTCTGGCTCCCCGTCGAACATGGAGCAGAGGAACGGTTTGCCTATGTCACGTCTAAAACGAAAAAACTGGATTGGCATGTGACGGCAGCAATGATTACAGATGTCGAAGGAGCAAGATGTGAAGTGCTTGAAGGCACATTGCAGTACGTTTCGAATCGCTTCACGAAGCAGGTACCCGCGGGAGAATCCGTTACAGCTGAAAAGTTGGTTGCACTCGTGACGAATCGTGATTATGAAATCGAGGACTTGCTTGCTCAGGCGATGAAACGGGTCAATGATGCGTTCGAAGCTGGATTTGATCATGTTCTGGCTGACCATGAAGCAGCCTGGTTAAAACATTGGGAAGAGGCAGACGTAAAAATCGAAGGCGATATCGAAGCCCAACAAGGTATTCGATTCAATATCTTCCATATGTTCCAGACGTACACAGGAGAAGACTCCCGTCTAAACATTGGACCGAAAGGGTTTACGGGAGAAAAGTATGGCGGTGCGACATACTGGGATACAGAAGCCTACTGTCTCAACTTCTACCTCGCGACGTCGAAGCCGGATGTCGCTTGGAACTTACTCAAATACCGTCATAACCAATTGCCGCAAGCAAAAGAAAACGCGGATAAGAATGTTGGAATGAAAGGTGCCTTGTATCCGATGGTGACGATGAACGGAGAAGAATGTCACAACGAGTGGGAAATCACGCACGAAGAGATTCACCGCAACGGGGCGATTGCTCACGCTATCTACAACTATACGAACTATACAGGTGATACGTCATACCTTGGACAATATGGATTTGAAGTGCTCGTTGAGATTGCGCGTTACTGGGCGAGTCGTGTCAACTATGTGCCACATAAAGACGTCTATATGATCTTGGGTGTAACAGGACCAAACGAATACGAAAACAATGTCAACAACAACTGGTACACGAACCTGATGGCAGCCTGGTGTCTTGAGTATGCCCAAACGGTTCACCGTCATTTAGAACAAGAAGAACCGACACGGTTGGAAGAATTGATGCATCAGCTCGCGTTGACGGATGAAGAATTGGCGCACTGGGCAGATATCGATCAAAAGATGTATTATCCAAAAGATGACTCTGTGCCGGACGTCTTCATGCAACAGGATGGTTTCATGGATAAGGAACAAATCATGGTCGCAGATCTTGATCCGAAACACTTACCATTAAACCAAAACTGGTCGTGGGACCGTGTCTTACGTTCCGTCTTCATCAAACAAGCGGACGTCTTACAAGGGTTATACTTCCTGACGGATCGTTTCTCTATTGAAGAGAAAAAGAAAAACTTTGATTTTTACGAGCCGCGGACGGTCCACGAATCGTCGCTCTCGCCGTGTATCTATTCAATCATCGCGGCAGAAGTCGGGTATGAAGAAAAAGCAATGGAATTATATCAACGTTCGGCGCGTCTCGATCTTGATAACTACAACAACGATACAGAAGACGGTCTACACATTACGTCGATGGTCGGATCTTGGATGTCAATCGTCCACGGATTCGCGGGACTTCGTGTTCAAGACGGTGCCTTGTCCTTTAAGCCGATGTTGCCAAAAGGCTGGACAAGTTATTCGTTCCGGATGCAATGGCGCGGTCATCACATCCTCGTGCACGTCAAACAAAACGAAGTATCTATCGAGCAGAATATCGGCGAGTCATTTACGTTGCAGCTACATGGTGACAGCGTAGAAGTTCCGGCAGAAGGTACGGTTACGATTCCAGCATCGATGACAGTATGACAAAAATTCCGACATGGTCAGCATGTCGGAATTTTTTTAGTTTTTCCTAAACGTTAAGTTGTGTTCAACTTCCGAAAATGAGAGCGGTACCAAAAAAAGAAATACAATTCTTTCGTCTTCTTGACTATCCGGACTCATTTGTTATGTGCTAAAGTGTTCCAAGATAGTTTACGAATGAGAGGAGAACAAGGTGTGACAGCGGTTGTAAAGGAAAGTATCTTAAAAGTAATTGTCGCCTCGATTGGCGGGTTCGTCATTGCATTGGCAATGAACTGGTTCCTGATTCCAAGTGGTGTGTATTCAACAGGATTTACAGGACTCGCCCAGATCTTAACGCAGGTGTTACAGGGAACGGCATTCGCCTTTGGGGAAAACGTCTGGTTCTTAGTACTGAATCTGCCGTTGATTGTTTTAGCATGGATCATGTTAGGACGAAGTTTTACCATCATTACCTTGATTTCAGTTTTGGCGACGACGATTTTTATTGGACTTATTCCACAATATGCGGTCATTCCGGGTGATCAGACACTAAATGCTGTCTTCGGCGGTGTGTTGCTTGCGATTGGAACAGGAATCACGATTAAATTCGGGGCCTCGACAGGTGGATTTGATATCGTTGCTTTGATTTTTGCTCGTTTTTCCGATCGAAGCGTCGGATTGTATCTGTTTGTCCTTAATTTCTTGATTGCGATACTCGCAGGTGCATTATTTGGCTGGTCGACAGCGCTCTATACGATTGTCTTCATCTATGTGACATCAAAAGTCGTCGATGAGATCCACACGAGCAATCAACGGTTAACGATTTTCATCATCACGAATCATGCCGATGACATCACGACGGCACTCCATCAACATATCATTCGGGGAATCACACAGATGCCATCGATCGGGACCTATTCAAGAGCGGAGAAGTCAACACTGATGATGGTCATCGAACGACATGAATTACGGGATGTCGAACGGATTTGTCGTGACGCGGACGAGACGGTTTTCATCAATGTCGTAGCAACAGATTCAGTCGTTGGCTATTTCCGAAAAGGGTAAGGGTTCCAGCAGATGAATCAATGGTCCTTGAAGGACACGAATAAGCCGTCTTCTTTGTCGTATTGACAGAGGAGACGGCTTATGTTGTTTAGGCGGGCTTAAATTAGTCCGAGCACATGTTTCAGATAGTAGGCAATCCCATCTTCTTGATTGGTTTTTGTTGTTCCGTTGGCGATCAGCTTGAGCGGACCGATCGCATTGCCCATCGCGACGCCATGACCCACGTAATCGAGCATTTCCAAATCATTTTCTTCGTCACCAAAGGCGACAATCTGTTTTTGATCAATGCCGAGATATCGCGAAATCTGTTGGAGACCCATTGCTTTACTCGTTCCTTTGCGCATCACTTCGACCATATATTCAGGTTTAATCCACTGCCGGTTCAAGACTGTTTCGGCATGGATGCTCGACAACTCAGAACGGATGTCTTGGACGTGTTCACCTTTCGCATGAATCAGTAACGACGTCGGTTCGTGTTGTAAGACCTTTCGGAGGTCACCTGTCGTCACGGATAAAGCATGGTCCGTATAAAATTCATAAATACCGACCGGATCACGTTGGAAATAAACATGATCGGTCACTTCACAGACGATGTTTTGTGTTTTCGAGTCCGATACCGACTCCAAGATGTGTTGAACCGTCTTCAGCGGAATCGGATGGTGACTGACTTCGAAGTGTCGATCGTGTGGATGGTGAACGAGCCCACCATTGAAATTGACGATAGGTGTCGTCAGACCGAGTTCGTCGTAATAGCGTTTGGCATGTCGAAAAGGACGTCCTGTTGCGATGACGACTTCATGACCGTTTTCCCGAGCGGTCCGTAAAGCCTTTAAGTTCGTTTGACTGATTGTCTTGTCGTCACGTAGTAAAGTACCGTCTAGATCGACGGTGATAAGATGACGTTGCATAAAATAACCCACTCCACTCTTGATTCATTATGCTTACTGTAGCATATCCCTCTAAAAAAACATCTAGAATTGCCTGCTTTTCAGAATCAAGAAAGCGTTTAAAAAAAACAGAGAAAAGCTGTCTGTCGTACTAAAAAATGATATACTACAAAACGTAGGACATTAAAAAGTAAGTTAAGAAATGGAGGGGGAAGAATGCGTTTTCTCGTTACATTCTTCTGGTCGTTCTTACTCGTGAACACAGCTGTGTTCATCGTATCAGCGGTCGATGCAGTCACGTATAACTTCGGATTCGCGACAGCTATGTCAGTCGTGACTTCACTTGTCGTCTTCGCACTTGATGCAGTCAATGAAGATCTTGGTCTTGGTCAAGGGACAAAGGCAGAATAAGGTAAAAGCGAGATATCGTCATTCGGACGATAGGCTCGCTTTTTATGGTTTAGGAGGCAAGCGATGATAATTCTTAAAAATGTAAGTGTAGCAGGTGAGTTCACCGATGTATGGATTGGGGCAGGCAAGGTTCTGGCAATCGGATCCTATGCCATCGATGAACGGTTGATTACAGAGACCATCGATGGGACAGGGAAACAGCTCATTCCCGGTTTGATTGACGGACATGTCCATCCGATTGGTGGAGGTGGAGAAGGGGGATTTGCGACGCGGACCGCTCCTCTTGTGGCAACAGACTTCTTAGCCGGTGGCGTCACGACCGTCGTTGGTCTGCTCGGGACGGACGGCTGGACCCGGACAGGAATTGACTTGCTTGCACATGTTCGTGGGTATACAAGTCAGGGCATCCGTCCTTTTTTATTGTCCGGTAGTTATGCCGTGCCCCCTGTATCGATCACCAATTCAATTGCCGAAGACATTCTTTTAATCAACGAAGTCATCGGTATCGGTGAGATTGCGATCAACGACCACCGTTCGACGCAACCGACTGTTGAAGAACTGGCGCGTCTCGCTTCACAAGCCCGGATTGCCGGTCTTCTAAAAGGAGTCAACGGAACGATGAATGTCCATATCGGTGACGGCAAACAAGCACTTCGTTTACTGGAAAATGTGGTCGAAACAACGGACATTCCCATCACACAATTTTTGCCGACACACATCAATCGAAGCGAACGGATTTTCGAAGCCGGTTTAAGGTGGGCCAAACAAGGTGGGCGAATCGATTTCACGACGTGTACGACGGAGGCCTTCATTCAAGAAGGGGAAGTACCGGCAGGAATTGCCTTAAAACGTGCGCTCGATGCGGGCATTCCGCTCGATCAGATTACGATGTCGAGTGATGCTGGAGCCAGTCTGCCTGCGTTTGATGAGAACGGAAAACTGTTGCGTTTAGAGACAGGAAAACCAAACTCGATTCTTGAAGCAGTCCGCGATGCCGTCCGGCACGGTGTTCGACTGGAGGATGCAATAAAGACGGTCACGTTGAACGTCGCACAGGCGTATGGGATTTCTGGTGGAGAAATCAAAATAGGAGAACGAGCCGATCTGTTACTGATTGATGACGCTTTGCAAATCGATACGATTCTTGCGAATGGGCGTGCTATAATGATTCAGAAAAAATGGCTTTTGCCAAGATGACGGAGGGATCGATGTGTCAAAGAAGTCTAACCGTGTCAAACCAACAAAAAAACCGCAATCAAAAGCCAATTGGATTACAGCTGGTGTCATTGCGCTAATCGTCTTACTCGGAGCGAGCCTGTTACTGTTCATGGACCGAGAAGATTCGGCTTCTAAAAACGGAAACTTAACTGCAAGTCAAGTGTCCGATAAACTGCAATCCGGAGATGAGTTCTACACGTACTTTTATCAGACGGGATGCGTCCATTGTGAAAAAGTAAAACCGTACTTAGTGCCGCTCGGCGAGAAGCAGGATATTCCGTTCGAACAAATCGATCTTGCAGTTGAGCAGTCGGCTTGGGATACGTTTGCCATCGAAGGGACGCCAACTGTCGTTCATTTCAAAGATGGGAAAGAAGTCAGCCGGGTATCCGGTGAGCAGACAGAAGAAGCGTATAAAGAATTTTTTGCCGGTAAAGACGTTAAAAATTCAGAAGAAGAATCGTCAGGTGATTTAAATGATTAAAAAATGGTTTTTTACTCAACTGTTTGAGTTGAACGGACATCCAGTAGTTGCGAAACAATTACGGCGATTTGCCATGAGTCCAGCGAGTCGACCATTGATCCAACCGTTCGTAAAGATGTATGACCTGCAGATGCAAGAAGCAGACCAACCGCTTGATTCATATAAAACCTTACACGACTTGTTTGTCCGACACTTAAAAGAAGATGCCCGTCCGATCGACGCGTCTCCGAACGCCTTCGTCAGTCCGTGTGACGGTATGTTATCCGTCGTCGATGATTTGACGGAAGACAGTCGGTTTGTGGTAAAGGATCAAAGCTATTCCGTGTCAGAGTTACTTGGTTCGCACCACGAAGCTCAGAATTACGTTGGCGGACGTGTCATGATCTTTTATCTCAGTCCGCAAAACTACCACCGCGTCCATGTACCGATCGATGGCATGGTTCGGACAAGTTATACGTTAGGACGCGATTCAGCGCCTGTCAATGAGCTGGGACTCGAGTATGGGAAACGTCCGTTGACACGAAACTACCGACGTGTGACCCGAATTACCCAAGGAAAACACGCACTCGAACACGTCATGGTCGGAGCATTGAACGTCAACACGATCGTTCAGACGAACCCACGTCGTGAAGTCGAACGTGGCGATGAGTTTGGTTATTTTTCGTTCGGTTCGACGGTCGTCTTGATCTGTCCGAAAGATGCTGTCACGTTAGCAGACGACATTACAGGTCCGGTTTTGATGGGCCAACGAATCGGATACTGGAATTCATAAACACGGGGCGTTCTCTGCGTACTAGGAGAGCGTCCTGTCATGCCTAAGGGGGGATTTGTCATGCAGACGTTGATGTTCACAGAAATGACGAACTCATCGATTCAAATTTATGTGGCTTTATTGATTTTTTTAGTGACATACGCGTTTATTATTAGTGAAAAAATGAGTCGTGCCATCGTCGCCTTACTAGGAGCGTTGACGATGGTCATTTTCGGAATCGTTGATCTCGAGTCCGCCCTGTTCGAGTACGTCGAATGGGGAACAATCGTTTTGCTGATTGGGATGATGATTCTCGTCACGATTGCCAATCAATCGGGAGTGTTCGAATACATTGCGATTCGGGCAGCGAAACGGACAAAGGGAGACCCCATTAAGATTTTAATTATGTTGTCGGTATTGACGGCATTTGGGTCGGCATTTTTAGATAATGTCACGACCGTCCTCTTAATTGTTCCGATTACATTCTCGATTACAAAAGTCTTGAAAATCAAACCGTTTCCGTTTCTGCTAGCAGAAGTCTTGTTTGCGAACATCGGTGGAACGGCGACGCTGATTGGTGATCCACCGAATATCATGATTGGTGCTGCGAATCCGCATTTGACATTTAATTCTTTTTTGTGGAATTTGGCACCGATTATTGTGTTCATCACACTCGTCACACTCGGCATTTTATATTTGATTTTCCGGAAACAATTGCATGTCGAACCAGAAAATCAACAAAAGCTGATGGAAATTGATGAAAACAGTTACATCATCAGCCGTAAACTGGTTTTACGCAGCAGCATCGTGCTTGTGAGCACCATCGCTTTATTCGTTCTCCATCCATTACTGGATCGAATCGGGATTCATCTTGAGGCACCTGCAATCGCGATGCTTGGAGCAACCATTCTGATGGTACTGACGATCGAAAACGATCATCAGCTGGAGGAAGTGTTTGCTCGTATTGAATGGACGACAATTTTCTTCTTTGCAGGTCTGTTCATTTTGGTTGGAGGGATTCAAGAAGTCGGTATTATTCGTTATCTGGCTGAAAAAACGATCAACTTGACGGGGGGGGACATCGAGACGACCGCGACTGCCGTTCTTTGGTTATCCGGAATCGCAAGTGCGACGATTGATAACATCCCATTTGTTGCAACGATGATCCCGCTCATCAACGATGTGGCGACGGGAATCGGTCTATCGCCGGACAGTCAACAAGTCGAGGTGTTATGGTGGTCGCTGTCGCTTGGAGCCTGCTTGGGTGGGAACGGGACACTGATTGGTGCATCTGCCAATGTTATCGTGGCAGGGTTAGCCACGCGACAAGGGGAGAAATTCACGTATGGACGATTCTTACTGTACGGAGCGCCGATCACACTCGTGACACTGATTTTATCGCAACTCTATTTGTGGATTCGCTATTATTAAGAGTCGATGATGCAGGCAGTGGACTTAAAAGTTATTTTTAGACGAGAACAGTGTGGCGGATTAAAATCTGCCACACTGTTCTCGTCTAGGAAAAATCACTCGGTTCACGCATCTCGTGCAGAGAAAGACGGATGGAAGGGAAAGGGGATTACTTTTGGGTTAATCCCTTTTCGTTTGGTCGTCGCTCTATCAAATTGATTGTGCTATAATCGAACGATAAGAACATAACTGTTTCTTAAACTTAACTATAGAGCTAGACCATTATCTGGAGGTTTTATTCGTGTTTAAACGACTTTATCCAAAACATTTCGTGGCATCGATTTATGATATCGACTTAGAAATGTTAAAACGAAACGGTGTCAAAGCAATTTTAACGGATCTCGATAATACACTTGTCGCTTGGAATATTGCCGATGCTCCAGACGAATTGGTGTCATGGCTCGATATGGTGAATAACCAATATGGATTTGACGTCATCATCGTCTCGAATAACAACGGCGATCGAGTCAAGAAGTTTGCGGATCCACTTGGCCTACATTATATTGCACCGGCACGTAAACCATTACCGATCGGTTTCAAACGGGCGCTGACGGAATTCGGTTATCACGCGAAGGAAGTTGTCTTCCTTGGGGATCAACTGTTTACGGATGTGTTAGGCGCAAATTCAGTAGGTATCGAAGTGATCCATGTTCAACCCGTCGTCAAAACAGACGGTGTCGTCACAAAATTTAATCGCCTGATGGAACGCGTGATTTTTCGACGGATGAAGCGTAAAGGGATCTATAAATTGACGCAACGTGTCAAAGAGGATCCAGCAGTGTTAAAACATCCAATTGAAGCGATTCGTCAAGATAAGCAACAATGACCCTGTCATACCGGTAGATGAAAGGATAGGCAGTAGTCGCAGCATGTACGGCAAAAGGTCGGAAGTTACGCTCTTGGAGTGGCGAGCAGGGCGCTACGTTGAATAGAGAAGGGAAAGTTCCCGATGCGGCTCAACACACACATGGAAGAAATCAATTGCGCAGGCTGTGGTGTCGCGATCCAAACAGAGGATCCGAAAGCACCTGGTTATGCGCCTAAATCTGCACTTGACCGTGAAATGGTCATCTGCCAACGTTGTTTTAAACTCAAGCACTACAACCAAATTCAAGACGTCGCATTAACGGACGATGATTTTGTCAAAATCTTAGATGGAATCGGTCAAAAAGATGCACTTGTCGTCAAAATCGTTGATATTTTTGATTTCAACGGAAGTTGGTTACCGGGCTTACATCGTTTTGTCGGAAAAAATGATGTATTATTGGTCGGAAACAAAGCCGATCTCTTACCGAAGTCACTTAATCCGAATCGCCTGATGAACTGGATGCGCCAAACATCGAAAGAACTTGGATTACGCCCAGTAGATGTCCATCTGATCAGTGCGAAAAAAGGACACGGCGTGGACGAACTTGCAGAAAAAATCGATTATTACCGCAAAGGACGCGACGTCTATGTCGTCGGCTGTACGAACGTCGGTAAATCGACTTTAATCAATCAAGTCATCAAACGATTCGGGGAAGAAGAAGAGGCGGTCATCACAGTCAGTCACTTCCCGGGAACGACGCTTGATCTGATTGACATCCCACTCGATGATAACTGTAACCTTTACGACACGCCAGGAATCATCAACCATCATCAGATGGCGCATTATGTGGACGGAAGAGACTTGAAATTGATTACGCCTAAAAAAGAAATCAAGCCGCAAGTGTTCCAAATCCATCCGCAACAAACATTGTTCTTCGGTGGTCTAGCTCGTCTTGACTACATGGAAGGAAACAAACGGTCATTCGTCATTTACATGTCGAACGACTTGAAGGTCCATCGGACGAAGCTCGATAAAGCGGACGATTTGTATGCGAATCATAATGGAGAACTGTTGTCCCCTCCGAATGAGAAAACGCTTGAGATGCTTCCTCCGCTCGTTCGACACGAGTTCAGTCTCCGCGACAACATGAAGACGGATATCGTCTTCAGTGGACTTGGCTGGGTTGCTGTTCACGGAAAAGGCGGACGAGTTGCTGCCTACGCACCAAAAGGTGTTGCCGTCTCGTTACGTGAGGCGCTTGTCTGATGCATTTTGCTGTCATCGGTCATCCGATTGCCCATTCACTTTCACCCATGTTGCACGAAACATGGCTGAAGGCGGCTGGGCTTTTCGGCTGTTATACCATGGTGGATGTCGAAGCAGACGCATTAGAATCACTTGTCATGCGATTACGAAATCGGCAGTTGGATGGAATCAATGTCACGATTCCATATAAAACGGCGATCATTCCCTTTCTCGATCGCTTAGAGCCTGCTGCTGCGCGTGCAGGAGCGGTCAATACGGTCTATTGGGATGGGGAGGAACTGGTTGGGGCCAATACAGATGGAATCGGATTTGCGCGTGCCTTAGCTACGCAGGGAACGACGACAACGAATCTATTGGTAATTGGTGCCGGTGGAGCAGCCCGTGGAATCATTCCGGCGTTATCCGGGCGTGTGACTGTCATGAATCGGACGGATGCGACGGCGCAACAGGTCGCGACTGAATTGGGATGTAACAGTATTCCGTGGTCGACGGTCGTAGATTTAACACCGTACGATGTCGTCATCAATACGACATCGGTCGGAATGGCGCCTAATCTTGAAGCAATGCCGATCGAGTTGACAGAGACGACGGCCTTGATTTGTGATATTATTTATCGACCGACTCCGACCCGTCTCTTGCGTGAAGCAACCGCAAGCGGACTTGCTACATTAGATGGTGTCTTGATGTTCGTACTACAAGCAGCTGAAGCGTTTGAACGTTTCACTGGTCAAAAACCTGATCTCGCACTTGGCGAACAGGTGATTAGAAAGCAATTGGAGGAATCATAAGATGTTAACAGGTAAACAAAAACGGTATTTACGGGCAACTGCCCACGATTTAAGCCCGATTTTCCAAGTTGGAAAAAATGGAGTCGGTGAAGCGATGTGTGCTGATTTGATGGACGCACTCGAAAAACGTGAATTATTGAAAGTACAAGTCTTGCAAAACTGTGCGGAAGCACCAAAAGATGTCGCGGCGGAACTCGTTGACGGAACAAATGCAGAACTGGTACAAGTCATCGGTAAGGTCATTGTTCTCTACAAAGAGTCGAAAGAGAATAAGACACTTCAATTACCACGATGAAGATTGGTCTGATGGGCGGGACATTTGACCCGCCGCATATCGGACACCTGTTGATCGCAGAACAAGCGAAGGAACAACTTGGACTCGATGCGGTCTGGTTTTTGCCGGCAAAACTTCCGCCGCATAAACAAGCGGCAATCACGAGTGCAACGAAACGACTTCAGCTCGTTCAAGCCGCGATTCAGTCCAATGAAGCCTTTTTTGTATCGGATATTGAATTTGAACGTGAAGCGAAGTCGTATACATTTGATACGATTCGTGAACTAAAGAGTCGGTATCCGGAACAGGATTTCTTTTTTTTGTTAGGCGCCGATTCGTTAGTCAATCTAGATACTTGGTACCGGGCGGAAGAATTGTATGAAGAAATTCACTTTGGGGCTGTTGCCCGTCCGGGAAGTCGGTATTTAATACCGGAGGGTGCCCGGGTCACAGCCGTCGATATGCCGTTGCTTGAAGTATCCTCGACCGATATCCGGCGACGGGTCGCAAGAGGACGCAGCATTCGTTATCTTGTACCGGAACCGGTCCGACAATTAATCGAGGAGTGGAAACTCTATGCGACTTGAAGAAGCCAAACAAATCATTGAACAGACATTACCGGAGAAACGGTACATTCATACGTTAGGGGTCGTCGAGACGGCGATTCAACTGGCGCAACAAAATGGAGTTTCAAAAGAGCAGGCCGCATTAGCCGCAATGTTACATGACTACGCCAAGTATCGGAATGTATCCTATATGCGTACGATAGCAACCGAGCTGGGTTTGGATGATTTATTGATGTATGACGATGAATTACTGCATGCACCGATTGGGGCAGAACTCGTCAAGCGTGAGCTTGGAATCGAGGATACGTCCATCTATCAGGCGATTGCGAATCATACGACGGGTGCGCCTAATATGCCGTTACTCGATCAAGTGATTTTCGTTGCGGATGCCATTGAACCGAACCGGAATTATCCGGGTGTCGAACAACTCCGGCAGATTGCACAAAAAGATTTGACGCAAGCGGTCATTGCGACACTTGTGCAGACGATTGAATTTTTATGTAAAAAACAAACAGTGATTTTTCCGTTGACGATTGAGACGTACAATGCGTTCGTCGCGGAAAAACGAAAGGGGACCGTCTTATGACAGTCGAACAAGAATTAAAATTAATCGTAAATGCTATTGATGATAAACGTGCCGAGGACATCGTCGTACTCGACATGTCGAAAATTTCACCGATTGCGGATTACTTCGTCATCTGTGAAGGGAACTCCGAAAAACAAGTCCAAGCGATTGCACGTGAAGTAAAAGAAGTTGCTCACAAAAACGAATTGCCGATCAAACGACTCGAAGGAATGGATGCGGCACGTTGGGTCCTCGCTGACCTTGAAAACGTCGTCGTCCATGTGTTCCACCGCGATGACCGTGACTATTACAACCTCGAGAAATTATGGGCAGATGCTCCTAAAGTAGAAGTCGAGATCGACTAATGGCGTACGAACAGTTTGCGTATGTCTATGACGAACTGATGCAAGATGTTCCGTACCCCGAGTGGGTGGCGTGGGTCCGTAAACATGTGGAGCCAGGGAAAACGGTTGCTGATATTGGTTGTGGTACGGGAACAGCGACGTTGTTACTCGCCGATCATTACGATGTCACAGGCGTCGATTTGTCAGAGGAAATGCTTGAAATCGCTCAAGAAAAGGCAATGGAAACAGGACGACATATTGACTTTTGGGTTCAGGACATGCGGGAACTCGAACTGCCGGCACCGGTCGATGCGATTACGATTTTGTGCGACTCGTTGAATTATCTGCAAACAGAAGCAGATGTTAAACAGACGTTTGAGAGTATGGCACGTTTGCTGCAGGACGGTGGATTGTTGTTATTTGATGTCCATTCGCCACATAAGATGGAGACCCTTTTCAACGGGAAAACATATGCGACCCATGCCGAACAAAGTTCGTATATTTGGTTTGCCGATCCCGGTGAGTCTCCGTTGTCCGTCGTCCATGAACTGACGTTTTTCATTGAAGGGGAAGATGGACGATATGACCGTGTCGACGAAACGCATCACCAACGGACGTATCGACCTGAGCAGTACATCACCTGGTTACGCGAGGCGGGTTTCCGTGTGCGTGCGGTGACGGGCGACTTTACGTCCGATGCTCCGACCGAGACAGCTGAGCGCATCTTTTTCGTCGCTGAAAAACTATAAGATTTGCCAAGACCATCAACCAAGTCCAGGTTGATGGTTTTTTTTGCGTTAATCGCTAATAGCCGCAAATAATCGCCCCTAAGGACGGACAAATGCCGAGTAGCCTTCAAGAGACGGGGGAGAAAAAGAAGTTAACGAAAAACGATGGTCGCGGAAAAATTGATACAGTCGAAAGACAGGAGGGGTACTGATGACGATTCCACGCTTACAACAATTTGCTACTGGAGCAGTAGTCGTATTACTACTTATCGTATTATTCGTTCCGCTGCCTTCTTGTTCGAACGAAGCGCTTGTTGAAAAACCAGCGATTGTCAAGCATGAACAGGATGCACAGGCGGAAGATCAATCAGAAGAGCAGCTTCTCCAAAAAAAAATCATGGTCGACATCAAAGGGGCCGTAAAACATCCCGGACCGTATTCCTTCCGTCTCGGGGACCGGGTTCAAGATGCCATTAAACGAGCAGATGTGACAGCGGTAGCGGACATCCATCAATTGAATCTAGCCGCACGTTTAATTGACGGTCAGGAGTTGATTGTTCCGACTAAACAGAAAGGGAAATCATCGAAGTCCAAATCACCGAAAAAAGCGGCGGCTGATGTCCCGAAAGGACTGCTTGACTTGAATGCGGCGACGGAAGAACAGTTATTAGAAGTCCCTGGTATCGGTCCGGCGAAAGCAACTGCGATTTTACAATACCGAGAGGATAAGGGTGGATTTGCGACATATGAAAATTTAGGGGACGTCAAAGGATTTGGACCAAAGACGTTGGAAAATCTGAAAGCCTATTTGATCGTCTACTAATGCCTCTATTTCCTTTGTTTTTTATCATTCTACTCATTGCCTGCAAAGAATCCCTCTGGTTCGTCGCGGTGCTCGCAAGCATCGGGGTCCTCAAATCGTGGTCGTTGTCGATGTTTCATCTACTGACAATCTGTGGATTGAGTCTGCTTTTCCTGTTTCATGTCGTCACGCCTCCCGCATTAACGGAAATCACAGCCATCGACATCCTTGATGCCAAACAGAACGGAGACCGGATTCGTTATCTGGCAGAAGCGCAAACACAAACAATCATCGTCGCGGCAACGCTTGATGACGCAACGCATCTTGATTACGAACGGATTGGGCAACGCTGTGAGGTGACGCTAAAAGAAGTACCTGTCCTGCCGAGGATGAACGAGGGTGGTTTTGATGAAGCGCGCTGGATGCGGACAGAACAGTTACGAGGGAAGTATGAGGTCGAACAGTGGGGAGACTGTTCCGAGACACCGGGATATGAAGCGAACGGACGCCGTATTCGACAACGATGGATGGCGCAGATTGAGCAACTTCCCATCAAACAAGCCCTTTATATCGAAGCACTTGTCTTAGGAGAAGACCGTCTGATGGATCAGACGACGCTAGAGCGTTTCAAGAAGTTTGGATTACTCCACGCCATCGTGATTTCCGGCTCACACATCGCGTTTTTGATTTGGACGATGTTATGGGTCTTAAAGAAGCTCCGATTGACACGGGAGCGTCGATACGAGTTCCTCTTAGCATTGTTACCGCTGTACGGTTGGTTGACGGAATGGAGTGCTCCGGTGACACGTGCTGTATGTGTCGCGATGTTCCTCTTGTTTTGCTATCGTATCAGCCGCCGACCGGACCCTTTGATGGTCGTTGCTTGGGTAGCGTCCCTTCAATTAGCGGTCTCCTTTACGAGCTTATATGATATTGGTTTTCAATTGACGGTGGGGTTAACGATTTTTCTCTTATTGTCCCGTAACTTGTGGGAAGGCATCCCTCGTCCGTGGAACTGGTTGTTGATCAGTATGTGGGCACAAGTCATGACGAGCCTGTTTTTACAACTAACGGAGCAGACGGAACTTTCCGTCTGGTCTCCAGTGTTGAATATCGTCTTAGGGGGATGGATTGAATGGATCATCCTACCGCTGTCATTTCTCGCGAGTGCGACCATCTTGCTGCCAACGTCGACGACGATCATTCCTCTTCATGGTCAAGCCATTTCATTACTCGATCAGTCCTTAGCATGGGTAGAACGATTACCGTTGTCTTCGCTAGCACTGCATCTGTTACCACTCCCGCTCTGGACGGCTGTCGTAGCTGGTGTGTTTTCGGGGTGGTGGGTAGCTGAACGCAAATGGTTCGGGCATGTGATCCCGCTACTTTGTCTCGCATTAGCGAGTACGTGGATGGATGTACGGACAGGGGAACGGATTACCTTTCTTGATGTCGGACAAGGGGACAGTACGGTCGTCGAAAAAGACGGGGAGACGTTTGTTGTCGATACAGGCGGTGCGTATTCACTCTCGAAACGCCCTCCTTTACGCCCCTTCGATCCAGGTGGGCAAATCGTCGCTCCTTTTTTGTATACACGATCCGAGAAGCAAATTGACGGTTTGGTCCTGACTCACGCCGATCACGACCATGTCGGTGGTCTTGTCGGACTACTGCAGAAAGTACAGGTTGATACGATTTACCTTGGACGATACGATAACGAAGACGAGAAACGACAAGAATTGGTCAAAACGATTGAAGCGACGGGGACACGAGTTGAATTCGTCCGATCCGGGCAACGGATTCGCCCCTGGTTGCGTGTCCTTGCTCCGCGAGGGAGTGAGGATGAAGAAAACGACCGTTCGATCGTCCTGCTGGCCGATGTCGCAGGAAAGCGAGTTTTATTGACAGGAGATGCCAGTGTCGATCAAGAGGAGGAGTGGTCAGTCGGGAAAGTAGACATCCTGAAAGCCGGACATCATGGTTCAAAGACATCGACAGGAAAAGAATTGTTGGAACGGACTGACCCGGAGATCGTCATCATTTCATCCGGACGAAACAATCGGTATGGTCATCCCCATGCAGAAGTACTGGAGCGAATAAGAGGTCGGACCATCATGCGGACCGATCAAGAAGGAATGATAACTTGTTCAGCAACAGGTTGTGAACCTATGCTAAAATAAAAAACAGCAACCCCCCAAGGTTGCTGTTTTAGTGATTATAGACTTAAGAATTTGATTACAACGCCAATGATGAACAAGACTGCGAAAAAACCGAACGATGCGCCAAAACCGACGGCAGAGTCAAGCGCGTCATTACGTTTTGATTGAATATCGTTTTCAAACGCATTCTCACTTGGTGGGCGTACTGAATGTGCCATGCTGCATTCCCCCTAAAAATAGATTCCGCTTCTAGTATAGCGGAATAAAAGAGGATTATCTATGATGAAGTTAAGAACAAACTGTGAAATGTGGTGGGGAAGATGAAAACTCCTTGGCTTGTCAACGGAAAATTGGCGAACCTTTATTTATTATACGGAACAGAACGGCACCTTTTGGAAGAATGGGAACGTGAAATCGTTAAAGCTGCCTTGCCGGACGGCGAGCGGTTTGATTATATGAAAATCGATCTGAACGACCAGCCGCTCGATGCCGTACTCGATGAAGCAGAAACCGTTCCTTTTTTGAGTGACTACCGTGTCGTCATTGCAAAGCCGGCGACTTTTTTAACGGGAGCAAAAGATAAAAAAACACATAACGTCGACCGGTTAGCGGAATACATCGTCAAACCAGCTGATTATGCGATCGTCGTCCTGATTGTCGAGGCCGAGAAACTGGATGAACGTAAGACAATCGTCAAACGTCTAAAAGATCGTGCGGTATTGCTTGAAGCCAAAAAACCAACAATGGAAGAATTATTTCGTTTTGTGATGGATACGGTTAATGACAAAGGATACCGGATGGAACGCCCGGCCATCGAACGACTGATTTTTTTGACGGGTGAGATGTGGGCGACGCTGACACATGAACTCGATAAATTGATGCTGTATGCTGGAGATCATCCGACGATTGAGCTGGAGGATGTGAATCTACTTGTCCCGCGGACGTTGGAAGACAATGTATTTCAATTGACCGATTATTTGATGAAACGTCAACTCGAACCGGCGATTCGTTTGATCCGTGATTTAGAGAAGCAAGGTCAGGAAGTATTGGCTTTACTTGGATTGATGGCGCGTCAATACCGGATGATGCTCTTGGCGAAACGGTTGGCCGAGCAAGGTTATGGAGAGCGACAAATCGCTTCGAAAGTCGGTGCCCATCCTTATGCCATCAAACTAGCATTACAATCTGGAAAACGATTTACGTTCGCCCAGCTCGAACAAGCCTTGATTGCCATCACGACGACGGACGAAGGGATGAAGACTGGACGAGGCGATAAACGCATTTTATTTGATGCGCTTGTCGTTCGATTAGCAACTTTGTAAGGAGGAGATCATGTGGAAATTCGAATGATCCAAGCATCCGAAGTGATTCCGCTTCGACATGAAGTCTTACGTCCGCATCAACCCATCGAAGCATGTATCTATCCGGATGACCATGCGGAAGAAACATTCCATCTCGGTGGAATCAAAAATGGGTGTATTGTTGCAATTGGTACATTTTCAAAATGTTCGTTTGAACAAGATTCTGAAATAACGTATCAGCTGCGCGGGATGGCGACGAGTCCTGATGTTCGGGGAGAAGGGTTCGGGAAGGCATTGCTCGAAGAAGCACGAAATGTGTTAGTCAAAAGAGAAGCTCGTGGTTGGTGGTGTAATGCCCGACTTGTGGCAGTTCCGTTCTACGAGCAGATCGGGCTGACCATCGCAAGTGAATCATTTGAAATCGAAGGGATTGGCCCGCATCATGTGATGGTCGATCGATTTAAAGCTTGAAGACAACCACCTGACAGAACTCTGTCCAGGTGGTTTTTAGACATAAAAAAATCACCACTGGAGCAAGCTCCGAGTGGTGATCGATCACTGTATTCTTCAAAAAAAGAATTAAAGTGCGTTTACGAGTCGAGCGAGACGTGATTTGTCACGACCAGCTTTGTTGCTGTGGATAAGACCTTTAGCAGCAGCTTTGTCGATTTTCTTAGACGCTGTGTTGAAAGCTACGAGCGCTTGCTCTTTGTTGCCTTCAGTAGCGAAAGTTTCGACTGCTTTGATTGCTGAACGCATAGACGATTTACGTTGTACGTTAGCGACGCGGCGTTTTTCAGCTGTTTTAACACGCTTGATTGCTGATTTAATGTTAGCCATGGATGATTCACCTCCAAGAAAACTCATTCGAGATTTATATTCGCATATCTGCATTTATCGTTCAACAGAACAAACACAATTGTAGCAAACGTTTTTCTTAAAAGCAATAACAGCTCTAGTGTTTCTTTGGATTTTTGTTTTTTGGGAAAACAAAACGAGATGGTACACCCCGTGTGATTTTTGGTATAATGAAGCGTATGTACGTTTGACTATAAGGTAAGGTGACTATAAACATGAATAATGCAGACCGTTTAAAGCGGCAAAAAAGTATTCGAAATTTCTCGATCATCGCCCATATTGACCACGGGAAATCGACGCTTGCAGACCGTATTTTAGAAAAAACAGGTGCTTTGACATCACGCGAAATGAAAGATCAGACGCTGGATGCGATGGACTTAGAACGTGAACGTGGAATTACCATTAAATTGAATGCCGTCCAGTTGAAGTATACGGCAAAAGATGGTGAGGAATATATCCTCCATCTGATCGATACACCGGGACATGTCGACTTCACATATGAAGTATCACGCTCGCTTGCTGCTTGTGAAGGTGCTGTACTCGTCGTCGATGCGGCGCAAGGAATCGAAGCCCAGACGCTTGCCAACGTCTATTTGGCGCTTGATAACGATTTAGAAATCTTGCCGATCATCAATAAAATCGATTTACCGTCGGCGGATGTAGAACGTGTCCGTCAAGAAATCGAAGACGTCATCGGACTCGATGCGTCTGAAGCTGTTCCGACGTCGGCGAAAGCCGGAATCGGAATCGAAGAGATTCTCGAACAAATCGTTGCAAAAGTTCCGGCACCAACAGGAAATCCGGAAGCACCACTCGAAGCGTTGATCTTTGATTCGTATTATGACGCCTATCGTGGTGTCGTGGCATCGATTCGTGTCGTCAACGGGACGGTGAAAATCGGTGATAAGATTCGCATGATGTCGACAGGAAAAGATTTTGAAGTCCTTGAACTGGCCGTATCGACACCAAAACCACTTCGTCAGAAGGAATTAACGGTCGGAGACGTTGGAACATTATCTGCGTCTATCAAAACGGTTGGAGATGTCCGGGTCGGAGATACGATCACGCTTGCGAAACAGCCAGCTACTGAGGCCTTACCGGGCTATCGGAAAATGAATCCGATGGTGTACTGTGGTCTCTATCCGATTGATGCAGCACGTTACAATGATTTACGTGAAGCGCTTGAACGTCTTCAGTTGAGTGATGCGGCCCTCGAATTCGAGCCGGAAACATCACAGGCTCTTGGATTTGGTTTCCGTTGTGGTTTCCTTGGTATGCTTCACATGGAAATCATTCAGGAACGGATCGAACGTGAATTTAACATCGATATGATCACGACGGCGCCATCGGTTATTTATCATGTGACGACGACGGCTGGGGAAGTTCTCCACGTCGATAACCCGTCGAAAATGCCGGAACAACAAAAAGTCGAGTTCATCGAAGAGCCGTACGTCAAAGCGGCCGTCATGACGCCAAACGATTATGTCGGGGCGATCATGGAGCTGTGTCAAAAGAAACGTGGGACGTTCGTCGATATGGAATATATCGATACGGCACGGGTCAAAATCACATACGAACTCCCATTGTCGGAAATCGTCTATGATTTCTTTGATCAGCTGAAATCGAGTACAAAAGGATATGCATCACTTGACTATGAATTGATCGGGTACCAGCAGTCACGTCTCGTCAAGATGGACATCCTCTTGAACAACGAAAACGTCGATGCCTTGAGCTTCATCGTTCACCGTGATTTTGCGTATGAACGAGGCAAGGTCATCGTTGATAAATTAAAAGCATTGATTCCACGGATGCAGTTTGAAGTACCGATTCAAGCGGCCGTCGGAACGAAGATTGTCGCCCGCTCGACAATTAAAGCGTTGCGGAAAAACGTTCTAGCGAAATGTTATGGTGGAGATATTTCACGGAAACGTAAATTGCTTGAGAAGCAAAAAGAAGGTAAGAAACGCATGAAGATGGTAGGCTCGGTAGAAGTACCGCAAGAAGCCTTCATGTCGGTTCTATCGATGGATGAAGATTAAGGAAATAAACCAAGGGGGCGTCTAACGCACCCTTTTTCTGTTTAAGTAAAGAAAGGATGAGGCGAAATGACACCACGCGCCGCATATGTCCACATTCCATTTTGTGAACATATTTGTTATTACTGTGACTTTAATAAAGTCTTTTTAAAAAACCAACCGGTCGCCGAGTATCTCGATGCGTTAGAACGGGAGATCGAACTGACGTTACAGCAGTACCCAACCGACCGCCTCGAAACGATTTTCATCGGCGGAGGAACGCCGACCGCGTTGAATGAACCGCAGATGCAACGGTTGATGGACATCATTACAAAACATTTGCTTCCGTTAACGGATGAGACGCTTGAATATACGGTCGAATCGAACCCGGACGGCGTCTCACCCGAAAAACTCGACATCATGAAAGCGGGAGGGGTCAACCGGGTCAGTTTTGGAGTCCAGTCGTTTGACGACGGATTGCTCGAGCGGATCGGACGGACACACCGGGAGGCCAAAGTCGCAGAAACACTTGATCACGCAGCAAAACGGTTTGATAACATCTCCGTTGATCTGATGTTCGGACTACCGAATCAAACGCTCGAACAAGTTAAATATGATGTCGAACGGGCCTTACGTTTACCGATCACCCATATTTCATCCTATTCCTTGATCCTTGAGCCGCATACGGTCTTTGCGATTCAAGAACGGAAAGGAAAATTGCCCTTGCCGACGCAAGATTTAGAAGCCGATATGTATCGCTTGATGATCGAGACGATTGAAGCGGGCGGATTAAAACAATATGAAATCTCGAACTTCTCCTTACCGAATCGGGAAAGTCGTCATAACCGGGTTTACTGGGAGAATGACGAATACTACGGATTTGGGGCTGGTTCCCACAGTTACATCAATCAGACACGTCGGGCGAACATTGCGCCGATTCCACACTACATCAAAGCGGAAGGCTTACCGGTCCGTAATGAAACACCGTTGACGATAGTCGAACGGATGGAAGAGGAGATGTTTCTTGGTCTCCGGATGAAGGAAGGCGTATCCGAGAAACATTTCGAAGGCAAGTACGGACTGTCCCTCGAAAAAGTGTTTGGGAAAACGATTGCGAAGTTATTGCCACGCGGATTAGTCGAGCGGACAGCGACACACATCCGCTTGACGGATGCGGGTGTACCGCTCGCCAATGAAGTGTTTGCGGAGTTCATCGGGGAAGCGGAAATTGAATAACGAAAAACCAGCACGATGACAGGTTTAATTTCGACAACAAAACGGCGTTCATACGAAAGTATGCAGACGCCGTTTTATTTTTTGGATTTTCGCAAGAAGTATGCCGTGGTTCCAAGGACTGCGATGAAAATCCAGACGAACACGCCGGCCATTGCAAACAGTTCTAACATCTCACTCCTCCTTTTAGTTGTTTGTTTCACTGTATCGCAGAATGGGAAACTCTTCAAAGGGTTCAGCAAATTGGTTGACATCATTTCGAGGATTCCTTATAGTAAAGATGTAATTAGCACTCGTTAAAAGTGAGTGCTAACAAAATAAGGTGGTGAAGAAGGTGCTGACGGATCGCCAATTGTTGATTTTACGTGCAATCGTCGATGATTATATCAAAACCGCTCAACCCGTCGGCTCACGGACGCTCTCGAAACGGAGTGACGTGACGTTCAGTTCCGCGACCATTCGAAATGAGATGGCGGACCTCGAAGAAATGGGATTGATTGAAAAGCCACATACATCTGCTGGCCGAATCCCATCCGAGCTTGGATATCGATTTTATGTCGATCATCTGATACGTCCGGAAAGCATCTCACCGCAAGAGGCAAAAGCATTAAAATCGTTATTTGCCCATTCCGTGAATGAAAATGATCGGTTGATCAGACATACAGCGGACCTGTTGAGCGAATTGACCCATTATACGACGCTTGTATTAGGACCAAAAGAAGAAGGGCAACGCCTCCATCATTTAGAGTTAATTCCGTTAGCGGAAGGACGTGTCGTCATCGTTCTCGTGACCGAAACGGGACATGTCGAACATAAAACCCTTCAGTTAGCAGAAGCACTTTCACGAGAGGCGGCAAGTCGCCTGATGCAAAGGTTGAACCAAACGTTGCGCGGGACACCGCTGAGTCAACTTCGTGTACGTCTGCTAGAAGAAATCAGACGTTTTCGTTCCGAACATTCGGAACAGACGACCTTGCTGTCAAAAGCACTTGATATCGTCTTGATGGACCAAGACAACGAACGCCCGTTGATTTATTTGGGGGGCAAAGCAAATATGTTTGACCAACCAGAATTTCAAGATGTCGCCAAGTTGCGACCTGTCCTTGAGTTGATTGAACAACAGGAAGCATTGTTTGATTTCTTGAGTCCGAATCTCGATAATCAGATTTTGATTACGATCGGTAGTGAAAACAATGTCGATGCCCTGAAGGACTGTAGTGTGATTCGTGCGCATTATTCCGTAGATGGGATTTCGCTTGGCACACTTGCGCTGATTGGTCCAAAACGGATGGATTACAATCGAGGCATCAATTCGATCATTCATCTTCTCCAAGCATTCCAAACCGAGTTGCGTAAAAACAGCTTGGATTGAATATAGAAAGGGGCTCGATTCAGAGTGGAAAAAAAAGAGCAGAATCAAAACCTCAATAATAATGAAGAAGTTACCGAACAAGCAACAGAAACAGTCGAAGTAACGGAAGAAGAGGTCATTCAAGCTGACCTCGTCGAAGAAACACCGGCTCCTGATTTTGAGGCACAACTTGCGGAAGCAAAAGCATCAGAATTACGCCTTCGTGCGGATTTTGACAACTTTAAACGCCGGAACCGGATTGAAGCCGAAAACCGTGCGAAATATTCTTCTCAGGCAATCGTCGAGAAATTGCTCCCACTAGTCGATAACCTCGACCGTGCGCTTCAAATCGAATCGGATAACGAAGAGACAAAGTCTGTTCTTGCCGGTGTCGAGATGGTCAAACGTCAATTGGTGGAAACACTCCAAAATGAGGGCGTCGTTGAGATTCCAGCTGTTGGAGAAGCCTTTGATCCGAACCTGCATCAGGCAGTCGTTCAGGAGCCGAGTGAAGAACACGAATCAGGTGTCGTCACAGCGGAATTCCAAAAAGGATACAAATTACACGATCGTGTCATTCGTCCAAGTATGGTCAAAGTCGCAGAATAATCTACGTTACGATCTGATTTAACACTACTAAACTAACTATTCGAAGGTGAGGAATTTATCATGGCAAAAATCATTGGTATTGACTTAGGAACAACAAACTCATGTGTCGCAGTAATGGAAGGCGGAGAGCCTGTCGTTATCGCAAACGCTGAAGGAAACCGTACGACACCATCTGTCGTTGCTTTCAAAAACGGCGAGCGTCAAGTCGGGGAAGTCGCAAAACGTCAAGCCATCACAAACCCGAACACAATCATGTCGATCAAACGTCACATGGGTACAGACTATAAAGTTGAAGTCGAAGGCAAAGACTACACACCACAAGAAGTATCTGCCATCATTCTTCAAAAACTCAAAGCACAAGCAGAAGACTACCTCGGTGAAAAAGTAACGGAAGCGGTCATCACGGTTCCTGCTTACTTCAACGATGCTGAGCGTCAAGCGACAAAAGACGCAGGGACAATCGCTGGTCTTGACGTCAAACGGATCATCAACGAGCCGACGGCAGCAGCACTTGCTTACGGTCTTGAAAAAGGCGAAGACCACACGATCCTCATCTATGACCTAGGTGGCGGTACATTCGACGTTTCGATCCTTGAACTTGGAGACGGTGTTTTCGAAGTAGTTTCAACTGCCGGTGACAGCCGTCTTGGTGGAGATGACTTTGACCAAAAAATCATCGACCACTTGGTTGCAGAATTCAAAAAAGACAACGGCATCGATCTTGCCCAAGATAAAATGGCGCTTCAACGCTTAAAAGACGCTGCTGAAAAAGCGAAGAAAGATCTCTCAGGTGTCTCTTCAACACAAATCAGTCTTCCGTTCATCACGGCTGGCGCAGCAGGTCCGCTTCACCTGGAAATGACATTGTCACGTGCGAAGTTCGACGATTTGACAGCTGATCTCGTAGAACGGACGATGGCACCAACACGTCGTGCCCTCAGCGATGCTGGCATGACACCGGACAAAATCGACAAAATCATCCTCGTTGGTGGATCAACTCGTATTCCTGCTGTTCAAAAAGCAGTGCAAGACTTCACAGGCAAAGAATCATTCAAAGGGGTTAACCCGGATGAAGTCGTTGCCCTCGGAGCAGCTGTTCAAGGTGGCGTATTAACAGGGGACGTCAAAGATGTTGTCCTTCTCGACGTAACACCACTCTCACTCGGAATCGAAACAATGGGTAGCGTGATGACGAAATTGATCGATCGTAACACGACGATCCCGACTTCGAAATCACAAGTCTTCTCAACAGCTGCTGATAACCAGCCAGCCGTTGATATCCATGTTCTTCAAGGCGAACGTCCGATGGCGTCTGACAACAAAACGCTTGGTCGTTTCCAATTGACAGACATTCCGCCAGCACAACGTGGTGTGCCGCAAATCGAAGTTAAATTCGATATCGATGCAAACGGAATCGTTAACGTATCAGCAAAAGATCTTGGTACGAACAAAGAACAATCGATTACAATCCAATCATCAAGCGGCTTGACTGAAGCGGACATCGACCAAATGGTCAAAGATGCAGAAGCGAACGCAGATGCGGATAACAAACGTAAAGAAGAAGTTGAACTTCGTAACGAAGCCGATCAACTCGTCTTCGCGACAGATAAAGCAGTCAAAGATCTCGGTGAGCAAATTGACGCAGCAGACAAAGAAAAAGCAGAAGCAGCAAAAGAAAAAGTCACAACTGCACTCGCAGGAACAGACGTCGAAGCGATTCGTACGGCAAAAGATGAATTGTCGACAGTCGTTCAAGAGTTGACACAAAAAGTCTACGAAAACATGGCTCAACAACAAGCGGGCGCTGAAGGCGCACAAGCTGGTGGACAAGATGACAACGTCATGGACGCTGAATTCGAAGAAGTTGACGACAAAGACAACAAATAATTCAATCGACCGATCTTTCGGGCGCTAGAGAGAGCCAAAGCGTAATCCGCGCTTTGGCTCTTTCCATGTCGCATGAAGTTCGGTAAAATCAAACAGTATGAAATGAATCGGAACCAAAGAGAGGAAGAATGCACGTGGAAAAACGCGATTATTATGAAGTCTTGGGCGTCGCGCGCGATGCCTCAGCAGCAGAAATCAAACGAGCTTACCGGAAGTTAGCTCGTACGTACCATCCGGACGTCAATAAAGAGGCGGATGCCGATCAAAAATTCAAGGAGCTTTCTGAAGCGTACGAGGTGTTATCGGACGATAATCACCGCGCCCGTTATGATCAGTTTGGTCACCAAGATCCATCACAAGGTGGAGCTGGATTCAGCGGAGCTGAAGGATTTGGCGATATTTTTGATATGTTCTTTGGTGGCGGTCGTCGTCAAGATCCGAACGCACCACGTAAAGGACAGGACCTGCAATATGTCGAAGAAATCGACTTCATGGAGGCTGTCTCGGGTGTCGAGAAAGTCATCACGATTCCAGTCGAAGAGGATTGTGGCACATGCCACGGTTCAGGCGCTAAACCGGGAACGCATCCAGAAACGTGTAAGCGTTGTGGTGGATCTGGTCACATCAACGTCGAACAAAACACGATGTTTGGTCGTGTCGTGAACCAAACGACATGTTCGACATGTCACGGACGAGGTCAAATCGTCAAAGAACCATGTGAAACATGCCGTGGTGCCGGTCGTGTCCGTAAAAACAAAGATGTTCGTGTCAAGATTCCAGCAGGGATCGATAACGGACAACAGATCCGCTTAGCTGGTAAAGGAGAAGCAGGCGTCAATGGTGGACCGTTTGGTGATCTTTACGTCGTCGTCCGTGTCCGCGAACATGAATTGTTTGAACGGGTCGATGATCACATCGTCATGGACATGCCACTGACATTTGCCCAAGCGACACTAGGGGATGAAATCGAAGTGCCGACCGTTCATGGAAAAGTAAGCCTTAAGATTCCATCAGGCACACAAACCGGATCACGGTTCCGTCTGCGGGGCAAAGGGATGCCAAACGTCCGTTCAGGTCATCAGGGGGATCAATACGTCAACGTCGTCATCATTACGCCGAAAAACCTGACTGATCGTCAAAAAGAGTTACTGCGTGAATTTAATGAAATCAGTGATGAAAAAGGTGTCGAGGAACAACACGAAGGCGTATTCAGCCGAATCAAAACATTCTTTACAGGGTGATCACTAAAGGAGCGTGACAGATAATGAAATGGTCGGAAGTCAGTGTCCATACGACACAAGAAGCGATCGAGGCAGTCTCGAATATCTTACATGAAGCAGGAGCGAGTGGGGTCGTCATCGAGGATGTAGAGGATTTCGAAGTGATGTCACACCGTGAAGATAACTTCGGTGAAATTTGGGATGAAAAGAAACGTGACGAATATCCGGATAGCGGTGTCCTCGTCAAAGCGTATCTTGCAGAAAGTAGCGATTTGACGGATACGATCAAAGGAATCGAACGTGACATTCAAATGCTGACAAAATTCGGTCTGACGATTGGTGCAGGAACTGTCACGCTCACTCAAGTCGATGAAGAAGATTGGGCACATTCGTGGAAACAGTTTTATAAACCGGTCAAGATCAGCCGGCATTTGACGGTCGTCCCGATGTGGGAGGACTATACACCACAACCGGATGAAAAGATCATCGAACTGGATCCGGGCATGGCTTTTGGAACCGGAACGCATCCGACGACAGTCCTCTGTATCCAGGCGATTGAAAATTACCTGCAAGACAACGACCGGGTCGTCGATGTCGGAACAGGTTCCGGTGTCCTTGCGATTGCTGCTGCAAAACTGGGGGCAAAAGACGTGTTTGCGCTTGATTTGGATGAAGTAGCGGTTCGTTCGGCAACGGACAACGTGGCATTAAATCAAGTCAGTCAGCAAGTGACAGTCCGCCAAGGCGATTTGATGAAGGAACTGAAAGAACCGGTCGAATTGATCGTCGCCAATATCCTGGCGGAAGTTATTTTATTGTTCGTGAACGATGCCTATAAACTGACTTTGCCGGGTGGTCATTTCATTGCATCGGGCATCATTGGTCAGAAAAAAGACATGGTGCGTGACGCAATGATCGATGCCGGGTTCACAATCGTTGAGACGACGAAGCTCGAGGACTGGGTCGCGATTATCGCGAAACGCGAGGCTTAAGCCGATGCAACGATATTTCGTCGAACAGACCGCGCGTGCAGGAAATACCTTCTCACTGTCAAAAGACGACGCTCATCATATGAAAAACGTCATGCGGATGGATGTCGGTGATGAGATTTTGGTGTTGGACGGGACGGGATTATTTCGCTGTCAACTTGAACAGCTCGATAAACAATCCGCCGTCGCCCAGATTGTCGAGGAACTCCCGATTGAAACGGAACTCCCGATCCAGGTGACGATTGCATACGCGTTACCAAAAGGGGATAAGGTGGAACTGGTTGCCCAAAAAGCGACGGAGCTTGGCGTCAGTCAGCTGCTTGTTTTTGAATCGGCACGCTCGGTCTCAAAATGGGATGCCAAAAAAATCCCGAAAAAGATCGAACGACTCCAAAAAATCATCAAAGAAGCAGCCGAACAATCGTACCGGGCGCACTTGCCGGTTGTTGACTATGTGACGTATGATGAAGTCCTACAAGACGCGGCCAATTATACCGCGTGTCTGATCGCCTATGAAGAAGCAGCCAAAGAAGGGGAGGCGGCAGCCTTCGCTTCCACGCTGTCACGGTTGAAAGCCGGTGATTCCTTATTGGTTGTGATTGGTCCAGAAGGTGGGCTGACGGAAACGGAAGTATCGCGTTTAACCGATGTTGGTTTCGTGCCGGCATCACTCGGACGACGGATTTTGCGGACGGAAACGGCACCACTCTATGTCCTGTCCGCCGTATCGTATCATTTTGAATTGAAAGGGTGAGTGAAATGGCAACTGTTGCCTTTCAAACGCTTGGTTGTAAAGTCAATCATTACGAGACAGAAGCCGTCTGGCAACTGTTCAAGGATGCGGGATATGGACGTGTTGACTTTGCAGATCATGCCGACGTTTATGTCGTCAATACATGTACAGTAACAAATACGGGTGACAAAAAGAGCCGCCAAGTCATCCGACGGGCCATCCGTCAAAATCCAGACAGTGTCATCTGTGTCACCGGTTGTTATGCCCAGACATCTCCCGCTGAAATCATGGCGATTCCAGGGGTTGATGTCGTCGTCGGAACACAGGATCGGCACAAGATGATTGGTTACATCGAACAGTTCCGCGAAGAACGGATGCCGATCAACGCCGTCGGTAACATCATGAAGGCAAAAGTGTATGAAGAACTCGACGTACCGGCATTTACGGACCGGACGCGGGCTTCCCTGAAAATCCAAGAAGGTTGCAACAACTTCTGTACGTTTTGTATCATTCCGTGGGCACGTGGTCTGATGCGTTCCCGTCAACCGGAAGATGTCTTGAAGCAAGCACAACAATTAGTGGATGCGGGCTATAAGGAAATCGTACTGACCGGTATTCACACGGGCGGTTACGGGGAAGACCTCAAAGACTACAACTTGGCGAAATTATTAAAAGCGCTGGAATCCGTGACAGGTCTCGAACGGCTTCGGATTTCTTCGATCGAAGCAAGTCAAATCACGGATGAAGTGCTGGATGTTCTTAAAGATTCGCCAATCGTCGTCCGGCATCTCCACGTTCCGATTCAATCGGGGTCGGATACGGTCTTGCGCCGGATGCGCCGGAAATATACGATGGCAGAGTTCGGAGAACGGATTACGCGTCTGAAGGAAGTTCTGCCGGATTGTGCGATTACGTCTGACGTCATCGTCGGTTTCCCGGGCGAGACGGAAGAAGAGTTCATGGAGACGTTTAACTTCATCAACGATCATAAGTTCAGTGAACTGCATGTCTTCCCGTATTCGAAACGGACCGGGACACCGGCTGCAATGATGGATGAACAAGTCGATGAGCAGGTTAAAGAACAACGTGTCGCCCGTTTGATTGCTTTGTCGGATCAACTGGCCAAAGAATATGCGTCGAAATACGAGGGAGAACTGCTTGAAATCATTCCGGAAGAATTTTCGGAAGAAGCAGGCGGTCGTCTCGTCGGTTATACCGATAATTACTTACGTGTCGCGATCGAAGGGGACGAATCATTGATTGGTCAACTCGTTCGTGTCAAAATTACCAAAGCCGGTTATCCAATGAACGACGGACAATTTGTCCGTGTCATGGAGACACTAAAAGAACAAGCGATCTGAAATGAGTTCGTCTTCCGGTTACCGGAAGACGAACTTTATTTTTGGTGTGACGAATTATTTTGTTTTCAAGTAACGGATACGCTACACTGAGTAAAGATTATAAAAGAGAAAGAGGACACAAACTTATGCGAATTAATAAATTCATCAGTGAAACAGGATATTGTTCCCGGCGGGCAGCCGATAAATTAATCGATGCCGGACGTGTGACGATCAACGGAAACGTGGCCGAGCTCGGCTCGCAGGTCGAAAAAACAGATGCCGTCGAGATCGATGGACAACCATTACAAGCGAAGCCGGAACTTGAGTATTTGATCTTAAACAAACCGGTCGGGATCACGTGTACGACAGAGCGTGACATCGAAGGGAACATCATTGATTTCGTCAATCATCCGAAACGGATTTTCCCGATTGGGCGACTTGACAAAGATTCTGACGGACTGATCATCCTGACGAACGACGGGGATATCGTCAACCGGATTTTACGTGCGGAAAACAACCACGATAAAGAGTACATCGTAACGGTCGACGCACCGATTACGGAAACGTTTATCGAAGGTATGGCGAGCGGCGTCGACATTCTTGGAACGACGACGAAGGAATGTGTCGTTGAACAGCTCGAGTCGCGGACGTTCCGAATCGTTTTGACACAAGGGTTGAACCGGCAAATTCGCCGGATGTGTAAAGAATTCGGTTACCGGGTCAAACGTCTGCAACGTGTCCGGATCATGAACGTCGAACTCGGTGATTTACCGATTGGGGAATGGCGCGACTTGACGGAGTCGGAAATGAAGACATTGTTCCAGATTCTCGATCAACAATAAGCTGAAAAAGTCGCCATGATGATGGCGGCTTTACTTGTATACATATAAGGAAAAGGGGGTTCATCATGGATAAACGGGGAATGAGTGCGACGTTCGTCGCCTATGTGATCGGAGGATTGTTACCGATCTATAAACTGTTTGCGGATCAAGTGCCGGCCTGGACAGTCGTCTCAATCCGAATCATCAGTGCCTTTATCTTTGTTACGTTGTTACTGCGACTGACAGGGAAGTTTAAGCACGTCAAGCAACTCTGGCGAAGTAAACGTCAACGCAATACCGTTTTAGGGGCAGGACTTGTCCTTGGGGGAAACTGGACCTTGTATCTGTACGCGATCGGCGAAGGATACATCGTCGAATCCTCGCTCGGTTATTACATCAATCCACTCGTCAGTGTCTTGTTCGGATTGCTGTTTTTTGGTGAACGCTTGAATCGGGCTCAGCTTCTTGCGATGGCGAGCGCCATCACTGGTGTCCTGATTTTAACGTTTGGATATGGAAAGTTTCCGATCATCGCGTTTTCACTTGCTATATCGTTTGCTTTTTATGGTGTCCTCAAAAAAAAGGCAGCCGCCGAGCCGTTATCCGGTCTGTTTCTTGAGACACTTGTCACGTTGCCGTTTGCTATGTTGACACTTGGCATTACAGGAGCGAACCCGATTGCTCTCCCGACAGAGGCCTTGTTCGCCATCGTCATGCTTGGCGTAGCGACTGCGGTGCAATTGATGTTATTCGGATACGGGATGCCGAAAATTCCTTTTGTCTACGTCGGGATTTTACAATATATCGCACCGACCTTGACGTTGATTCTTGGTGTCTTTTTGTTCAATGACGTCTTTACATCGATTCACTTCATCGCGTTCTTGTTCATTTGGTTGGCCGTTGCTGTATTTACGATCAGTGGAATATCGAGCGGTCGGATGAGGATGAAAAAAGTATCGTGATCCAGAAAAGAGGGAATTAACAATGAATAAATCGGGCTTGTTTGCGACATTAGCTGCCTACATCATTTGGGGGTTGTTGCCGATTTACTGGAAGTTGCTCGCGAGTGTCTCGAGCGAAGAAATTTTAGCACACCGGATTGTCTGGTCGTTTCTTTTTTTACTGCTGTTATTATATGTTCAAAAGGCGTTGCCAAAGTTTACCGGAGCCTTAAAAAATCCGTTCACCCGACGACTCTTTTTCTTGAATGGGCTGATCATCAGCATGAACTGGTTCATCTACATCTGGGCTGTGAATCATAATTTCATCGTCGAAGCCTCGCTCGGCTATTACATCAATCCTATCGTCAGCATCGTCTTCGGCGTGTTCTTTTTCCGGGAAAAATTGTCACGGATTGAATGGCTTGCGATTCTGCTTGCGACGATCGGGGTCTTGATTTTGACGATTGGTTACGGAAAGTTTCCGTGGATTTCGCTGGCGCTTGCCTTCAGCTTTGGTTTTTACGGTGTCGTTAAAAAACAACGTCCTTTAGAATCAACGGTCAGTCTGACGATTGAGACGCTCGCACCGTTACCGCTTGCGATCCTATTTTTAGGTTACATAGGGGTCAGTGGACAAGAGACGTTTACTTCGTCCATTTTCGTAACGATTGGGCTCGTTTTGACGGGAGTCATCACGGCTGTGCCCTTGTTATTGTTCGGATTTGGCGCTCAACGGATTCCGTTTACGGTCGTCGGTTTTCTACAGTTCGTCGCCCCGACGTTGTCGCTTGCCATCGGTGTCCTCCTGTACGACGAACCCTTTACGAGAACTCACTTGATTGCGTTTACATTCATTTGGTCGGCTGCATTCGTCTTTACACTAAATGGATTGTTGATTCGAAAAAAACAACTGCGGAAAGTAGCGCAAAAAGATAGAAGTCTGACCTCTCACGTGATAGAATGAAAACAGAGTATAAGGGATATCCTTAAGGAGGAACTAATCATGAACCTAGCAGCAATGATCGACCACACGGCCTTAAAAGCAGAAACGTCACGTGCCCAAATCGAAACACTTTGTAAAGAAGCACTCGAATACAAATTTGCAAGCGTTTGTGTCAACCCGACAAACGTTGCACTCGCAGCAGAACTCTTAAAATCAGACGATGCCGTCAAAGTATGTACAGTCATCGGCTTCCCACTTGGTGCGAACACACCGGAAGTGAAAGCATTTGAAACACAAGATGCGATCAAAAACGGCGCAACAGAAATCGATATGGTCTTAAACATCGGTGCGTTAAAAGACGGCGATCTTTCACTCGTCGAACGCGACATCCGTGCGGTTGTCGAAGCGGCAAACGGTACACTTGTTAAAGTCATCTTCGAAAACTGTCTCTTAACAAAAGAAGAAATCAAAACAGCTGCTGAATTGTCAGTTAAAGCAGGCGCAGATTTCGTTAAGACGTCAACTGGTTTCTCAACAGGCGGCGCAACGGTAGAAGACATTCGTCTGATGCGTGAGACGGTCGGACCTGACATCGGTGTGAAAGCATCAGGTGGTGTCCGTGATTTCGAAGGAGCAAAAGCGATGATCGATGCCGGCGCAACGCGCATCGGTGCTTCTGCCGGTATCGCAATCGTCACAGGTGGTTCTTCAGACAGCGATTACTAAGTTAAAAATAAATAAGTGTAAGCGTCCTTTTTTGCAACGAAAGTTGGGAAAAGGGCGCTTTTTTTGTTTTGGGATAATTCTGAATTTGATTTTTAGGTTAAGAAGTCAGACATCCCTTCCGATAATCCAGTGTAGAACAGTGAAGGGAAGTGGAAAAATGTCAAAACGAATCGGTTTAACCGGACTTGCACTGACGATTGGTTTAGCAGGTTGCGGCAGTGTTATCGATGATCCTCAGCAAGCAGTCAAGGAACGACGGGAAATGGCAGTTGTTCTGTCTGATGTAGGATTAGGCGATCAATCATTCAGTGACGCTGCGATGAGCGGGATGTCGTTGCTTCGAGAAAAAGAAGATTGGTTCATTGATTATAGAGAATTGAGTGAAACGAAGTCATATGGAGTCGCTTTTGAGACATTGGCCAAACAAAAGCCGACCGTTGTCGTGGGTCTTGGTTTCATGGGGCAGGCAGATTTAGAAAAAGTCGCCAAACAATATCCGAAACAGCAGTTTGCGATTATTGATGCGGTATCTGAGTTGCCGAACGTCTTATCGGTCACATTCAAAGAAGACGAGGGAAGCTACTTAGCGGGGGCAGCAGCAGCAATCCAGTCAGAAAGTGAAACGATCGGATTCATTGGTGGGATGAAGTCGCCACTGATTGAAAAATTCGAAAAAGGATACATGGCAGGTGCAAAAGCCATCAATCCGGATATCCGTGTTCTGGTTGATTATGCGGAAGACTTTGCCGCCCCGGATAAAGGAAGACAACTTGCGAATACCCAGATGAAAAAAGAGGCGGATGTGTTGTACGCCGCAGCTGGTTTAACAGGGAGTGGTGTCCTCGAAGCTGCTGAGGCAAAAGGAAACAAAGCGATTGGTGTTGACAGCGATCAGACAGCGATTGCACCGGATGCGGTCATGACATCGATGCTGAAACAAGTGGATCTCGCGATTACGAAGATTGGGGATACGGTAAAAGAGTCAGGTCTCCAGTCGGGGCAAATCGTCTTAGGTGTCAAGGACGGTGCAATCCAGCTCGCACCGATTCGTAATGTCAGCTTCACAGCAAAAGAATTACAGCAACTCGAACAGCTGAAGCAACAGATTCTCGAAGGGAAGGTGGACGTGCAATGACGTTACGGAAACGCTTTTTAGTATCGACACTCGTGACGATTGTCAGTGTCGTCGCCTTGATGGGCTGGACCTTATTCGAACTACGACAAATTCAATCTTACAACGAAGATTACGGTAAACAGTTAGTTGAGATTTCAGAACTCGAGACAAAATTACTATACGAGCAGGCTGCTTGGAACCGACTAGCCAGTCAACCTTCAGAAAATCAGAAGGAGCAAGCACTGGCGTTGAGTAAAAAAAATGAAGCCGCATTGAATTCGCTTCAAAAAGCGTACTTGATCGATCGTTTTCAACAAGATCTGGATCGGGCTAAAATGAAATATACGACGTTATCCTCGGAACGAGAGACGTTGCTAAATGAGTTGAATCCGATTACGATTCGATCATATGCTGCCCGAATTGAAGGGGTGTTAAGTGACTTATATACGTTACATACGAAAAACGGGGAATTTTATGATGTCTTGCAACAAGAGGCGAAAGACAAGACGTTGAACCTGACACGCTCTGTTCTGATTGCGACATTCGTCTTGCTGATTGCTTTAGCATTGTACAATTGGTATTTCGCGCGGAGCATCACACGACCGATCAGCCGTGTCGTCAAAACGGCAGAACAGATTTCGCAAGGGGATGTGTCACAACAATTAAAAATCTCAGGGCGAACGGATGAAATCGGTCGACTCGAGTCAGCGATTGCCCAGATGCAAGGAACGTTGCACGGGGTCATCGGCACGATCAGCCATACCTCGACGACGATCAATCAGATGAGCGAACAGGCGACGGCCGAAAATGCCAATATCGTTGAAGTATCCGGAAACATGACGCATGCCATTAACGAGATGGCGAGCGGGACCCAGACCGTCTCCGACGATTTACAGACGACCGTGAGTACGATCACGGATATGAGCAGTTTATTTGAACAAAGTGAACATCGAGCCCAACAGGCGTTAAGCCAAGGACAACTTGCCGATGCGACGATGGGGAAAAGTGCAAGAATCATGCAGGAGCAGGCAGAATCATTAGAAACCGCTTCGCTTCAAAATCGAGAGCTTGGTCATCAACTTGCCGGGTTTTTACAACAAACTCAACAGATTGAACAGATGGCGCAACTTGTCTCAAGTGTATCTGCCCAAACGAATCTCCTTTCACTAAATGCGGCAATCGAGGCAGCCCGAGCGGGAGAAGCCGGGCGTGGATTTGCCGTCGTTGCCAGCGAAGTGAAAAAATTGGCCGATGAGACACATCAAGCGACACGATCGATCTTTTCACTCGTGCGTTCGATTCGAGCAGATGGTGCGGTATTACAAGACGCTTTGCTTCGATCAGAAAAAGAACAAGAACATCAAGTACAAAACTTTGCTGAAGTCAAAACGGCGTTTGAAGAAACAAGAAGTCACGTCGGAGAAGTCACGGAAACGTTACAGTTCATGGCGACACAGCTCGTTCACTCGAAACAACAAGCCAATCAGGTCGTCAATCAGGTCAGTTCGGTCAGTGGTGTGATGGAAGAGTTAGCCGCAGGAAATGAAGAAGTGGCGGCATCGATGCGGGATCAACAAGCTTCATTTGAACAGATTCATCAACTGATGTTAGAACTTGAACAAACAACGACTTCACTCGATCAGCAAACAAATCAATTTAAATTATAAGTGGACACAAAAAACTCACCGAAGTGGAAAACGGTGAGTTTTTTATCATATAAATTAGAAAAAATCGCTGGGGTTAAGCTCGTTCGTCCGACCATTGGCATTATATTGATATCCGCCATCATGAATTTCAAAATGAAGATGGGGACCTGTCGAGTTTCCGGTACTACCGAGTTTTCCGATTTGTTGACCTTGTTTGACCTGTTGTCCTGCTTTTACATTCAACGCGTTCATATGTGCATAGACCGTCGTATAGGTTTTTCCGCCAATGCTGTGCGACAAGTAAACATGGTTGCCGTAAGGACCACCAGAGCTTGCTTGAATGACAGTCCCGTTCGCCGAGGCGACGATCGGGGAATTAACGGGACCGGCTAAATCAATCCCGTTATGATAAGCGTATCCATTACCTCCACTCGCTGTACCCATTCCTTGGGAGATGGAACCAGCGGCCGGTTTGATGAATTTACCTTTTGCTTTTGAGAGCACTTTTGTACTTGTTTTCGTGATGGAAGCAGCTTGTTTTTCGGCTACTTTTGCGGCACGGGCAGCGGCTTCTTGGGCTTTTAATTGTGCGGCGGCATCCTGTAAGCTCAAGATGTTTGTTTCGATCGACCGTTTTTCTGTTTTTAATCGACTGAGTAACGCTGTCCGTTTGATTTTTTCGGTTTTGAGTTCACGTTGTTTCTTTTTTAGCAGTGTCCGATCATCCATCAAATCAATCCGCGTCTGCTTCAAGTCTTTTTGAGCAAGTGCCAATTGATGTTTGTTTTGTTCGTAATCCTTTAACAAAGAAGCATCGCTTTCGGCAATCGTGTTAAAAGCATTGAATCGACTGATCATATCGCCGACATCCTTAGCACCAAAGACGGCTTCGAGTAAGGGATCGTCGTCCGCTTTGGATTGTCGGACGGCTAAACGATCACCTAACATTTTTTCTTGCTTGCTGATTTTTTCTTTTAAGGTGCGAATTTTTTTTTCCAATTGATTGATTTGTTTACGGTTGTGATCCATTTTTTGTTGATTCTCGACGACCTGCAACGTCAATCCATTAATCTGTTGATCAAGCGCATACACCTTTTGTTGTGCTCGTGATAATTGTGTTTTTTTCTTTGAGAGCGCATTTTTTTGTTTCGATTGTTGTTGTGTGTTCTGGTATTGTTTTTCTTTATAAGAACTCGTTGCACCAACTGGATGCGCCAGCGGGCTGAAGAGTATTGTGATTGTCATGAGTGAAAGACCAAGCGTTTGCTTTAAAGATGATTTCATAGGTAGACCGTTCATTCCTTTCTGAATGTTGATACATGTTTTGAAATGATACCTGTTCTACTCTAACAAGAAAGATCTCCAATCGTCGTTACAGTTTCATTAAAAATATTATATGGGAATTATCAGGAGGTGATGTTTTTTTATTCAGAAGTGATTAAGTTATAGTGACAAAAGATAAAGAAAACCGCTTGAAAAGAGGGGGAAATGAAAAACACAAAAAAGTGAATGAAGACATTCACTTTTCATGAGGACCTGATATGTTTTTGTAACATTAAAAAAGAAAACGAAAAAAGGTTTAAGTCCTTCGAGAAAAGGTTAATTAATCCGATTCACTCTTCGTAAATCATTTTTCGTGTCATTCCACCGTCGAGGACCAACGTCTCACCTGTTAAAAAGTCATTTTCCGGATCTGTTAAAAACAGGGCCGCTCGTGCGACATCTTCCGGTTTTCCGACCCGACCAGCCGGGTGTTGGCTGTGATCTTCGGGTGATAGCTCATGATAATTACCGGTCTCAATCCAACCGGGAGCAATCGCATTGACGAAAATACGGTCTGTTCCCAAGGAAACGGCAAGAGCATGCGTCAAGGCAACGATACCCCCTTTTGTAGCGGCATAAGATTCCGTATCCGGTTCGGACATGAAGGCGCGGGTCGAAGCTAGATTGACAATCCGACCCCCAGCTGGATTCTTCTTCAGATAAGGAGCTGCGGCTTTTGTCGTCAAAAAGATACTGCGAAGATTCGTGTGTTGAACCCGATCCCATTCGTCGAGCGATAGTTCAAGGAGAGGTTTTCGGACGATGATGCCCGCATTGTTAATGACGACATCGATGCGCCCTGTATGTTCGATCGCCTTATCAATTAATAGATCGACATCCCGTTCATCCTGGACATCTAGATGATAAAAATAAGCTGTTCCACCATCTGCTTCGATTTCTGATGCAAGATCATCACCGGTCATCTGATCGATGTCGGCTAGAATGACTGTTGCGCCTTCTTTCGCATAGGTTTTGGCAAGTGTCGCTCCAATGCCGTTAGCGGCACCGGTAATGATGACGGTATGGTTGACGTGGTTCATCTGAATCACTCCTAGGATGAGATCGTATATCTAAGTAGACTGCTTTATTCAAATAGCCGAAAATGCATCGGTTAAAACCTGCTGTATAATAGGAAGAAAGGATTATGAACATAGGCTTTAGGGAACATAAACAATAGTTAACGCTACTATTATGTTGAATGGGGGATTTTTGATGGATTTATCGAATCAAAAGCTTGAGACAGAACAAAAAAAATATACAGATGAAGCGAAGTCGTATATTGATCAACCGAAGAAAACCAATTCGATACTAAAACGGGCAACTGATAAAATAAATAAAAATTCAAGTTTATCAGTCGTTTTTTCTCCTGTCCGTTTACTAATCGATATGGTTCGTGCGTATCAATCAGGTGAATATCGAAACATTCGTCGGACGACGATTTTGAAAGTAATCGGCGCATTGATTTATCTCGTGTCACCGATTGACCTCGTTCCTGACTTCGTCCTTGGATTTGGATTCGCTGATGATATCGCGATTATCTTATTCGTGACGAAAACTGTCTTTGAGGAATTGACACGCTTTAGTGATTGGCAGGACGAGCAACAAAAAGCACGTACACAACCACTTCAAAGTGAAGACGCCTATTGAGTATGTTCAGCCTGTTGTTGACTACGAGTCAGCAATGGGCTTTTTGTCGTGAAAAAACGTGATTTCTGTACGCTACCTGAAAAGTTCGTTACACTAAACATAGAAAAAGTTTTCAAGGGAAGGAGGTATGTGATGGCTTGGCACTCATGGATTGAATCATATGGCTATTTTGGAATAATGTTGACATTGATGTTTCCATTTTTACCAAGTGAAGTCCCGCTTGCCTACGCGGGTTATCTTGTTCATACGACTGAATTTAACCTGATTATCATGTTAGTTGTCGCGGTCATCAGTTTTGTGATCAGTCAAAATATCTTTTTTACAATCGGCCGGCTCGGCAGTGACCGCCTGCTGACACGTGTGTTTAAGTGGTTTCGGATTTCTGAAACGAAGATGAGTCAGTTCCAACACCAGATGGATACACGGGGGCGCTTTATTCTTTTGTTGTCACCGATGTGGCGAATGGGGTTTGCGATTGGAGCAGGATTAACGGGTGTCTCACGGCTGACGTTTACGATTGCGACGACGATTTCTTTTTTTGCCTGGTCGGTCTTTTTCATCTGGGGGGGAAAAAAACTGGGACACGGTATGATGGGACGACACCATGACTTCCACCATTACATACCTTGGTTGATTGGTCTTGTTGTGTGTGGAGCGGGGTACCTGTATTTCCGGAAAAAAACATTACTGAAAAGACAAGAGCTATTAAAAAAATAGAGGAGTGTTCCTATGGCAGTGATTTTATTTGATATTGACGGTACGTTGATTGATTCGACAACTCAGATGACCGAGGCGATTCATTTGGCAATGGACGATATGCCACATCTCGTCAAGCCGTCACAAGAGAGTGTGCAATCAAGTTATGGATTAGCGGGTAGTGCCTTTTGGCGTCAGGCGATTCCAGATGCATCAGAAGAAGACATCCGGTCGATTCGTAAAAAACGTCACCATCACTTGGAACAGACGATAGCCGGACAAGAAATTTTATTTGACGGAATCCGAGACCTGTTGGAGGAATTGACGAAACGGGGACATATCGTATCGACAGCGAGTAACTGTGGTGTCCACTATTTAAATCTAGTCCTCGACAGTCAATCGATTCGTTCTTATTTCACGAGTCCCAAATGTTTAGAGTCCGTCAATGGAAAACAAAAAGCCGACATCTTAGCGGCACAGCGGGAAGAGTTTGGTGACGTCGCGTATGTAATGGTTGGCGATCGTTCATCTGACGTCGAGGCGGCACGGATCGAGAACATGCCTGTTGCGATTTGTCGTTTTGGATTTGGGACAGAAGAGGAATGGAAAACCGCTGATTATCAACTGGATACACCAGCCGATCTTTTGAAATATGTCTAACAAAGAAGCAGCCGCGTCAGCGAGCTGCTTCTTTTTCGTATCAATCAAAATCTAACCGGTACTGTTCCGGATTCGTCCACGGGCGGAAACGGCGAAAGAGTTGGTGGAACAGCAGACAAAGGAAGATCGGTAGGACGATGAATAATCCGAAAACCAGAATAACATTCACCCAGGTCCAAGCACCTGCCATCAAGTGTAAGGCGTTGATCGGACCAATCAGACCGGACATACCGAATCCAGCACTAAAGGGGGTCCCTTGAATACCGAGTACACCTGCGAGTCCGCCGAGTACGGCAGCGCTTCAAATGACAGGAATAATCATGAGCGGATTTCGGATGAAGTTCGCCATTTGGATTTTGGGAGATCCTAAAAAATGAGCAATCGAAGTCCCTCGTGAATTAGCTTGCCAGCCAGCGATAGCGAGTCCGAAACCTGCGGCACAAACACCAAGGTTAGCAGCTCCTGCCGCAACACCAGACAAACTGATGGCCGTTGCGATCCCGACCGTTGAGAGCGGTGATACGATCAGGACAGAAAAAGTCACGGCTAAGGCAATGCCCATCAACACCGGTTGAAGAACAGTAAGGTGTGTAATCACTTGACCAATAGTGGCTGTAATCTTCGTGACAAACGGATAAGTAAGAACGCCCATTCCACCTGCACCGACGATGATCAAGGTCGGAATGACGAGGACGGTGTATGTCTTAAAACGATTGCCAATCCATAAAACGAGTGCTGTCGCGATTGCTGCCGTCAATCCGGCATTGATGACATCTCCCGTCCCGACAAATAAATAACCAGTCGTCTCGGTGCGGCTCGCAACTCCGGACCCGACGACGGTCGCAAGACCGATCGAGGTCGTCTCAATCGGGGTTGTCTTAAACTGCATCGCAACGGCGACACCGATCACCATCGGCAACAACCGCATCGCGAGAGCCGTCGAGTCGATGATATGTTGTGCGGGAGAAAAGTAAGGGAGCAAGGCTTTAGCAAGTTCGCCAAGCAATGCCCCGGGAATAAGAGCAACTAAAATCCCGATACTGAGACCGTTCAGTACGTGTACAACGAATTGCCGGTCAAACCGTTTCATGGTCGTGTTGATGAAAATCCACTCCTTAATTTATTGCTTTTATGCATAACAGTATAAAAGCGATGAATTGTGATTAATCATACGAAAGACCTTACAGTACGTCAAGAAGGAAATGGAATTTTCTGAAAAAAGAAAAGCAAAGTATTCGCACTTAAGAGGTAGGACTGCTAGAGTGAAGAGGTAAAAAATCGGGGAGGTAATAGAGATGTCAGAACAACAAATCGTCTTAGCCAACAGACCAGACGGACGTCCGACGCAAGAGACGTTCCGGTATGAATCAATTGAGTTGAACCCACTGAAAACCGATCAAGTCCTGTTAGAAACGCTTTATATCTCAGTCGATCCGTATATGCGTGGGCGGATGAATGATGCCCGTTCCTACTCGCAACCCTTTGAACTCGGTGCACCGATTCAAGGTGGAGTCGTCGCGCGGGTCATGGAATCCAAAAGCGATCTTCTCGCAGTTGATGATATCGTCGTCGGGATGCTCGATTGGGCGACGAAAACAGTCGTCGATGCGAAACACGTCCGTAAGATTGATGCGACACTGGCTCCTGTCTCGACGGCACTGGGTGTGCTCGGCATGACAGGCATGACCGCTTATTTCGGCTTGCTTGATATCGGGAACCCACAACCCGGGGAAACGGTAGTGGTTTCAGCAGCAGCAGGCGCAGTCGGCTCGATCGTCGGTCAAATCGCTAAAATCAAAGGGGCACGGGTCGTCGGGATTGCTGGCAGTGCTGAAAAGATTCAATATCTTAAGGATGAACTTGGATTTGATGAAGTCATCAATTATAAAACCGAGCAAATCGGAGAAGCATTGGACCGGACATGTCCGGACGGAATCGATGTCTACTTTGAAAATGTAGGCGGTGAAATTGGTGATGCGGTTCTCGATCGCCTGAATCCATTTGCCCGTGTTCCGGTCTGTGGAGCAATTTCCGGATACAATGAAAAAGAGAATGTCGGTCCACGTGTTCAATCAAAACTGATTGTTGCGCGCGCACGGATGCAAGGTTTCTTGGTCGGGGATTATGGTAAACGTTTTAAAGAAGCGGCGGAACAACTTGGTCACTGGGTCAGCAATGGTGAACTGAAGTACGAAGAAACGATTTTTGAAGGATTCGATCAAGTCCCGGATGCGTTTCTTGGTCTGTTTGACGGTTCAAACACCGGAAAACTATTGGTCAAGTTATAAGGGTACGCCAAAAAAGGTTTTGCTTTCCTATGCGGAGAGCAAAACCTTTTTTTGATGAACATTTCACTTATTGATCAGCAGGATCTGTTTGTAATTCTTCAACGTCTGGGTCCGGATGTTGTGTATCTGCTGGCTTGATTCCTGGGTCAGATGTTTCTGCTGGTTCTGGATCCGGGTGTAAGCCGACATCCGCTGTTTCGTTTGGCAAGTCTTGTTTTTTATCCGTCATGATTAGTCATCCCCCTTGTCTTCGATATTTTTACATGTACCCGAAATATGGATTCTAAAAACGAAACAGACACTTTTATCAGATTGATGTTTTGTGGCAAAACAAGACACGAACAAACTCGACTCCACACAATCGCATCCTCATTTGATGATAAATGTAAGGAAACAGGCCAATTGCTTCACCAAGTCTTTACAAAAACCTTGCACGACCTTTAAGTCCTCTTTGAACTGGTCTCGTAGACTGAAACAGAGATGAATGAAGGAAGGGTGTATACGTGTGAGTGAACAAAAGTGGAAGAAAAGCATTATTGAACAATTAAACTGGGTGCGGACTGAACAGAAACGAATCCAATCGGCACCGGCGGCAAACCATGCTTCAGTCGAGGGATTAAAACAGCTCGAGGTCTTACGGATGAAAACAACGGTTCGTCCTAAGTCATCACCACTTGAAGCAAAAACAAAGCGTTATCACCAAGAAAGCAACAGGGAGTTGCTGAAGGAGATTGCGTATGAGGAAATCCCCGTGACGGGTGGCTCGCGTTATTACGAACGTCGTCCGCTTGAGGTGGCGATTGTTTGTTCAGAGTTCATGCATGCCTATTATCAGGACGCGTTACATTTACATTATGTCAATCCGGCAACCTTTACGGACGTCTTTGAGAAACCGATTGATCTGTTTCTCGTCGTTACGTCGTGGAAGGGTTTAAACGGTGATGATTGGAAAGGGGTCGCGACACCGACCTCTAAAAAACGGCAGCGTTTGCTCGATATGATGAAACAGGTGAAAGCAAAAGGAATTCCGGTTGTATTCCAGTCGACGGAGGATCCAAGCAACTTTGACCGGTTCAGTGATTTGGCGAAAGCAGCCGACTATATCTTAACATCAGACGAAGCGATGATTCCGGAATACCAAGTACTTTGTGGACATGATCGGATTGAAGCGACGTCGTTTGGTGTCAATCCCCTCATTCACAATCCAGTCGGAGCGACGCGAAGCCGAAAAAAACACGTTCTGTTTGCCGGCAGCTGGATGGCGAAGTATCCGGAGCGTGTCAAAGATACGGAAATGTTATTTGATGGTGTCTTACGTTCAGACCATACACTCGATATCGTTGACCGGAACTACCAGTTAAATTTACCGGACTATCATTTTCCGGAACGTTACGTCTCGCGTGTTGCTCCTGCGATTCCCTATGATGCGTTGCAACAGGTCAGTAAATGTTACGACTGGGTGTTGAATCTAAACAGTATCAAGTACAGCAAGACGATGTGTGCGCGTCGGGTCTATGAATCGCAAGCACTCGGAAATCTGATTTTGTCGAACTACAGTATCGCCGTCAATAATGATTTCCCGAACGTCTTTACCATCCATGACCACCAAGAGGTGCAGGCGATTCTCGAACGGACGACGCAAGACGAGATTGATCGACTCCGGGCTGAAGGGATTCGTTCTGTCATGTCATCTCATACGGTCTATGACCGGATCGATCAATTGACGCGGCTTCTGCAACTGGAGATGCCGCCGGTCAAACGGACGCTTCTCGTCGTCTTGCGCAATGCGACGCCGGAACTTGAACAACTGCTCGCGCGTCAATCGATCACAGCTGATGTGATCTGCCACGAAGAAGACTTGAACGGAGCGCTTTATGCCGCAGCTGATCTCGTGACTGTGCTCGACGGTGCTGAATCATACGGAGAGTACTACTTGGAAGACTTGGTGAACGGGTTCAAATACAGTGATGTGTCGATTACCCGCAAAACGCGGACTGACGAAGCGCATTTCGTAATCCGCGAAGCGGAAGGGTCGACGGCGAACGCCATGATTTGGCGTGAAGCGTTCCCGTATGAGCAGTTCACCGAAGGGAAGATTGAGGGAGAGACCTTGTTCCTCGATGCACTGGAGTGGAACGAAGGTGGCGGTACAGCTGTCATAGAATCCCCTGTTTTATCTGTCGTCGTCCCCATCTTTAACAATGGCAAGTATTTGACGTATAAATGTTTTGCCAGCCTCAAACGGATGGACCGGTTTGATGAGACGGAAATCATCTTAGTAGATGATGGTTCAACGGATCGATTCACCCGTCAAGCGATTGACCGCCTGGCACGACGTCATGGGAATGTCGTGACCCATCTGTTTCCGACAGGCGGAAGCGGCAGTGCCTCACGTCCGCGAAATAAAGGGGTTGAGCTGGCCCGCTCGGAACGGATCGCTTTCCTTGATCCTGATAATGAGGTCTTGAGTGATCGGTATGCCGAATTGTTGGCTGAGTTGGATCAAGATCCGACACTCGACTTTGCTGTCGGACATATGAAGAAGTTGGCGGAAAAGACAAGCATTATCGCGTTGCCGAAGATTCGAAAACAAGGGCGGACGGTGTGTGATCAACCGAAAGCCTACTTATTGGAAAATCGTTTTTCCGTCCAAAGTATCCAAGCGTTGGTCGTCAATCGCCGTTTTCTGCAGGAACATCAACTGGAGCAGGTCGTCGGAGCCGTCGGACAAGATTCATTGTTTTTCCAAGAGATGATGCTGCACGCAAACCGTGTCTTGCTTGTTAATCGTGTCATCCATTATTACTATGCCGCGGTTGCCGGTTCGACTGTCAACTCATTGACGGTTCGTTTCTTCGAACGGAGTGTCGTCCGGGAAAAGGCACGGGCAGAAAAATTTGCCCGTTACGGTGTGCTCGATGCCTATAAGACGACACGTTTCGAGCATTTCTTTGAGCATTGGTATTTAGTGAAGCTACGGTATTGCAGTGATAAGGATTTTGCTCCTAGTGTCGCGTTACTGCGAATGATTGTTGCTTTTTACGAACCAATGAACTTAACGAACCCGCTGATTCGTCAATTCGTTGAGTTGGCGGACATGAAACGGACGGATGCGATTCAAACATTATTACTGGAGGAGGTCAGATGATGCAGACAAAACAGATGATGCGACCGAAAGATGAAATTCGGGCCGCCTATTATGATCAACTCGGTGTCGCATTCGGGAAAAAAGTCCGTTCTCGGGTTCACTGGATCATTCGGGAAACAAAAGGCAATCAAATTCTCGATATCGGTTGTTCCGGTGGATTGGTCCCGATTCTGCTTGGGCGTGAAGGCAAGCAAGTCGTCGGTATCGATGTCTCGCCGGAAGCAATCGAGGAAGCGACGGCGGCATTAAGAGAAGAGGCGCATTCCGTTCAAGAATTGATTCATTTGGAAGAGGCCAATCTGATGACCTTCCAAACGTCTCAACGATTCGATACGGTCTTGATGACCGAGGTTTTAGAACATATCGGGGAACCGGAACGGTTTGTGGAAAAAGCCTGTTCCTTCTTAAAACCCGGTGGTCGGCTTGTCGTGACGGTTCCGTTCGGCGTAAACGATTATGCCGATCATAAACGGACGTACTATTTACAGCATCTGTTGGAACAATTAACACCGTACGGGACGATTGAACAATTGGAGCGCATCGATAAATGGTTGGGTGTGACGTTGACGCTTCATCCGGAAAAACAACACTCGCGCACCGTCACGGAACAAGAAGTCAGCTGGCTCGAAACAGCATTCGAAGCAGTCGAACGGTTACATCTCACGGAAATCGTCCGCTTGAAGCAACTGAATAAAAAATGGGAACAGAAGCAACAAAAACAAGCGGAGATCGAGCAGGAACATACGGAGTTGGTATCAGAGCGAGATCAACTCACACGACTACTCGCGGAGAAAGAAGAAGCGATTGAGTTGTTGACGCAACAATATCAGTTGGTGCTCGCACGATACGAAGGGGCACTTGTGTCGAATCTGGATGTCTTGGAGGCGAATGCAGAATGGAAATCAAAATACCGGTCACTCGCAAATTCAAAGCTCGGAAAAATCGTCATCCGTTACTGGAAATTCAGACGAAACGTAAAGAAACGACGGGTCCGGAGACGATGAACGTCCTGATGATTTGTCAAAATTTTTATCCGGAAATCGGCAGCGCTGCGAACCGGATGAAAAACATCTTCAAACGGATGGAGCAACAAGGCAGTGAGGTCCATGTCTTGACGTCGGAACCCCTCTATCCGACGGCTGAATTGTATACAGATGCGATGTTCTGGGATGAACCCAGCTTAGATGCTGCCAAAATCACGCGGATTCAGCCACGTGATCTTCGGGCAACGACGAATTTATGGCGGAGACTTCACTTATTCATTGAACAGTTTGTCTTGGCTGTGCAAGAGGTACGTCATGATAAAAAACAATATGCCTACATTTATGCGACGACACCGTCGATCTTCATGGGACTGGTCGGAGTCGTCGCCAAATACCTTAAAAAAGCACCACTCATCCTGGATGTTCGCGACCTATGGCCGGAATCACTGGTCGGTGTCGGGATCACGAAATCACGGCTGCTATTAGCGCCACTCTACTGGCTCGAAAAATGGATGTATCATCAAGCGGATCAAATTGTCATCAACAGTGAAGGATTTCGGTCCTATATCGAAAGCAAAGGAATCGCCTCTGAGAAGATTCATTACATTCCAAATTCGATTGAAGAAAATGAATGGTTGATCAAACGGCGGAAAGTGTCGGAACAAGTCCGCGTCGTCTATACAGGCAACATCGGGCTTGCGCAGGATGTCTTTTTATTGCTCGATGTCGCAGAACAATTAAAAGAAGATGCCCAGATTGAATTCCATGTCGTCGGATACGGGTATCACAAGGAAAAATTTGAAGCACACGTCTTAGAGCGTGGACTGACAAATATTCATTTCATGAATGCGATGCCACGATGGGATGCGCTGAAACAACTCGCCAAAAGTGATATCGCCTTTGCGACGTTAGTCGAGAGTACAGCGTTTGATACGGTAACGCCAGGTAAAATCATCGACTACATGGCGATGGGGTGTGCGGTTGTCGGAGCAGTCTCGGGACACGCTGCAAAGGTGATTGAGGACGCAGGTGCAGGGTTCGTCTCCCGCGAGCGCAGTCGCGAAAAAATCGTCGAGCATATTCGTTATCTGGCGGAACATCCGGAAGCGCGCAGCGCGATGGGACAATCGGGTGTGCGGTATGTCCAGTCTCATTTTGACTGGGAACAAAATCAGGAGCGGTTGTTTGAGGCGATTCGTCAAACCGATCTTCGAGTAGTGGGGGTGAGCAAATGAAACGGGTCGGAATGTTTGTTTGGAACACGTTTACGAACGATGCGCGTGTCTTACGGGAATGTACGGCGCTCTCGGAAGCAGGTTATCACGTCGATTTGTATTGTCTTAATGATGGAAGTTTACCGAAACTCGAACGACACCCGGCAGGTTTTCAGATTCTTCGAATCGATCGGACACCTCCACTTGAATCCATGCTGCGCCGGATCCGGAAGCGTAATCCTCTTACGCTGATGGCCGGCGCAGGAGTGTTATTGCTGTTTCCTTGGCTGATTCCAGTCTTGGTGCTGCTGTATCTCTTACAGAAAAGCCGGTTTGTCCGCTACGCGCTGTACAACAGCTTCGGAATCATCCGCATGACACGGGCGGCTCGTAAACACACGTACGATATCATGCATGCGAACGATTTAAACACGTTGCCCCAAGCGATTTTTTCTGCAAGAGGGGCGAAGATCGTTTACGATTCGCATGAAGTTCAGACCGACCGGACAGGTTATGGAAAAGGGCAAGGATTATTTGAGCGTTACTTGTTACGGTTTGTGGATCGAACGATGGTTGAAAATGACACACGGGCCGACTACCATGCGTCACTTTATGGAGAACGGCCGGCTGTCCTGCATAATTATCCGTTTTATCAGGAAGAAATACCACGCCCACGATCCGTGCATCAAGAAATCGGCATTGAGGAGGACGAACCCATTCTGCTGTACCAAGGCGGTATCCAGGAAGGGCGGGGACTTGAGCGACTGATTGAAGCGATGCCGTTTGTCCGACGTGGGACTTTGCTGTTTGTTGGAGATGGAAAAATCAAACCGCGTCTCCAGGAGTTGGCAGCACAGTCCCCGGAACGGGAGCGGATCCATTTCATCGATAAAGTACCGCTCGATCAGCTGCCGAGTTATACGGCGGCTGCGACAGTCGGTTTTCAAGTCCTGCAAAACATTTGTTTTAACCACTATTCCGCTTCTTCGAATAAGTTGTTTGAATACATGGCGGCACTCGTGCCGGTCGTTGCAGCGGATTTACCGGAAATCCGTCGTGTCGTCGAGACAGAAGGCGTCGGATTACTCGTCGACGTTGAATCTCCGGAAGCGATTGCCGTTGCCGTGAACCAAATCGTCGAGGAAGACGGCTTGCGTCAGGCGATGAAAGAACGGACAAAGCAGGCGCGTCGGAAATACAACTGGGATAAAGAAAAACACCATTTGTTGGACGTCTACCGTGAAATGACGATGTAAACAAGCGGCGAACGAAGAAGGGAACAAGACAGATACAGGAAAATCCACGACAGGAAACAACGGAATTGACTGGATTCGGTTGTTTGTTTGCCGAATACGATAAATTTTCGCTGATTATTTACAAGCTTTACAAAAAGCACAGGAAACGCCTTGAATGTAAGGTCTGTGAAGAATGGTTTAAGAGATGGTTAGAACCATTGGAAACACAAGCAATTGTCGTTATGGTCTAGTTACAGCCACGACACAGTCGGTAATTTGCTGACGTGAAGGACTAACTCGTAACTAGATGGAGGAATGACAAAATGAAACTTTGTACAATCGGACTCGGATATATTGGATTACCTTCTTCAGCCATGTTTGCAGATCACGGAACGGACGTCGTCGGGGTCGACATCGACCCACGCATCGTCAAGATGTTGAATGCGGGAGACATTCATATCGAAGAACCGGGACTTGAAGATGTCATCAAACGTGTCGTCGCAAATGGAAAGTTTCGGGCAACACTGACACCGGAACCGGCAGATGTCTTTTTAATTGCCGTTCCGACACCAAATTTAAATGACACGTATAAATCGTGTGACTTGAAGTATGTCCTGGCAGCCGTTCAGAATATGTTGCCGCACGTTCAAAAAGGAAATGTCATCATCGTTGAATCGACGATCGCGCCAAGGACGATGGATGATCATGTCCGTCCGTTGATTGAAGCAGCCGGTTTCGTCATCGGGAAAGACGTCTTCGTCGTTCATTGTCCGGAACGTGTACTTCCGGGACAAATCTTACATGAACTCATTCACAACAATCGAATTGTCGGTGGATTGACACCGGCTTGTGCGGATGCAGGAGCAGCGGTATATGAAACGTTTGTCCAAGGTGAAATCGTCAAGACGGATGCGAAGACGGCAGAAATGTCGAAGCTGATGGAAAACACGTTCCGTGATGTCAATATCGCTTTAGCTAACGAACTGACGCAAGTCTGTCATAAACTCGAGATTAACGTGCTTGACGTGATTGAGATGGCGAACATGCATCCACGTGTAAACTTGCATCATCCGGGACCAGGAGTCGGCGGACATTGTCTCGCGGTCGATCCTTACTTCATCGTCGCCAAAGCCCCATCCCTTGCACGGATCATCCATACGGCGCGAGAAACGAATGTCAATATGCCGCATTTCGTCGCCGAACAGGCTGAACGACTTGTTTCTTCTCATGTTCGACCAAAAATCGCAGTGTTCGGTGTCACATATAAAGGGAACGTCGACGACATGCGCGAAAGCCCAGCCGTTGATGTCATTGAACAGTTGATTGACCGAGGCATGGATGTAGCAGTCTGCGATCCGCACGTTGAACGTTCGATTTCGTCACGCTTTGAGCTTGTCGATGAGATTGAGGCCATTCAAGGAGCAGATCTTGCCCTCGTCTTAGTCGATCATGATGAATTCAAACAATTTGATTCACGACGTCTTGTTAATCAGATGCGGACACCCGTCTTATTTGATACGAAAGGAATCGTCCAACCGCTCGAGGATATTACTGTCTTGAACTTCGGTAACTTGCATACGTATCAAACGACGGAAGTGGACGCGAAAGCGATATGAACGGGGTTGGCACAATCGGGAAAGAGTTGAAAGATCATTTTTATCTGATCTTTCGTCTTTCGCTTTATGAAACGAAAAGTCAATACAGCATGCAATACCTTGGATGGTTCTGGGAAATCATGACCCCGCTTCTGCAGATTGGTGTCTATTGGGTCGTGTTTGGTTTCGGGATTCGAGGTGGAAATCCGGTCGACGGGATTCCATTCGTCTTTTGGTTGGTCAGTGGATTGATTGCCTGGTTTTTCATCGGCAGTACGATCCCAAGCGGTTCACGATCGATTTACGGACGGGTCGCCCTTGTTTCGAAAATGCATTTTCCGCTCAGTACGATACCGGCCTATGTCATCTTGGCACAATTTTACCGTCATATCGCGATGATTGTCCTGACGATTATTCTCGGAATGGCATTTGGTTATTTTCCGGGATGGCATACGTTTGAGTTGTTGTATATCGTCCCGGCCGGTGTCATTTTTCTGTATGCTGTTTCGCTTTTGTTGTCTGCTCTAGCAACGATGATTCGAGATGTCCAAAACATGGTAACTTCGGCGATCCGGATGTTGATGTACTTGACGCCAATCATGTGGATACCGCCGGAACACAGTCTGTTTAAGACGTTGTTGATGATTAATCCTCTCGTCTATTTGATTGAAGGGTACCGCTCAGCATTGATTGGAACCGGATATTTACTCGATCACGTCTGGTACGGTCTCTACTTCTGGACTGTGACGTCCGTTTTGTTAGTAGTCGGAGCAGCGGTCCATCTGAGATTCCGCCGGTACTTCATTGATTACGTCTAGGAGGAGAAAACATGAGTCACGTCGTATTTGAAAATGTTTCAAAACGTTACGTCTTATATTCACGCCCGATCGATAAATTAAAAGAAGTGTTGTTCGGTAAAGTTAGCGGCAAACCATTTTACGCGTTAAAAAACGTCTCGTTTTCCGTCAAGCAAGGTGAAATTGTCGGTGTGGTCGGAATTAATGGGAGTGGTAAATCGACATTGTCTCACCTGCTTGCGAACGTCACGCCACCGACATACGGTCGGGTGACGCTTGGTGGGAAATCAGCATTGATTGCGATTTCCAGTGGTCTGAACAACCAGCTGACCGGGCGGGACAACATCGAACTTAAAGGATTGATGATGGGATTGAATAAAAAACAGATTCAAGCCATCACACCGGAAATTCTCGAGTTCGCAGATATTGGGGACTTCATCGATCAGGCGGTCAAAACTTACTCGAGCGGTATGCGGGCGAGACTTGGTTTTGCGATCTCGATTAACATCAACCCGGACATCTTGATTATCGATGAAGCATTGTCAGTCGGTGACCAGACGTTTACGGAAAAATGTCTCGATAAGATGCGGGAGTTTCGCGATCAAGGGAAAACCATCTTTTTTGTCAGTCATTCTTTAAATCAAGTCAAAAGTTTTTGTACAAAAATTCTTTGGCTCGAGTATGGAGAAGTTCGGATGTTTGGTCCGACGACGGAAACGATGGCAGAGTATAATAAGTACCTTTACTGGTACAAGCAGCTTACGAAAAAACAAGCCGCACATTATGTTACGAAAAAAAGAACAGGACGAAGTGATGAGATCGAACGTTCCGCACGCGGCGAAACGATCGAATTGTCGTCATGAATAACGGATAGGGGATGGAACGAATGAAACGAGTCATGTTAGTGTTCGGAACGAGACCGGAAGCAATCAAGATGGCGCCTGTCGTCAAAGCATTGGAAAAACGAGAAGGAGTCGAACCGATTGTCGTCGTGACGGCACAACACCGGGAAATGCTCGATCAAGTCCTTGAACTGTTCCAAATCGTTCCAGACCATGATCTAGACTTGATGCGTCCACGCCAGACACTCGAAGAGATGACGGCACGGATTTTAAATGCGATGCGTCGTGTCTTGGAAAAAGAGCAACCGGATTTGGTGTTGGTCCATGGGGATACGACAACGACATTCGCGGCTTCGCTTGCAGCCTTTTACCAACAGATTCCGGTTGGTCATGTCGAAGCCGGCTTACGGACGTATCAGAAGTATGCACCGTTCCCGGAAGAGATGAATCGTCAATTGACAGGTGTACTCGCTGATTACCATTTTGCTCCGACGGATCAGGCAGCGGAAAATTTGCGCTTGGAAAACAAAAAAAGTCCGATCATCGTGACAGGAAATACGGTCATCGACGCTTTAAAAACAACGGTTTCGACGGACTACACACACCCGGTGTTGAAGGATCTTGCTGCAAGCGGACGGAAGCTGGTTTTGTTGACCGTTCACCGTCGGGAAAACCATCTTCAATTGTCGCAGATTTTTGATGCCATTGAACGATTGGCGGACAGTCATCCAGATATCGAAATCGTTTATCCGGTCCATCCGAACCCGATTGTCCTCGAGGCGGCGGAACAATTGAACCACCATCCACGAATTCGATTGATTGAGCCGTTAGATGTCTTTGATTTTCATAACTTGGCAGCCCGGTCGACTCTGATTTTGACGGATTCTGGTGGAATTCAAGAGGAAGCACCTTCGCTTGGTGTACCGGTTCTCGTCTTACGTGACACAACAGAACGTCCTGAGGGCGTCGAAGCGGGGACGCTGAAGCTCGTCGGGACGGATCCGGAGCGAATCTACGCCATGGGACATCTGTTGCTGACGGATCAGGCCGCCTATGAAGCAATGGCGCAAGCGGCGAATCCATATGGAGACGGTCATGCGGCAGAGCGAATCGTCGATGCGATTTTGAGTGAGGTACCCGTATGAGTGCTCACTCACTTGAACTGGCAAGCTATCAATTTTTTCCGCAGGGCAACCGAGAAAAAATTCTACTCGAAGAAGATGCAGACGGTGTCTGGTTCGATTTTCAACAGGCGGATCCGACCGATAAGTTATACATTCAATTGTTCGATCAAGGATTTCAATATCCACCATCGAAGCTGTATCGTTCGGACGCTGCATTTGAACAAGCAGAGGTCATTACGGTCACTTGTGAACTGGAGACCAGTCAATCGTGCGACATCCAAATATTCAAAATGCAGTACGGTCAAAAAAAACGGATGCATTCTGAAACAGAGTGGCTGACAGTCAACGGACCGACGACATGTACGTTACAACTGGACCGAGTCAAAGGCGCTGACTACTTTAAGATTGCATTCAAGTTTTTACTTGAAGGAGATATGCGGGTTCGGTTGACGACATTACATGTCAACCGACTTGTTCCGCTCAAACAGGAGGAATCCTATCATGTTATTTAGTTCGACGATTTTTTTATTTTTATTCTTACCGATCGTGTTGCTTGTCTACCATTTGTTGCCACGCACGTTTCGGAACGGCTGGCTCCTCGTAGCGAGCCTTTTCTTTTATGCCTGGGGTGAACCAAGATTCGTGTTATTGATGCTGACTAGTATTTTGATCAACTATTTGTTTGCATTAGCCGTACACACGTATCGTACGCGGATTGGTGTCAAGTGGATCATGTTCAGTATGATTACGGTCAACCTTGGGTTGCTCGGTTGGTTTAAGTACAGCGGATTTTTTGTCACGTCGATCAACGAGACGTTTCAAACGGCGTTGTTTGTCCCGGAAGTTGTCTTACCGATCGGGATTTCATTCTTTACTTTCCAGGCGATGAGTTACGTCATTGATGTGTATCGTCAAGCGGGACAAGTCCAAAAAAACCCGCTCGATCTCGCTTTGTATATCGCGTTGTTTCCACAATTGATTGCCGGTCCGATTGTTCGTTACGAGACGGTTGCGGACGAAATCAATCACCGGCGGGAAACCTTGCCTGAATTTGCACAAGGGGTCCGTCGCTTCATCATTGGCTTATCCAAAAAATTGATTTTAGCGAACGGATGCGGGCAAGTCGCAGATACGATTTTTAACATGAAGGATTTATCGATGGGACTGGCCTGGATTGGAATCATCGCCTATGCCTTACAAATTTATTTTGATTTTTCCGGCTACAGTGACATGGCGATTGGACTGGGATTGATGTTTGGGTTTCATTTTCTCGAAAACTTCAACTATCCGTACATTTCAAAATCAGTATCTGAATTTTGGCGCCGGTGGCATATTTCGTTAGGCTCCTGGTTCCGGGATTATGTCTACATTCCTCTTGGAGGAAACCGGGTGTCACCGTGGAAACAGTATCGCAATCTCGGAATCGTCTGGATGTTGACCGGACTTTGGCATGGCGCGAGTTGGACATTTGTTGCCTGGGGGGTCTACTACGGAATCTGGATTATGCTCGAGAAAGCCTTCCTTGGGAAGTTGCTGGCGCGGGTTCCCGTGTTCGCGACCGTTTGGACGCTGGTGCTCGTCTTAGTCGGGTGGGTCTTTTTCCGGGCGGAAACGTTCCCGGAAGCGATCACATACATCCAAGCGATGTTTGTCCCGGATGTTGTGTGGGATGACCGCGCGAGTTATCAACTCGTCCAAAATGGTGTAATCTTAGCGCTCGCGTGTCTTGCTGCGACTCCGATTCCGAAACGGATCGGTGAACGATTTGTCGAGGCATCGGGCAAAATTGGACAGACGATGCAATATGGATATGCGATGGTCTTGTTGTTCCTCGCCACATCGGCGCTGGTCGCAAGTACGTTTAATCCCTTTATTTATTTCCGTTTCTAGAAAGGAGAAGACGAAATGGCACAACCAATCGAACGCAAATTAAAGCCAAAAGAGGTCGGTCAACCGTCATCTTCCTTTGAACGGAAGATGATGTGGATGACGACAATCAGTTTTTTCGTCATCTTGATAGCGATTGGCGTGGGCACGATCCTTCGGGAAGACCGAGTCAGTTCCCAGCTTGAAAATCGATCCCTTGCACAGTCTGTTAAGCCGACCGTTCAAGGTGTTGTTTCGGGTGAAGATATGGTGAAGGTGGAAAGCTATTTCACCGATCAATTAGTGTTGCGCGGAACCTTTGTTGAAATGCAGGCCCGATTATCAAAAAATGTTCTCCGGCAGCCGTTCCGCAACGGCATTTATACGGCTAAAGACGGCTACTTGATTGAACCGAGTCAAGCGGTACAACCGGTCATCCCGAGTGCTTTTCAACAGTTCACGCAAGAGGTGAACCGTCCGGTCTACTTCGCACTTGCACCATCCAAAACCGTTATTGCGGAACGGGATGGAATCATTCCGAACTACGTCGCATCAAACGCCGAGCAACGGTACAAAACGATGCAAGCCGGTTTTACGAAAGCAGGAATTACATCAATTCCCCTAGATGCGTTAAAGTTGACGGATTACTTTAAGACAGACCATCACTGGAACATAGATGGTGCCTATCAAGCGTATGACGAGATCATTCGTACGGTTGGAAAAACAGAGCCGACCTTAAAAAAAGTCGCAATGGATCCTCAGGCAAAACGGTCATCGGAACATCCTTACTTTGGTTCACTCGCCCGTAAGACGACGCTTGCGTATGCGAGCGCAGGAGACAAAATTGAATATTACGATGCCAACCAATTTGAGGGCATTGACGTCTGTTACGACAACAAATGTCGTCAGCCGCTGATTGATGAGCAATTCATCAAAGAAGAGGGGGATTATGCCGATCGTTATGAAGTGTTCATGCGCGGCAACCATGGCATTTTATCGATGACATCGAAGACGAAGGGACCAAAGTTACTTGTCCTCAAGGACTCGTTTGCGAATCCGGTCCTCCCGTTTCTCGCCAAGAGTGCCAATCTTGAGGTCGTTGATGTGCGATACGTCAATAAAGATTTTGATGCTTCTGAATTCGCGAAGCAAAAAAATGTGGATGCCGTCGTCTTTTTACACAATGCGAACATCGCTGGCTTGATGAAGACGTATCAGCAGAAATTGTAAGGGAGGTACCGCATGAGATCACGTCTACGAAAAAAGCAACGGCCGATTGGCTGGCGGATCGTGAGTGCCGTCTTGTTGTTATTTGTCTTAACGATCAGTGCGACGACAGGATATGCATTCTTAAAGCTCCAGCAAACAGCTGATTCGTTCATCACGCCATTAAAAGGGGAAAAAAAGCTCCCGCTTGAAGTGATGCAACCGGTCAATGTTTTATTGATTGGAGTCGATGAGCGAAAAAATGATCCGGGACGAGCCGATGCGATCATGTTGCTATCGTTTAATCCGAAAACAAAACAAGCGACCGCCCTTTCGATTCCGCGTGATATGCAGGTGACGATCGCAAATGGTGAGAAAACCAAAATCAATCACACGTATGCTTACGGAGGCGTCGAAGAGACGATTGAGACGGTCGAGCAGACGTTTGAGACCAAAGTCCCGTACTATGCCAAAATCAACATGGACGGATTGATTGAACTTGTCGATGCGGTCGGTGGTGTGACGGTTGACAATCCATCTGCTTTCAGTTGGAATGACCGCCGCCTGCAAAAAGACTACGCTGAAGGGAAAATCAAACTCGATGGGCTCGAGGCGAGTGGATATGCCCGTATGCGAAAACAAGATCCACTCGGCGATATGGGACGGCAAATCCGTCAACGGCAGGTCCTGGAAGCGGTCGGCATGAAACTTGCCGGTCCCGATGTCCTGACGAATTTAGAAGAAGTCAGTCGTGTCCTGAAAAACAACTTCAGCACGAATATCACGTTTTCAGAAGCGGCTCAACTGGCGCAAGAAAACCAAACCGGGTTTGAACGTCTGAAACCGCTCAAACTGGACGGTGAGGGATACATCGCGAGTGATGGCGTCTGGTATTTCTTTGCCTCGGATCAATCGATGCAAGAAGCCAAACAGGCGATCGACGAATTGGTGAAAAGTTAATCAGATCGTTTTCAAGGACTGTGCAAAAGGAAATCCTTTTACGCAGTCTTTTTTATCGTTTCGCTTGTTGGTCCAAAAGTCTTATTTTCTTTAGCAGACTAAAATAAGCTTTGACAGACAGGCAGAACGAATGGAGAATGGAAATGAAAACGATTACATAAATCCAAGGAGGATACGGCATGAATCGATTGAAATCAGTCTGTGCAGTTGTGCTAACGTTTGCACTGATGTTTAGTTTGTTTCCAGTAAATAGCTTGGCACTGGAAAAAGGCAAATCGACACTCGTCATCATTCACTACAAAGAAGATAAAACGTCAGAAAAAGATTGGAATCTCTGGTTATGGGCGAACGGACCTGATTATTTCCCGAATAAGGCTCACGCCTTTAACGGCGAAGATGCTTATGGAAAAATCGCAGCTTATGAGTTTCCAGTGGATCAACCGGAAAAAATCGGCTTCATCGTCCGCGATGATTCGTGGAACAAAGATCCCGGTTCAGAAAGCGACCGCTTCATCACAAAAGACATGATCAAAGATGGCGTCGCAGAAGTGTGGATCGAGTCAGGCAGTAAAGAAGTATCACCTGTCAATCCAACGGGTGGCAGCGACGTCGAGGACGTCAATACGAACATTCATTATTACCGTTACAATAATGATTATGACAAGTACGGGGTATGGGCATGGCCAAACGCCCAGGATGGAAAACGATTTGAATTTAATGGTCAAGATGAGTTTGGTGCTGTTGCCAACGTCACATTGACGAACACGACAAAGGAACGTCTTGTCGGGATCATCCCACACATCGAAGGATGGTCTGAAAAAGACGGGGCGGATCGTTTTTATTACGCTGGAGCAAAGGACATTTGGTTGATTGAAGGCGACCAGACAGTCTATTACAGTAAACCAGACATCGACCGGACACCGAAATTCACAAGTTTCTTAGCCGACGATTTTAAAACCATGACGCTGAAAACCAACTCGCCGATTGCGGCGGATGATTTGAAAACGTTAACGTTTAAAGGGTTGGTCAATCCGGTCGTAAAACAAGTCGATGCGAAAACACTTGAAGTCACTGTAGCGTCGGACATTGATCTTGCGAATATCGTCACCGTGTCACATCCGGTCTTTGGCGAAGGGATTTTAGAAGCCGGGAAAGTATTACGTTCCGATGCCTTCGACAAAAAATATGCATACGACGGCAAACTCGGTACGGTCTATCAAAAAGGCAAAACGACGTTCCGTGTCTGGGCACCGACTGCCCAAGCAGTGGAACTCGAATTGTACAAGTTACCGAAAAAACAAGCAGCAACAACAAAAGATATCGTGCGTGAAGTAAAAATGGTCCGCGGCGACCGTGGTGTCTTTACCGTTACGGTCAAGGGAGACCTCGACGGAACAGGTTATACGTATGAAGTCACACATGCCAAAGAAACGACACGAGCAGTTGATCCATATGCGACGGCTGTTGCCGTCAACGGGGATCAAGGAGTCATCGTTGATTTAAACGAAACGGATCCAAAACGTTGGACGAAAACAAAAATGCCGCTGAAACAAGCGACGGATGCCATTATTTACGAAACGCATGTCCGTGACTTGTCGATGTTTGATGTGACAGGAAACACATACGATTCAGGCATCAAACAAAAAGGGAAGTATCTTGGTGTCGTCGAACCGGGCACACGTTTGATGAAAAACGGTAAAAAAACAAAAACGAAAACAGGACTCGATCACTTAAAAGAACTCGGAATCACCCACGTCCAATTCATTCCGGTGTATGACTTTAATACGGCGTCCGTCGATGAGACGAACCCGCTTAAAACATACAACTGGGGCTATGATCCGAAAAACTACAATGCGCCTGAAGGTTCTTACGCAACCAATGCCTATGATCCAAAAGTCCGGATCAAAGAGATGAAACAAATGATTCAAGGATTACACGATAACGGATTACGTGCCGTCATGGACGTCGTCTATAACCATATGTTTGATGCGAAAGCTTCGAACTTGGATAAAATCGTCCCAGGCTATTATTACCGCTACACAGAAGGCGGCGATCTGGCGAACGGCACAGGTGTCGGAAACGATACCGCTTCCGAGCGCAAGATGATGCATAAACTGATCGTCGATTCGGTTGACTACTGGGCAAAAGAATACCGATGGGACGGATTCCGTTTTGATTTAATGGGGATTCATGACGTTAAGACGATGAATGCCGTCAAACGGACGACAACTAAAATCGATCCGTCGATCCTCGTCTTCGGAGAAGGGTGGAGTCTTGGAACACCACTTCCGGAAGCAGAAAAAGCCAATCAGACGAATGCCAAGCAGATGCCGGGCATCGCACACTTTAACGACAACTTGCGTGATGCGCTCAAAGGAAGTGTTTTTGAAGATACGGAAGCCGGTTTCGTCAACGGCAAGGCAGGTCTTGAAACACGCATCAAGCGCGGGGTTGTCGGTGAGATTGCCTATAACAAAGAAATCACCGGTTTCACAGCAGAACCAGATCAAGCCATCACGTATGTCGAAGCCCATGATAACCACACATTATGGGACAAGTTGAACTTAACGAATCCGCAAGATACCGATGCGACGAAAACAAAGATGCATCGCTTGGCGTCAAGCATCCTGCTGACGTCACAAGGAACAACTTTCATCCATGCCGGTCAAGATTTCATGCGGACAAAAGGTGGCGACCACAATTCGTACAAGTCACCGGATTCCGTCAATCAACTGGATTGGAAATTAAAAATGGACCGTCAAGCTGATGTCGATTACATGAAAGGACTGATTCAAGTCCGAAAAGCGAATCCTGTTCTTCATTTAGGAACAGCAAAAGACATCCGCCGCTACTTGACGTTCACATCGTCACCGGAGCAGGTTGTAGCGTATCAATTATCAGATGATGCGCCGCAACAAAAAACGGATCTTTACGTCGTTCATAATGCAAAACGTCAAGCCGTCAAGATGACGTTACCAAAAGGAACATGGAATGTGATCGTCGATGGTAAAACCGCCGGAACGAAAACACTTAAAAAAGTGTCGGGCAGCCTTACGGTCGATCCAATCAGTTCTTACGTGTTAAAAAAATAAAGCACAAAAAACGTATCGCCTCTGTGAATGACTCACGGTGGCGATACGTTTTTTTTTCGATCAAGGAAAAGTTAAGCGTAACGCTCGTCTTCTTCCTCTTCTTCGTTCAGGTTACCTTCTTCCGATTTCGCGACGATGACGGCACAAGCAGCGTCACCCGTGATGTTGACGGCTGTCCGCATCATATCGAGCAGGCGATCGACACCGATGATCAAGGCGATCCCTTCAACAGGCAGGTTGACGGACTGGAGAACCATCGTCAGCATGACGAGACCGACACCCGGTACGCCGGCTGTTCCGACAGACGCGAGAACGGCAGTCAGGACGACTGTTGCCAGTTGCGCCGGTGACAAGCTGACATCATACACCTGAGCGATAAAGACCGTCGCGACCCCTTGCATGATTGCTGTACCATCCATATTGATCGTCGCACCAAGCGGTTGGACGAAACTCGATACGGATCGTGGAACTTTTAACTCACGTTGTGCCGTTTGCATCGCGACCGGTAACGTCGCGTTCGATGACGAAGTCGAGAAGGCAAACAACATGACCGGGGCAAACTTTTTAAAGAAGAAAAACGGATTCATCTTTCCGAGCAACGAGACCGTTGAGCCATACGTCAGTAAAGAATGAACGACCAGTGCCAAGATAACGACTCCCATATAAAGCGCCATTGCTTTCAGTGAATCAAATCCTTGTGCACCAACGGCAGAGGCAATCAAAGCAAATGCGCCGAGCGGTGCCATCTTCATGACGAGACCAATCAAGTACGTCATCAAGTCATTTCCTTGTTCGATGAACGAACGTAACGTCGAGGCCTTACTACCGAGGAACGTAATCCCGAATCCGATGAAGACACTGAAGACGATCAGTTGTAACATGTTGCCTTCTGCCATCGAAGCAATCGGATTCGTCGGGAACATCCCGACGATTGTATTGATCAAGCTAGTATCTGGTAAATTCCCTTGATCATACTTTAAATTGTCTGTCGCAAAGGTGCCGAACGTCCCTGGTTTGATCAACAACGCCAAGCCAAGTGCAATGACGATGGCAACAGCCGTTGTCGTCATGAAATAGGTGATGGCTTTTCCGCCGACGCGACCAAGTTCTTTTGGATTCCCGAGTCCCATGACACCAAGGGAAATCGAGAAGAAGACGATCGGGACGACGAGCATCTTGATCAGGTTCAGGAAAATCGTCCCGATTGGTTGGAGCGCATACTTATTCAATCCTTCGTAGATTGATTTGTCGGGTAACGTCGCGAGAATGATTCCGAGGATAATCCCGAGGACCAATCCCCAAATGATTCGTTTGGCTTCTTTCATAGATGAGAACAACTCCTTTTTCAGATAACTGTGTCTATTTTGACACATCATTCACCGTTTTGACAAAACATTTCAAAAATATTACGAAAGCGCTTACAAAATATTTCGGTTTTTTTCAGCAAAAAACCATGAATCTGTTGTAAATAATGGGGTGACATGAGAGGATAGAAAAGAACAAAAAGGAACATCTCGGGAATGATTCAAAACCGGTCAATCAACTATTGACCAAATTGTATATTCCTACTATAATGTTGTATGACGTGTCTGACACGTTTCCTTTAGTCGGTAATATCGGAGGGAGGGAAAACTAGTGGAAACTCGTGTACGTAAAAATGAATCACTTGAAGACGCACTTCGCCGCTTCAAACGTGGTGTTTCAAAAGATGGTACGCTTGCTGAAGTTCGTAAACGTAAACACTACGAAAAGCCAAGTGTAAAACGTAAGCTTAAATCGGAGGCTGCGCGTAAGCGTAAGAAGTTCTAACGTAAGAGAGGGTGTATCCTCATGAGTCTTCAAGAGCGTTTGACAGTGGATATGAAGGAAGCCATGCGTTCGCGTGAGAAAGATCGTCTTACGACGATTCGGATGGTGAAGTCGTCCCTGCAAAATGAAGCGATTAAACTCGGTAAGCAAGAATTAACTGATGAGGAAGAGCTAACTATACTCTCACGTGAGATGAAACAGCGCAACGACTCCCTCCGAGAATTCGAACGCGCTGATCGTCACGACCTCGTCGAGAAGATTCAAGCAGAGATAATCGTGCTCGAAGCTTATATGCCAAAACAACTTTCGGAAGAAGAAGTCCAGGAAATCGTCAACGCAGCTATTGCGCAGACGGGTGCCTCTGCTCCTTCTGATATGGGGAAAGTAATGGGAATCGTCATGCCGCAACTTAAGGGTAAAGCGGACGGTGCTCTAATTAATCGCCTTGTTAAACAACAACTGCATTAACCCGTTTTGAAAGGTGTCCTTCGGGATGCCTTTTTTTGTTTTGGAGTTGTTAGAATTTTCGGAACTTAAAAAGAGTTATGAAACCTTTTTAAAGATGAAAGCGTATATAATAATAGTAACAACGAACCATGCTCAGAATGAAGGAACATCGTATGTCGTCTGATTCCGATGAAAAAGGGGTGAACGAAGTAATGTCTTTTAGCTTAGGGATGATTTTAGCGGTCTTCATGATCGGTGTCATCATGTTGCTGATCGAAATATTCGTGACAGGATTCGGTATTTTTGGTGTGCTTGGCATCGGCGCTGTCCTCGCGAGTTTGATCATGGCCGGAGCAACGGTTGGTCAAGTCGGTCTCGCGATAGGCTTGGCAGTTTTTTTATCACTCGCTGCTGGATTTTGGGCGTATCGTCGGATTAAATCAAACCAATCGCTCTTATGGAGAGGCTTGATTTTGACGGATTCGACATCGTCGGAAAAAGGATATCTATCTCATCAAGACAAAGAACAACTGCGTGGTAAAGTGGGAACTAGTTTGACACAGCTTCGCCCTGCAGGGACGATTGAAATCGACGGGAATCGTGTCGATGCGGTCACAGAAGGTAGCTTCATCAACTCGGGCGAGCAAGTCGTCGTCCAAGACGTCACCCACGGACGAGTCATCGTTCGAGTCCAAAAAACGAAGGAGGAGTCACTCACATGACACCTGAACTATTGACCGTTTTACTCATATCGGGAGGAATACTTATTTTCCTCGCAATCTTCTTTACGCTTGTCCCCATTCCACTCTGGATTAGCTCGCTCGCCGCCGGAGTCCGTGTTTCAATCTTCACGTTAGTTGGGATGCGACTGCGTCGTGTCACACCATCAAAAATCGTGAATCCATTGATCAAAGCCGTCAAGGCCGGCATCGATCTCAATACAAATCAACTGGAAAGTCATTACCTGGCCGGTGGTAACGTCGACCGTGTCGTTAACGCCTTGATTGCGGCACACCGGGCGAACATCGAACTAAGTTTCGAACGGGCAGCCGCGATTGATTTAGCAGGGCGGAACGTTCTCGAAGCCGTACAGATGTCCGTTAACCCAAAAGTCATCGAAACACCATTCATTGCGGGTGTCGCGATGAACGGGATTGAAGTAAAAGCAAAAGCGCGGATCACGGTTCGGGCCAACATCGACCGTTTAGTCGGTGGTGCGGGTGAAGAGACGGTCATCGCGCGTGTTGGTGAAGGTGTCATCTCGACGATTGGTTCGTGTCAGGATCAAAAAGAAGTGCTCGAAAATCCGGAAATGATTTCTCGGACCGTCCTTGCGAAAGGTCTCGATTCAGGAACAGCGTTTGAAATCCTCTCGATTGATATCGCGGACATCGATATCGGTAAAAACATCGGAGCGGTTCTTCAGACCGATCAGGCGGAAGCTGACAAAAATATCGCCCAAGCGAAAGCGGAAGAACGTCGTGCCATGGCGATTGCAAGCGAACAAGAAATGAAATCACGTGTCGAAGAAATGCGGGCTAAAGTCGTGGCAGCAGAAGCAGAAGTCCCACTTGCGATTGCAGAAGCATTACGTGACGGCAACTTCAGCGTGATGGATTATGCCAACTACTTGAACGTGACAGCTGATACGAAAATGCGTCAAGCGATTGGTGGTCAATCTTCGCCGAATGACTCACAATAAAGGGTGATCTAGGATGGAAAGTTTAATTTGGGTCGGGTTGATGATCGCCTTTGGTGTCATCTCTGTCATCTCCAAGGCAGCTGATCAGAAAAAAACGAGTTCTTCAACACGAGTTCCCTCAAAGGAATTTGGCGATTATGTCAAAAAAATGGTCGATCAGGTCGAAACACGGTTACCGGAGGATCGTGATCTTCCTCCTGCGATCAAGCGGAAACAACAAAAACAAACACAACCGGTCAAACATCAACGGACTGAATTGCAACAACGATTGGATGAACGAGATCGTCTAAAAGCACAAAAACAACAGTCGAAGTCGAACATCGGTAAAATCACGGGGAGTATTGCAAGCGATGAGATTGGTATACGACGTAATCGGCAAAAGGGTATGCATACGACACAAGAAGAAATTCGCCAAGCCATTATTTGGAGCGAAGTCCTTGGACCGCCGGTTTCGAAACGTTCCTCGAAAACACCGCCTCGTTAAAGAAAGTGATCCTCGTGCTTACGAGGGTCACTTTTTTGCTTCAAGAAGCTGACTATCGGTGGTCACGATAAACCGTTTGGAATCAAGATTCGGCAAAACTAGGAAACAACGTGTTGGGGATGGGTTTTTCTTTCCATCTATTCTTTGAAAATGCTAAAGTGGACTAGAATAGACTTATAGCGATGACATACTGTTATCCATCATTAGGAGGCCAATCATAACGTGATATTTAATGAAAGAATCCCATTCGCATTTTCGAATTCAGAACAGATTCAAGCATTCGTAGGACCGAACGATGCCGTACTAAAAACGATGGAAGCGGAACTGGATGTTCAACTGACACCACGGGGAGATGAATTACTGGCGCAGGCAGAAGAAGAACGGTCTGTTATTTTAGCTAAGCAGGTGGTCAGTGTCTTAAAACAGCTTGTTGATCGAGGTGCTGTTTTGACAGAGCGTGATGCAACCAGTGCGATTCAACTCGCTCGACAAGATCGTGTAGATGAATTACTCGAATTGTACGATACGGTTATTCATACGAACCATAAAGGAAAACCACTCCGAGCCAAAACGCTTGGGCAAGCCCGTTACGTTCGTGGAATCGAAAAGTGTGATCTGACGTTTGGGATCGGACCGGCCGGAACCGGGAAAACGTATCTTGCGGTCGTCATGGCGGCACGTGCCTTGAAGGAAGGGTACGTCAAACGACTGGTGTTAACACGACCAGCGGTTGAAGCAGGTGAAAATTTAGGATTTTTACCAGGGGACTTAAAAGAAAAGGTCGATCCGTATTTGCGTCCGCTCTATGATGCGTTACATGATGTTCTCGGAGTCGAGCATACCGCACGTTTGTTGGAACGTGGTGTAATTGAAATCGCGCCGCTCGCCTATATGCGGGGACGGACCCTCGAGCACGCCTTTGTTATTTTAGACGAAGCACAAAATACGACAAGAGAACAAATGAAGATGTTTCTGACACGTCTCGGATTCCATTCGAAGATGATCGTCACAGGCGATTTGACGCAAGTCGATTTACCGCGCGGGAAGGCGTCAGGTTTACAAGAAGCCTTAAACTTACTCGGAAATGTCCGGGGCATCCACTTTGAACACTTCAGCTCGGCTGATGTCGTCCGACATCCACTTGTTCGAAAAATCATTGATGCGTATAGTCAAGAACTCGGCTAACACGCAACAGGTGAGTCTTAGGGTGGAAAGGAGACGAACGGATGCGAAAAGTAGGCATATGGATTGGTCTGTTGACGCTTGGCTTCTACATCATCATCTCAACGATGATGTATGTCAGTGTCCGACCGGAAGCGTTATCGGCAGAACCATTCTCGATTGCAGAAGAAGATATCCGATCACCACTGACGATTGAAGACCGCGAAGCAACTCGGTTACTCAAAGAAAATACCGTCGCGGCAATCGACAGTCAATATACGGTTAAACAGGAATACGCAACACAGCAAATCGATAAAGTCGAACAGCTGTTTGCGAGCCTCAAAGGTATCAAGCAGGCAGAAGACATCGGGCGAATCAAACAGCGTCTTCGGGGGACGGAAGCTGCTGACTTGCTACGGGATGATGAGTTGCGTCTGCTCGCAACGTCATCGGCCGCGGTCCGAAGTACGGTCCGTGACGTCGTCATTACGGCAATTGAAGAAGCGATGCGGCAACGGATTTCTTCTGACGGCGGTGAAGTCGCAGAAGCTCGTGAAAATGCACGACTTGACATTGAACGGTCGCCGTTGTCATTTTCGATGAAGGCAGTTGGAAAAACGTTGACCGATCAGTTGATCGTGACGAACTACGTCTATGATCCGGAGAAAACAGAACAACTACGTAAGCAAACGAACGATAAAGTCGAACCCGTGCTGATCTCTGAAGGTGAAGTCATCGTCAAACGTGGAGAAATCATTTCTCAGGATGCGTACCGGCAACTGAAACTCGTTGGATTAATTTCTGATCGCCAATCCTTTAAGCCGCTGCTTGGCACATTGATTTTAAGTGCACTGATGACTTTATTATTATTCGGATTCATTGGTCGGTCGAACCTCCGTTATGCGAAGATGGGCAAGGTGAAGCTATTTAGTCTCGTCTATCTGGTCGTCATTCTCCAACTCATCGTCACATACGGGATGGCATTTTTAGCGGATGACATCAATCCAGCACTTTATCTACTGACACCAACAGCTTTTTCAGCACTTGTCCTACGTAATTTGCTGAATGAACGAATTGCCTTGTCGAGTACACTGTTCATGGCACTAGCTGGAACCTTTTTCTATAGTGTAAATCAGAACTTTAGCTTTAACATTGCGATTTATTTATTGGTCGGGGGATTAGTTGCGACGTATTTTCTGCGGTCCAGCTTGTCACGACGACGGATTTTCATCAGTAGTTTGACGATTTCTGCTGCCAATATCGCTGTCTTCCTCGCGTTTGTCTTAATGCGTAGTGGGCAACTGGAACTAAAAGAAACATCGATTTTGATAGGTTTTGCGATTGCAAGTGGCGTCTTAAGCGCAATCTTAGCCATCGGATTGTTGCCGTTTCTCGAGATGACGTTTGGCATCTTGGCGCCAACCCGTCTCCTTGAACTATTAAATCCAACGCATCCGTTACTGAAAAAACTGTTAGTCGAGGCACCCGGAACGTACCATCATAGTATGATGGTCGCCAATCTGGCTGAGACAGCTTGCGAAGCGATTGGGGCGGATGGATTACTGGCACGTGTTGGAGCTTACTATCATGACTTAGGCAAAACCCGTCGTCCACTCTACTTCATTGAAAATCAACATGGTCTTAATCCACACGATCGCCTGAAGCCGGAAGAATCGGCACGGGTCATTCTTACGCATACGGGTGATGGAGTTGAATTGTTGGAAGAAGCAAAATTACCGAGTGTCATCGTCGATATTTGCCGGGAACATCATGGAACCTCGTTATTACGTTATTTTTACGTCAAGGCGACAGAACAGGGTGAGGTCGACGAAGGTGATTTCCGGTATACTGGTCCAAAGCCACAATCGAGGGAAGCAGCTGTCATCATGATTGTTGATTCAATCGAAGCGGCGGTTCGTTCCATGAAAGCACCGACTGAAACAGGAATTCAAGAATTGGTCAAAAAAATCATTCGTGAAAAATTACTCGATGATCAATTTTCAGAATGTGACATGACGACACGCGATATTTATCGTGTCGGTGAGAGTGCGTGCCACACATTATCTGGACTTTTCCATGAACGAATTGAATATCCTGAATTAAAGAAAGAGGAACTGACATGAACATTTATACAACAGATGAAGGTACATTGTTGACGGAAGATCAGCTGAAGTTGGTCGAGTCGATTTTAGTCTATACAGCAACAGAAGAAGAGGTTGAACAAAACAGCGAATTGTCGGTCACGTTTGTGACAAATGATGAAATTCAGCAGATTAACCGGGAATGGCGTGGGAAAGATCAAGCGACAGACGTCATTTCGTTTGCGATGGATGAACTCGGAGAAGATGAAATCGATTTTCAATTGCTTGAAGACGAACCAGTTGTCCTCGGGGATTTAATCATCTCGGTCGAACGATGCCGGGAGCAGGCAGCGGAATACGGCAATCATTTTGAACGGGAACTTGGATTTTTAGCTGTGCATGGTTTTTTGCATCTACTAGGGTATGATCACATTGAAAAAGCAGATGAAGACATCATGACAAAGCGTCAGGAGGAAATCCTGCATCACTTCGAGTTGTATCGAGGGAAATTGTGAAGACGTGGTGGTTACCGTTTGTTCATGCGATGAACGGAATACGCCAAGCTGTCAAGGAAGAACGGCATATGAAAGTCCACTTCCTGATTGGTCTGATTGTTTTACTCGTTGCCTTTTACTTACCACTGACTTCGACGGAACGAGCTATCTTGTGTTTAACAGTCGGTGTCGTACTCAGTGCGGAGATGTTTAACACGGCCTTTGAGCGGACCGTTGATCTCGTGACGGAAGAATGGCATCCACTTGCAAAAGCGGCAAAGGACATCGCGAGCGGTGCTGTTCTTGTGTTGGCGCTTACATCAATTGCGATTGCACTATGCATCTTTGTTCCATATTTGGTACAATAAGAATCCGGCCTTTTTTTGGCCAATACCGTTCCTAAAAGGGGAAAAATGACATGAAAACAGAACAATTACTTGAACAAGCTAAACTCGCACGCGAAAAAGCGTATGTTCCTTATTCAAAATTCCAAGTCGGAGCTGCCTTGCTTACGAAAGACGGACAAGTCTTCCACGGTTGTAACATCGAAAATGCAGCATACGGTCTCTGCAACTGTGCTGAACGGACAGCCATCTTCTCAGCGTGGGCGCAAGATGCACGCGAATACGCAGCGATGGCTGTCGTAGCCGATACGGAAGGTCCGGTCGCACCATGTGGCCAGTGCCGCCAAGTCTTATTTGAGATGTGTGATGCCGATATGCCGGTCTACTTGACGAACTTGACAGGTGATGTCACGGAAACGACGGTTGGCGCCCTCTTGCCAGGTGCATTCACGAAGGGAGATCTTCATGTTTAAAGAAGGATTTAAATCAGGATTTGTCTCGATCATCGGTCGTCCGAACGTCGGGAAATCAACATTCTTGAACCGTGTGATTGGTCAGAAAATCGCCATCATGTCGGATAAACCACAGACGACACGGAATAAGATTCAAGGTGTCTACACGACAGACGACTTGCAGACGATTTTTATCGATACACCCGGGATTCATAAACCGAAACATAAACTCGGTGATTTCATGATGAAAGTCGCAACCAATGCGTTGCGTGAAGTCGATGCGATTCTCTTTATGATTAATGTGACGGAACCTAAAGGAAAAGGGGATGAGTTCATTATCGAGAAGCTAAAAGATCTCGATACACCAATCATCCTCGTCATGAATAAAGTTGACTTGATTCATCCAAACGACATCCCGCCAATCATCGAATCGTATCAAAACGAATTGGATTTTGCGGCAGTCGTTCCAATTTCGGCGCTTCAAGGTAACAACGTCGAACCTCTTTTACAAGAGATTGCGAAAATCCTTCCAGAAGGACCAATGTATTACCCGGCAGATCAAATTACCGATCACCCGGAACGGTTTATCATCTCGGAGATGATTCGTGAGAAAGTTTTGCAAAAGACGCGTGACGAAGTCCCGCACTCGATTGCTGTGGCGATTGATCAGATCAAGACACGGGAAGACGGTAACATGGTTGACATCCATGCGACGATTTTGATTGAGCGTGATTCACAAAAAGGAATCATCATCGGTAAACGTGGTGCCTTGTTAAAAGAAATCGGATCAGAAGCTCGGACGGACATCGAGATGTTACTCGGGACAAAAGTCTACTTGAACCTTTGGGTGAAGGTCCAAAAAGACTGGCGGAACAAAGCCGGACAATTACGTGAACTCGGTTTCCGAGACGACGAGTATTAAGCGATGATTGATAAGGCGGAAGGGCTTGTATTACGCACGGTCGTGTATGGTGAATCAAACAAAATCATTACGCTGTTGACACGTGAATATGGCAAGCTCGCCGTCATGGCCCGTGGTGCGAAAAAACCAGGCAGCCGTTTTAACGCAGCGAGTCAACCGTTCATTCGGGCGGTTTACGTGTATCCACGTTCGCGTGGTCTCGGTCAACTGAAGTCAGCCGATGTCATTACCGGATATTCGAACATCCGCCAAGATGTTTTTTTGATGGCGTATGCGATGTATGTCCTTGAACTGGCGGACAAGGCACTTGATGAACGGGTACCGCAACCGGCACTGTATGACTTGTTCGTCGATGGTCTAGAGGCGATGGACGAAGGACTTGATCCGGATGTCGTTTCTTTCATCATCGAGTTACGGTTATTACGGCATTTAGGGATTGCCCCGCACTTAAACGGCTGTACGGTTTGCGGCAGTGCCGAAGCGCCATTCGCGTTTTCACTGAACCACGGTGGCTTATTGTGCAGGCGGCATCGGCACGAAGATGAGCATGCTGTCTATTTGACGGAATCGGTCGCTAAGATGCTTTATGTATTTTCCGTCTATGATTTTTCTCGGATCGGTAAGGTTGAAGTGAAGCCGGACACAAAACGTTTATTACGGCAAATCATGGATGCTTATATGGAACGGTACAGTGGTCTTCGTCTTCGTTCGAAACGGGTTCTGGATCAATTACTCAATCTCGGAGACGATTGACAGACTGGTCGATCGTTCGGTAGAATAAGTGCGGAAGAACTAACTAAACGAACACGATGAGAAAAAGGAGTAACACCTGATGTTCAGTCAAGCGATTTCGGGATAGTGTGAGCCGGGAATGAAATGGGTGTGAACGGCATTTTTGAGTGTTCCTGATCAAAGAGTGGCATGCTAGTCATGCAAGTAGGGTGGAACCGCGGGCTTGTCTCGTCCCTATGTACAACCTTGTTGTACATAGGGACGTTTTTGCGTTCCCGCATAAATTTGGAGGTGTAAGTCTTGAAGATGACAGTACAGGAAATGATCTTAACACTGCAAAAGTTTTGGGCTGAACAAGGCTGCTTGACGATGCAGGCATATGATGTGGAAAAAGGTGCCGGGACGATGAATCCGATGACATTTTTACGGAGTCTCGGACCAGAACCATGGAACGTCTGCTACACAGAACCATCCCGTCGCCCAGCTGACGGTCGTTACGGAGAAAATCCAAATCGTTTGTATCAACACCATCAGTTCCAAGTCATCATGAAACCGTCACCGGATAACATTCAGGAATTGTACTTACAAAGTCTTGAACTGCTTGGGATCAATCCACTTGAACATGACATCCGTTTTGTCGAGGATAACTGGGAAAATCCGACGTTTGGTGCAGCGGGTCTCGGATGGGAAGTGTGGTTAAACGGAATGGAAATCACGCAGTTCACATATTTCCAACAAGTCGGTGGGATCGAATGCAGTCCGATTGCTGTTGAAATCACTTACGGCATCGAGCGTCTCGCGTCCTATATCCAAGACGTCGAAAGTGTGTTTGATTTAGTGTGGACGGATGGATTCAAATACGGCGATATCTTCTATCAGCCGGAATTCGAGCATTCAAAATATACATTTGAGACATCAGATGTCGACCTGTTATTCACATTGTTTGACCAGTATGAGAAAGAAGCGAACCGGGCACTCGATGAGAACCTGGTGTTCCCAGCCTATGACTATATCTTAAAATGTTCACATACCTTTAACCTGCTGGACGCAAAAGGGGCGATTTCCGTCACGGAACGGACAGGGTTCATTCATCGTGTAAGAAACATGTCACGCCGTTGTGCCCAAAGCTTCATCGAAGAACGGGAACGATTGGGATTCCCATTGATTAAATCGAAAGCAGGTGAATCGCATGCATGAATTATTACTTGAAATCGGTCTTGAGGAAATGCCGGCTCGTTTCGTTCTGCAATCGGAAACACAGTTAAAAGACCGGATTAAGACGTTCTTGACAGAAGCGCGGATTACGTTCGAGACGATCGAATCGTTTTCGACACCACGCCGCCTTGCCGTTCTCGTCACGGGTATGTCAGAGCGTCAAACAGACTTAGAAGAAACATTGAAAGGTCCTGCTAAACGGATTGCTCAGGACGAAGAAGGTAACTGGACAAAAGCAGCACAAGGATTTGCACGCGGAAAAGGGTTAACGACGGACGATTTATTCTTACAAGAAGAAAAGGGCGAGGAGTATATCTTCGCGGTACGTAAAGAATCGGGACAAGAAACGGCGACATTGATGCCGGGATTAAAACAAATCGTTGAAGCGATGTCGTTCCCGAAAAACATGCGGTGGAGCACCCAATCGTTACGGTACATGCGTCCGATTCGTTGGATGATTGCCTTGCTTGACGATCAAGTCATTCCGTTTGAAGTGGCCACTGTCGAGACGGGACGGACGTCACGGGGACACCGTTTCCTCGGACAAGACATCACGATTTTACGTCCGAACGCCTACGTCGAGGCACTCGCGGCAGAACATGTCATCGTCAGTTATGACAAGCGTCGTCAGTTGATTGAAGAACAAATTCAAACATTGAGCGAACAGGAAGGTTTTGACGTACCGATTGATCCAACCCTTCTCGAAGAAGTGACGAATTTGGTCGAGTACCCGACTGCTCTGTTTGGTGCGTTTGATGAAGCCTATCTCGAACTACCAGAAGAAGTCCTCATCACGACGATGAAAGAACATCAACGGTATTTCCCAGTGAAGAAAAACGGGACATTATTACACTATTTCGTCACGGTCCGCAACGGAAATGCGCATCACATCGAGAACGTCGCCCGCGGAAACGAAAAGGTCATCCGGGCACGTCTTGCAGATGCTCAGTTCTTCTATGAAGAAGATAAAAAGGCTGATATCGATGCGCAAGCAGCACGGTTGGATAAAATCGTCTTCCATGAAAAACTCGGAACGACAGGCGAAAAAGTCCGCCGTGTCCGTGAGATGGCCTTACAACTTGCCAATCGTTTCGGAGCAGAACAGGCTAAAGTGGAACGTGCCGGAACAATCTACAAGTTTGATCTCGTCAGTCAAATGGTCTACGAGTTTACAGAACTCCAAGGGATGATGGGCGAACGGTATGCCAACATGAAAGGCGAAGATGCAGAAGTTGCAGCATCGATTCGTGAACATTACTTACCACGGTTTGCCGGGGATGAAAGTCCAAGCACGGCAACGGGAACAGTATTAGCTGTTTTGGATAAGATGGATAGCGTCGCTGGTTTCTTTGGTGTTGGTATGATTCCAAGTGGTTCTGCTGACCCTTATGCCTTACGACGCCAAGCGCAGGGGATCGTTCAGATTTTATCGGACCGCCAGATTGATTTGACGCTGTCAGAACTGATTGATTTCGTGGTGACGGCTCAACTAAAAGCAGGTCTTTATCAAGCCGATGCAGAACAAGTAAAAGCAGCGATGGAAGACTTCTTCAATCAGCGCCTGAAATTCCGTCTGTCGGAAAAAGGTCATCGTCATGATGTGATTGAAGCGGCACTTGAACCCCAGTTGACGGTCGAAGCAAATGAAAAACGAGCAGCGATGCTCGAACAGGCGACGCAACGTCCGACGTTTAAGAAAACGGTCGAACAGCTCAGCCGTGTCTTGAACATTTCGAAAAAAGCGGAGACCGTGGTCACTGTCGATCCGACACTTTTTGAAAATGAAGCGGAACGTGCGTTGCATGAACAGATCGAACAGCTGATTCCAGAAATTGAAGCAGCCGTCGAAGTCTCTGACTATGAACGGGCGATTCAAGTACTCGAAGCTAGCGTGCCGACGATCACTGCCTATTTTGACGGGACGATGATCATGGCAGATGATGAAGCGGTTCGGACAAATCGCCTTAGCGAGATGAAACGATTTGCGACGGCAATCGAAAAAGTCGCACGATTCAATGCACTCACTTTAGTGTGAATAAAGGACGGATGAGCCGATGAAGTTAAATGAACGGCAGAAAAAAATACTCCAAATCGTCAAAGAAAATGGTCCGATCACAGGAGAGCAGATTGCGTCTGAACTCTCCTTGACCCGGGCGACCTTACGTCCGGATTTATCGATTTTGACGATGACAGGGATGCTAGAGGCACGTCCGCGCGTCGGCTATATGTATGTCGGTAAAAAAAATGCGTCGATGTTACACGAAAAACTGGATACGTTGACGGTAGGCGAATTCATGTCTTCTGCGAAAGTCATTCATGAAGGGATGACGGTGTATGATGCGATTGTTCACTTGTTTCTCGAAGACGTCGGCTCATTGTTCGTCGTCGGAAAAGATCATGCCCTAGTAGGCGTCTTGTCCCGAAAGGACTTTTTACGTGCTGCGATCGGGAATCAGGAGCTTGACTCGTTACCGGTCAACATCATCATGACCCGGATGCCGAACTTGACCGTTTGTGAAAAATCAGAGACGTTGATTGGTGCCGGAATGAAATTGATCGAAAAACAGATTGATTCCATGCCGGTCGTCGAACAAGTGGACGGGATCTTAAAAGTTGTCGGACGCATGACGAAAACGAATATGACAAAAGTATTAGTCGCATTAGCACGAGATGAAGAGCTTTAAGAGGAGGTTCGCAGATGAGACAACGCATTTATGTAGTCAGTGACTCGGTTGGTGAGACGTGTGAACTCGTGGTGCGGGCAGCCGCGATTCAGTTTCCGGAACAGGCAATCGAAACCGTCCGGATTCCCTTCGTCGATGACGATCAAGTCATCTATGATCTTGTGTTACATGCGAAAGAAGAGCAAGCGACGATCGTTTATACGATCGTTCACGCCACGCACCGGCGTCTGCTTGCGGAGACGGCGCATGCTCATGACGTCAAAGCAATCGATTTGTTAGGTCCTTTGCTCGATACGATGGAAGAACGCCTCGGCATGCAGCCAAAGGAAGAGCCGGGCTTAATTTATCGACTAGATGAAGAATATTTCCGGAAAATCGAAGCGGTCGAATTTGCTGTGAAATACGATGATGGACGCGACCCACGGGGAATCAAACGAGCGGACATCGTGTTGATCGGTGTGTCACGCACATCGAAAACACCGCTTTCTCAGTATTTAGCATTGAAACGATATAAAGTCGCCAATGTGCCACTCGTTCCGGAATCGATTCCGCCAGAGGAACTGTTTGATATTCCAAAAGAAAAATGTTTTGGGTTATTGATTTCTCCTGAAAAGCTGATTGATATTCGGATGGAACGGTTACGCTCACTTGGCTTGAAGCCGGAAGCCGCTTACGCGCAAATCGATCGAATTAATCGAGAACTCGACTATGCTAAAAAATTATACGACCGGATTGGGTGTCAGGTCATCGATGTGACGAATAAAGCAGTCGAGGAAACAGCCAATTTAATCTTGACCGGGATTTCCGGCAAATCACATGACTAGTAAAGTGATGATTCACGTAGTATACTAATCTAGCTGCTTAAATGAGATGATGCAACTTTTCTAATGAAACGGAACGAGTATTCGTTCCGTTTCATTGCGGGTATATGTATATAAACGTTCGAAAGGAGAGGTGACCGATTGAAACGGCTTCCTGACGAATTGGTTGACCAAGTCCGACAAGCAACGGATATCGTTGAATTGATATCAGAACGTGTAGAATTAAAAAAACAAGGGAATCGTTATTCAGGGTTATGTCCATTTCATTCTGAAAAGTCCCCTTCTTTTTCTGTTTCTCCGGACAAAGGCATGTATTATTGTTTTGGCTGCGGAGCAGGGGGCAATGCGATTACGTTCGTCATGGAAACGGAAGGGATGAGTTTTCCGGAAGCCGTCACGAAGCTCGCAGATCGAACGGATATCAAATTACCAGAGTTTGAACGATCCGATCAAACGGAATCGACACCAGATCAAGAAAAGAAATACCGGATGCGAGAAGCTCACCGAATCGTAGCGGATTTGTATCATGAAGTCATGTTGCAGACGGCTGCGGGTGATGTCGGGCGAGAATACCTGGAAAAACGGGGGATTCAAGAACCTGCCATGCGGGAATTCAAGTTAGGGTATGCACCTGATCAAGAACGATTCACGGTCGATTCGTTGGCAAGAAGAAATTTTGATCTGGATGAAATGGTAGAAGCTGGGCTGATTTCTGTAGGTAGAGATGGCGATTATCGCGATCGGTTCAATGGTAGGGTTGTATTTCCAATTTCAGATCGTGATGGCACGATTGTTGGATTCAGTGGACGCTCCATTGACGGAAGAGACCCGAAGTATGTCAATACAGCGGAAACACCACTCTTTAATAAAAGTGAGTTGCTATTTGGTTTTGCACAAGCACGTGGTGCGATGCGTAAAAGTAAACAAGTAGTACTAGTGGAAGGAAATTTAGATGTTGTACGTGTCGCTCAAGCGGGTATACCCTATACGGTAGCCTCTTTAGGGACGGCCTTGACACCGATCCATGCTCAAAATCTGGGGCGAATCGTCGATGAAGTCATTGTTTGTTATGACGGAGACAAAGCCGGACGTGCCGCAACTTTAAAAGCGTTACGCCTGCTAGAAGACATTGCGGTTGATTGTTCTGTCATTCGTCTTCCGGATGAGGAAGATCCCGATTCTTTTATTGGGACACAGTCGGAAGAGTCCTTTCTTCGTTTAATCGAACAGGAGCGGATTTCAAGCCTTGAATTTAAATCTTTTTATTTTCGGCAAGGAAAAAACCTCCGATTAGAAGGAGAACGGGTCCGTTATATTGAAACTATGCTTGAGGAGATTGGTCGGACGGCCAATCCATTGTTACGCGACATCTATTTAGGGAAACTGGCGGAAGAGTTCCACTTGTCGAAAGAATCATTGCTGTCACAAGTTAAACCGTTGCAGACGCAACACATTAAACCAAAACAAGAACGACGGCAAGAGACACAAGTAGTTACCTCTTCCCCTCAAGACCGCACCTTCTCGAACTGGAAACGAGCAGAACGATTTTTGCTCGCCTATATGATTCGTTCAGAGGAAGTTGGCCTTGAGGTACGTGATCAGCTTGGTGTGGCATTTAACGATCCAGCCCATCAACTGATCGCAGGAAAACTATATGAATTTTACGGAGCAAATACCCCAGCGGATCCGGACCGGTTTCTGACGATGCTTCACGATGCTTCGCTTCAGCGAATCGTAGCCGATCTAGAGTTTATGTTAATGCCGGAATATGATCCGGATTTACTGAGTCATTATATTCGTGCCGTTCAAAACGAACGACAACGACGGATGCTGGACGAGGAAAAGTCACAGTTAAGTCAACAAACAGATATCCGTGCTCAAGCGGAACTAATGCAGGCGATCATCGAACGGAAACGGCGTTTGAAAGATCGATGACCTGTTGCATGATGTGGAAGGAGTGTATGGTTCGATGGCAGAAAAAGCAAGATCAGAAGCAGAAATACTCCGTCTCGCGAAGGATGAACTAATCGCGCTCGGACACAAGAATGGTGAACTATCGCATCAAAAAATCGAGGATAAACTCAGTTCGTTTGAATCGATGGATGCGCAACAATTCGAAGAGTTCCTTCAATTGCTCGAAACCGAAGGCATCAAAGTCAACAACGATGGAACAGGGGACGACAAGGAAGAAGCCGACTTAAACGATCTATCTGTTCCGCCTGGTGTCAAAATCAATGATCCGGTCCGGATGTACCTGAAAGAAATCGGTCGAGTGGATCTTTTGAATGCAGAAGATGAGGTCGAACTTGCAAAACGGATCGAACAAAATGATGAAGAAGCTAAAAAGCGTCTAGCTGAGGCCAACCTGCGTCTTGTTGTATCGATCGCAAAACGTTATGTCGGTCGCGGCATGTTGTTCCTTGATTTGATTCAAGAAGGAAACATGGGATTGATCAAAGCGGTTGAAAAGTTTGATTATACTAAAGGGTATAAATTCTCGACGTATGCCACGTGGTGGATTCGTCAGGCCATCACACGTGCGATCGCTGACCAAGCACGGACGATCCGGATTCCGGTTCACATGGTTGAAACCATCAATAAATTGATTCGTGTTCAACGTCAGTTGCTCCAAGATCTTGGACGTGAACCGACACCGGAAGAAATCTCAAAAGAGATGGAAATCACGCCGGAAAAAGTCCGTGAAATTCTCAAGATTGCTCAAGAACCAGTTTCGCTCGAAACGCCGATCGGGGAAGAAGACGATTCACATCTCGGAGACTTCATCGAAGACCAAGATGCGACAGCACCCCAGGACGCAGCAGCGTATGAGTTGTTAAAAGAACAATTAGAAGATGTACTCGATACATTAACGGATCGGGAAGAAAATGTCTTACGTCTGCGCTTTGGTCTTGATGACGGTCGGACGCGGACGCTTGAAGAAGTCGGGAAAGTATTTGGTGTCACACGTGAACGGATTCGTCAGATTGAAGCGAAAGCGTTACGTAAATTGCGTCACCCGAGTCGTTCAAAACGTCTCAAGGATTTCCTCGATTAATTTCAAAGTGTGAAGAAAATATGAAATTTTAGTGAGAAGGGAGAAAAAGTTTTGTTTTTTTCTTCCTTCTCTGTTTTTTTTACAGTAGAATAGTAACGGGGAATACCATTCAGTCACCAACTTGGTTGGGTATAGAATATGGGGGGGAATCCAAATGCGTAATCCGTTAGTACCGTTCGCAGCGATTGCGATCATCGCCATCATCGCCATGATTTCATTGTCATACTTTGGGGTCGATCAGGTAAAACAAGCTGAAAAAGGTCCATCAACAGCTGAAATGAAGCCGGAAGATCTGTTTGCATCAAAAGGATGTACAGGATGCCACGGTGGAAATCTTGAAGGTGGAGCAGGTCCGAACTTAACAAAGATCGGCGCGAAGCTGAAAGAAGAAGAAATTAAAGAAATCGCAATGAACGGTAAAGGGCAAATGCCTGGTGGTCTTGCGAATGACGAAGAAGCCACTGTTTTAGCGAAATGGCTTGCTGAAAAGAAATAAGTCAATCAACATCTGTCTCTTCTCCGAGATGGGTGTTTTTTTGTGGTGGTTTTAACTAAATTTAGCGAGAATTCTCCCACCTCTAAGCGTCTCGGGGCGAAGCCCAGCGTAGGTGAGAGATGAATCGCCCGTCTTGGTAAGACTGCAATCGTTTGATACAATCAGTGTGACTAATCAAAAGGACTGATCAAACGAGACTTTCCGCATGTCAAGAAACAACTATGGAAAGAAATGTTTTGGTCTCGAAGTTACTGTCTAGTGACGACCGGAGGTGCGACAATCGACGTCATCAGACACTATATCGAAAAACAAGGAAAGGAGTGATTGCGTTGCTGAAGGCGTACAAGTTTCGACTCTATCCGACGAAACCTCAACAAGAATATTTCATGAAGACGTTCGGTTGTGTCCGTTTTGTCTACAATAAGATGCTCGAAGAGCGTATCCGATTGTACGAAGATTCGAAGCTCAACCCTCACACGAAGCAGAAGCTCCCAACCCCAGCGAAGTACAAGCCCGAATTCCTTTTCCTAAAAGAAGTCGACAGTCTTTCTCTTGCGAACGCTCAGATGGACTTAAACAAGGTGTATCACAACTTTTTTCGAGATCAGTCTGTCGGGTTTCCGAAGTTCAAATCGAAGCACAACGACCGAGCCTCTTACACAACAAACAATCTGAAGGAAAGCATCCGCATCGAAGAGTATAAGGTGAAACTTCCTAAGATCGGTTTTGTGAAGTTGAAACAACATCGTCCGTTTGATGGCGTGATCAAGTCCGCGACGGTCTCGATGACGAAGACAAGGAAATTCTTCATCTCCATCCTTGTAGATCAAGCCGAAGAGCAATGGGTTCCAGCCAAGAATAAAGTAGGAATCGACCTTGGTTTGGAGCACTTCGCCATCATGACGAATGATGAGAGGGTTTCTGAGAAAGTTGACAATCCTCGTTTTCTTCGAAAGTCCGAAGAGAAGATAAAGAAGGCGCAACGCGCCTTGTCCCGCAAGAAAATCGGGAGTAAGAACCGAGAGAAGGCAAGGCTAATCCTCGCCAAGAAGCATGAAAAGATTGCACATCAACGTCAAGATTTTCTTCATAAGCTGTCGAAACGGATCGTTGACGATAACCAAGTCATCGTCGTCGAGACACTTAAATCGAAGAACATGATGAAGAACCATAAGATCGCCAAATCGATTGGAGATGTCAGTTGGTATGAGTTCGTTCGGCAGCTGGAATATAAATGCAAGTTCCACGGTCGGACGCTCGTAAAGGCAGACCAATGGTTCGCCTCGACCCAAATCTGTTCTTCTTGCGGCGTAAAAGGCGAGAAGAAAACAATGGATGTGCGCGAGTGGATCTGTGTTTGCGGTGCGCATCATGATCGAGATATCAACGCAAGTATCAACTTGTTGATGTTAGCAGACTGAAACCCTTCAGGGTGGGAACCACCCGATGAGCTTGGTAAATAATCGTAGCTCGTAAAAGTACGGTCTTCCCAAGAAGCTCCCACTTCAATTTGCGAAGCAAATAAGTGGTGAGTAGTTCACCAGGGACGACTATTTCTTTTTTTCGTCAATTCGGCTATTTTTAAAAGAGAGATTGAACAGAGGAAGGATGAAAGAGATGCAAACGAACGTCATACTCGATCAACGCTTACAAAAAGTAGTTTCTTATATTCCACAAGGAGCGGTGCTAGCGGACATTGGATCCGATCATGCTTTTGTCCCATGTTACTGTATCCAAAAAAAATTAGTCGAACGGGCAATCGCGGGTGAAGTCAATCTTGGACCGATGGAAGCAGCACAAGCACAAGTGGCACTTGTCCAGTTAGAAGATGAAATCGAGGTCCGACTTGGAAGTGGTCTCACTGTTTTAACACCAGGCGAAGCGACGGCCATTACGATTGCTGGAATGGGTGGGACATTGATTGCGACGATTCTTGAAGAAGGAAAAACACATCTATCAGGAGAGGAACGTCTGATCCTCCAACCGAACGTCGATGCTGTCGATGTCAGAAAGTGGCTTTTAGCGAATGGATATGCCTTGTTATCCGAAGCCATCGTCAAAGAAAATGAAAAAATCTACGAAATTCTTGTCGCTCAAAAAGGTGAAGAATCCTTATATGCCGACGATTTTGAACAACGGGAATGGGAATTGTTTTTTGGTCCTCAACTCACACGGGAAAAAGCTCCGGCTTTTGTGGAGAAATGGCAAACGGAAAAACAAAAACGGCAGTATATTCTAGAACAGATGCGTCGTGGAAACGATTCAGAAGTATTGCAGGGGAAAATCGAGACGATTGAATGGCTGATTCAAAAAATGGGAGAGGTGACGGGGTGATGGCGAACGGACAACAGATTATCGAACAATTCGAATCATTTGCACCGAAGAAATTCGCTTTTGAAGGAGATCCAATTGGATTACAAATCGGAACACTGAACAAAGAGGTCAAACGTGTGCTCGTGACACTTGATGTCTTAGAGTCTGTAGTCGATGAAGCGATTGAAAAAAATATCGATTTGATCATTGCGCATCATCCACCGATCTTCAGTAAATTAGCGAAAGTCACGGATCAATCAGCGGCCGGGCGAATCGTCATGAAATGTATCCGCCATGACATTGCTGTCTATGCAGCGCATACAAACCTGGATGTCGCGGAAGGAGGCGTCAATGACCTGATGGCAACTGCATTAGGATTGACGAATACAAGCGTATTGGCACCTTCTTACGAGAATACCGTCTATAAACTCGTTGTCTTCGTTCCGGAAACAGCAGTTGAACAGGTCGCTGGAGCTCTTGGAAGAGCAGGAGCAGGGCATAGCGGCGCATATAGCGACTGTCAGTTCCACAGCACGGGCATCGGTCAGTTTAAACCAACAACAGGTACCGATCCGTATAGAGGTAAGCCAGGTCAGGTGGAACGGGTGACAGAAGTCCGAATCGAAACGATCGTAACGGAATTGAATCAGAAACAAGTCATCCGTGCGATGAAAAAAGCCCATCCGTATGAAGAGGTAGCGTATGATTTGCTCCGTCAAGAGATGGCAGCACCCTCACTCGGTCTGGGACGGATTGGATATCTAGAAGAAGCGATTCCGCTGAAAGCATTTGCCGAACACGTACGGACAGCCTTCGCTGTTGAGAACTTACGTTTTGTTGGAGATGAAAACCGAATGGTCCGTAAGATTGCCGTATTAGGTGGGGATGGGAATAAGTATGTGTCGACGGCTGCCTTTGCGGGGGCCGATGTGTTAGTGACAGGTGATTTGTATTTCCATGTCGCTCACGATGCGATGGCACTTGGTCTTGCTGTCATCGATCCGGGACATCACGTCGAATCGGTCATGAAACAAGGAGTGGTCGATCTCTTGACGGAACGGTTCGACAAACAGAACATCCAAGGTGTCGAACTGTTTGTTTCCGTGACCAATACGAATCCATTTCAATTCCTATGAAAAAAACGATTCCCGCCGTCTGAGACGGTTTGGGAATCGTTTTGTTTTAGATTAAAGAATTTTGACTTTCGGTAAGATCCGGCGCAGCTCAAGGAACGGCGTTTTGTCATGTGTGCTGATATCAGCAGGATCATACTGCTGTAAGAAGTCGATGACTTTTTTTGTGATCGGCGTAGGTGTTGAAGCACCTGACGTCACGCCGACTTGGTTTACACCTTCGAGCCAAGATAAATCAAGTTCTGTTAAATCGCCAATCCGGTGAGCCGGAGTTTCAGCGATGTCAAACGAAACTTGAGCCAAACGATTGGAGTTATTCGAGCGTGGATCTCCGACGACGATGACTAAATCACATTCACCGGCCTGTTCAGCGACAGCTTCTTGACGCACTTGCGTCGCATTACAAATTTCATTATGGACTTCGACATGTGGATATTTTTCGCGGACATGTCCCATCAACGCTTGGACATCCCATTGACTCATCGTCGTCTGATTGGTGACGATGATCTTTTTAGTCGTGAGATGAGCTGGTAAGGCTTCGATATCCTCCACTTTTTCAATGAGGTGAACGTGTTCTGGTGCTACACCGACTGCACCTTCAGGTTCTGGGTGACCGTGTTTACCGACATAGATGACTTCGTAATCGTCTGCGACGACGGTCCGGATCAAATCATGTGTTCGGGTGACATCTGGACAGGTTGCATCAACGACGGTCAGTTTTTTTTCGGCAGCACGTGCGTAGACGGCCGGAGAAATGCCATGAGCCGTAAAGATGACCGTACCTTCTTGAATCGTTTCGAGCGCTTCTAGGCGATCGGGACCATCTACGGTCAAGACACCCATTCGTTCGAATTCACGTGTGACATGGGCATTGTGGACGATCATACCTAAAATATGAATAGGTCGCGGCAAATTTTCATTCATTGCGGCTTGTTGGGCAAGTTTCATGGCATCAACAACACCATAACAGTAACCACGAGGACTGATTTTTTTTACAAGCATAGTCTAGATTCTCCTTTAGTATAGAAAGAGTGATTACGTAGAGTGTACCATTGATTCAAGTTGAATGAAAATAGAGGAGTCTGCGGCGGGCAGATAACATGATATACTATTTGAGTTGTAATGAATGGAGGAGGAGGTGGAAAGATGGAGACGAAAAAGATGATGCGGTCCTATTTTTTCCAAATCACGGCTGTATTATTCATTCTTATTTGTCTTGTCATCTCAGCACTTGCCTTCACGGCGGATCGTGTGACGATTTCACGAGTGGAACAACAGACAGAAAAGCAGAGTGAAAAAAGTGTTGAAGTCTCGAGTAATGCACTTCGGGACAGTGTCGGAAATTTACACGAAAAAATCATGGGTCTTCAATTAAATGTCACCAATATGAAGAACCTCGAGCGAGCAATTCGTGACACGAACTTGCTTGATATCGATACCGGTTTTAAGAGTTTCTTTTATTATGACCTGAAAACCGACAAGATGACTTGGTTCTCAAGTGAGGATCGGCGTATCCGGGAATCGTCCGTTCGACGAGATGATGCTTTTTTACAGGCTTTAACGAGTACGGATTTTCATATGAGTAAACGGTATAAGCTGGACAGTGACTATCTGTCTTATATGTATGTACCTGTCCGGAATGGGAACGAACGTGTCGGCGTGTTTGGCGGTGGGCTCAGTCTGATGAATTCCGTCGTCTTTCGTAATTCACTTGAATCGTTTGATGATGACACGATGGCCTATCTGTTTAACAGCCAAGGTGAACCGCTCGCGACATCGAGAAACCTGGTCACGGATCAAGAACGTGTCTTGAGCCAAAGTGTCGTTGACCGTGCCTTTCAGAGTACAAAACCATACGAAATCTTTAGTACGAATAAAGACATGTATTATTTCGCGCGTGATTTGAAGGTGACGGACTGGAAGATACTAGTTCGAACGCCGCGAAGTGTCTTTTACGAGCCGGTCTATACGACACGCCAACAATATTTAGTCATCGCGGCACTCACATTAGTTTTGAGTCTGATCGTCGGCTATTTGATGTCGCGGCAATTGACGGCACCGTTACTTGAATTGGTTCAAAAAATCGAAAAAAGCACGACCCCGCAACCGATCACTCTCGAACGGTCTGGTTCAAATGAAATCAAGACCTTGGTGTCTGCCTATAATGAGTATGCACAACGAATGGAGCATGCGCGGGTCGAGCAGCTCAGTCAACAACAGGTCATCCTGCATCAAGAAAAGTTAGCGTCGCTCGGACAGCTCGCAGCAGGGATTGCCCACGAAATCCGAAATCCATTGACACCAGTCAAGATGGCACTTCAGCTCTTGTCGGAAGAAAAACAAAACAATCCGGATATGATGCAGATTGCCTTATCGGAACTCGACCGTGCCAATCAGCTGATTCAGACGATGCTTGATTTATCAAAAAATGATAGAACGACGTTGGAAATGACTCGGATTGACATGAAAAAGATGATGGAAAAGCTGACATTCATTCTCGAATCAAAATCACATCCATATGAAGCGGACTGTAAAATCTATACGCCAGCACACATGCCGCCACTGTATGCTTCTGAAAACGGACTGTTGCAGGTGTTGTCGAACTGTATCGGAAATTCTCTCGACGCTGTCGAATCAAAAGGCATCGATGGAATCTGTCATGTCCACCTGCACGTTTATCCGGATCAGTTTGTTTTTATCATCCAGGATAATGGGGTCGGGATGGATGCGGAGCAGATTAGTCTGATTGGGCAAGCATTCAACACGTCTAAAATAAATGGGAACGGGTTAGGGTTATTCATGTCGAGTCAAATCGTTCGCCAACACAATGGACGAATCGAAGTGGATAGTAAAGTCGGAGTCGGAACGACCATTCAGTTGTTTTTCCCAAGGCAGGGTGAGCAAGCATGAGGTTTAATAAGTCGTGGTTGATTGTGTTAATCATCTGGGTTTCGTCCGTGCTCATCATTTCGAATCTGTTTGTCCAAAAGGAAACCAATCCGAAGCGAAACGTCGTCGGTTTTACGGTCGTCAACGATAAACATGAATTTGCGCAACGGTTGATCAACGCCTTTAAGGCAGAGGCCAAGGCAAACAAATACGAAGCACTCGTTGCGACCTCACAAAATTCACGGATCAGTGAACGGGAACAAATCTTAGAATTCATCCAACTAAAAGTGGATGCGATCTTCATTACGACACTAGACGACGTCTATATCGGCAGTGCGATTGAAGAGGCTAAACAAGCAGGAATTCCGGTATTTGCGATTGATCGGATGATTCGTTCAGATGCCGTCATCAGTTCCATCACGTCGAACAATCAAGTAATCGGGGAGCAATTGGCTTCCTATATGAAAAATGAGTTGATTAGACGAACCGGGCAGGCAAAGGGCCGGATCATCGAGATTGCCGGTACGGCAAACGTCCATACGACCAATGAACGACACCTGGGATTCTTAAAAGGAATCAAGAACGAACCGGGTCTTTCCATCATAAATTCAGCTAGCGGAAACTATGATCCCGTCACATCGGAGCGAGTCATGCAACAGCTGATTGAGTCAGGAATCGTGTTTGATGCCGTCTACTGTCACAATGACGATATTGCGATGGGTGTACTCGAAGCATTGAAAAAAGCGAACATTTCCGGAAAAATAGTTGTCGGAATCGATGGGAATCGTGCTATATTAGAAGCTGTTGACATGAAATCGATGGACGCGACGGTCGTCCAGTCCGCTGAAGAGATGATGAAAGTCGCCTTCAGCGCGTTGAAGCTTCATACGAAAAACAAAAAAAATCCCGATCGTTTCTATACGTATTCATATTTGTATGACGGTAGTAGACCAATACCCATGTTGAACTAAAGAAATAGATGGTGAGGGCGGACGATTCGCCTTTAATTGTTAAAGAAAGAGAAAGGATGGTGACAAATATGAATGGATTTAGCCATTTCGATTTGCACCCGTTCGTCGTCGAAGCACTCGAAGACGCACGTATTAAAAAACCAACCGATATTCAATCCCGGATCATTCCGGCAGCGCTCAAAGGGCGGGATATCATTGGACAATCACAAACGGGAACAGGAAAAACATTATCGTTCCTGTTACCAATCGTTCAAAACGTCAATCCGGCGTCACAGGAAATGCAAGCGATCATCGTTGCACCGACACGTGAACTCGCATGGCAAATTCACGAGGAATTGAAATCAATCCTCGTCAAACAACCCGACTATATTAAAACGAGTCTGATCACAGGCGGAATGGACCGCGAACGTCAAATCGGACGTCTCAAAGTGTCTCCACAAATCGTCATCGGAACACCGGGACGTATTTTGGATCTGTTTAAAGAGCAAGCCTTGAAACCACATTTTGTCAAACATTATGTCATTGATGAAGCGGATCAAATGCTCGATATGGGATTCTTACCAGAAGTCGACCGGATTGCGCAAGCTCTTCCAGAGAAATTGCAAATGATGGTTTTCTCAGCAACGATTCCAGAGAAACTGCAACCGTTCTTGAAAAAATACATGAACAACCCACGTTATGCGCATGTGGATCCAAAACAACAGACAGCTAAGAAAATCGTCCATCATACCGTTCCTGTCAAACACCGTGATCGTTCTGATTTGGCATTGAAACTGGCGAAGGCGCTTAACCCGTATATCTGTCTTGTCTTTACGAATACAAAAACAGAAGCAATTGAACTTGAAGCCCTCTTCCTTGAAGCGGGACTCAATGTCGGTTCGCTTCACGGTGACTTACCGGCACGCCGCCGGAAACAAGCCATCAAGGAGATCAATGAAGCGAAGTACCAATACGTCATCGTGACGGATCTTGCTGCACGTGGCATTGATATCTCAGGTGTCTCGCATGTCATCAACCATGGTATTCCGAAAGATCTTGACTTCTATGTTCACCGTGTCGGTCGGACGGGTCGTGTTGACCAAGACGGCTTGGCTTACACATTGTTTGAAGATCACGAAAATGGTTCAATCAACCGTCTTGAAGACCGTGGGATTGAATTCATCAACGTTGATGTCAAGAGTGGTCAAGTCAGCGAAGTCAAAGAACGCCGCCGTGCTAAACCAAACATGAAGACAGCCGTTTCGAAAACAGCACACAGTCGTTTATCGGGTGAAGCGGCAAAAGCGAAAAAACGTGTAAAACCAGGTTATAAAAAGAAACACCAGTATAAGCTGAAAGAAACAGCAAAACGCGAACGCATCAAGGAACAACGTGGAGTTGGTCGTGCCGAGCGTAAGGCAAATGCAAGCAAATCAAAATAATGAATCTGAGGCGAATTCGTCAAGGATCGACCCTTTAAGCAAAGTTCACGGTACCAATCCGTGGACTTTGTTTTTTTAGCGTGGCTAAAGGTTCTTGTTTTTTTCGACATTTGGTACACTGGAAACAGAAGAAAGGTGGAAATTCGAATGAAAATTGGTTCACATGTGTCCCTTTCAGGGAAAAAGATGCTGCTTGGTGCGAGCGAAGAGGCAGTATCTTACGGAGCAACGACGATGATGGTCTATACAGGAGCACCCCAGAATACAAGACGAAAGCCGATCAGTGACCTCCGGATTCCGGAAGCCTTGTTGCACATGGAGGCGAACGGGATTGAAGAAATCGTTGTCCACGCGCCTTACATCATCAACTTAGGAAATACGACAAAACCAGAAACATTTGAACTGGCGGTATCCTTTTTAGCAGAAGAGATTCGTCGGGCAGAAGCGCTTGAAAAGGCGAAGCATATCGTACTTCATCCGGGAGCCCATGTCGGTGCCGGGGAAGAAATTGGGATCAAACGAATCATTGAAGGACTCAATGAAGTGTTGACGGGAGATGAACAAGTCAAGATTGCGCTTGAGACGATGGCCGGAAAAGGCTCGGAAATTGGAAAGACGTTTGAAGAGATTGCAGAAATCATCGCCGGTGTAACCCATAATGATCGTCTATCTGTTTGTCTCGATACCTGTCACGTCCATGATGCCGGATACGATCTTGTCCATGATTTGGACGGGGTACTCGAACAATTTGATCGAATCGTTGGCATCGACCGTCTTGGCGTCATTCATGTCAATGATTCGAAAAACATCCGAGGTGCTAAAAAAGACCGTCACGAAAACATTGGTTTTGGTGAAATCGGATTTGATCCGTTACATCGGATCGTCCATCATCGGGACTTGGCACATTTGCCAAAAATTCTTGAGACGCCGTATATCGGACTTGATCCTAAAAAGAAAGTGGCTCCGTATCAAGAAGAGATTGCGATGCTACGCTCGGGGAATTTTGATGCCGAGTGGCGTTTACCACTGATCGGTACATCCATTTAAACGAGAGAGGTGTCTGTCGCGTGTGTCATCTACTAATCATAGAAGAGTCGGAATTTGCCTTACGTCAAGCGGTCGTCACGTATTATGAAACCAAAGAGCCGTTTTATTTGCCGGCAGAGTTATCAGAAGGGGAAGAAGTTTTTTTGGCGACGAAGGATGGAATCATCGCTTACGCCGAAGTCCTGTTCAGTGAATATACGACACGTCCTGCCGATCCTCACTGGTTGACGGAGGCGGATGAACAAGAACAGACGTATGCTTGTCTGGATTTGATTAGTGTCGATTTACGTCATCCGTTGTTAGGTTCCTCGCTAAAGATTACCCCAGGGCAGATGGATCCGAAAATCAGACAATGGTTGGTAGAAGCATGGCAGACGGGTCATTTCGAGTCTGATGTGACGACTATCAAACAGGCGAAAGAACGCCGGATGGAACGGTTTCGGGAACGGAATCACCTGATGCCTTTAGAAAAGTCCTGTGAGCTTTGTGGAAACAGACAGCAATCGATCTTGGAATGGCACGAACATCAAGGGCATTTCCAAACGGTATGTCCGACCTGTCATCGTTTGGCACATCAAGGATTGCATGAAATCAAGGATATTGCAGCGACATCAGATGAATCATCACCATAACAGTAAGCGACCCGGATGTTCATCTCCGGGCTGCTTGCTGTTTTTTAGATGATGTCCTCATGATATAATCAAGACTGATAATTATTATCAGTGAAAATGGAGTACTGGAGGAAAGGGCATGACTGATTTAGCAATGATTCCAATTGATCAACCTGTTGTGATGACTGACTTGAACAAAATTGAAGATCGACTCCGCAGACGGTTGCTTGCGCTTGGATTTTATGAAGGATGTCCGGTCGTCGTCAAAAGACGAGCAAGCTTTCATGGTCCTTTGACGATAGAACAACGTGATCATCATCAAATGATTGCAATCCGAAGAAGCGATGCCAAGAATATCGGAGTGTTCTTACCATGACTCAAAAAATCGCCCTGTTAGGGAATCCAAATACCGGGAAAACGTCTTTATTCAATCGATTGACAGGGTCGTACGCTCATGTCGGAAATTGGTCTGGCGTAACGGTCGATAAAAAGGTCGGAAAACTGCACGGAAATCGAGGGCAGTTGATTGATCTACCGGGGATATATGATCTCGATCCACTGTCAGCTGACGAAGCAGTCGTTGCCCGCTTTTTGATGGAAGACTCGTTTGACGGTATGATCAATATCATCGATGCTTCCCAGCTGGAACGAAACCTGCAACTGACGGCACAACTTCTAGAAATCGGAAAACCCATTCAGATCGGGTTAAATATGATGGATGTCGCGCGTAATCGAGGAACGACGATTGATGCCAAACAATTAGCAACCGCACTCGGTGTCGATGTGTTTCCAATCGTCGCAAGAACAGGAGACGGCTGTGAAGTCTTGTTGTCGTCCATCGCCAATAAGGCGAACACACCTTTACGAATCGATTATGGTCCGGAGACGGAACAAGCCATCACGACCATTATCGAACAAGCCGGTTTGCTAGAAAATGAACGTTGGATGGCCGTTCAATATTTAGCAGGCAATCGGGTATTCGTCGAATACCTCGAAACAAAAGCACCAAGTATCATTGAAGTCCGAAAACAGTTGGAACATCAGCTCGGTCGGTTCATTCATGCACATATTACCGAGTGCCGAAGAAACTGGGCAATCGCCATTCGTGCGTGCTCTGTCGTCGAAGAAAAGTCAGAGCGTAAAACGTGGACGGATCGGATTGACGCAGTCGTCACACATCCGATTCTTGGATTACCAATTTTCTTTGCGGTATTATATGTCTTATTCCATGTCACGTTTAACTGGATTGGAGCCCCCTTGTCGGATTTGTTGGCGGCGATCATTGAAGGACCAATTTCGACAGGTGTCGTCTTTATCCTGACACAGGTCGGAGCATCCGGATTCATCCAAGATTTATTAATTGATGGTGTCATTGCAGGTGTAGGTGGCGTCTTGGTATTCGTGCCCCAAATCTTTGTTTTATTTTTCTTTATCTCGTTTCTTGAAGATTCCGGTTATATGGCGCGTGTCGCAATCGTCATGGACCGTTTCATGCAGATGGTCGGATTGAACGGGAAAAGTTTCATCCCGATGATCATCGGATTCGGGTGTAATGTTCCTGGGATCATGGCAGCAAGATCCGTAGAAGAGGAGCGGGAACGACTGGTGACGATCTTCATTTCACCGTTCATGTCTTGTTCGGCACGATTACCGATTTATGCTGTATTCGCAGGAAGCTTTTTTGCGAGTAATCAGGCATCGATTGTCTTATCACTTTATATTCTAGGTATCGTGTTAGCATTGCTTGCGGCAAAAGTGTTTTCAAAAGTCCTTGCGGCCGAAGAAGCAACGAGTTTATTTTTAGTTGAACAACCACCATATCGTGTTCCACAAGGGTTAACGTTATGGCGTAGTACTTGGCAAAAAGGAAAAGGCTTCGTCCGGAAAGCAGGGACGTTCATCTTTGGCGGATCGGTTATCATCTGGTTACTTGCCTATACGGGTCCAGCTGGATTCGATGTCAATATGAATGACAGTTTCCTTGCGATGATTGGTGGTCTGATTGCAATGTTATTGATCCCACTTGGTTTTGGGACATGGCAGGCAGGAGCCGCTTTGATTACAGGTTTCTTAGCCAAAGAAGTCGTCGTTTCGACGATGGCCATCATTTATGCGGTCAACGAATCAGAACTCGGACGGCAATTGTCCGGACAATTTACACCACTTAGTGCTTACAGCTTCATGGCATTTGTTTTACTGTATGTGCCATGTCTTGCAACCGTTGCGGTCATTCGCCGAGAAGTCGGTAGTGCCAAATGGACCTGGATTGCGAGCCTGTACGGATTGTTTGTTGCGTATGGGATTTCGTTTTTGATTTACCAAACGGGACAAGCCCTAGGATTTTCTTAAGGGAGGAATAACAATGCATCTGATTGACTTGTTTATTGGTCTGCTCGTATTTGGTTATGCCGGTTTTTCGTTAGTCCGCTTCACGAAAAAAGCGAAAAAAGGAAAATGTGCGACCTGTGAAGTAGAGCCGACCTGTAAAACCGCTTGTGATGACGTCAATTGGGACAACGTCATTGCAGAAGCATTAAAAAAATAACTAAAAAGCGTTTTTCTTGTCCAATCGGAGAAGAAAAACGCTTTTTATGTTGAACGCACTGCACGTTAGGCAATCAGAATGGCCAGCGGTCAGCAATGAATAAAAATACTTTCATACCAAGAAACACACCAAAGATCCCGACGATGGCCGGAAAAACGGGTGGAGCGGGAATTGGCAGTTTAAGAGCCGTGAAGACGACGCCACAGATGATACCAGCTAGCAAAGACAATAAAATTTGTTGAAGCATGAGGTCCAGTCCTTTCTTCATATGAAAAAACGCTTACATGTTTATTATATGAAGATGTCTGACGTTAAACAACGATTATTTTTTGGAAGAATTCGGATCAAAGGTAATCTTCTCTTCTGATTTCTCAACCGGAATCCATTTTTGATCCAAAGGACGATCAAAAGAAGGTTTTGCTTTCAATTTTCCATTTGTATAATGTTGAATCAAAATTTGTGATTCGCAAGCTTGTTTACCTTTTGTGACATAGTGATAGACGCCATGTTCATCTTGCTCGCGTGCTTTTACATTATCAGCTAATGTCAGCGCCAAACAATCCTTGATGTAGTTTTTCTGTTCTTCATCGATGATCGGGAAAAGAATTTCAATCCGTTTGCGCATGTTCCGTGTCATCCAATCGGCACTCGAACAGTAGATCAAATCGTCGCCATTGTGGTGGAAATAAAAGATTCGTGAATGTTCGAGATACCGGTCGACAACCGATGTGACACGAATGTTTTCCGAGACGCCTTCGACTTGCGGACGAAGACAACAGACACCGCGTACAATCAATTCGATTCGGACACCGGCTCGCGAAGCTTGATACAGTTTTAAGATGATATCTTTTTCCGTTAAACTGTTCATTTTAGCAACGATTCGTCCATTTCCATGCTTTTTATGGTATTTGATTTCTTCATCAATTAATGATAAAAATTTCTCGAGCATCGAGTTCGGTGATGTATGGAGCGCATTCCACTGTGGCTGTTCCCCGTAACCGGATAACCAGTTAAAGAAGTTCGTAGCATCTTCAGCGATCTGTTCGCGTGCTGTCAGAAGACCGATATCCGTGTACAACTTAGCCGTGGAATCATTATAGTTCCCTGTTCCAAGGTGGACGAAGCGTTGGATCCGTCCTTCTTGCAGCCGGACGATCAACGTGATTTTAGAGTGGGTCTTTAAATCACTGTAACCGTAGATGACGTGGGCTCCTACTTTTTCTAATTGTTTGGCCCATTCGATGTTTTTCGCTTCATCAAAACGTGCCTTCAATTCGACGAGGACTGTGACCTGTTTTCCGTTTTCAGCAGCCGTTTTCAACGCTTTAATGATCGGAGAGTCCCCGGAGACACGGTACAACGTCTGTTTGATAGCCAGTACGTTTGGATCATTGGCAGCCTGGACGATCAGCCGGACGACAGGATCAAACGTATGGTACGGGTGATGCAACAGATAATCCTGTTGTAAAATTTGATCGAATAAATTTTTGGATTTTTCAAGAGCAGGAGGTTCGACAGGCATGATCGTCTGATAAATCAAATGATCGTATTCAACACCAATCTGACTGTAAAACGCAAAGGCAAATGTTAGATCGATGGGTCCGTCGACGGCATAGATATCCCGGTCCTGTAGATCCAGTACATCACGCAGCATATTCAGCAAATTCGTATTGATGGCATTTTTTTGGATTTCGAGACGAATTCCAACTCCCCAGCGGCGTTTCTTCAGTTCTTTTTCAATCAATTTCAATAAATCATGGGTTCCTTCTTCATGGAACGGTAAATCCGCATTCCGGGTAATCCGAAACGGCATGGCAGATAACACGCGGTAGCCTTTGAACAAGGAATCGATGAACGAGATGATGACGTCTTCGAGTAAGATGACAGCTGTCGTTTCTTCATCATCGACCGGTAGATCGACAAACCGTGGCAAGACGGCAGGTACCTGCACGAGTGCTAAGTTTCGTTTCGAGCCGTCTTCCGCTTCGAGAGCCGTCGCGATGTTGAGTGATTTTGACGACAACATCGGGAAGGGGCGGTAGGCGTCAACAGCAACGGGCGTCAAGACCGGGAAAACTTGTTCTCTAAAAAAGGCTTTGACGTATTCCGCTTGGGTTTCATTTAATTCTTCATGTTTTAAAAAGGAGACACCTTCTGCTTTCAAGGCTTGGGTCACTTCTTTAAACGCTTCATACTGCTGATCGACAAGTTCTTTTGTTTTTGTTGCGATGGCCCGTAACTGTTGTTTTGGAGTCAGGTATTGTTTATTTTCCGGTTTATTAAATCCCGCTAATACCTCGTCTTTCAGTCCGCCGACACGAACCATATAAAATTCATCCAGATTGGAACTGAAGATTCCTAAAAACTTCAAGCGTTCCATTAAAGGATTTCGTGTGTCCAGGACTTCACCTAATACACGTTCGTTGAATTGTAACCAACTGATTTCTCGGTTGTTGAAGAACTCCGGGGAGTCAATTTTCATATAAGGCCGCCTCCTTTAGTGTCTAACTGAATAGACCGGTTGATGACACGTTCTAAATGCTTTTTTTGTTTTTCTGCTTTTTCGACTTCAAATCCATAGTCGTGATCGCCCGTATCAAGAATGATTCGGATATTTTTCCCGTCCTTTGCTAGCGCAAGCTCGACACTATTGACGGCTCGACGTTCTGTGACATCAAGTGCCTCTGTCAGTTTCAAGATCGACCCGAGTAAATCAAAACGTTCGATTGATTTATCGGTAAACCAGTCCTTAAAGGGTTTCAAGAGTTGGTTCATCCGTTTAGAAGAAGAATAGGAACTGACGAGCGCTAAAGCCAGACGATCTTTATGCGTCATACCTTTTAAATCGGTATTCGTCAAAAGATAAAAGGTCTGATTGGAACGTGTGTCTGGATTGATATATTGTCCGCAGTACAGCAGGCGACTGGCTGAATCGAGTAAGCGTAAATCGACGGCCCGTTCCGGAATGATATCGAATGTGACCAGTTGACGATAAATCGATTTAGAAATCGTCCCGAGATAGTTCGTTCGGTCCCGGTTGACTTTATAATCACTTTCGAGCTGGTAAAGGCTTTCCTCCCGAACGTTTTCGATACGCCGTTGATTCTGTTCCCGTAAATCGTATTCATAGACGAGCCCTTCTCGCAGCCCGTAATTACTCATCACAAACTGATCAGCTTCGATATGTAACGCCAGCTCATGAATCGCAATCAACGCAGGTAAAAAGATATCAACCCGGTCTTTGGAAAGTCCTTCAATTTTCGTTAGATGCTTAGGTGCTTTGTCTTCCAGTTCATCAATCAATTTTCCTAATTCCTTTGCCCGGACTTGATATTGATGAATCCCATGTAAGGGATAATCCATGGTCGACTGATGGATTCGGACGAAGTTTCGGGCTGAACCACCTACACCAATCAGTGGGAGCTTTTTGTTTTTCAACCAAGGAATTTCGTCGAATTGTTCACGCAAGAATTTAATCAGTTTCTTTTGTTCACCTGACGTCATCGTTTCTCCGGAGAGGAATTGGCGGGTCAACGTGACGGCACCAAAAGGGAAGCTGTGGTACGCAACCATTTCCCGATTCTCAATCAACGTGACTTCCATGGACCCACCACCGATATCGACTGAGTAGCCATCGGTCAGGAAAGTTGAATTGATGATCGCGAAATAGCCATAATAGGCTTCCTGCTCATCCGAGAGGACACGCATCGTAAACGGTGTTTCTTGTTCAACGGCATGCACGATGCCTGCACGGTTACTGGCATTTCGAATGGCGGCTGTCGCGACACAAATCGTCTCTTCGACGAGGTGGGTGACGCCGATTTCGTAAAAACGTTGTAACGTTTCACACAATAAGCGAATTCCTGCTGGATCTAATGCACCGTCCTCATCAATATGAGCGGATAGTCGAGCCACGACCTTGACATTGATTTTTTCGATGTATCGACCGGAATCGATTGGATGGAAAATGACATATCGGATCGAGTTGGATCCAATATCGATGACTGCTAATTCGTTTTTCAAAAGAAATCCGCCCCCTTTCACTTATCAATCCGTCTTTTCCCGAATCAAGGATTCTGAAAACGACAGCTTGTATGCTTTTATTGTACCTTGTGCTTCTGTTAAAAACCGTCTGTTCACAAAAAAGTTACATCAGTTGCACCGGATGACGGCTGGGGCTATAATAAAACAGTTGATAAGACGTAACTATTCCGTTTTAACATGAGACGGAAGGAGAGAATAGACATGACTGAACCAATTATTGAAATCAAGCAACTTACGTATGATTATCCTGATCGACGTGTTTTAAATGAAGTGACATTTGATGTCGAACAGGGTCAATTTCTCGCGATTGTCGGGGAAAACGGTTCTGGGAAATCGACCTTGATTAAATGTATGCTTGGATTATTAAAGCCGACGGGTTCGATTCGTTTATTTGGACAAGATCAAGCAGCCTTCAGTGACTGGTGGCGAATCAGTTACGTATCTCAAAAAGCAGCATCGTTTAATTCAGGTTTTCCTGTTACGGTCGCCGAAGTCGTCGAGATGGGGCTGTATGCAAAAAAAGGATTATTTCGGCGTGTGACGAAACAGGATCGTCAAAAAGTAAAGACGGCGCTTGAAACAGTCGGCATGTGGGATCGTCGTGACTCGAAAGTCGGAGACCTGTCTGGTGGACAACAACAGCGGGTCTTTATCGCACGGGCACTCGTCAATGATCCGGACTTGATGATTTTAGATGAACCGACGGTCGGAGTCGACCAACGGTACGTCAAAGAGTTTTATGAAATCTTAGAGGAATTACGGCGTGATAAAAAACGGACGTTCGTCCTCGTGACGCATGACATTCACTTTGTCAGTAAACTGGTAACGGATGTGATCCACCTTGTCGACGGACGGCTTGGCTGTAACTGTGGCATCAAGGAATACTGGGAACTGGATGAACAGACGATTCGTTCGCTTTACCCAGTCCCTGGACGCGTCTTAGTCCACCGAGGGGAGGTCGTCCAGTGATTGAAGCGTTCATGACATTAAAGTTCTTACAATATGCGCTTGTCGCGGCAGTGTTGATTGGTTTTACGGCGCCATTGATCGGGTCATTCGTCGTCGTCCGGCGAATGAGTTTGATTGCGGATGCGTTATCACACGTCACACTGGCCGGAATTGCCCTTAGTCTGTTGATATCCGGTATGGTTGCGAGTCTTGCCGATTTAAATCCGTTGTATCTCGGAATCGTGACTTCGGTCATAGCTGCCTTGACGATTGATTGGCTTCGTGCGAAATATAAACATTTTCAAGAACTGGCTATCCCGATCATCATGGCGACGGGAATGGGACTTGGGGCCATCTTCATCAGCCTCGCAAATGGCTTTTCGATGGATCTCGTGTCCTTTTTGTTTGGGACGGTCTCAGCTGTCACCTTGACGGATGTCTATACGATTTTGATTGTCACAGGTGTCGTTATCTTATTTGTGATTGCGTTCTATAAAGAATTGTTATTCTTATCGTTTGACGAGGAACAGGCACGGGTTTCCGGAATTCGTCTTCGGCTGGTCCATATTCTATTTATGATCGTCGTTGCTTTGGTGATTGCGATTAGTATGCGAGTCGTCGGGATTTTGTTGGTATCGAGCTTAATCACCTTGCCGGTCGCAGCAGCTCTTCGTTTTGCGAAAAGCTTTAAGGCGACGATCTTCTATGCGATTGTATTTGGAGAAGTGGCGACGATTACCGGTTTGATTCTGGCTTATCAATTTGATTTAGCGCCAGGCGGCATGATTGTCATGCTCGCCGTCGCAGAACTTATTCTCGTCATGGTGATCGAACGGTTTAGGATCGGAGGGAAATTGCATGAAAAAAAACATCGAACAAGCGCGTGAGCGGATGAAGGCGTCCGGATTCAAAATGACGCCAAAACGTCTGGATTTGCTGGCGTATCTCTTTGAAGCCAACCGGTATGTCAGCGCACGGGAAGTGGCAGAGGAATTGCGATTGTCACATCCGTCACTCAGCTACGATACGATTTACCGGAACTTAAACGATTTTGCGGAAATCGAGATTTTAGAGACAACGGAGTTGGATGGAGAAATGAAATTTCGGGCTGCGTGTCAATCGGGACATCATCACCACCATCTGATTTGCCGGACATGTGGAAAAACAGAAACATTGGACGTCTGTCCGATGCAATGGGTGGCTCCGATTAAAGATTCGGGCTTCGAAGTCGAAGACCATAAATTCGAAATCTACGGTCGCTGTGCAGCCTGTCAAAAATAAGTAAGGTGATGCCGGAAAGTCCTTTGATGGTTCAAAGGGCTTTTTTGCTTGAAATGAGCTAAAAGGGGAATAGGACGAACAGAGGTGATGAAAATGATTTATGAGGCACAGGAAGCAAGGCAAATCGATGAGTGGGCAAAAACATCCGGATTGCCGCTTGAAGTCTTGATGGAACGGGCGGGTAATGAAATAGCGAAGCGAATCAAGAGCATGCATACGAATAAAGAACGGATTCTGATCATTTGCGGGACAGGTAACAATGGGGGAGACGGTTATGTGATTGGCCGTGAACTGATGCGCGACGGCTATGATGTCACGGTTCATGCGCCGTTTGGAGAGGTGAAAACACCAACTGCTTTGCTACATCAACGGTATGCTGAAAAATTTGGTCTAGTGACAGAGGAAGTGTGTGGACAATACGATGTGATTGTCGATGCTGTGTTTGGGACGGGGTTTGATCAATCCCGCCTGACGAAACCGCTGACCGATTTGTTTGGTTGGGTGTGTGAGCAACAACAATGGGCAACACTTTATGCCGTTGACGTTCCGAGTGGCATTCCGACCGATCATTCCATTGGGTTTTCCGGTCAGGGAATAAAAGCAGATGTGACGTTTTCGCTTCACGCCTTTAAACGGTCTGCTTTCTTGTTGAAGACCGCTCCGTTTTTTGGGCGCTTGGAGAAGATTGATTTAGGATTACCGGCATTTGGCGGATGGCAGTTATTTTCCGAGTCGATTGCGCCGTTGTTGACCCGTGACGCATATGGTCATAAAGGAACATACGGCACGGCGTTGTTGATTGGTGGTAGCGAACACATGCCGGGTTCGATTCAACTGGCGGCACGTGCTGCTCTTCGAACCGGCGTCGGGAAACTTCAGGTCGCAACGGTTCCGACGGCGCAAGTTGGATTGATCGTCAATGCTCCGGAAGCGATGGTCCTCAATCAGACGACAGAAGCAATTCAAGAGATGGTCTCGCAAGTGGATGTCGCTGGAATCGGACCCGGTTTAGTTTCGGACTCCGTCTCGGACTGGCTGGATCTTTTGTTTGACCAAGACATTCCGATCGTCTTGGATGCGGGCGCATTGATCCGGGATCGTTATCCGGAACGTAAAGCGGCAATTGTCGTCACGCCACACATCGGAGAATTTGCACGGATGACGAATCAATCCGTTCAGACCGTCCAAGACGATTTATTTGAACAGGCAAGTGATTATGCGATGTTGCATCAAGTGACTGTGGTTTTAAAAGCGCATGTGATCCTAATCGCCAAACCAGACGGCGGCGGTTATGTGGTTGCCGGGGCATCAAGTGGATTGGCAAAAGGCGGTAGTGGCGATACGTTGTTCGGTCTGATTACAAGTTTGCTCGGGCAACGTAAACACTACAAACAGGTACCGCTCGAGCAATTGATTGCAATGGGGGTATCTTGGTATGCGCAAGCGTCCAAACACTTGGAGCAACGGATTCATCCGAGTAGTATCACCGCGACGGACGTCATTGAACAACTTGGTCAAGTCGAAAAATGATGATCTTATTAAATAACGTAACAGATAAACAGACATGTCTTCTTTGAACAAATGAAGGGGCATGTCTTTTTTCAGGAAATAATTGCTAGGAATGGGAGGGCAGGGGTATCATGAAGTGATGTCAAAAAGTTAAGACAATTATCCGATTTAGGAAGGAGGAGACCGATGCCCATCAAGACAGTGGATAAAATCGTTCGTAATCAGCAAAGGTGGATTGGTAACTTTTCCTTTTTTTTGATGAGTGCAGGAGCACTTATTTTTTGGATCACGACGGATGAAACAATTCAAAATGCGTACTTAAATCGATCAACGATTATCAGCATACTGGTGCTTATTGGTCTGATGACCTTTTTAATCAGTCGCAGTCGATTATCGAACCGTTACCAATCGCATTTGTTATCCGTCATGTTTCTGATCATTCCGGTTACGTCCATTAGTTTGTTGCCGTACGCTGCGGTTACAGTATGGGCAAGTTGCTTTTTATTTTTAATGATTGCCTTGATTGCGTATGATCGGATCATGATGTGGTACGCCGTCGTCATTATCGTTGCGACCAATGGATATGTCATGCTCCAATCGGAGACGGTTTCAGTCGAAATTGATCCAACCGATCACTATGCCAGACTTGGAATGATTGGGATTGCGATTTGTATTGCTTTTATCATTAATCATCTTCACCTTCGCCATCTGCATCGTCTTCAAATGCTGGCGAATCAATTACATGACGCAGCCCGTCATGATCTACAAACACAACTTCTGAATATGCGTGGACTGGAAGAACGTTTTGCACAGCCGCACCATCAACAACTGTTGTTAGTTGGCGTTCACCTTGAAAATTATTATGAGTTGGCTCGATATTTTGGCGATGAGATTCAAGAACGGGTGTTATTTGATTGTATCGAACGCCTTAAAACCTTGTTGCCACCGCATTTAGGGATGGTTCGTGTCGAGGGGGGGACCCTCGTCGTCGTGATGGAAAAGCCTCCTGGCGTGTCTTGTCAAGAAGAGATGGAGCGACTCAGCCAACAGATGTCGGCTCCTTATCAAGTCGACCGGCATCAGATTTACGTCAATTTATATATCGTCATCGATGACGGGACAGTCCAACCATCAAGCATGACGAAACGGATTCAACAGATTACATCCGCACTTCCGGAAAGCGTCCGGAATTCAGAAAAAGTCATGTGTCTCAATCAAGAGTGGAGAGACGAACAGGCACTTCGGGTCGAGGCGGCTCAAGCCTTATCACAAGCGGACGTCAATCAAGATTTTTATCTTGTTTATCAATTGCAGTATGATTCCGATCAGGACCGATTCATTGGACTTGAAGCACTTGTCCGTTGGAACAGCCCCATCCCAGGTGCAGGACGTCCGACTGTTTTCATTCCGATCGCAGAAAAAAGCGATTTAATCATTCGTCTCGGAGAATGGATTTTTGAAGAGGGCTGTAAAACGAGGAAACGGCTGATCGGACTGGTTCCGGATGACTTCAGTTTGTCGGTCAATGTCTCGCCACGCCAACTGACACATGATTCATTCATGCCGTTCATCGAACGGATGTTACTGAAGTATTCCTTGCAGCCAAAACAAATCAAGATTGAGATTACGGAAAGTCAGGCGCTTGATTTTGAGAGCCAGCCGATTCTGCGGGCATTAAGGCGCATTAAGACCCTCGATTTCCCGGTTTCGCTGGATGATTTCGGGACAGGGCATGCTTCGTATCACGTCCTCGAACGACTCTTGCCGCTTCGTCAGTTAAAAGTACCGAAACAATTTATTGAACAAGTCGAAGAGTCGGAAAAGCGGCGATCGATCTTAGAATCGATTTTCCAACTCAGTCAATCGATGCACGTTGAATGTATCGTAGAAGGTGTCGAGACGGGCGAAGAGGTTCGGATTGCGAAAAATATCGGCATTCATCTATTCCAGGGTTACTTTTTTGCAAAACCTGTTGTCCTTGAAGAAATCATTTGCCTGCTGCAAATGAAACAAGCGGAAGTGACGGATTGACGTCGCTTCCGTTTTAGTTTGAATACAGATGGGATTGATTTCGTCCATTCTTCTTCGCTTCATATAATGCAGCATCAGCCTGTTTAAAAACGATACTTGCGGATTGGCGTCGAGCAAAGGCAACACCGGCTGAGACGGTGATGGACAGGGCATGATCTTGCATGACGAAAGGGGTCTTCGTCACAGTCGAAACAATCTGTTGTGCCAATTGAACGGGAGAAATCTTAAATGTATTCGGAAAGATGGCGATGAATTCCTCGCCGCCATACCGACCGACTGTCACGTCGTCCGGACATTCTTGGGTCAGCAAAACAGAAAAGTGGCGTAAGACGGCGTCGCCGACGGCATGCCCGTATTGGTCGTTCACGGCTTTGAAGTAGTCTAAGTCAAACAGGATGACGACCCAAGGAGCTTGCTCCTGTTCAAGAACCGCTACTCTATCCATGATGACATGGCGATTGGCAAGTCGTGTCAATTGATCGGTCGAAGCCAAGTAGGATTGATACGAGTACAGGACAAAATGCTCTTGCAACAGACCGGACAACCGGTAAAACAGGAGAGAAGAAAAAATCGTGATCAAAAAGTACGGGACATAAATCGATTGCCACGCATTGTTTTCTGCTTCACTTAACAACATCCGAACTAAAACGAGTAGAGAGCCGATCGTGACGATGACCGTAAACAAAGTCGCCTTTTGTTTAATGAACCGTGTACAGAGTAAGACAAGTCCGATGAAACTGACTAACGTAATGATGGAATTTTGTAAGGCAATCATCGATTCGCCCGTATCGAGGAGAATCCGGTAGGCGATTAACAGGAAACCCGTCGTCATGATACTGATTGGTCCACCGTATAAAGCGGATAAGGCGAGTGGCAATAACCGCAAGTCAATAAAGGCGCCATTGATGGAAATCGAGTTATGAATCAGTAAGATGCCTGTCAGACCGTTGGCCAACCCAAAGTAAAAACGGGTCGAGATTTTGGAATCACGTTGGATGGGGAGCCGGTTGCGCATGAGGTAAAATGTCACGGACAGAACTAAAAAAATGATACAGATATTCAGAAAAAAGATGTTAAGGGTCGATAGCATAAAGAAATCCTTTCACGTTTAGCACTATGTAAAAATGAGATAATCTGGAATCTGTCATCATTGTACGATACTCGAACCGCAAAATACAGAAAAAACAGCCAATAAAGGCTGTTTTAGCGAATCGGCGCAAACTTATGGATTGCCTGAACGGCTTCGTTCCAAGACGAGACGCGAACGATGTTTTCAGGAATCGCACGCCGGTTGTACGGTGCATCAAACAAGATGACCGGAATCGACGTGTCTTCCGCAATTTGAATCGCATTTTCAAGCCGGTCCTCCATGAAGAGATCGAGCGACAAATCACGAACGACTTGTACTTTATCGTGGGAACCTGTCATGATCAACGAATCAAGTGGCAATTCGTGTTGCTTGATCCACTCTTCCGTCACAGGGCGGACGATTTCCGATCGCGCCGTCACGTAGTGAAGATCATATTGTTTACGTAACTCCCACAGATGTTGTTTGACAAGCTCCTGTGGAACGGACTCCCGATAGATGCCGAGTTCATGACCTGACTTGACCATGAATTCCCAAAACTCGATCTGTTCCATGTCCGTATAGGTATGGAGTTCGTATTCAGAGGCCATCTCAAAATCAATCGATGTCCCGAGATATTTATTCATATAGTTAAAGCACGAAGAAGGATGAGTGATTGTTCCATCAATATCAATTCCGATTTTCACTTACATCACCAACATTCTATAAATTTTCTGCCACTAGTATAACATAGTCGAAAAGCAGAAACGAAAAAAAGAGTCGCTCCATAGGGAGGACTCTTTTTGATTACGCTTGACTAGCTTTTGCGGCTTCTTTTTCCGCTTCTTTTTCAAGAACGATCGCATCGATTTCTTTTTTCAATTCTTCAACCATCGTTGCTTCCGGCACTTTACGGATGATTTCTCCATGACGGAACAGCAATCCTTCGTTACGCGCACCGGCGATACCGATGTCTGCTTCGCGTGCTTCACCAGGACCGTTGACGGCACAACCGAGAACAGCAACTTTGATGTTGACTTGAATTTTATCGATGTAGTCTTCGATTTCTGCTGCGATTGCCATCAAGTCGATTTCAATTCGTCCGCATGTCGGGCAAGAAATCAATGTTGCGGCATTTGCTGCGAGACCAAATGATTTCAAGACTTCTTTTGCGACTTTTACTTCTTCAACTGGATCGGCAGAAAGTGAGACACGAACTGTATTCCCGATACCGCGTGACAGAATCGCACCAAGACCAGCCGCCGATTTCAGTGAACCGGTACGTAGTGGACCAGACTCCGTGATTCCGACGTGAAGCGGATAGTCGAATGACTCAGAGGCTAACTGATATGCTTCGAGCGCCAGTTGTACGTCAGATGCTTTCAACGAAACGATGATATCGTGGAAATCGAGATCCTCAAGAATCTTAATGTGGTGCAAAGCACTTTCGACCATCCCGCGAGCTGTCGGATAACCGTATTTCTCAAGAATGTGTTTCTCGAGCGAACCGGCGTTGACACCAATCCGAATCGGAATGTTTTTCGCTTTTGCTGCCGTAACGACCGCTTCGACTTTCTCGCGGCGTCCGATATTACCCGGGTTGATCCGAATTTTATCGACACCCGCTTCGATGGCCATGAGAGCGAGTTTATAGTTGAAGTGAATGTCTACGACAAGCGGAATATTGATCCGGCTCTTGATTTCTGCAAGTGCTAACGCATCACGTTCTTCCGGACAAGCAACACGGACGATTTGGCATCCTGCTTCTTCAAGACGTAAAATTTCAGCGACAGTCGCTTCGACGTCGTGTGTTTTTGTTGTCGTCATACTTTGAATGATGACTTCATTACTTCCACCAATGACAAGGTCCCCAACACGAACGGGACGAGTCTTAGAGCGATGGACCATTTTCGGCATATCGAAAATCTCCTTTTGTGGCATAACGCCAGATTGTTTATGACTACTTGTACTATCATATCGAACTATTCCCTAAAAATCGAGAAACAAGAACGAAAATCGAACATTTACAATTGTTTAACACGAATAGATGAAAGTCAATCCGTCGCTGGACGGGCATTGAAACTCAAAAATTGCTCCAATGAGAAGGTTGTTAAGAGAAATTTCGAGCGGGCTTCTTATTTCGACGGGCCAGGAAAAGTGGAAGCAATGAATACAAGAGGTGTCCGGCTAATAGAATCGCGACACCGACCGAAGAGTATCCGAGTTGATAAACAAAGACGCCGATCGGGAACGTCCAAATGTTTGCTGCGACGGTATAAGGAAACACTTGTCGAAACGCCCAAGGTTTTGGCAAGATCCATTGAATGAACCAACGATTTAAGTAAGACACGAACAACAGATATAATAAAACGGCAATTGCAATAAAGATGAAATGGAGAATGAACCAGATGATAAACGGGATCGATTGTTCGAGAAACAGGCTGTCGATTACCGTCGTCCACAAGGAAATCCAAGTCAATCCACAAAAATAAAGGGAAACATCTGCCAAGCGAGTCTTTAAAAAAGGGCGATTTGGAATTAGGGTGGTTTGTAAGTAATTAAGTAGTTGACTTAAAAAATGCAATTAAATCACTCTTTCTTCTGTTTTATAACAAGATTTGATTTGATGAAAAACCTTTTATTTAAAGGGTTAATCTGTATCGGTACAGATTAATAAAACCTTAACAATCGAATGTCTGAAAAACTATTTACAAGTTCACTAGACCTTTACATAATAGTGGAGGTTGAAATAATGAATTCTTAACAACAAATCAATTCCACTTTGTATATGAGGAGATGACAAGATGAACTATGATTTACAGGAAATGATTTTCACCTTTATCGGTGGACTGGGTATTTTCCTATTCGGTATTAAGTATATGGGAGATGGTCTTCAAAAAACAGCGGGAGACCGTTTACGGTACATTTTAGATAAGTATACCTCCAACCCGTTTCTCGGGATTTTGGCTGGTATTGTCGTCACGGTCTTGATCCAGTCGTCATCCGGAACAACCGTCATTGTCGTCGGTTTAGTGAGTGCCGGATTGATGAATTTACGTCAAGCAATCGGTGTCGTCATGGGGGCGAACATTGGAACGACAATCACTGCTTTTATCATCGGCTTTAATGTGAAGGAAGCGGCACTCCCGGCGATTGCAATCGGAGCATTCTTGATTTTCTTCTTCAATAAAGAAAGGATTCAATACATTGGTCAAATCTTCTTTGGATTTGGAGCTCTCTTTTATGGATTGACATTAATGGGTGACGGAATGGCACCTCTTGAATCGAGTGAGTGGTTCCGTGACCTGACAGTCTCGATGTCAGATAGTCCTTTACTCGGTGTTTTTGTTGGGACGGTCTTTACGATGCTCGTCCAATCCTCATCTGCGACGATCGGAATTTTGCAAGAGTTATATGATGGAGGGATGATTGATATCAAGGCCGCTTTGCCCGTCTTGTTCGGTGACAATATCGGTACGACGATTACGGCTGTTCTTGCAGCACTCGGAGCATCGATTGCAGCGAAACGGACGGCAGCGGCGCACGTCATCTTCAACATCGTCGGAACAATCCTCTTCTTGATTGCCTTGCCTGTATTCTCGAGTTTCATCACCTGGATCACAGGTGCGCTTGAACTTGAACCGAAAATGCAAATCGCATTTGCACACGGGACGTTTAACGTCGTCAACACATTGATTCAATGTTGGTTCATCGCGCAAATCGCGTGGCTCGTCCAAAAAGTCGTTCCGGGAACGGATACGACGGTTGACTCAAAACCACGTCACTTGGATCAAAACATCCTCAATCAATCATCGTCACTTGCATTGAATCAAGCGAAACTCGAAGTGTTACGGATGGGTGAGTTCTCGAAAGAAGCGCTTGGTAAAGCGCACCGTTATACACAGTCGCATGATAAAAAAGATGTGTCTGAAGCGGATCAAATCGAATATGCCATCAACCATCTGAATACAGAAGTGACGAGCTATCTCGTCAAAGTCGCAGCGCACGACTTGTCGGAACGGGAATCAAATGACCATTCACTCTTGATGCATGCCGTCAATGACTTTGAACGGATCGGTGATCACGTCGAAAACGTCATCGAACTCGTTGATTTCCAAATCGTCAACCGGATTGTCTTTACGAGTCAAGCGAAAAAAGAGCTAGACGAGATGTACGTCTTGACTCAGAAAATCGTTGGGACAGCCATTAAAGCCGTTGAAACGGACGATGTTTCGTTAGCACGTCAAGTGCTTGAGTTAGAAGGGAAACTTGATTCCTTTGAGCGTTCATTCCGCAAACACCATGTTTTGCGTGTTAATGCAGGGGAGTGTACCGGTCAAGCTGGAATGATTTTCGTTGATTTATTATCGAACCTAGAGCGGATCGGGGATCATGCTGTCAACATTACAGATCTCGTACTCGAACAACGTTCAGGAACAGCGTGAATAGACAAATGAGACAAGGGGGATTTCCGAAAAGAAATTCCTCTTTGTTTTTGTGAGATAATTTATTGACATTCAAGTTCAATTCCAGTAATCTGATATTAGTTGTTTTAATTGATCATGGCGGTGTAGCTCAGCTGGCTAGAGCGTACGGTTCATACCCGTGAGGTCGTGGGTTCGACTCCCTCCGCCGCTACTATTACTTAAGGACCCTTAGCTCAGCTGGTTAGAGCTGACGGCTCATAACCGTCCGGTCGCAGGTTCGAGTCCTGCAGGGTCCATTTTAGAAACGCACACTCTTTTTTTGGAGTGTGCGTTTATTTTTGCTTCCTTGGGGAATATTAAAGATATTGTAATAATGTTAATACAATACTATTCATACTATGGCAATTTAAGGGAGAGCGAAGAGAGATGGAACGTAACCATACAATGATGCAGTTTTTTGAGTGGCATGTAGAAAATGATGGAAAGCATTGGCAACGCTTAAAAGAGAGAGCGCCGGAACTGCGTGCTGCAGGCATCACATCTGTTTGGATTCCACCCGCTTCAAAGGGACAATCAGATGAAGATACAGGGTATGGCATTTACGATGTCTATGATTTAGGGGAGTTTGACCAAAAAGGAACGGTCCGGACGAAATACGGGACAAAAGATGAATTGATTGAAGCGATTCAAGTTGCCCATGAAAATGACATTGCCGTCTATGCTGACGTCGTCATGAACCATAAAGCGGCAGCGGATGAATTAGAAACGATTAAAGTCGTGGAAGTACACCCGGAAGACCGTTCGCAAGAAATTTCAGAAGAATTTGAAATCGATGCGTGGACGAAGTTTACGTTCCCGGGTCGAAATGGTAAATACTCTGATTTCATTTGGTCACATGAGTTTTTCAATGGAACGGATTTTGATGCGCGTGAAGAAAAAACGGGTGTCTTTAAAATTTCCGGTAAAAATAAAGACTGGAACGACCAGGTGGATGATGAGTTCGGTAACTACGATTACTTGATGTTTGCAAACATTGATTACAACCACCCGGAAGTCCGTCAAGAGATGATCAATTGGGGAAATTGGTTCAAAGAAACAATCAATTGCCAAGGATTCCGATTGGATGCAATCAAACACATCAACTATGAGTTCGTTAATGAATTCGCAAAATCGATGATTGGAGATAATCCAGAAGGGTTTTATATGGTCGGTGAGTTCTGGAAATCGGATTTAGATGATTGCCGTCAATTTTTAGACAGTGTGGATTATACGATCGATCTGTTTGATGTGCCGCTTCATTATAAATTTCATGAAGCGTCGCAACAGGGACAAGAATTTGATTTAACGACATTATTTGCAGATACGCTCGTCGAATCGCACCCGACGAACGCGGTGACATTTGTCGATAACCATGACTCGCAACCAGGTGAATCGCTTGAATCGTGGATTGACGATTGGTTCAAACAACATGCCTATGCATCGGTACTCCTTCGTAAAGATGGTTACCCATGTGTTTTCTACGGTGACTACTATGGTGTCCAAGGACCTCACCCGGTCGAAGGTAAAAAAGAGATGATCAATGCCTTGCTGTACGCTCGTTACCATAAAGCATATGGCGAACAAGAAGATTATCTCGACGATCCACATTGTGTCGGTTGGGTCCGTCGTGGTGTCGAAGAATTCCCGAACTCAGGCTGTGCGGTTTTACTGTCGAACGCGGATATGTGTGAAAAACGGATGTTCGTTGGTGAATTACGTGCCGGAGAGCACTGGTTCGATTATACGAATCACCAGGAAGAACCGGTCGTCATCGATGAAGAAGGATTTGGTGTATTCCCGGTTCCGGGCGGCGGCGTCTCTGTATTCGCTCCACGCGACGAACAGTAATTTCTAAGGGTCATTGCTTGCGCCTGACCAACTATTTTTGCTAGTCTTAAAGAGTACTGAAATTCCGAAAATAGGATAAAGGGGGACATGAAAATGTCAAAATTTGAATTACCAGAACTCGGCTACGCTTATGATGCGCTGGAGCCACATATCGATGCTCGTACGATGGAGATTCACCACTCTAAACACCACAACACGTATGTCACGAACGTCAACGCGGCACTTGAAGGGTCAGAGCACGAAGGGAAATCACTTGAAGAGTTGCTTCAAAACCTTGATTCGCTTCCTGCTAACATTCAAACAGCTGTCCGTAACAACGGTGGTGGACATTGGAATCACTCATTTTTCTGGAAACTCTTGAAAAAGAACGACGGAGCGGCTCCGACTGGCGAACTTGCTTCAGCAATCGACGAGTCATTTGGTTCATTCGATGCGTTTAAAGATGCATTCGCAAAAGCAGCAACAACACGTTTTGGTTCAGGTTGGGCGTGGCTCATCGTGGACGGTGGTAAATTAGCTGTCGTTTCAACACCAAACCAAGATACACCAGTCATGGAAGGCAAAACGCCGATTCTTGGACTTGATGTTTGGGAGCATGCTTATTACTTGAACTATCAAAACCGTCGTCCGGATTACATCAATGCGTTCTTTAACGTTGTTGACTGGGATCACGTTGCGAAGCTTTACACTGACGCAAAATAAACGGTATATAGGAGCACCGATTTTCCGTAAGGGAAACCGGTGCTCTTTTTTAATGCGGAAAATGATGGGATAGGTTGTTATGGAAAGTTTCCTTCTATATAATGAAACAAGATGACTTTTTGAACGATAGGGGAGTACGCCATGGCGAAACGAATCACGGTAAGAGGGAAACGGCGGAACCACCTGCCGCTTCGCTTGAACTTAATGTTTTTTGTAGTGTTTTTATTGTTTGCGATTTTAATTTTTAGATTAGGTGTCGTTCAGATTGTGAACGGTGAAAAAATTTCACGGGAAGTCCAAAAAACGGAGATGATTGCTTCGAAATACGAAGTACCGCGCGGAAAGATTTATGACCGCGATGGACGATTATTAGTCGATACGATTTCGAAGTATTCGATCGTCTACCGCCGTTCTCAAAATACAAAGGTCGACGAACGGATTGAGATTGCGTCACGTCTTGCAGCCATCATCAAGTTGCCAAAAGACGATTGGAAAGTAACAGAGCGGGATATGAAGGATTACTGGATTGCTGTCAATGGTGACGAGTCAGACCGGCGTTATGAACAAGCGGTTAAAGAAAAGTATCCGGATGCTGAAAAACGTGATAAATTATCGATTTCGGAACAAGATCAACTTCGTCTCGATACGATTACAGAAAAAGATATCGATTTTGATGATCAGACGATGGAAATCATCGCGATCAAGCACAACATGGAAGTCGGTTATGCCCTTGATCCGCAACTTGTTAAATTGGGAGCGGACGCAAAAGAAATGGCAATCATCGATGAAAACCTTGAAGCGTTAAAAGGGGTTTCGGTCGAGCCGTTTTATGAACGGTCGTACCCCTATGAAGGTACGTTACGTAATATCTTCGGGAAGTATTCGAAAATTCCAGCAGAACAACAAGCGGAGTTTAAGGCAAAAGGTTACAGCTTAAATGACCGTGTCGGAACCTCATTCTTGGAACAACAATATGAAGATTTATTACGTGGGAAACCGGCGTATGATGTGTATGAAACGTTTAATGGTGAACCGGTTGGTGAACCAAACCGTGAAGAAGGCGAGTCAGGAAAAGATCTCGTCTTGACGGTTGATGCGGAATACAATAAACAAGTTGACCAAATCTTGCAGCAAGCGATCAAAATGGGTCGCGGCATGGGCAGTGGCTATCTGAAAGAAGGATATGCCGTCGTCATGAATCCGCAGACCGGTGAAATCCTTGCCATGTCCGGACAAAAACTCGACACGTCAACGAACAAATTTAGTGATGTTGCCATCAATAACGTCTTGACGTCCCTCCAAATTGGTTCGACGATCAAGGGAGCGACGGTTGCGATGGGACTTGAGGAAGGTGTCATTCGTCAAAATGAAGTCATCAACGATGCTCCGATTACGATCGGTGGTACCAAAAAAGGGTCGTATGTCAACATGGGACCGATTACGGATCTGACGGCACTTGAACGTTCATCCAACGTCTACATGTTTAACATCGCGATGCGGATGGCAAATTATCCGAGTAATGGTGTGGCTGGTGCGAGTGTTGATGCAGCAGCAGCGATTATGCAGAACTATTACAGCCAATTTGGTTTAGGTGTCACGACGGGAATTGATTTACCCTATGAAGCCAAAGGGGTACAAGGAACACCAGATCGTGTCACACTCTTGATGGACCGAGTGATTGGTCAATATGATGCCTTTACACCGTTACAGGTGGCACAGTACATCTCGACACTCGCCAATGGGGGGTATCGCGTGCAGCCTCACTTCTTAAAAGAAGTGTTGGCTTCGAATTCAATCGAAGATGGAACAAAACAAGTCGAGTACAGCTTCAAAACAAATTACCTGAACCGAATCGAAGTCAGTCAAGCGAACATCGATCATGTTCGTGAAGGATTACACCGAGTCGTCAAAGGAGAACGTGGTACGTCTAAAATCATTGCTCAGACGGGGATTGATGCGGCAGCGAAAACCGGAACGGCACAGGTCAGTGTGTATGGTGAAGACGGCATCGCACTTCGAGATGGCAGTGGTCAACCGGTTCGCTCATTAAACTCGAACCTGGTCGGTTGGGCACCGTATGATAATCCAGAGATGGCGTGGGCCGTGTTCCTTCCATATATGGAGCAGGAAACAGTCAACTCGAAGATTGGGCATGATTTAGTCAAAGCCTACTTTAACGTCAAGGACGTTCCATGGCAGACTAAGCCAAATTAACTAGTCAAACGAAGGTGAGAAAACTCATCTTCGTTTTTTTGTATGGATTGACCTGTTTTTCTAATGAAGTTCAGATTGTAAACGCAGAAATACACGCCTTTACAATTCTTTTACGTTGGATTCATTTTGGTTTAATAGTTCATCCGTAGTATAAGTCTTGTAAGGAAAACGGATATAAAGTCGTAGCGTTACCAGCGACATACTTCGAGGAGGAAAATTAATCATGTCTTGGATGAAAAAAACAGCTCTTATCACAACGGTAGCGTCAATCGCAGTAGTCGGTGCGGCATGCGGAAATGAAACAGATGGCTCTTCAAGTTCTTCTGATCTTTCAGGAAAGATCGCAGTAGATGGATCTTCAACAGTCTTCCCAATCATGGAAGCAGTCGGTGAAGAGTACTCAATCGAACAACCAGACGTCGATGTAACAGTCGGAGTATCCGGAACAGGTGGCGGATTCAAACGTTTCGTCGTCGGTGAAACGGATCTTTCAAACGCGTCACGTGAAATCAAAGATGAAGAAGCAGCAGAAGCTGAAAAAAATAACATTGAATATACACGCCTATCCCTAGCGCTTGACGGTTTGACAGTCGCTGTCAGCAAACAAAATACATGGGTCAAGGAATTGACACTCGATCAACTGAACAAGATGTGGCTCGATCCAAACATCAAGACGTGGAAAGATGTTGATCCATCATACCCGGCAGAACCAATCAAATTCTTCAGCCCTGGTAAAGATTCAGGAACATTTGATTACTTCGATGAAGAAGTCTTAGATGAAAAAGATATGCGTAAAGATGTTCAGCTCTCAGAAGACGATAACGTTCTTGTCAAAGGGGTTGAAGGAACAAAAGGAGCAATCGGTTACTTCGGTTATGCCTACTACGCGGAAAACAAAGACAAGTTAAAAGAAGTTCCACTCTCAGCTGAAGGAAAAGATGCGGTTGATCCGACACCAGAAACAATCAATGACCTGTCTTACCCGCTTTCACGTGAGATTTACACGTACGTCAACAACAAGTCATTAAAAGATAAAAAACAAGTTGCCGATTTCGTTCAATTCACGAATGAAAACGCAGGAGACTTGGCAGAAGAAGTTGGTTACGTCAAGATGAAACAAGATCGTTATGATGAAAACGCAAAAGCTATCGAAGACGCAATGAAATAACCATCACCAAACGAGGACGGCCCAAAAAAAGGGGAAATTCCCTTTTTTCGGGTCCCGTTCTTATGTAGGCATGATGAAGTAGGGAGCGAAGAAGGATGAATTCATCAAACAAATCGGTTCGCGAGCTGATTCAACAGAACCGACAACAAAAATTTAGCATGAAGAACATTATGGAACGTTTCATGCCGATCGTACTGTTCCTATGTGCGTTCGTTTCAGTCGTTACGACCATCGGCATCATTCTCACGTTAGTTCTTGAAACGCGTCACTTCTTTGAAGTGGTGTCGATCAAAGAATTTTTCGGCAGTACGAGCTGGTATCCGTTGAACTCGAAACCTGAGTACGGGATTTGGCCGCTTGTCGTCGGAACGCTTGAAATTACCGTGATTGCGATGCTAGTTGCCGTGCCGATTGGACTTACTTCGGCGATTTATTTGAGTGAGTACGCATCAGAACGTGCGCGCCGTGTCCTCAAACCAATTCTTGAAGTCTTAGCCGGTGTTCCGACAATCGTCTTCGGATTTTTCGCATTGACGTTTGTTACACCGCTACTCGTTAAATTAATTCCAGGTCTTGCGATCTATAATGCCTTAAGCCCAGGGATCGTCGTTGGTATCATGATCATCCCGATGATTGCTTCGATTTCAGAGGATGCGATGAGTTCAGTCCCGAAAAAGATCCGAGATGGTGCGTTAGCACTTGGTTCGACGCGTCTAGAAGTTGCTTTAAAAGTCGTTGTTCCGGCAGCACTTTCAGGAATCATCGCTTCAATCGTTCTCGGTATGTCACGAGCAATCGGAGAAACGATGATCGTGACGATTGCCGGAGGATCAAATCCGACCGCCCTCGTCAACCCGTTAGAGCCTGTACAAACGATGACAGCTTATATCGTCCAAGTTGCACTGGGTGATGCTGGATTCGGTACGATTGAATACTATAGTATCTACGCTGTCGGTACGTTGTTGTTCGTCTTTACTCTTTTGATGAACTTACTCGCGAACTGGATCACGCGTCGTTTCAGAGAGGAGTATTAAGATGGCCTTACCAGAAAAACAACCCGTACAAAAAAAGTTTATTGATCCTGTTGCTGTTAAAAAATCGATCAGCCAACGTTTGGTTGTCAATAATATCACTAAAATCATCTTCTTGATTGGATTGTTATTTGGTTTAGTGGTCCTTGGTATTCTTCTGTTTGGTGTCGTCCGTGACGGAGCAGCCTGGTTGTCACTCGACTTCCTTCAAAATGCACCATCCCGCCGACCGGACCGAGCAGGGATTTATCCTGCGCTCATGGGTTCGATCTTCTTAATGCTGTTGATCATTCCGATGATTTTCATTCTCGGAGTAGGCGCGGCAATCTATCTAGAAGAGTATGCGAAAAAAGGACGGATGACGTCGTTCATCGAAGTCAACATTTCAAACTTAGCGGGTGTTCCTTCGATTGTCTTCGGACTCCTTGGATTAACCTTTTTCGTCCGGAACATGGGCTTTGGATCAACCTTGATTGCTGGAGCATTGACACTTGCCTTGATGAGCTTACCGGTCGTCATCGTCTCTTCCCAAGAAGCGATTCGTGCGGTTCCACAAGCGATGCGTCATGCGTCACTTGCTCTTGGTGCTTCGAAGTGGCAAACGACGTTTAAAGTCGTTTTACCGGCTTCGCTGCCAGGTGTCATCACGGGGATCATCCTCGCTGTATCACGTGCAATCGGAGAGACGGCGCCACTTATCATGGTTGGTGCAGCTATCTTCATCGCCCGCGCACCAGAAGGGATTTTCTCAGAGTTTACAGCGTTACCGATTCAAATCTACAACTGGACAAGCCGTCCGCAGGCTGACTTCCAAGGTCTTGCTGCTGCCGGAATCATCGTCTTGATGGTTATTCTGTTGACGATGAATTCGCTTGCGATTTGGATCCGGAACCGTTTCTCAAAACGATACTAATCGAACAAGTAAAATAAACAACGTTCTGAACCACTAAGGAGGAACACAGATGATGGATACGAAGCTGACGACGAAACCAGCCAAAGAAGGGGCAAAAACGATGAATCAACCAGTAGCTGCGCGACAAAGTGTATACCGTGTAAACGATTTGAACCTATGGTACGGGGACGATCACGCCTTAAAAGATGTCAATCTCGATATCAAACAAAATGAAGTCACGGCAATCATCGGACCGTCAGGATGCGGGAAATCGACGTTCATCAAAACGTTGAACCGGATGGTTGAACTTGTACCAATCGTTCGGACGAACGGGGTAATCGAATACCATGGTCGGAATATCTTTGATAAAGATTATGAAGTCGAAGAATTACGGACATCGGTCGGGATGGTATTCCAACAACCGAACCCGTTCCCAAAATCGATTTATGATAACATCGCCTACGGACCACGTGTCCACGGCGTCAAGAACAAAAAGATCTTGGATGAAATCGTTGAACGTAGTCTACGCGGTGCAGCCATTTGGGAAGAAGTCAAAGATCGTTTGAATGAGAACGCGTATGGCTTATCCGGTGGACAGCAACAACGTCTCTGCATCGCCCGTTGTTTAGCCATCGAACCGGACGTCATCTTGATGGACGAACCGACATCAGCACTGGATCCGATTTCAACGTTAAAAGTCGAAGAACTCGTTCAGGAACTCAAAAAAGATTATTCGATCATCATCGTTACGCATAACATGCAACAGGCAGCACGTGTATCGGATAAAACAGCCTTTTTCTTGAACGGTGAAGTCGTTGAATTCGATCAAACAGATCGAATCTTCTCGAATCCGAGTGATAAACGGACAGAAGACTATATCTCAGGACGATTCGGATAACGAGGAGGAACTTTCAATGGCAGCGAACCGGACGATTTTTGGAGAAAACCTGGCAGTACTCGATCAAAAAGTATTTTTGTTAGCCCGTAAGACGATGCAACAGATTGCGACGACGGCGGAAGCATTAGAAAAATACGACCGCGACATCGCACTCAAAGTCATCGAAAATGACAATGAGCTCGATGCCCTCGAACTTGAAATCAATGATGATGCGATTTTACTGATTGCGAAACAACAACCCGTTGCGACCGATTTAAGACGGCTGATTACAGCGATCAAGATTGCGACCGATTTAGAACGGATTGCCGATTATGCTGGCAATATCTCAAAAGCGGTCTTGCGTGTCGAAACATTCCCGTACGTGATCGATATTTCATTATTAAAAGAAGCGTTCGAAACGTTACTTGATATGACGGAGACGGCAATCGTCGCCTATCGAGATGGCGATATCGAAAAAGCAAAAGCTCTATCGGAACTCGATAACATCATCGATGAGACGACGTATAAAGCATTGCGTCAATACATGCGTCACATGTCGTTACAACCAATCGTCGTCGATGAAATCATGCAGTTTACGAATATTTGCCGATACATCGAACGGATGGGTGATCATTTGACGAACGTCGGTGAACATCTCATTTATCTGGAAAAAGGAAAACACTATGATTTAAACAACTAATTGCAGTAGGCTAGAGGGAGATCCTCTGCCTACTTTTTTTTTGAAAAGGATTTTGAAACAAGTTTGTAGAATAAGAAAGAAGTGAATAAAGAGAAAGAGGTGATAGGTAATGCTTGAAAAAATTATAAAATTAAAAGAACAGGGACTTACGATTAAACAAATCGCGGAACAAGTAGAATCGACGGAAGGTAAAGTCAAATATGCGTGGAGCAAATACCGGAAGTCGTTAACAGAAAACAAAACAGCACCAACGGAAACTGCTACGGCTACTAAACCAAAAAAGAAGAAGGCAGGGGTAACCGTGAGCACTCCGAAACAACATGAAATCGTGCCTGCACTGACAGCAATTCCTTCATTGGAACGAGATGCTTTTGGGATGGCGACACATTATGAAGATGATATCATGCACGCGATCGTTCAATCGCCGACAGCGGTCTATGTTTACTGGGAGCTATCTGAATTATCACGAAAAATGCTTGAGACACACTATCATGCTTCTTTTGATTCGTTCCGCAAAGAGATGCGCATCATTGATGTGACGTTACGGAATTATGAAAAAGGTGAAGCGAACCGTGCCTATCAATTCGAATTACCAGAAATGACGAATACATGGTTTGTCCGTCCGTTGATGCCGAACACTACATACATCATCGAATGGGGCATTCAGACGATCGATGGAGATTTCTTACCGGTCTTACGTTCGAAACCGGTTGAGACACCGCGTGATGAACCTGTCACAGAGGGACGTTTTGCAGAAGTCGTCGCACGTTGGCAGTCTGGTGAAGTAGAACAACCAGAGTGGGTGGAAGTCTTACGTCCATACTCTTACTTTGATCGAGTCCGTTAAGTAAAACAGATAGAAAGCACAAGGAGAGGAAGAACAGACATGCGCAAAGGTTATTTTTCATTAGTTCTACACGCCCATTTACCATACATCCGACATCAGGAAGCCCATCGGCTCGAAGAACGCTGGATGTATGAAGCGATTTCAGAAACGTACATTCCATTGTTATGGGAAATTAATCGATTGGAACGTCCACTCGGCTGGACGATCAGTATCTCGCCACCTGTCATCGAGATGTTGGCGGATTCATTGATTCAAAGTCGTTACGTCGAACACCTAGAAGATACGTTACGTTTAATCGAGCAGGAGCTCCAACGTGATTTAATGAAAGAAGAGCGTGATGCACTTTTATTCTATAGAGAACGGTATCATGATTTAAAAGTGACATTTGAACATTGGGGACGCGATTTGAATGGTGCGTTCCGCCACTATAAAGAACAAGGTTATCTGGAATTGATGACGTGTACCGCAACACACGGATTCAGTCCACACATGTTGTCGGAACAAGCAGCTCGGTCTGAGATCCAAACCGGACTAAACTGTTTCGAACGCCACTACGGCTATCGTCCGACAGGTCTTTGGATGCCGGAATGTGCCTATACACCAGGACTTGATAAAATCATGTACGAAGAAGGGATCCGGTATACGTTTGTCGATGAACACTCGATTCTCAATGCAGATCCTTCTCCAAAACACGGAATCGGGGCACCAGTCTATTCACCACACGGTGTCGCTTTATTCCCGCGCGATCAAATCATCTCAGGTCGCATCTGGAGTTCTGTCATCGGTTATCCTGGGCATCCGGATTACCGTGAATTTTACCGCGATCTCGCGTACGACCGGGAATGGGATCAAATCGCTGAATTCATGCATCCGGAAGGACTTCGGTATGATACCGGCTTAAAACTTCACCGGGTGACGGGAGAGTCGGATCAAAAAGAATATTATGTCCGTGACTGGGCCTGGAAACGAACAGATGTCCATGCGACTGATTTTGCAGAAGCACTTGCGAATCATTTGGATGAGCAGAGTGGACAAGATTTCCCACCCTTTATCGTCACAGCACCGTTTGATGCGGAATTGTTCGGACATTGGTGGTTTGAAGGTCCTGACTTCCTCGGTAAAACGATGGAACGGTTCGAAGACTATGGGATTGAATCGATTTCTCCAACAACCTTCCTCGAACGCCATTTCCAAGATATCGAGACGGTTCATGTCGCGATGGGAACATGGGGACGAAAAGGATATGCAGACGTCTGGATCAACGAACGAAATGATTGGATGATTCGTCATTTACATCAACTTGAAAAACGATTAGCGGGAGTTGTCGCACGTAATCGTCATCAAGATGAGTTGACCGTCAAAGCGAAACGTCAATTGATTCGCGAATATCTTCTTGCCGTCTCAAGTGACTGGCCATTTATTTTAGATGGACAGACAACTGCTCAATACGCAGCCAATCGGTTCCGTGAACACATCAAGCGGTTTGAAGAAACAGAACGCCGTCTAGATGCGAATGAATTGACGATAGAGTGGCTGGAAGCGCGTTATGCAGACTACCCGTTCCTCGCAGATACGGATATCGACCCAGATGTCTTCTTGACACCACATGACTATTACGTCGCTGTAAAACGGGACGCGTCTTGGAACACGAATGCGGTTCTGCTTTTGACGACTCAGTATGATGATCCGAATCGTCCGATTGCTGAATTTGCGAAACGATTAGCGGCTGCAGGTGAAAACGTTTATGTCATCACGTCAGGCTCCTTGGATTACCAGCTTCAAGATGGTGTCCATGTCTACCACGTCGAAGTCAACGGATTGCCACTCATTCAGACGTATAATCAATTGGCAGGCTTGAACCTCGCTGTCTTACGACAGGCACAAGCGCTCAATAAGATCGTAGAGTTCCGTCTTGTCCATAATTTTAATATGGAGACAGCTTCCGCTGCGCAATCATTCGCTGAAATGAATGGTTTACCTCTTGTCAGCAACGTGTATGATTTAGAGAGTGAACGTTCGCAAGCTAGAACAGGTGGTTTGGTCGTTGCCATCAAACGCCTCGAAGGAGAAGCGTTACGTCATTCAGAAGTCATTTATCTGGAGCGGGAAGAAGCACGAAACGGGATTGAACATGATTATCATGTAGCAAAAGAACTCCGTAATTTCCAGGTGGACCTTGAAAATCCATACCAGCATGTAACGATTCCGAAAAAGAACGGATGAACAGTTGCAATTCACTTCCTTTCTTGGTACGATACTTGAGTATGCTTAACCTTATGTAAAGCAAAAACACTTGATACATTGAGAGCTAGATAGGAGGGAATCCCATGCGCGTTAAAATTACTTTGGCTTGCACTGAAACTGGTGATCGTACTTATATCACTAAGAAGAACAAGCGTAACAACCCAGAGCGTCTTGAGTTGAAGAAATACAACCCACGTCTCCGTAAGCACACACTTCACCGTGAAGTAAAATAATTGAGATGGAAGCCATCACCTTGTGTGATGGCTTTTTTGTTGAATGAGGGGGAGCAGAACAGATGGATAAACAGGAGTTACGCCAATTCATTGCCCGTCAACTGGATACATTAGAGAATCGTAGACACCGGGAACAACAGATTTATGACCAACTGTTTACGTTGCCGGAATGGCATGCCGCGCAATCGGTGGCAATCACATTATCTTTTCGAAATGAGTGTGCGACAGAGGCAATCATCTTAAAAGCATGGGAGCTCGGAAAACACGTTGTCATTCCGAAAGTCGTCGAACGACAAATGCGATTTTTTGACTACACGCCAACTAGTCGTTTAGTCAAAAATAAGATGGGCATCCGTGAACCGGATGAAACGGCTGTCGAACGGACGCTGGATACGATAGATCTCTGTATCGTCCCGGGACGCGTCTTCATGCGAAATGGATTTCGGATCGGATGGGGCGGTGGATTTTATGACCGGGCCTTAGCGAGTTATCCAGGAAATACCCTATCGGTTGCATTTGAGAAACAATTTGTTTCGATGTTTGATATCGAACGATTTGATCAACCGGTCGATCAAATCATTACGGAATCTGAGGTCATCCGATGCCGTTGATCTATGGAATCCTATTTTGTTTGATACTCGGTTATCTCGGTTACCGGCTGCATTTATTGACGATCACCGGTGCCATCTGGACAATTGTTGTCGGTACGCTCGTCATTTACGGATTGGGCTATAGTGGGTTAATCGTATTGATGCTGTTTTTTGGAAGTTCTAGCCTCTTATCAAAACTTGGAAAACGAAGAAAACGTTCCGTCAATCAGATTGTCGAAAAAGATGGAGCACGCGATGGGTGGCAAGTATTAGCAAATGGTGGGGTGGCTTCACTTGCTGCCGTCGGGATTATTGTTACCGATCATGCTAGTTTTTTATTGTTGTTCCTGATTGTATTAGCAGCTTCGAACGCGGATACGTGGGCGTCTGAGATCGGACCATTGTCCCAAAAAGAGCCGTTTTTACTCAGTGGACGGCGTGTCCCTGCTGGAACAAGTGGCGCGATTTCAATGCTTGGAACGTCAGCGACTGTGATTGGGTCCTTGTTCATCGCGACGGCGGGCGACGTATTGTTTGATTTGACGACGGCAGAATGGTTATTGGTGACAGTTGCTGGTGTCTTAGGCAGTCTTTTCGATACGCTTTTTGGTGGGACGATCCAGCGGAAGTTCCGGTGCGCAGTTTGCGGTAAAGAAACTGAAAAGCGGATCCATCATGAAAAGCCGACGTTGTATGTCACGGGATGGAAGTGGCTTGGGAACGACGGCGTGAATTTTTTATCAAGCGCACTCGCTGGAGTGATTGGTTTTATTGTCTACCGAATGTGGTAAGTGGAAGTTGTAGATGCAATTTTTCCTTATGTTAGGATATTATTGACACAAATTAGACAAGATGTGACCGTTTTCACAACAAACAAATCTTTGTGAAAGATGTTACAATATAATTGTGAGATAGTTAACAAACTTTTAGATTACCTTAGAAGGGTGGACATATAGGATGGAATTACATGCGAAAGTTACACGCGTTGCCTTGATTGGTGCGGGAGCTGTAGGGTCAAGTTTTGCGTATCAGATGTCAACTGCCGGATTATGCGAAGAATTAGTCATCATCGATGTCAATAAAGCAAAAGCAGAAGGGGAAGCGATGGATTTAAATCATGGAACGCCATTTAGTTCTTCTCCGATGCGCATCTGGGCTGGAGATTATTCTGATTGTAAAGATTCTGAAGTGATTGTCATCACGGCTGGAGCGCCACAAAAACCGGGTGAAACCCGGCTGGATCTCGTCGCTAAAAATGCTTTGATCATGAAAGAGATGATGCGTCAAATCATGGAGTCAGGTTTTGACGGGATCATCGTCGTCGCCTCGAACCCTGTAGATATCATGGCTCACTTAGCATGGAAATATTCCGGTCTTCCTAAGTCACGTGTCTTTGGTTCTGGAACAGTTCTCGATACAGCACGGTTACGCCAAATGTTAGGGGAGTACTTCCACATCGATTCTCGGAATGCCCATGCCTACATTTTAGGGGAACACGGGGATACGGAGTTTGCAGCTTGGAGTAATTCTCGTATTTATGGGAAGACGATCGACGAGTTACTAGCAGAAGACGATCGTTATTCCCAGGCTGATCTGGATCAGATTTATATCAATGTCCGTGACGCTGCTTACCATATCATCGAACGTAAAGGAGCGACGTATTACGCAATCGGTCTTGGACTTGTTCGAATCGTCCGAGCGATCCTTGGAAATGAGAACTGTTTGTTGACGGTCGGGGCACACGTCGACGGGCAGTATGGAATTTCCGGAATTCATATCGGGGTACCTGCCGTCATCAATCGTCAAGGAGTCCGCGAGATCATTGAAGTTTCGTTGACAGAAGAAGAACTCAAAAAATTCCATCATTCAGCCGAAGTCTTGCGGCAAACGATGGAACCCGTTCTTCGATAAGCGTTATGAGTTCTCTATATAGCCTGCCGTTCCTTTCTATCAAGTCAGAAGGAAACGGCTTTTTTTGCTTCGAAGATTGTCGATCAAACGAGGTTTTATTTTACTAGAAAAAGGTTATGTAAGGGATAGAAGAGTTTTTCGTGTCATTAAACTTGAGAAGAAAACGTATAAAGGGGAGAACGACGGTCATGTATACATTTCGGAAGTTAACGAAAGAAGATGCAGAACAGTATTGGAGTCTTCGACTTGAAGGATTAAAAAATCATCCGGACGCATTTGGTCATTCGTTTGACGATGAACAACAAACACCGATTAAAGATGTTCAAGAAGGTCTTGAAGGTGATCCAGAATCGGATGAGATTTGGCTTGGAATGTTTGATGGTGAAAAATTGTTTGGATTCGGTCAAGTCAAACCGTATGAATTGTCACGCGAGTCGCACAAGGCGATGATTTCGGGTGTTTATGTCTCTCCTGATTATCGTGGCGGAACAGGACGAGCTTTGATGGAAGCCTTGATTGAAGAAGCCAAACAGATTCCGGACGTCGAACAAGTCATCTTAGCTGTTTTGTCTGGAAACGAGGCCGCACAAAGTTTATATGAATCGCTTGGTTTTGAAGTATATGGGGAAGATCCGGATTCCGTTAAGTTAGAAGATGGCACGTACCGAGATGATATCTGGATGAAAAAATACGTCTAAGTTGTTTTGAATCTCGTCGTGACGAGATCCAAGTACGATTCATGAAAAGTCGTAGTGTCAACTCACATTGATACTACGACTTTTCATGTTGGAGGAGTCATTGACGAATCCGTTGAATGTGTACCCGCATGTCCCAACTTTTGTTATCATGAAGAAGGAGAACACATTCGACATCAAAGGGAGTGAAGTATATGCAGGAAGTTGTTCAAACGATTCGTGACTTAGTGGAGATTCCGAGTCCGACGGGGTTTACGGTCCAAGCACTTACATATGTAGAAAATCGATTTAAAGAAGAAGAAATTTCCTATACAAAACTCGAAAAAGGTGCGTTGCTTGCCATGTTACCTGGCAAGTCACCCCGTATTCGTCTACTGACAGCCCATGTGGACACGTTAGGTGCGATGGTGAAGGAAATCCTGCCAACGGGACGTCTTAGCTTATCGCAACTCGGAGGGTACGCTTGGACGGCGATTGAAGGCGAAAACTGCTTAGTCCACAAGATGGATGGCCAAACGATTTCTGGAACGATTTTATTCCATCATTCGAGTGTGCATACGTCTCGTGTCACGAATACAGAAGAACGGAGTGCAGAAAATATCGAAGTCCGACTCGACATCCGGTCGACGACGGCTGAAGAAACACGGGTTGCTGGGATTGAGGTTGGTGATATCGTGACCTTTGATCCACGCTTCGTCCACACGCAGACGGGATTTGTAAAATCACGTCACCTTGATGATAAGGCGTCGGTTGCGTTATTACTGGAGCTCGTCAAGAAATGGAAATCCATCGACCTGCCTCATCCTGTCCATATTTTAATCTCGAACTACGAAGAGGTTGGTTTTGGAGGGAACGCCGGTTTTTCGAAGGATGTCGCAGAATATATCGCTGTCGATATGGGGGCACTCGGGGAAGGGCAACATTCGGATGAATATACAGTCTCGATCTGTGCGAAGGATGGTTCAGGTCCATACGATCTTGCATTACGTCACCAGTTTACGCGTCTCGCACAACAACAGGCGATTCCGTATAAAGTCGATATCTATCCGTACTATAGTTCAGATGCGTCGGCTGCCGTCCATGCCGGTCATGATGTTCGCCACGGATTACTTGGTCCCGGTATTGAATCCAGTCATTCGTACGAGCGAACACATGAAACATCGCTTCAAGCCACCTATGATTTACTTGACGCATTCGTGAAGGAGCCGATGAACGATGAAAACACTTTATGATGTCCAACAGTTACTCAAATCCTATGGGACGATTGTATATCTTGGGGACCGAGAATCGGATATCGCGATGATGATGCTGGAACTCGATGAACTTGATCAAGCAGGTGTACTTGAGAAAAAACAGTATGATTCGGCAAAAATTATTTTGGCATATGAATTACAACAATCAAGAAAAGGTTGAAAATTTTGTGCAACCCTTTGCACTATCTGACGAATCAGCTAAAATAAGGGGAGCGAAATTTTTTATCATAAGGGAGCAATGACGATGAAGTGGTTACTCGGTGTAGATATTGGTGGTACGACAGTCAAAATGGCAATTTTGGATCTGCAAGGCATCATTGTAGAGAAGTGGGAAATCGAGACGGTCATCTTGAATGATGGAGAACAAATTCCGAAAGACATCGCCCGTTCGTTTTTTGAGAAGTGTCAACAAAGTAATAAGCGGGTCGAAGACTTTGTCGGAGCGGGAATCGGGGCACCAGGATTCATCGATTTTAATACGGGTGTCGTCGAAAAAGCCGTCAATATCGGCTGGAACAACTTCGAGCTGGTTGGCGAGTTCGAGCGATTAACGGGCTTGCCGGCCGTCATCGAGAATGATGCCAACGCGGCAGCAATCGGCGAGATGTGGAAAGGCGCGGGCAGTGGTGCGACGGAACTACTTGCAGTGACACTTGGAACGGGCGTTGGGGGTGGGTTGATCACCAATGGTCAAATCGTTCATGGGACGGTCGGTATGGCAGGGGAAATCGGACACATCACGATGTTGCCTGAAGGTGGTGTCATGTGTGGATGTGGGCGTAAAGGGTGTTTAGAGACGATCGCGTCCGCGACCGGTGTAGCACGGTTGGGCCTTGAGAAACGAAAAGGGCAAGTCACGCTTTTAAACGAAATTCAAGCGGTGACGGCAAAGGATGTTTTTGATGCCTATTCAAAAGGAGATGCCATTGCTACGGAAGTCGTCGAAGAGGTGGCTTTCCACCTAGGACTTGCGATTTCGAATTTGGCAAACAGTCTTAATCCTGAAATCATCGTCATCGGGGGCGGGGTCTCAAAAGCTGGTGATGCTTTGATGATGCCATTAAAAGAAACATTTAAACGATTTGCCTTGCCGCGTGTCTTTGCATCGACAACGTTTAAAATTGCTGAACTGGGTAATGATGCGGGTGTCATTGGTTGTGCATGGCTCGCAAAACAGATGTTCCTTAAAAAATAATTACACGAAGTTTTAAAAAAAGATTCGATATTTCGAATCTTTTTTTTATTTACAAACGTAATAAAAGTATGTGATTGTTAAGTATCGACCGGATTCCGGTTGCATTTTTGTAAAAGTAGGCGTAAAATTTTCACGTGATACGGGTATAAATAGATAAGACATGTAAGTCGTGTAAAAGTTCGATATAAAGGACACACGTATATTAGGAGGCAGGTTTTTATGCAGCAAGACTCTGGCATCTGGTCGCGTATGCGACTAAAGGTGGGTCAAGGTGTTCGCAGCACCTATAAAGAGCACAAAGTCTTTTGGATTGCGACACTATTGATTTGGTTAAAGACGTATCTTGCGTATACGCTCTTTTTCAATGTGCCTGTGACGAACTCGGCACAAGCATTCATTTTACTGATTAATCCGATCAGTTCGGCATTGTTCATGTTTGGATTTAGTTTCTTCTTCCGTGGAAACGTCCAAAAATGGTTTATCTACGGTACACTGGTCGTTGCGACATTGATACTGTATGCGGATATTATTTTCTTCCGGTTCTTCAATGATTATTTGACGTTACCGGTTCTGTTCCAAACATCAAATGCAGAGACGGTATCCGCCTCACTCGGTTCGTTGTTGACGTGGGCAGATCTATTGATCGTCGGTGATTTATTGATTCTTCCATTCTTCCTTAGAAAAATGGATATGTCGAAGAACATCGCGTCACGTGGACGTGCAATTTTAGCGTTCGTAGCAGCAACAGCTGTATTCTTAGGAAACTTGGCACTTGCTGAAACAGAACGTCCGGAGTTACTGACACGTGCGTTTGACCGCGAGTTGCTCGTCAAAAACATCGGTACTTTTAATTTCCACATGTATGATGCGTTGATCCAGTCGAAAACGTCGGCACAAAAAGCGATGGCAGACAGCTCAGAACTTTCTGAAGTCCAAAGTTTTGCGGATGCGAAATACGCCAAACCGAATCCGGCGATGTTTGGAAAGTACGAAGGGAAAAACGTCATCGTGATTTCGTTTGAGTCCGCTCAAACGTTTGCAGTCGGCTTAAAAGCACCGAATGGTCAAGAAATCACACCGAATCTCAACAAGCTAATCAAAGAATCGCATTACTGGGATAACTTCTACCACAATACTGGGCAGGGGAAAACGGCGGATGCAGAATTCATTCTTGAAAACTCGATTTATCCATTAGGTCGAGGAGCGGCATTCTTTACAAACGGAGAAAACGAATTCCGTGCAACGCCGGAGATGTTAAAAGAAGATGGTTATTACTCAGCTGTATTCCATGCGAATAATAAATCCTTCTGGAACCGTGACATTGTCTACAATAGTTTTGGTGTCGATCGTTTCTTCTCGGAAACCGATTATGACCTAGGGAATCCAGACGATTTGACAGAATGGGGTCTACTGGATGATAAGTTCTTCGAGCAATCGTTACCGATGCTTAAGGATCTTCCGCGACCATTCTATTCAAAATTCATTACCCTTACGAACCATTACCCGTTTGAAATGCCAAAACCGGAAGATGAGCTCGTTCCACCACTTGAAACGAGTTCAACGACATTAAACCATTATGTACAAGCACTTGCTTATCAAGATATGGCGCTTGGTAAGTTCATTGAAGGTTTAAAGAAAGACGGCACATGGGACGATACGATCCTAATGGTCTACGGAGATCATTATGGGATTTCGACGAATCATAATGCTGCGATGGCAGAATTGTTGGAAAAAGATGAATTGACACCGTACGATGTCGCACAACTTCAACGTGTTCCGTTTGTCATCCACTTACCTGGACAAGATAAAGGTGTAAAACACGATGATGTCGCAAGTCAAATCGACATCAAACCGACGTTGCTGAATCTACTGGGTCATGACTTTAAGGACGAAGTCTTGTTCGGAACAGATTTGTTCTCAAAAGAACATAAAGATTATGCGTTGTTCCGTGACGGTTCTGTTATCACCGACAAAACGGTGTACACACAAGAAACGTGTTACGACCGTAAAACAGGTGAAGAAGTCACAGATGAACAAGTTGGCGCAATCTGTAAAGAGTCTGTCAAGCAGTCTGAAAAAGAACTCGGACTGTCGGATAAAGTCATCTATGGAGATCTGTTACGTTTCTTACAGACATCTAAATAATCTTTCTGCAAGGGAAGCGTCGGTAAACTTGATTAGTTTATCGGCGCTTTTTTTAGCTGGAAAGTCACAAAAAAGGTCAGCTCCCCGCAAAGGAAAGCTGACCTTTTTTGAAAAAAATGATTATGCCGGAATTCCACCGAAAATCAATGTCGCAATACCAAACCAACCAAATAAGATTACAGTCAGCGCAGCAAATACGAGTGGAAACATTTGACGTTTCTTAAGTGAACGCAAGACGGCCCAAACACCGACGAGTGCAACGATAAAGAAAAGCCAACCGATTGGTTGATCCAAATGCATGACGTACTCCCCCTTAAAAAAATCACGTTATGAAGTTCACGAAGATTTCACTTAAATCTCACTTTTTAGTTTAGCTGACTGAGCGGATAAAGTCGAGAGGGGGGAAGGGGAACTTTCGACAATTTCGTGTATAGTAAAGAAGAATGATTCATAAAGGAGCTTGATGAGATGGAAATTGTAAGTATTACTTCAGGTATTGCCTCAGAAAACGGATATCTTCTTTTTAAAGATGGGAAATGTTTAGTGATTGATCCTGGTACGGAAGATATGCGCTTTTTTGATGAGATTGAACGACGTAACGCAAAAGTCGAAGCAATCCTCCTGACGCATGCCCATTTTGACCACATCGGTGGTGTAGATATGTTGCGGCGTTTTACTTCGGCGCCGGCTTATATCCACCCGAACGAAATAAAATGGTTATCAAACCCGAATCTCAACGGTTCCATTAAATTTGATATGCCTCCCTTAAAAGTGAAGCCGGCGGAACGTACGTTAGAATCAGGGGCGTTGACGATCGGACCGTTTCAGATGCACGTTCTTGAAACACCCGGTCATTCACCGGGCAGTGTGACGTTCTATTTCAAAAAGGAACAATGTGCTTTTGCCGGTGATTTGATCTTTAAGCGAAGTGTCGGCCGGACGGATCTTGAAGGCGGCGATCAAGATGTTTTGATGCGTTCCATCGATCGGGTCATCGCAGAAATCCCGCATGATACTACTTTTTATCCAGGGCATGGACCGGAAACGACGTTACGTCAAGAAATCAAACATAATCCATTTTTTTGATCAATGAAAAATCCCCTCATCTTCAATCGAAGGTGAGGGGATTTTTTTTCACATTTGGAAGTTGGACCAATATGTGAAGACGATAAAGAATACTGTTAAGTATGCCGCAAAGATGTAGACATACGTTTTCTCAGTTAGGCGAAGATAGCCTAATGCTGCAAAGAATACTGTTTGTGCTAAGAAGACAAAGCCCATAACTAAAAATGAATCCGTATGCTCACTTGAGCTGGCGTCTCCACCTAGAGCGCCGATAAATGCCATGACTGCAATGATGCCAGTCCAAAATCCGAGTACGCGGTACATTCTCCCCATTCATATAACCCCCTAAATCCGACAGATAGTCAATATACGTACTTATTTTACCAAGCAAACAATCATCCGTCCATCATGTTCTAGTGTTTGTTGAGGAATAACTGTGAACAAAAGATGAAGTTTGAAAAAAACTTGTACAATAGTTGTACAAAAGGTGTACAAAGTAAAAAAGACATGGTATAGTTTCTGTAATGAGAAGCGCAGATTTTGAGAGGAGGAGCAATAATGGCGAATGAGTTGATATTTTTCACATATCCAAGCTGTACATCTTGTCGTAAAACGAAATCATGGTTAAAAGAGGAACATGTTGATGTAGAAGAACGTCATCTGTTCAGAAATGCTCCAACAGTAGATGAATTGATGGAATTACTAAAGCTTTCAACAGATGGAATTGAAAGTTTACTCGCGACACGAAGCCAAGCATTTAAAGATTTAGGAATCGATGTCGATGACATGAAATTAAGTGAATTGCTTCGTTTAATGAGTGACAATCCAAAACTGTTACGTCGTCCAATCATTACGGATGGCAAACAACTAGTAATCGGGTATGATAAACCAGGACTCGAGACGCTAGCAAAACGTAAAAACCGTATTATTGCGCAAGTATCTTAAAGAAGCCGATTTGTATCGGCTTCTTTTTTTGTGTATTTTTTTGCTTAAGGAGGTGTTGGGTTGAGAGAAGAAATCAGTCAGTTGATTCGTCAGTTCGAAGTGGTGGGTGCCACAGATGTCCATTTTATTCCCGGTGATCGATTGGCACAGATCATTTGTCGTACGAGTGAAGGCTTGGCAGAACAATCCCCGATTGCTGTTGAGCATTACCGGGCGCTTGTCAGTCATATTCGTTATGAATCCAACTTGAAGGAACAAAATGAACGAATCCCACAAAGTGGTCTATATCCCTTTCAAGAAAGTGGGATGCGTGTATCCATCCTACCGAGTCGGTACGGGGATGCGATGTCTTGGCGTTTTTATCGAGCCGTCGTATCAAGTGAGATAGCTGTTCGCTTACTTGATCCGACACTTGATTTAGAATGGATGAAGCAACAAACGCATGGCTGTATCATTATCTCCGGAACGACCGGAGCAGGGAAAACAACGATGCTTTACTCCTTGATGGCATCGATGGAAGGAAAGCGGATCATCTCGGTCGAGGATCCGGTCGAATGTACCGTACCAGGCATTTTACAGCTTGAGTTGAATGATAAGGCAGGTTTTGATGCGACACGTTGTTTCGAAGAAATTTTACGGGCAGATCCGGACTGGATTGCGTTTGGTGAAGTTCGGACGGCAGAAGCGGCACGATTGACCATCAATGCTGCTTTAAGTGGACACGTCGTCCTGTTTACGTTACATGCAGGATCGATTGAAGAAGCTTTGCTTCGTCTGAAGACACTCGGCATCACAGGTGAAGAATTATCCGTCTGCAAAAAGATCATTCATCTGTATCGAGAGGAGGGGACCGTACGCTGTATCGTCGAAAACTTACAGTCGGCAGTAAATGCCGGTTCTTGAATCGTTTTCATCGTCTATTGTCAAAAGGCATTTCAGCAAAAGAATCGTTAGAGATTTTAGTGCGTTTTGAAGAACCATTACTGACTCCGGTCATTCAGGAAATTCAAGTGCGTTTACAAGGAGGAAGTCGGTTATCCGTTTCCCTGGAGCCGTTGGCACTTCCGTCAGCATTACAACAATTACTCAAGGTAGGTGATCAGACCGAACGTCCGTTGATGATTTTAAAACAAGTCATTCGATTGCTCGAGTTAGAAAGTCAGATGAAAAAGAAGTTTTGGAAGATGGCACGTTATCCTCTTCTCTTAGCAGCTAGCTTGTTGTTGCTGTTTATGTTTTATGCGCTTTATGTGTTTCCTTCTTTATTGGAAATGTCGAATCCCGACACTCTCCCACGTTTTGTTCTCCCGTTGATCCACCCTTCCGCCAAATATATCTTAGCTTTTTCCCCTTTTGTGAGTGTGATTCTTCTGATTGTCACCTTTCGTCGTATTCCACTGAATCGATTGTTACAGATGAAGATGATTCAAAAAATACTGCGTCTATACTACAGCTACCTGTTCACAATCGAAGTAGGATCTTTTATCGATGCCGGTTTTTCGTTAGAAGAAGCCTTTCGTTCGTTAGAACAGGGTCAAACTGGAAAAAAGAAACAGATGTATGGCTTATTACATCAACGTCAAAAAAGTGGGCAACCGTTATCGGAAGCGATGCAGGATGAGGACGTCATCGATGTAGAAACAGTCGGACTGGTGCATATTGCGCGCGAAAGTGGTGATTTAGGGCGATTGTTGCTTGAGCAAGCCTCGTTATTACATGAGTCGATCGAGGAAGAAATCGAAAAGAAACTGTTACTCATCGAACCGGCTTTGTACGGAGGATTGACCGTCATGACGGGTACACTATTTTTGATTCTCTACTATCCGATCCAACTTGCCATTCAACAACTTCCATTTTAAAAAGATAAGGAGCCGATGAGATGAAACGTTTTATACAAGATCAACGAGGATTTACATTACTGGAGATGGCAGCCGTCTTACTGATCATCTCCTTGTTATTACTTGTGTTGATTCCGACGATGACAAGCGGCAAGGATCAAGCGAAAGGTGTCAGTTGTGAGGCGAACATCCGTGTCATTCGCTCCGAGGTCAATTTGTATTATGCAAAGGAGAAAAAATATCCGGAATCACTTCAAACGATTAACCGTGGCACAGCAGAAAAACCAAACGAACTCGCTTGTGATCAGGAGACATATACGTATGATGCGAAGACTGGTGAACTTACAAAAGCCAAGTGATGGATTTACATTCATTGAAATGACGATTGTCCTTGTGATGATTGGATGTCTGCTCGTATTTCTCCTGCCAACGGTCATCGACCGAAGGCCAGCCCTATACACACTTGAACAGGATATCAGCATACTTAAACAAGATATGCAGACACTTCGTCTGCTCCAATATTCCAAGACAAGTGAACAAAACCAGATTCAGTTACGATGGAAAAATGATGGAAAAGGGTATTTGGTCATGGCGAACGACCGGTTATTGTGGCAACGTAACTTTCAAACCGGCCATTCTTGTTTTGTGCCGACGACAGGACGAATCATCTATTTCAAGAGTTATCATTCCACCTATGCGTCGACGTGGAATTGCCAGTCTGCGACACAAGCTTACGAAATCAAGTTTCTGCTCGGGAATTATCAGATGATCGTCCAAAAGGTGAGGTGAAGGTAGTGAGGCGAAAATGCTTGAAGCAACAAGGAGAACGGGGATTTACGCTTCTTGAAGTCGTGTTATCGATGGTCGCCATCGCTTTGTTCTTACTGCTTGCGATCGATCCCGTCTTGTCTTTTCAAAAACAAAAAAATCAGTTGATGATTGAGACGCACCGTTTAGATAAGATGGCTTCAGATCAAGTGGCGGAAAGACGGGACGGTTATCAAATCAGGGAAGGGACGTGGTGTATTGAAGAGCTCTGTTTGGCGAGCTCAATCCGGAACGACACTCCTCGAAATCTCGTTGGTCCTCTGGCTGAGCCCGTTGCTACTGATTAGTCTCATTACGATGACACACATCGTCAGTATCTCTGATTACGAACAGCGGATGGAAGAAGAATTGTTTTTTCATACGATCGAACGGTTGATGTGGCGGAGTATCACCTGTGAGAAAGTAGGTGAAGAAGTTCGGGGAGTCGATGTGGATCCGGAAGAGGAGCCGGTGAAGTGGCGGCTCGTCCGTGTTCAAAATCAGATTCGATTAAAAAAAGAGTTTGGAGGCGAATTGACCTATGCCCACAATGTAGACACTTATCAAGTCAGGCAAGACGGACGGACACTCGTCTTCGAACTCAACCAACGTCAAAGAACGGTTCAGTGCCGGAACAAGGGTTCATCTTGATTCAAACGTTGTTGCTGTTACTTGGAATCGGTGCGGCGATTTTGCTGAGTTGTCATTATATGGATGAATCGGTAACGCAACTTCAGTTAGAGCAGGAAGCCTTGCAACTCGAGTCGCTCGTTCGAGCGGCGACAAGTGATTGCCGGCAAGACGAAACGATTCACTACCCGATTGGACGAGTGACCTGTACACGGACGGATAAAGGCTTTAAAATGGAAGCAATACTAGAAAGTGGACAGAGAATCGAGGCGGTCGTTTCGAATGGATAAGGTTTATTTAATTGGTTTTATGGGAACTGGTAAAACAGCGATTGGTCGAAATCTTAAGGCGCGTTACAGTGTCGATGAACTGGATGAACGTTTTGTGCAAGAACATGGTCCGATTACGGAGTTCTTCAAGCAACATGGTGAAACAGGATTTCGGAAACAAGAGGTCGAATTGCTTCAACGTAGTCAGGCACAAATTGTCGTTACGGGTGGAGGCGTCATAGAACGTCCGGAAAATCGATTGTTCATGAAAGAGACGGGGACCATCTTCTGGATTGATACGCCGTTCCATATCGTTTGGAACCGGATTAAGACGGATCCATCCCGTCCACTTGTGAAGTCCCGGTCAACGGTCGAAAAATTGTTTCGTCGTCGTCGGCCACTTTATGCACGAGCAGCAGATGTTCGTTTGGACGGCACGAAGTCCGTGCGGGAACTGACGAAAGAAATCGAAACACTATTGGAGGAGAACGTATGATTTGGATTAATCTAGGAATTATCGTTTTGGCGATCATCGGTTTGGTGATTTATGGAGTGATTCTTTACAAAAAGAAGATTTCAAAAGATGTGACTGTCATGAAGCAACTACTCGAACGTTTCTCAATCCGTCAACAAACATTACAAACAGGGATTGATCATACGACAAGTCGGATTGATCAAATCAAAGGAAACATCGATCATTTGGTCGCAGAAGGGAAACGTGTTCAGCAAGGTGGACGCCAACTTCTTACTGAAGGACAGCGTCTTAAAACTGAGGTTGAACATACGGCCGGGCTTAAACCATTTTGAAATGGCTTTCATCGGCTGAATATGAAACAATAGGAGAGAAGGGACTTGGTCCTTTCTCTCTTTGCTTTTGTTCAATTTCTGAATAAACCTAGAAAAAAAGATTTTGAATTGGTAGAATGTAATTGAAAGTTGAACGATAAAGAGAAAAGGAAGTAAAATTGTTCGTAATTAGGGGGAGAAGTATGAGTCAGACGACATTGAAGAGAACACCATTGTTCGACATGATTGCACCAACGGGGAAAATGGTCGATTTTGCAGGTTTTGAAATGCCGGTTCTGTTTTCATCGATTAAGGAAGAACATCTAGCAGTCCGGGAACAGGTTGGGATGTTTGATGTGTCGCATATGGGCGAGTTATTGGTAACGGGTCCAGATGCGCTTTCGTTTCTTCAACATACACTGTCAAATGATATTTCGAAAATTGCGATTGGCCAAGCGCAGTATAATGTCCTTTGCCAAGAAGACGGGGGGACCGTCGATGATTTATTAGTTTATCGTCTGGCAGAACATGATTATTTGCTTGTTGTCAATGCATCGAATATTGAAAAAGATGAAACCCATTTACGCCGCTACCTGCAGGGTGACGTGACACTAGAAAATCAGTCGGACGCGTATGGTCAAATTGCGGTTCAAGGTCCAAAAGCAATGGAGGTCTTAAATGCGTTGACTGAACTGACGTTAGACGAAATCAAGTTTTTCCGCTTTGTTCAAGGACAATTAGCGGGCATCGATATGTTGGTGTCACGGAGTGGTTATACGGGAGAAGATGGTTTTGAGCTGTATATGCGGGCTTCAGACGCGAGTGTCGTCTGGCAGGCATTGCTTGGAGCAGGCGTTGTACCGTGTGGGCTAGGCGCGCGCGATACGTTACGATTCGAGGCGTGTTTACCCTTATATGGACATGAACTGTCGGCGACGATCTCACCGATTGAAGCGGGTATGGGGTTTGCAGTCAAACCACAGGTCAAATCGTTTGTTGGGTCCGATGTATTGCTAAAGCAAAAAGAACAAGGACCAGGACGTCGCTTGATTGGTCTTGAACTGTTGGACAAAGGAATTGCTCGTCAGGATGCTCCTGTTTTAGTCAACGGAGAAACGGTTGGATTCGTCACGACGGGGACGTTGCCTCCGACAGTTGGTAAAGCGATCGCTTTGGCATTAGTCCCAACGGAATATGCGACGGGTGATTCGTTTGAAATCGAAGTGCGTGGAAAAAAACTAGCGGCAAGACGGATCGACACACCGTTTTATCGCCGGAGCAAATAAGGGGGAACTAAAAGATGGATTTTCGTTATTTACCGATGACACAAGAAGACGAACAAGAGATGTTACAGACGATTGGTGCAGATTCGATTGAGGATTTACTGGCTGATATTCCAGCAAGCGTTCGCGACAAAGGAACGTTAGAAGCAGTCGGCATTCCCTTGCCGGAAACGGATTTAATCCGAACACTCTCAAAACTCGCTGATCAAAACATGAATACGAAACAATATCCATCTTTCCTAGGTGCCGGAATTTATGATCATTACGCACCAGCAGTCGTCAACCATATGTTGCTGCGGTCCGAGTTTTATACGGCTTACACGCCGTACCAGCCTGAAATCTCACAGGGAGAATTACAGGCAATCTTTGAATATCAGACGATGATTTGTGAACTGACAGGAATGGATGTCGCCAACTCTTCGATGTATGACGGGATTACGGCTCTCGCCGAAGCGGCGATGCTTGCTTGTGCCCATAAAAAGAAAAAGACGATTGTCTTATCAGACGGAGTTCATCCGGAGGCACATGATGTCGTCCGAACGTATGCGAACGGTCCGGGTCTTCAAGTAGCTACGTTACCACTCGACCGTGGTGAGACGGCAATCGACCAATTAAATGAGCTCGGTGATGTCGCGTGTGTCATCGTCCAGTATCCGAACTTCTACGGACGGGTCGAAGACTTACAGGCGTTAGCGGACGCAACACATGCGAAAGGAGGTCTGTTCATCGTCTCGGCGAACCCGCTTGCGCTCGGTTTGTTGGAAGCACCAGGTAAGCTCGGCGCCGACATTACGATTGGTGACTGTCAACCGTTTGGTATTCCGCAAAGCTTTGGTGGACCAACGTGCGGATATTTCACGACGACAAAAGCCTTGATGCGAAAAATCCCGGGGCGTCTTGTCGGTCAAACGGTCGACGAAGACGGGAAACGTGGATTCGTCTTGACATTACAAGCGCGTGAACAACACATTCGCCGTGACAAAGCGACCTCAAATATCTGTTCGAACCAGGCACTGAATGCGTTAGCGGCTTCCATCGCCATGAGTGCACTCGGTAAACGCGGAATCCGCGAGCTTGCGACCCGTAACCTGCAGACAGCATATGCCTTGAAAAAATCATTAAGCGAGGCGGGATTCCGCATCATCGATGATGGTCCAAGCTTCAATGAGTTTGTTGTAGAACTGCCGATTGATGCAAACGAAGCAAGCAAACAGTTGTTAAAAGCAGGGATCATCGGCGGGTTGCCACTTGGTACGTTTGATGAGAAACGATCCAATCAGATGCTTGTATGTGCGACGGAACTACGGACAAAAGAAGAACTGGATCACTTCGTGACAGCGTTAGGGGGACTGACTCATGCATAAAACTAGTGAACAGACGTTGATTTTTGAAATCTCAAAAGCGGGTCGTATCGCGTACAGCTTGCCGCTCGCGACGGTCGAAGAAGTAGCACCGGAAGAGTTGTTACCGGCGAACCTGTTACGTCAAGAAGAAGTGGAATTGCCGGAAGTATCCGAGCTGGATCTTGTCCGTCATTATACTGCCTTGTCGAATCGAAACCACGGGGTCGACTCAGGTTTCTATCCGCTTGGTTCATGCACGATGAAATACAATCCAAAAATTAATGAAGATATGGCACGTCTACCGGGATTTGCGCATATTCACCCTCTCCAACCCGTTGAGAGTGTCCAAGGTGCCCTTGGTCTGATGTATGATTTGCAAGAAAAACTGGCTGTTATCACGGGAATGGATGAAGTGACGTTACAACCGGCAGCAGGTGCTCATGGCGAATGGACAGGCTTGATGTTGATCAAGGCCTATCATCACGCACGAGGAGACTTTAAACGGACAAAAGTCCTTGTACCCGATTCAGCGCACGGGACCAATCCGGCCTCGGCGTCAGTCGCAGGGTTTGATACAGTAACCGTCTTGTCTGATGCGCGGGGCCTGGTGGATTTAGCGGACTTGAAGAGTAAGGTCGGCGAGGATACAGCGGCTTTGATGCTGACGAATCCGAATACACTTGGTTTGTTTGAGTCGGACATCGTCGAGATTGCCAAAGCAGTCCACGAAGCAGGTGGGAAGTTGTATTATGATGGGGCGAATTCAAACGCTATCATGGGAATCGCACGTCCCGGAGATATGGGCTTTGATGTCGTTCACTTGAACCTTCATAAGACGTTTACAGGTCCTCACGGTGGCGGCGGTCCCGGTTCGGGTCCGGTCGGTGTCAAACAGGATTTGATTCCGTACTTGCCAAAACCAATCGTCGCGAAGACCAACGACGGGTTTGTACTCGATTATGATCGTCCAGAATCGATTGGACGTGTCAAACCATTTTACGGGAACTTTGGGATCAACGTTCGGGCATACAGTTATATCCGGACGATGGGAGGAACCGGTCTTGCCCGTGTCTCGAAAGAAGCTGTCTTGAATGCCAATTATATGCTCGCCCGATTAAAAGGCGCATATGATGCACCGTATGACGTCTACTGCAAACATGAATTTGTTTTATCAGGTCGTCGTCAAAAGGCGCTGGGTGTACGGACGCTTGATATCGCCAAACGACTGCTTGATTTTGGGTATCACCCACCTACGATCTATTTCCCGCTAAACGTCGAAGAATGTATCATGATTGAGCCGACGGAAACGGAATCGAAGGAGACGTTGGATGCGTTCTGTGACGCGATGCTACAAATTGCAAAAGAAGTCGAGGAAACACCGGATGTCGTCTTGAATGCACCACATACGACGGTCGTCAAGCGAATGGATGAAACGTTGGCTGCGCGTAAACCAGTCTTACGGTATCAACCGAAACAAGAAGTGCACGTATAATCAAAAAACCATCCCCGTCAGTACTGACGGGGATGGTTTTTGTGAACAGGAGATTAGCTACGTTTGACTTTTCCTGTCCATTGTTTGAATCCACCTTTGAGTTGGTAGAGGTTTGTATAACCGGCTTTTTTCAACACTTTGGCAGCTTGCGACGAACGCATGTTGCCTTGGCAATACAAGTAGATCGGCATATCCTTACGTAATTCTTTTGCCCGCATCTTCATTTGGCTGACCGGTATGTTACGCGCGCCAATGATGTGACCACCTTTGAATTCTTGTGTTTCGCGGACATCGACGATTTGTGCTTTTCGATAATTGGCGCGGAATTCTTCTTGTGACAGTTTTGTGATTCCTTTGACCGGCATGAAACGCCATGCGATATAAGCGATCAAGGCTACCCACAAGACGATTGTGATGATTGTACTGGTTTCCATAGCTAACTTCCAACCCCTTCGTTCAGATAACATCCTTATCATTATAGTAAACGAAATCGATTTCGGCAATCGACTCGTCGTTGCGCAGGACAGAAAGGGTCTGATACACTAATACGGAAACGTTTTTGGGGGTGTTCGCTTGATAAAAGAGTGGCAAGTATTGACGACTGAACGATTGGAACCGGCTCTAAACATGGCGATTGACGAAGCATTGATCGGATTTGTAGGGCGTGGGGAAGTAGCTCCCACACTTCGTTTTTATTCGTGGGAACCTAGAGGGTTGAGTGTCGGTCATTTTCAGCGCGCAGTTAAGGATATTGATCGAGAACGGATTGAACAGCTAGGCATCCCGATTGTCCGTCGGATGACGGGCGGACGGGCGGTTCTTCATGCTGACGAATTGACGTACAGTATCGTCATTCCAGAAACGTCAGAGGGATTACCGAAAACGGTCATTGAAAGTTATCGGATGCTGACAGAAGGTGTCCGGAAAGGGTATCATCATTTAGGCATTCCGGTCGAGTTTTCGGTTCCAATGACCGAGCAAGAAAAAGAAGAATTACGAAAACCAAAATCTGCCGTCTGTTTTGATGCGGCGTCGTATTATGAACTGGCGGTCGGGAAACGAAAAGTGGCTGGCAGTGCGCAAGTGCGGCATCAAGGTGTCGTCTTACAGCATGGATCAGTTCCGCTTTCGGTAGACGAAGGTGAACTGTTCGATTGTTTCGTATATGAAGATGAGACGATCCGGGAACGGATGAAAGCTCGGTTTGCCGGGAAGGCGGTTGCCTTAAATGAGTTGGCAGGACGGACTGTATCATTCGAAGAAGTCCGTGTCGCCTTTTTGAAGGGGTTCGAAGAGGCCCTTCAGTTGACATTCACACCCCTTGAATTCACAGAACATCAATGGCAGGAGATTGAACGTTTGGCCGCGAAATACCGTAGTGAAGAATGGAACTGGAAGCGCTAAAGAGATGGATTGGAAGGTGATGTCGTGCCGACTCCGAGCATGGAAGATTATTTGGAACAAATCTATATTTTGATTGAAGAAAAAGGATATGCCCGCGTTTCTGATATCGCTGAACTTTTAGGTGTACACCCGTCCTCTGTGACGAAGATGGTCCAAAAGCTGGATCGTGAAGAATATCTTGTCTATGAGAAGTATCGTGGTCTGATGTTGACGGCAAAAGGTCGGAAAGTTGGGAAACGTCTGGTCGAACGTCATGCTTTATTAGAAGATTTTTTACGGCTCGTTGGTGTGGATGAATCCTTGATTTATAAAGATGTCGAAGGAATCGAACACCATATCAGTATCGAGGCCTTAGATAAAATCAACGGAATGATTCAATTTTTTGCAGACCGACCTGAATTACAAAAAGAATTTCAAAAACATCAACAAGTACACCCGGAAGACTGAGTGTACTTGTTTTTTTGCATAAATTAACTTAAAAGACGAACAATCTATAATGTAATATCATTATAGTACGGTTAATGAAGATGGAGTGTGCTATACTGACGGTGAAAATCATCAGAGGGGGTGACGGGTGGATTCTCACCTGGATATGGAAATCGTCATTAAAGAAAAGTTAGTCTCAGAGTCGGAACTTGCGGTAAAAGTAAAAGAACTCGCATCTGCCATTGAACATGATGCAGCAGGCCGGCAAATCGTTTTAGTCGTTGTACTGAAAGGATCGATGGTATTTGCTGCCGATTTAATGCGTGAAATCAAGGGCAGTGTCCAAATCGATACAGTCGCCTGTTCTTCGTATGGTGCTAAAACGGTTTCGTCAGGGCGCGTACAACTCAAAAAAGATTTAGACCTCGATGTAGAAGGAAAATATGTCGTCGTCGTCGAGGACATCATCGATACGGGGCATACATTAAGTTTCTTATGCGAACACATGAAGTTGCATAAACCAGGTGTCCTGAAGATTTGTACGCTGCTTGATAAGCCTGCCCGGCGTGAGGTACCGTTGGCAGCTGATTATGTTGGGTTTGAGATTCCGGACTATTTTGTAGTCGGGTATGGAATTGATTGTGCGGAAGAATACCGTAACCTGCCGTATGTCGGCTGGGTCGAGACCGATTAAAAAAACAGCAACCGGTTGTCCCCGTCGGACATCCGGTTGCTGTTTGTTGTTTAAAAAGCACGTTTTTTCTTTTTGCCTTTTTTACCTTCGATGACGGTCAGATGTGGTGCTTTTGACCGATCGCGAAGCGGGCGGACTTTATTGGAAGCAGGAGTTTTCGTCGTTTTAACCGGTTTCTTTTTAAATTCAGTCCGGCGAGGTGGTTGATCACGTTTGGCATGCATTTTTTTGGACTGAGCCACAGACTTCCGGTATTGAGAGTTCGATCCGCTGCTGACGCTATTGCGTGTTAAAAATTTAAACAGCAAGAAGATGATTCCAGCTGTAATCGCAAAAAACAGTAATTGTGAAAACAGACTACCAGGATCATTAGCAAGCTTATATCCAAAGCCGACAAAAGCAAACAGTAACACGACCAGTGCAAATGTAGAGCCAATCCGTTGTCTAATCATATTATCACCCCTGTTATCAATTAACCAAGTGCGTTCTCATGTAGGTTATCTTCCTGTTTTTCGAGTGCTTCAAACGCATAAATCGCAACCTCGATCTGTGAATCGTCCGGTTCTTTTGTCGTCAAGTACTGTAACCAAAGGCCGGGCAACGCAATGACACGTAATCCTTTAATGTTTTGGGCTTTGTTCGTTAACTGTAAAACTTCAAATGACAGACCGATGACGACGGGAAGTAACGCAATCCGAAAGGCGAGTCGGACCCACAAAGGATCAGTCGGCACGATTAAATAGACGAAAAACCCGACGATGACCGTGAAGATTAAGAAACTTGATCCACATCGGTAATGCAGGCGACTACTCACTCGAACATTTTCGACGGTCAACGGCCGCCCGCTTTCGACGCAGTTGATGACTTTGTGTTCCGCCCCATGATACTGGAACAGCCGTTTGACGAGTGGGGTCAAGGAAATCAAATACAAATAAGTGAAGAGAAGTGTCAGTTTAATCGACGCCTCAAGAACATTTTGAATCAAGTGACCGGATAACGCCGGGAAATAGCTGAAGAGTGAGGCTAAAAAAGCAGGCAATAACGTGAACAGCAGCTTACCGAAAAAGAACGACAATACGCCGATGAAGGCAACACCAAGCCATTTCGTTAATTGTCCTTGATGTGCTTCTTCCGGTTCTTCCTCCCCTGGATTGACGCCGTAACGATCACTTGCGAAGTTCATGTGACTCGCTCCATTGGCAGAGGACTCGACTAATGCGAATAAACCACGAAGTAAAGGGATTTTTTTACCGATCGCAATCCGTCGGCGAATCGGTTTTTTTTGTTCGAACGTTTCAATCGTCGCATCGTTTCGCCGGATTGCGGAGACGGCATGGGTCGCATTTTGGAACATGACACCCTCGACGATGGCTTGTCCACCGACGGGTGCTTTAGCAGTTTTCATATAGAAACGCATCCTATCTTCAAGTAAAATATCGTGTACCGTCAGTTTACTTGATTTGTGGAAAAAAGACTATGCTCAGCTGTCGAAGTCAGATGAAAATTTGGGAGCCGGAAAACGACTTATGATACAATGACAGGGACAATCTGGAGGTGATGAGATGCGGATATTGATCTTGAATGGACCGAACTTGAATTTGCTGGGTACACGAGAACCAACTACATATGGAACCGAGACGTTATCTGATTTAGAAGAGCAGCTGAGGGAACGTTTTCAACAGGTTGATTTTCGGTTCATACAATCGAATCATGAAGGGGATTTGGTTGATCGGTTACACGAAGCACGAGGATATGACGGAATCGTCTTGAATGCCGCTGCCTATACGCATACGAGCATTGCCTTACGGGATGCGATAGCGGCGATTGAAGTGCCGACGATTGAAGTCCACCTGTCGAACGTCCACGCCCGTGAATCGTTTCGACACCACTCGATGTTAGCACCGGTTTGTCGTGGGGTCATCAGTGGACTCGGCATGAAGGGGTATCTACTAGCTGTTGAGGCATTGATTCATCCGTCTACATAATAAAAGGGGGAAAACAGACATGAAACATCGTATCGAAGCACTTCAAACGGCACTTAAAGAACGTGACTTACCAGGTCTTCTCGTGACGAAGGCAGAAAACATTCGTTATATTTCCGGATTTACCGGTTCGAGTGGTGCATGTCTTGTGACAGCTGAACAAGCCTATTTCGTAACGGATTTCCGTTATACGGAACAAGCGGCGGATCAAGTCAAAGGAATGGAAATCGTTCAAATCGAACGGTCTATTCCAGAGACGATGGGAGAATTGATGGTGGGTGCACGTGTCCGTGCAGTTGGCGTCGAAAAAGATGCGATGACGCTCAGTTCATTTGAAGCTTTCGATCAAGCTTCTTCGGTCGAGTTGGTACCGACGACGGGAATCGTCGAAAACCTACGCTTGATTAAGGATTCTTCAGAGATTAAGATGATTAAGGAAGCGGTGGAGTTGGCTGATGCCACGTTCCACCACATCTTGACGTATATTCAAGCAGGCAGAACCGAGCTCGAAGTATCGAATGAATTGGAATTCTTCATGCGCAAACAAGGCGCGACGTCTTCTTCTTTCGATACGATTGTTGCTTCCGGTTACCGTTCGGCGTTACCCCATGGCGTCGCAAGTTCAAAAGTCATTCAGACGGGCGAACTCGTCACACTGGATTTCGGTGCGCTTCTGAATGGATACGTATCGGACATCACGCGTACCGTCGCAATCGGACCAATTAGTCCGGAGTTACAAAAGATTTATGATACGGTGCTAAAAGCACAGCTTGCGGGTGTAGATGGACTTCGTCCTGGTATTACCGGAATCGAAGCCGATGCATTGACACGCGATATCATCAAAGACGCGGGATACGGAGAGTACTTCGGACATTCGACAGGACATGGAATCGGTCTAGAGGTGCATGAAGGACCGGGACTATCGTTCCGTTCCGAAACGAAACTTGAGCCGGGGATGATCGTAACCGTCGAACCGGGTATTTACGTTCCGCAAGTCGGAGGATGCCGGATTGAGGACGATGTTTTGATTACCGCATCAGGGCGTGAGATTCTATCGTCTTCACCAAAAGAACTGATCACACTTTAAAACAGCAAGATCAACATTTAGGAGGAACTTTTCATGGTATCAGTAAACGATTTAAAAACAGGATTAACAATTAAGACATCAGACGGAATGATTTGGCAAGTCCTTGAATTTCAACACGTTAAACCAGGTAAAGGTGCGGCATTCGTCCGGACGAAAATGCGGAACATCCGAAACGGAAACATTCAAGAGATGACATTCCGTGGCGGCGAACGTGTCGAACGTGCTCACATCGAACGGAATAAAATGCAATATCTTTATCCGATGGGTGAAACGTATGTCTTCATGGATACAGAATCATACGAGCAATTGGAACTGACAACGGCTCAAGTCGAAGCAGCACTCCCGTTCCTGCTTGAAAACATGGAAGTTCAAATTGCCATCTACAACGGTGAAGTTCTTGGAATCGAACTTCCGAATACGATCGTCATGACGATTGTCGAAGCAGAGCCGGGAGTCAAAGGGGATACAGCATCAAACGTCAAGAAAAATGCAACGGTTGAGACGGGACATATCATCCACGTCCCACTCTTCATCGAAGCAGGAGAAAAAGTAACAGTTGATACACGTACTGGTGATTTCACAGGGCGTTACAACGGATAATTCAGTTAAAACAACGCCCGTTCATCCTCGGATTGAATCAACGGGCGTTTTTTTCTTTTGTCTTGACTTGCGTCCTTTGGTATGACCAGTTAATATTAGTATTTGAGCAGGCATTAGCACCTGGTATAATATTTAAGTATAATAACAAAGGTGAATGTTAAGATAGGGGATGAAGAAAAATGAAAATCGATCAGTTGAAGCAAGTGCTCGAAATGTTGGACCAGTCGAGTGTCAATGAACTTTCTCTTGAAACCGATACGTATAAGTTAAAATTAAAAAAACAAAATGATAACATTGTTGTCTCACATCAAGCACCGGCTCCGGTGGCAACATCAGCACCGCAAGCTCCAGTGGCAGTCACAGAATCAGCAACGGAACAACCAGACGTTGAAACCGATACGGTGACAATCAATGCGCTGATGGTCGGAACGTTTTATTCGCGTCCGAACCCGGACAAACCATCTTTCGTCAAAGTCGGCGATCAAATCGAAGTCGGTCAAGTCGTCTGTGTGTTAGAAGCAATGAAACTATTTAATAATCTGAACTCGGAAGTAGCCGGAACGGTCGTCGAAATTCTCGTCGCAGATGGAGATCTTGTCGAATTTGGACAACCCCTCTTCCGGATTCGTCCTTGAGCGAGGTGATGGCAATGGAAAAACTTTTAATAGCGAACCGAGGCGAGATTGCAGTCCGAATCATCCGGGCAGCTAAAGAACTTGGCATTCAGACGGTTGCGGTCTATTCGACAGCGGATCGTGATGCTTTACATGTCCGACTAGCAGATGAAGCGTATTGTATCGGCGATGTGAGTTCGGCCGCCTCCTACTTAAACGTCACGAATATCTTAGCCGTCGCGACCAACCGGAATGTGACGATGATTCACCCCGGATACGGATTTTTGGCTGAAAATGTCGATTTTGCAGAAATGTGTGAGGCATGCGGCATCAAATTCGTCGGACCGACATCGGATGCGATTCGTCAAATGGGGATCAAAGATGTCGCTAAAAAAACAATGATAGCCTGTGGCGTGCCGGTCGTACCGGGTTCGGACGGGACGGTCACGGACGACGAAGCGTTGCAACTGGCAGACGAGATCGGATACCCGGTCATCATAAAGGCTACGGCAGGCGGCGGTGGTAAAGGAATTCGTGTCGCCCGTTCGAAGGCGGAACTCGTGACAGGACTAGATGAGACACGCCGTGAGGCAAAACAGGCGTTCGGGAACAGTGACGTCTATCTCGAACGTTTCATTGAAGAGTTTCGTCACGTCGAAGTCCAAGTCTTGGCAGATCGCCATGGTAACGTGATTCATTTAGGGGAGCGAGACTGTACGGTCCAGCGACGGATGCAAAAATTAATCGAAGAAGCACCGTCACCGGCAGTCAGTCCGGCGACACGCTTAAAAATGGGGGAAGCAGCCGTCAAAGCGGCGAAGGCGATTGACTACACGGGAGCTGGGACCATCGAGTTCATCTTCGTCGAAGAGACGGAAGAGTTTTTCTTCATGGAGATGAATACGCGGATTCAGGTCGAACATCCCGTAACCGAGATGATCACCGGATTTGATCTTGTGCAGGCACAGCTTCAGGTTGCGCTGGATCATCCGTTAGCGGTCCAACAGGAGGATATCGAATTCCGGGGTCATTCGATTGAATGCCGGATCAATGCGGAAGATCCGGATTACGACTTCCGTCCGCATGCGGGACGTGTCACACAGTATGTCACACCGGGTGGGATGGGCGTCCGTATCGACAGTGCCGTATATCCGGGTTACATGATTCCACCGTACTATGATTCGATGGTCGCGAAATTGATCGTGCATGCTGAAACACGAGAAGAGGCGTGTGCGAAGATGGAACGCGCTTTATCGGAATTTTGGATCGAAGGGGTCAAAACGACGATTCCTTTCCATCAAAAAGTCTTGGCACATCCCGTGTTTCGCCGTGGAACATTTACGACGAAGTTTACGGAACGTGAACTGAAGGCAGAAATCGTGAAATGATTGAGGACGGGAGCTGATGGATTTAACTCCCGTCTTTTTGGCGTTCTCTATGTTTTTTGAAAAAGGAATGTGCTAAACTAATTGATTGAGAACGATAAAAAAAGGAGCACGTAAAATCATGATGAAACGACATATGGCACGCGAACTCGCAGTACAGTCTTTGTTCCAGATGGAACTCTCGGATCTATCTGCACAAGAAGCCATTTCATTCGCAGTAGAAGGTAAAGAATATGATACGTTTGTAGAACAATTAGTAGTCGGCGTCGAAGCCAACAAACCAGAAATCGATCAAAAATTACGCGCGGCACTTGTGAACTGGTCATTCGAACGTCTCGGGAACATCGAGCGGACGATTCTCCGTCTTGCTGTCTATGAGTTGTTATTTGAACCAAAGATTCCTGTTCGAGTGACGATCAATGAAGCGATTGAATTGACGAAGGCGTTTGCCGATGAAGAAGCAACTAAAATCGTCAATGGTGTGTTAGGGAAAGTCGCACAAGAAGTCGACAAAGAGGGTTCGAAAGAGAACTCGTAAGTCACTAAAAAGAGAAAGTAAGTCAGGCACAGAGTGAAGTGAATATTTTTGGGGGAGTGGACAAAATCATGGCAGTCGTAATCGATGGGAAACAAGTCGCACAATCGTATCGTTTGAAACTGAAAGAAGAAGTCGCACGTCTAAAAGAACAACGTATTCAACCGAAACTAACCGTTATCTTGATCGGGGAAGATCCAGCAAGTCAATCTTATGTGCGCGGTAAAGAAAAAGCGGCGCAAGAGATTGGAATGGATTCCGACCTGATCCGTCTACCGGACGAGACGACGGAATCGGAATTACTTCACTTGATCGAACGATTGAATGTTGATGCGAGTGTCCATGGGATTCTAGTACAATTGCCTCTGCCTGCACATATTGATGAAAGTAAGGTCATCTTCGCGATCGCTCCAGAAAAAGACGTCGACGGTTTCCATCCCGTTTCTGTTGGGAAGATGATGATTGGTGAACCGACCTTCTTGCCGTGTACACCAAACGGAATTCTTCATCTCGTCAAAGAAATGAATGTCCCGATTGCGGGGCGTCATGTCGTCGTCGTCGGTCGAAGTCAAATCGTCGGGAAGCCGGTTGGGATGTTGTTTTTGAATGAATCTGCGACCGTGACCTATTGCCATTCGAAAACAGCTGATTTAGCAGCGATGACACGTCAAGCTGACATTCTGATTGTCGCCGTCGGTGTTCCGAAACTGATTACCGCCGACATGATTAAACCAGGCGCAGTCGTCATCGATGTCGGTGTCAACCGGGTGGATGGGAAATTGGTCGGAGATGTCGAATTCGAGACCGTCAAGGAGGTAGCATCGATGATTACGCCTGTACCAGGTGGTGTCGGACCGATGACGATCACGATGTTGCTCCATAATACGATTGAGGCGGCCAAATGACGAACCCCCTTCAGGTTTCCGAGCTTGTCAGTTATGTGAAACGTGAACTCGAAAGTGATTCGTTGCTGCAACAAGTCCAGGTGGTGGGAGAAGTGTCGAACTTTAAACGGCACTCTTCCGGTCACCTTTATTTTACGTTGAAAGATGAACAGTCGCGGATGAAGGCAGTCATGTTTGCACGCGACGCGAGTCGTGTCAAAACAGATATCCGAGACGGAGCCCGTGTCGTCATTACGGCGAGACTTTCGGTGTATCTGGCATCAGGCGAAATGCAACTGTATGTCGAACGGATGATGGAAGACGGTGTAGGTGCGCTCTACGAAGCATATGTCCGATTAAAAGAGGATGTCGAAGCCCGGGGATGGTTTGATGCGGAACATAAACAATCGATTCCCGCATTTCCGCAAAAAATCGGAATCGTGACGTCACCAAAAGGCGCCGCTTTACATGATATCGCGACGACTTTACGCCGCCGTTATCCGCAAGCCGCCATCGTCTTTGCCCCTGTCCTCGTCCAAGGAAAAGAAGCGGTTCCCCAACTTGTCCGGGCCATTGAAGCGATGAACGAACATCAGGCATGTGATGTCATGATCATCGGTCGGGGTGGCGGATCGATCGAGGAACTGTGGGCCTTTAATGAGATGGCCGTTGTGACAGCGATTTATGAATCCGTGATTCCGGTTGTTTCCGCCGTTGGTCACGAAACGGACTTTACGATTGCCGATTTCGTCGCAGATGTCCGGGCAGCGACACCAACGGCCGCAGCAGAATTGGTGTCGCCGGAAGCCGCGGAAATCGAAAAACGTGTGGTCGAGTTGAAGCGTCGTCTGACCCGCAACTACGATCAATACATCAAAGAACGTAAAGACCAAGTGACGCGCCTCGCTGGGAGCTATGGTTTAAAATCACCACGGGTCCTGTTAGGGTTAAAACAAGAACGGTTAGACCGGGCGGAGATGGGACTCAGTCGAATCAGCAGGCAGATGATGCAAGCGAAACAGCAGGCATTAGGAGATATCTCGAACCGGATGAAGCGGATTCCATTACGAGAACGGCTGGCGGATCAAACGCGTGAACTGATTCGGGCCCGTAAACAGTTGGAACAGATCCATTACGTCATGCGTTCGAAACAGGAACGACTTCATCAAATGATCGCCCGTCTCGATTCGGTCAGTCCAACACAAGTGCTCCTGCGCGGGTATACGTATGTCGAACAGGACGGACAACTGATCCGTTCAGTCCACCAATTGTCAGATCAGACCTTCCGGGTTCAGTTTCATGACGGAAGTATCCTAGCGAAACGAGAGGATGAAGAAGATGGAAACGGAACAATCATTTGAAGCTGCGCTGGAACGGCTAGAAGAAATCGTCGAATTGCTTGAAGAAGGGGAAGCGCCACTTGAGCAAGCGATGATTTTGTACGAAGAAGGTGTCAAACTGACGGCGCTCTGCCAGAGCAAGTTGTCGACGGCGGAACAAAGACTGGATCAAATCTTGGAGCAAGATGGTACGTTACGAGAAAAAGGGGGATCACAATGATTGTTTTGACAGAGTGGAAAACGCAAGTTGAACAGGCACTCGAAACGTTCATGAATCGATTGGATGCACCAGACCGTCTGCGGTCAGCGATGCGTTATTCGCTTGATGCCGGTGGAAAACGTGTCCGCCCTGCCTTGATTTATGCCGTCCTTGATGCGTATGGGATCGACCGGAAGATGGGAGATGCGACGGCAGCGGCACTTGAGATGATTCATACATATTCGCTGATTCACGACGATCTACCGGCGATGGATGATGATGACATGCGACGTGGACGACCAACCAACCATATTCAATTCGACGAAGCGACGGCTATCCTTGCGGGTGACGCCTTGCTGACCAATGCCTTTACCTGTTTACTGGAGACAACAGCGACAGCTGACATCAAGGTGAAGTTGATCGAGCGGCTCGCGACGGCGGCCGGGGCGGCCGGGATGGTCGGCGGTCAACTCGACGATATGCTCGGAGAACGTGGTGGCATCAGTGATGCGCAGGAACTTGAATCGATTCACCGACGGAAAACAGGTGCCTTGTTGATCTTTGCGGTCGAAGCGGGCGGTATTTTGGCGCAAGTCACGGATACAGACATTGATCATTTGAAACGATACGGACGTCATCTCGGGATTGCATTCCAAATCCAAGACGATATTTTGGATGTGACGGGGGATGCCGAAAAAATTGGTAAACCGGTCGGTAGTGATGAAGGAAACGATAAAGCGACCTATCCGAAACTACTAGGTCTTGACGGAGCGAAACGTGCACTTGCAGCACAAGTGACCGCGGCGAATGAAGCAATCGAAGCTCTATCGGTCGAAGCGGCTCCGCTCAAGGAACTACTTGATTTTGTCGTCAAGCGAGACCATTAACAGGGACGGCGTAGCACGCCGTCTTTTTTTTATGCGCCCGGAATGTGGCGTTCGAAAGATTGTTCTAGTACAATGTAGGGTACAAACCATATAAGAATGTAAGGGAAAGAGGCGGTAAGGTATGAAGTTGACAGAGATACAGGATCCGTCATTTTTAAAGCGTATGTCAATCTCGGAATTAGAAGTATTCGCAGGCGACATCCGACGCTTTTTGATTGAAGAATTAGCGACGACTGGTGGGCACTTGGCACCGAACCTGGGTGTCGTCGAGCTGACGTTAGCGCTTCACCGGGAATTTGATAGCCCGAACGATAAATTTGTTTGGGACGTCGGACACCAAGCGTACGTGCATAAAATCTTGACAGGACGTGCTGGGCAGTTTGATACGTTGCGTCAACATAAAGGGTTATGTGGATTCCCAAAACGGAATGAAAGTATTCATGACGTCTGGGAAACGGGGCATAGCTCGACGTCGCTGTCAGCAGCGATGGGGATTGCCGTATCAAATGAGTTAAAAGGAAACGATGACCGGGCGATTGCGATCATCGGTGACGGGGCATTAACAGGCGGAATGGCGCTTGAGGCACTGAACCATATCGGAGCGGAACAACAAAATGTCATCGTCATCCTCAATGATAATGAAATGTCGATCGCACCGAACGTCGGGGCGATGCACCAGATGTTAGGGCGCATCCGTTCGTCACGTAAAGTTCGTTATGCCCAAGATGAGCTCGAGACGTTGATCAAGAAAATCCCGCTGATTGGTGGAAAACTTGAAAAAGGCGGCGAGAAGCTAAAAGAAGCTGTCAAAGGCGCGCTTGTCCCCGGAATGTTTTTTGAAGAACTTGGATTCAACTATTACGGACCGGTCGATGGTCATGACTTAACGGATTTAATCGAACAGTTGAATTACGTGAAAAAAGAAGAAGGACCTGTCCTGCTTCATGTCATCACGAAAAAAGGTAAAGGGTATCGTCCGGCTGAGTATGATGGAATCGGTACATGGCATGGTCTTGGACCGTATAAGATCGAGTCAGGCGAAGTCATCAAAGGGAAATCAAAAGCACCAAGCTATTCGTTTACAGTAGCGGATACGTTAACGAAGATAGCCCGTGATGATGAGAAGTTGACGTTGATCACACCAGCCATGAGCGTCGGGTCGAAACTGGATTGTTTTGAAAAAGAATTCCCGAACCGGATGTTTGATGTCGGAATCGCCGAACAGCATGCCGTGACCTTTGCTGCTGGTCAAGCGACGCAAGGAATGAAACCGGTCGTCTCGATTTATTCGACCTTCTTCCAACGGGCATACGATCAACTTGTACACGATGTCGCCCGACAAAACTTAGACGTGACGTTTACGATCGATCGTTCTGGTCTTGTCGGAGCAGATGGAGAAACACACCAAGGCGTCTTTGATATCGCCTTTATGCGTCATGTGCCGAACATCCGAATCGTCATGGCAAAAGATGAAAATGAGTTGCAGCATCTTCTTTATTCAGCCGTCAAACATGAAGGTCCGATTGCCGTTCGGTTCCCACGTGGGGAAGGGATCGGTGTTCAGATGGATGAGACGTTGCATGAGATTTCCCTTGATACATGGGAAGTGGAACGGGAAGGAACGGACGTCGCCATCATGGCGTTTGGTCCTCAAGTGCAGGATGCCTTGAAAATCGCTGAGTTGCTTGACGGTGACTTGTCGGTCCGTGTTATTAATGCGCGGACAATTAAACCGTTGGATGGAAAAATGTTGAATGCGTTGTACGCAGAAGGCATTCCACTCGTGACGATGGAAGAAGCCGTCTTAAAAGGTGGTTTCGGTTCAGCCGTTCTCGAACATGCGAATGAGCAGGAAGCCTTCCCACGTGTGAAACGATTTGGTATTCCGGATTGGTATATTGAACACGGTGGTGTCAATGAATTGTTGGAAGAAATTGGATTATTACCTGGACAAATTGCTGAAGAAGTACGGGCATTTGTCAATCAAGGAAAGAAACAGAGTGTGTAACGATTCATGGAAACTGTAAAAAAAATCCGCCTCGACGTCTTACTCGTCGAGCGGGGTCTATGTGAAACACGTGAAAAAGCAAAACGGACGATTATGGCGGGGCTTGTCTTTAGTGGCACAGAACGTTTGGAGAAGGCCGGTGAAAAGGTCAAATCGGATATTGATTTGACCGTCAAAGGTCAAGTCATGCCCTATGTCGGGCGTGGTGGGTTCAAGATGGAGAAGGCACTTGCTATGTTCGATATCGATGTGTCGGCAAGGATTGGTCTTGATATCGGCTCTTCAACAGGCGGTTTCACGGATTGTGCCTTACAAAACGGAGCTGCCCATATGTATGCGCTTGATGTCGGGTCAAATCAACTGGACTGGAAATTACGTTCGGACGATCGTGTGACGGCAATGGAGAAAACAAATTTCCGCCATGCGACGCCAGACATGTTTTCAATTCAGCCAAGCTTTGCGACCATTGATGTATCGTTCATTTCCTTGCGATTGATTCTTCCGCCCTTAAAAGCCATTCTAGCTCAGGGTGGGGATGTCATTGCGCTCGTCAAACCACAGTTTGAAGCGGGGCGTGACGATGTTGGTAAAAAGGGGATCGTTCGGGATGAACGGATTCATGGTCGGGTGCTCAAAGAGATGGTCGATTTCTTTGTTCGGGAAGGTTTTTACGTCAAACAGCTCGATTTTTCACCGATTACCGGGGGCGAAGGAAACATTGAGTTTCTTTTGCATGCACAACTCGACACGCCGGGAATGGATACGTCAGTTGATCCAGTCGAAACGGTTCGTTTGGCACATGCCGCGTTATAAGTCGAACCCATTCAAAGCAGACTTCGTCGTGATGATGAAGTCTGCTTTTGATTTTGGAGCGAATGCATAGGGCAAGCATGGACTTTTATCGAATTATTGGATTACAATAGTATCAGTGAAGAAAAACTGTGAGGTGCAAGGATGACAAAGGGGCAACGGTTAATCAAGATTCGGGAAATCATTACGCAGTCAGAAATCGAGACACAGGATGAGTTAGTCGAGGAACTTCGAAATGCAGGGTATAAAGTAACGCAGGCGACTGTCTCGCGAGACATCAAGGAACTACATCTTGTAAAGGTACCGCTAAACGATGGGCGTTATAAATACAGTCTGCCTGCCGATCAGCGATTTAATCCACTTGGGAAGTTGCGACGGTTACTCGGTGATAGCTTCATCTCGATTGATTCTGCTCAAAATTTGATTGTCATGCATGTCTTGCCGGGTAACGCGAATGCATTAGGTGTCCTCTTTGATCATTTAAATTGGACGGAGCTGCTCGGTACGGTCTGTGGGGATGATACGATACTGATGATTACACGGAATGAAGAGGCAGCAAAAGAAGTGACGGAACGTATCTTAGGGATGCTTTAAGGAGTTGACATGATGTTAGCTGAATTATCGATTAAACAATTTGCGATCATTGACCAGCTACAGATTGATTTTAAAAAAGGGATGACGGTATTGACCGGAGAGACGGGCGCCGGGAAATCGATTGTCCTGGATGCGATTGGATTATTGATTGGTGGGCGTGGATCTGCCGAATTTGTCCGTTATGGTGAAGACAAAGCTGAGCTTGAAGGACTGTTCATGATCGAAGAGGGGCATATGGCCTATACGTTAGCAGAAGAATACGGTATCGATATGGAAGATGGCATGATCATCTTGCGGCGTGATTTGTTTGCTTCTGGAAAAAGTGTTTGTCGGGTGAACCATAAATTAGTCACGTTGACGATCCTACGGGAATTCGGACGTGTCCTTGTCGACTTACATGGTCAACATGAGCATCAACATTTGATGGAGAGTACGTATCATCAAACGATTTTAGATGACTTTGGGTATGAGACGATTGCTCCGATTCTTGAGAAATACCAGGCGCGTTTTCAACTGTATGAAGAAAAGCGCAACGCCTTACAAGCACTTGCGCAAAGTGAACAGGCATTGGCACAGCGAATCGATTTACTATCCTTTCAAACGGAAGAGATCGACAGTGCTAAACTGCGTAAGGGGGAAGAAGAAGAACTCTTAAGCGAACGAAATCGTTTGGCGAACTTCGAAAAACTCCATGCGTCTCTGAGCGCTGCTTATGATGCGTTGCACGAGGAACGACGAGGTATCGATTCCGTTAGTGACGCGATGCGTGAGCTTCAGCAAGCGGCAAGCATCGATGACGAATTCTCCGGGCAAAGCGATACACTTGCCAATGCGTTTTACGCCCTTGAAGAGGTTGGGTATGCGATTCGTGATCAACTCGAGACGTTAGAGTTTGACTCGAACCGGTTGGATGAGATCGAACTACGTTTGTCGGTCTTTCAACAACTAAAACGGAAATACGGAGCGACGATTGAAGAAGTCATCGCATATGGTGAAAAAATCAGCATCGAGCTAGATACGATGACCAATCGAGACGAGCGAATCGAAAACTTGAAAGTGGAAGTCGAACAGTTAGAATCTGAGTTGTTTGAAATCGGCAGCGAGTTATCGCAAGTACGACGACAGGCATCACATCTTTTAGGTGAAGCGATTCATCTTGAATTACGTCAGCTCTATATGGAAAAAGCGCGATTTGAAATCCGGTTCCTGCAGGACGGAAAAGCACCAGTCCTGCGGAAAAATGGAATTGATTTCGTCGAATTCTATATCATGACCAATGCCGGTGAACCGTTTAAATCGCTCGGGAAAGTAGCGTCGGGTGGGGAATTGTCTCGGATCATGCTTGGTCTCAAATCGATTTTCTCCCGTTCGGTTGGCGTCGCCTCAATCATCTTTGATGAAGTCGATACAGGTGTGTCAGGACGTGTCGCCCAAGCGATGGCGGAGAAAATCTATCGTCTGTCAATTGATAGCCAGGTGTTATGCATCACCCACCTGCCTCAAGTCGCTTCAATTGCCGATCAACATCTGTACATTCGAAAAATCGAAGAGACGGATCGGACGACGACACAAGTCAACGTCTTGACGGACGCAGAGCGTGGTAATGAACTAGGGCGGATGATTTCCGGGACACACATGACGGATTTGACGTTACGTCACGCAGAAGAATTAATGGAGCAAGCAATGAACACGAAGGAATCGCTTAAAAATGGGGTGTAACGATTGATTAGAGTCGGGATTGCGGATGACAACCAAGAAATGGTCGAATTGATTCGTCAACATCTAGCTGTTCAAGAAGACATGGAAGTGGTATGTGTCGCATACAATGGGGAGAGTTGTCTTGAAAAATTAGAACAGATAGAGACGGATGTCCTGTTATTAGACATCATCATGCCGCATCTAGATGGGCTTGGAGTTCTAGAAGCCTTGGCGAAACATAAAAACAGTCCGGCCGTGATCATGTTGAGTGCATTTGGTAAGGACGAAGTATCTCAACAGGCCGTTTCACTTGGGGCCGCGTACTTTTTATTAAAGCCGTTCAGTTTGGATCAACTCGTCAATAAAATTCGTCTAGTCGTACATGGCGTCCAGACAAACCAGGTTGAGCCGGTTGAAACGAAAGTCGGGACTACTTTACGAGAAATCGGAATTGCCCCGCATATCAAAGGGTTCACCTATCTAAAAGATGCCGTCCTGATGGTATTGGAACGGGAAGATCTATTGGGATTGATTACAAAGGAATTGTATCCGATGATCGCGAAGAAACATCAAACGACTTCGTCCCGCGTGGAACGGGCAATGCGCCATGCGATTAAATCAGCTTGGAAAGAGGGCATGAGCGAACATATCTTGTTTACGGGACGGATCGAACAACAGAAAAGTCCTAAAAACTCAGAATTCATTTCCTATGTATCGAGTCATATGAATGGATCTTGAGCAAACAGATGAGAATAAAACGAAGTGGCTGGACCTGGATTACTTTATCGGGTCCAGCTACTTCTATTACATTAAAAAATAAAAATAAATATTCATTAAATATATGTTGCACAAACTAAAATATTTGTTATAATAAAGGTACCAAATGATTTGGAAAGACGTTAGATGAACGTCGAGTCGAATTGGTTCCCGGAAAACCATTCAACACACTTCATCTCAGGACGCCACCTGTAAACGGCTCAAGGATGATGGACGACATTCTCTTGGTAGTTTTTTTATACCAAGGCAATTCATATCTTTTTCAGATGAGACATCTCGAATAGGTATGAGGCTCCACGATTTCGAAGCAAGGGAAAAGTGGAGGGTAACGTAAATTAAACGTCCAAAGCAACACGAAGACCAAGCAAGACCAAGCAAGACCAAGCAAGACAAAACAAAACAAAAAAAAAAAAAAAGAAAGACCAAGCAAGACCAAGCAAGACCAAGCAAGACCAAGCAAGACCAGAAACAAGTACAGTTCGTGAAAAGGAGTGTTGTCTAGCAGTGAATGTTAGCAACCGAATGATCGACTGCTTCAAGCGGATGACATTACGCTTCACCTAGGTCCAAGTAAAGTCAGATAATGGAGTCGTTTTACCGTTCTATCGATCGCTCGATAGCCAGATCTGATTTCTTTCAACCTCTTCATTAAGAGGACAACCTATGGTTTTGAAGTACACGAATAGTTCTACTATGAGAGGAGTTCATCCGTAAGTGAAACCAACTTTATACGAATAAAAGGTCCCGCGCTTGAAATGAGTTCAAGAGATGGGGACCTTTTTGTGTGCTTATTTTTTTTGATACCGCTCGGATACTTTCCCCCGTTTGCGGTCACGGTAAAAGACATAACCGGCGACAAAACCAATCCCGCCGATGGCTAAGACTAATCCACTAACCCCTTGCAACACATATACATAGGCAGAGTCCCCCAGGTAATGGAAGGGAAACTGGGCAATTAAGAAAACACTATCCCGCATGAGTTTGATCCCGATGGCGCCAATGATTCCAGGAATGAGTAAAGATAATAAGCCGATGATTCGCATGAGTGTGACCCCTTTCCAAGCGTATTGTATCAGAAAAGAAGCGAGACTGCGAATTGGATTTGCCCTCCTGTTTTAATACGAGTAGGATAAAGATGTAAGCAGTTTCAAAGGGGGAATCATAATGCATCATCTCTTGATTGTGGGTGCTGGGCATGGTGGGACAGAAGTACTGCATGCTTTTCAACGCTCACCATTGTTGACGGTCATCGGGGTCGTTGATCCGAATGAACACGCAATCGGAGTCCAGCTCGCCAAACGAGGACAAATCCGTGTCGAGACGACATGGACGGCTTTTGAAGGAACAGCGATTGATTTTATCATTGACGCCACCGGAGAACACGGGGTGCTTGAACAATTGATTCATTTTTTCCCGGAAGCCGCGGTGTTACCGGGAGAGTTCGTCCGCGTTTTACTTGAACGTCTGGCAGAAAAAGAACGTATGCTAGAAGCGATCATTCACTGTACGAGTGAAGCGATTTCTGTAGCGGATCAAGCCGGTGAAACGATGTTAATCAATCCAGCGTATACCCGCATGACGGGGTATACCGAACAGGATGTGATCGGTAAACCGGCGAGTGCCGATATCGGGATGCAGGAATCGGTTCATTTACGGGTGCTTGAAACTGGGGAAAGTGTACGCGATGCGCGGATGAAGATTGGACAAGATCGGCGGGACATCATCGTCAATGCGGCTCCGGTCGTCGTTGATGGACAAGTCAGAGGCTCTGTCGGGGTCATCCGTGATATTTCCGAAATGAAGGCGCTTGCAAAGGAACTCAAGGCCGCGAAACAAAAAATTCGAACGTTAGAAGCGAAGTACACCTTCGATGACATCATTGCGGAAAGCGAACCGATGCGTTTTGTCGTGGACCAAGCCAAACTAGCGGCAACTATGCCTGTTAACGTCTTGATTCGTGGGGAATCCGGGACGGGGAAGGAATTGTTTGCCCATGCGATTCATGCGGCGAGCGACCGGAGATATGAACAATTTGTTCGGGTCAACTGTGCCGCCATTGCACCAAGTTTACTTGAAAGTGAATTATTTGGTTACGAAGAAGGGGCATTTTCAGGAGCACGTCGTGGCGGTAAAAGAGGCTATTTTGAGGAAGCGCACGGGGGGTCGTTGTTTTTAGATGAAATCGGTGAATTGCCGCTTGACGTCCAAGCCAAATTATTAAGGGTCTTACAGGAAAATGAAGTCGTCCGGGTCGGCGGAACAAAAGCTGTTCCGGTCGATGTCCGGATTATCGCGGCAACGAATGCCAATCTCGAACAAAAAATCATTACCGGCGAATTCCGGGAAGACTTGTACTATCGGATCAATCGTTTACCGATTCACATTCCCGCCTTACGTGAACGGCCAGACGATCTGTCACCACTCGCCACCCACTTGCTTCGCAAACTCAATCAAAGTTACGGCCGATCCGTCGAGCGGATTTCGGAAGACGCACTTGAAGCGATTCGAAAACAGACGTGGAAGGGGAATGTCCGTGAGTTGGAAAACGTCATTGGACGTGCTTTGATTTTTACAGATAAAACAGAACAAGTCTTACGAAAAGGGCACCTTCAACTGGTTGTACCCGTGACTCCGAAACGTTCCGAACGACCAAAAAAAGAAATTAAACATCTTTCAGATGAGATGTCTTATGTCGAAGAACAATTAATTCGTGAAGCCCTTGATGTCGTCAACGGCAATAAGACGGAAGCAGCCAAACAGTTAGGAATTTCTTTACGCGCGCTCTACTACAAGGTCGAACGGTTTAACATTCAATGTTGAATTGCAAAACTTTGCGTGCAACATATTGCAAAAAATGCAATTCCATGCAAAATTAAAAGAGAAGAAACCAAGTAGGGCGTCGATTCTAGATTGGCATGAAAATTGCTGTTAAATAAAGAGAATGACAGGTAAGGGGGTAATGACTTGAGGTTTGATCAAATGGTACGACAAGCAGCACGTCTTGAAGATTCCGTTGTCGCAATCGCGTCAGCGGACGATGAGGAAGTCATGGATGCCGTGTCGCTAGCGATTGAAAATGAATTAGCTCGTTTTCATTTGTTCGGGGATGCGACACGTATCCAAAAAATGATTCATGATCGAAAGTTAAGTGAGTCACAATTCGTCATCACACATACAGCTACTGCACAAGAAGCCGCAGAACGAGCAACCTATGCCGTTCGTAAAGGGGATGCGGATGTCTTGATGAAGGGTCTTGTACCAACAGCGACGTTCATGAAAGCCGTATTGAACAAGGAAACCGGCTTACGTTCAGGAAACGTATTGTCCCACGTGGCACTATTTGAAGTACCTGGCCGGGAAACGGCTATCGGACTGACGGATGCCGCCATCCATATCGCACCAACGCTTGAAGACAAAGTCCACATCATTGAAAACGGAGTGACGGCACTGCGGGCGATTGGCTATACGTTACCAAAAGTTGCTGTTTTAGCAGCGGTCGAAGTCGTCAACCCGACGATGCAGGCGACCATCGATGCGGCACTGCTCACACAGATGAATCGGCGCGGACAGATCAAGGATTGCCTTGTTGACGGTCCACTTGCCCTTGATAATGCGGTCAATTTAGAAGCGGCGAAACAAAAGGGACTGACGGGAGACGTTGCAGGGGCAGCTGATCTTCTTGTCGTTCCCCAAATCGAGGTCGGAAACGTGATTTACAAATCGTTGATGTACTTTGCGCAGGCATCCGTCGCGGCAATTTTAGTCGGAGCGAAGGCACCTGTCGTTTTAACAAGTCGAGCGGATACAGCAGAAGCAAAATTGTATTCATTAGCCTTTGCCTTACTCAATGCCCAACCTACAAAAAAGCTCACACAGACAATCTAAGGGGGAACTCATAATGGTAGAAACAAACGTAGAAGCACGATTCAGCATCTTTGAAACAATGGCTATGGAAGATTACGAACAGGTCGTCTTTTGTCACGATAAGGTCTCAGGTCTAAAAGCAATCATCGCAATTCATGATACGACACTTGGTCCAGCACTCGGTGGTCTCCGTATGTGGAACTATGCGTCGGATGAAGAAGCTTTGATTGATGCCCTCCGTTTAGCAAAAGGGATGACGTATAAAAACGCAGCAGCTGGATTAAACCTCGGCGGCGGAAAAGCCGTCATTATCGGCGATGCAAAAACACAAAAATCAGAAGCATTGTTCCGGGCGTTTGGACGGTATGTCCAGTCGTTGAACGGGCGTTACATCACAGCGGAAGACGTCAATACGACAGTTGCTGATATGGATTACATTCACATGGAAACAGACTTCGTAACAGGTGTCAGTCCGGCCTTTGGATCAAGTGGTAACCCATCACCAGTCACGGCATACGGTGTTTATCGCGGGATGAAAGCAGCAGCGAAAGAAGTGTACGGAACGGATTCGCTTGGCGGTAAAACGATTGCGATTCAAGGAGTCGGTAATGTTGCCTTCAACTTATGCCGTCACCTGCACGAAGAAGGCGCAAAATTGATTGTCACGGACATCAATCAAGATGCGTTACGCCGCGCGGAAGAAGCGTTTGGTGCCTTGGTCGTTGGACCCGATGAAATCTACGGTGTCGATGCTGATATTTTTGCACCTTGTGCACTCGGTGCGACACTCAACGATGAGACGATTCCGCAACTGAAAGTCAAAATCATCGCTGGTGCAGCAAACAACCAACTGAAAGAAGATCGTCACGGTGATATGTTACAAGAACGCGGTATTCTCTATGCACCAGATTTCGTCATCAACGCGGGTGGTGTCATCAACGTAGCTGACGAACTCGACGGATACAACCGTGAGCGGGCGATGAAGAAAGTCGAACTCGTCTACGATGCAGTCTCAAAAGTCATCGAAATCGCGAAACGCGATCATCTGCCGACATACCGGGCAGCAGAAAAGATGGCAGAAGAACGGATTGCGACGATGGGCAGTGCCCGGAGCCAATTTTTACGTCGCGATAAAAACATCTTAGGATCACGCGGATAAGAGGAGGATTTTAATGAGCGAACGTATTTTAACCATCAATCCGGGTTCGACGTCAACGAAAATCGGGATTTTTGATGGAACAGAACAAGTGTTTACGAAAACGTTGCGCCATTCAGCTGAAGCGGTCGGAGGACCGCTTTCAGATCAGCTGAACATCAGACGCCAAGTCGTCCTCGATGTGTTGGAACACGAACAGATTGAATTGAAAGCGCTTACGGCAATCGTTGGGCGTGGTGGTCTGCTTCGTCCACTCGTCAGTGGGACCTACAAAGTCAATCAAGACATGCGGGACGATCTGTTAAACGGGACGTTTGGCGTCCATGCTTCAAATCTCGGTGGTCTGCTCGCCGATGAGATTGGTCAATCACTCTCGATTCCGGCATTTATCGTCGATCCGGTCGTCGTGGACGAACTCGAACCGATTGCCCGGATTACAGGCTTGCCTGAACTTGAACGGAAAAGTATTTTTCATGCCTTGAATCAAAAGGCCGTCGCAAAACGATATGCCAAGGATATCGAAACACCGTATGAACAATTGCGTCTGATCGTTGCGCATATGGGTGGTGGAATTACGGTCGGTGCCCATCTCAATGGACGTGTGGTTGATGTCAACAATGGGTTGGACGGAGAAGGGTCATTTTCGCCGGAACGAAGCGGTTCCTTACCTGTTGGTCAACTAGTAGAACTATGTTATAGTACCAAGTATAAACTCGAAGAAATGAAGCGTCTGGTCGTTGGGTCAGGCGGACTTGTCGCGCACTTAGGCACATACGATGCAATTGAAATCGAACGCCGGATTGATGCAGGAGACGAAAAGGCTGCTTTATTATATGACGCAATGGCTTATCGAGTTGCAAAAGAAATCGCAGCCCAAAGTGCTGTTTTATATGGTCAGGTCGATGCCATTCTCTTAACGGGTGGTTTAGCATACAGTGACCGACTAACAACGGCAATCGAGGAACGGGTTGCCCATCTGGGACCGGTCGTTCGGATACCGGGGGAAGATGAGTTACGTGCGCTCGCAGAAGGTGTGTTACGTGTACTGCGTCAAGAGGAACAAGTGAAGGAATATGGAGGCGAACCAACATGGCTAGAGAATTCGACGTCGTTGTCCTAGGTGGTGGTCCCGGTGGATATGTTGCAGCGATTCGAGCTGCGCAAGCCGGGAAGACGGTAGCAATCGTAGAACAAGGGAAACTCGGGGGAACCTGTCTGCATCGTGGATGTATCCCGTCCAAAGCATTTTTAAAGTCGGCAGCGGTTTACCAGACAGTCAAACACGCCGCTACATATGGCGTCGACGTACCGGAATCGTTTTTACGGTTCGAACAGGTCAAACAACGGAAACAAGACATCATCGATGGTCTTGAATCCGGGATCCAGCATCTGATGAAAAAAGGAAAAATTGAAGTCTTTCACGGTCGCGGTTCGATTCTTGGACCAAGTATCTTTTCACCGATGCCGGGAACGATCAGCGTAGAGCCCGAAGAAGGCGACGGAGAATTGATTTTACCACGCCAGCTGATTGTTGCGACGGGTTCACGTCCACGTCCGCTAACTGGTCTGGCATTTGATTCAGAATACGTCCTCAGTTCAGACGAAGCACTCGACATGAACGCTTTACCCGAGTCGATCGTCATCATTGGTGGTGGGGTCATAGGGATTGAGTGGGCATCGATGCTGACCGATTTTGATGTTGCCGTCACGGTCGTCGAATTCAGTGATCGAATTTTACCGACGGAAGATCAAGCGGTCAGCCGGGAAGTCGCCCGTCAGCTCAAAAAACGCGGCGTCAAGATCATGACGAGTGCCGCCGCACAAAGCGACAGCTTCCAGTTAACCGAGTCCGGTGTGACGATTGATGTCGACCGTAATGGGGAGAAGACGACACTTGCAGCCGATAAGCTTTTGGTCGCAATCGGTCGGATGGCGAACGTCGAAGGAATCGGGCTTGAAAATACGAATATCGTCGTCGAAAACGGATTCATCCAAGTCGATGATGAGTTCCGGACGAAAGACAATCACATCTTTGCGATTGGTGATGTCATCGGACGTCTGCAACTGGCCCACGTCGCTTCAGCAGAAGGCGCAAAAGCAGTCGAGACGATTGTAAATGGTTCGACGACCCCGCTGAATTACGCATTTGTTCCGCGTTGTATTTACAGTGTGCCGGAAGCGGCTTCCGTCGGTTTGACAGAAGCGGAAGCAAAAGCGGCAGGACTGGACGTCAAAACGGGGATGTTTTCGTTTAACGGTCTCGGAAAAGCTCGAATCGAAGGGGAAGCAGCAGGATTCATCAAGCTTGTATCGGATGCAAAAACAGATGATTTGGTTGGGGTTCATATCGTCGGACCGAAAGCGACGGAATTGATCAGCGAAGGTGGTCTGGCGCTCGTCTTAAATGCAACAGCATGGGAAGTCGGACAGCTCGTTCACCCACACCCGGCGCTTTCAGAAGCATTCGGTGAGGCAGCACTCGCAGTTGACGGATTAGCGGTTCACGCCTAAGGAGGAAAAACAGATGGAGAAAATAGAATTTAAAGAACTCGTCGAACTTGGTTTGACGGAACAAGACGCGATTCAAATGTTCGAGACGATGGTCCGAGCACGAAAAATTGATGAGCGGATGTGGAAATTGAACCGGGCGGGTAAGATTCCGTTTCTTGTATCGTGTCAAGGGCAGGAAGCGGCACAAGTCGGTGCAGCGTATGCTCTCGAAAAAGGAACGGACTATATTTTACCGTACTACCGCGATCTTGGCGTCGTGTTGCATTTTGGACAGACGTCACGTGACATCATGTTATCGGCTTTTGCGAAAGCAGAAGATCCGAACTCCGGCGGACGTCAGATGCCGGGTCATTACGGTTCGCGTGCGTTAAACATCGTGACAGGATCGAGTCCGGTCACGACACAAGTTCCGCATGCTGTCGGGATTGCCCTCGCTGCGAAGATGCGTCAAGAACCACTGGTCGCTTACGTCTCGTTTGGAGAAGGCTCTTCGAACCAAGGGGACTTCCATGAAGGAGCAAACTTTGCCGGTATTCATAAATTACCGGTCATTCTGTTCTGTGAAAACAATAAATATGCGATTTCAACACCACTTTCGAAACAATTATCGGCGAAGCACGTCGCCGACCGGGCGATCGGATACGGTATGCCGGGTGTGACGATTGACGGAATTGACCCGCTTGCTGTCTATAAAGCGGTCAAAGAAGCGCGTGAGCGTGGTCTTCGCGGTGACGGTCCGACCTTGATTGAAGTCGAAGTTGAGCGACTCGTTCCCCATTCATCAGATGATGACGACAAATCGTATCGCTCAGCAGAAGAACTGGCTGAACTGAAAACACGTGACGGGGTCAAACTGTTCCGTGAAAAGTTGATTCAAATGGGTGTCCTGACGGAAGAGACGGCGCAAGCCATCGAAGCACAGCTCGAACAGGAAGTGGATGAAGCAACCGCTTATGCGGAAGCTGCTGCCTACGATACACCAGAAAACACACTCCGTTACGTGTACGATGAGGGGGAAACGAAATGACGACGCTGAGTCTAATCGAAGCAATCAATAGTGCGATCAAAGAAGAAATGGAACGAGATGATTCTGTATTTATCTTAGGTGAAGATGTTGGTGTCCGGGGAGGCGTTTTCCGCGCGACACAAGGCTTACTCGAACAATTTGGGGAGGCACGCGTCATCGACGCCCCGCTTGCTGAGAGTGCGATTGCCGGAGTCGGAATCGGTGCCGCGATGTATGGCATGCGACCGATTGCTGAGATGCAGTTTGCTGATTTCATCATGCCTGCCGTCAATCAGATCGTCAGTGAAGCGGCTAAAATCCGCTATCGTTCGAACAACGACTGGTCGTGTCCGATCGTCATCCGGGCGCCGTTTGGTGGCGGAATCCATGGGGCCCTGTATCACTCCCAATCCGTCGAAGCGATGTTCAACTCAACACCCGGCTTAAAGATCGTCATCCCGTCTAATCCGTACGATGCCAAAGGATTGCTGAAGGCGGCGATTCGATCAAACGATCCGGTCTTGTTCTTTGAACATAAACGCGGATACCGTCTCCTGAAAGGCGAAGTCCCGGAAGAGGATTACATCGTCGAAATCGGCAAAGCCGATGTCAAACGGGAAGGTGAAGATTTAACGGTCATCACCTATGGTCTTTGTGTCCAATTCGCACTCGAAGCGGCAACGCGTCTTGAAAAAGACGGCATCGATGTCCACATTCTGGATTTACGGACCGTCTATCCGATCGACCGGGAAGCGGTCGTCGCAGCAGCCCGGAAAACGGGGAAAGTCCTGCTCGTAACGGAAGACAATAAAGAAGGCAGTGTCATGAGTGAAGTGTCGGCGATCATTGCGGAAGAAGCACTGTTTGATCTCGACGCGCCAATCGAACGACTCTGTGGTCCGGATGTACCGGCGATGCCATACGCACCGACGATGGAAAAATTCTTTAACGTCTCCAGTGAAAAGATCGAAGACAAAATCCGGACGCTACACGCGTACTAAGGGGGAAGCATCCATGAAAACTGAAACCTTAACGATGCCACAACTTGGTGAGAGCGTAACGGAAGGGACGATTTCGCTTTGGCTTGTCAAACCAGGTGACACTGTCAAAAAATATGATCCGATTGCCGAAGTCATCACGGATAAAGTGACAGCAGAAGTCCCGTCGTCGTTTGACGGTGTGATTGAAAAACTGCTGGCGGAAGAGGGCGACACGCTGCAAGTCGGAGAAGCCATCGTCACCTTGCAGGTCAGCGGCGGTTCAACGGAAGTCGCGGCGACGGAAGAAGCCGTTCCAGCTGTCGAAGAAACACCCGTTTCCAGTGATCAGTCGATGAAAAAACGGTATTCACCGGCTGTTCTGAAATTGTCTTCCGAGCATGCGATCAATCTCGAGCAGGTGACAGGAACAGGAACAGGCGGACGGATTACCCGAAAGGATCTCTTAAAAGTCATCGAAACGGGTCAAATTCGTCAACCGGATACAGTCGAAGCACCGACGATTGAGTCTGTTCCGGCAGCGAAAGCAGAACCACAGGAACAGGCGCAAGTCGTACGACCTCAAGCGGCAAAACCGACGATGAGCACGACGGAAGCCGGTGATATCGAAATTCCGACGGCTGGTGTCCGTCAGGCCATTGCGACGAACATGGTCCGTTCGAAACAAGAAGCGCCACATGCTTGGTTGATGATTGAAGTCGATGTGACAAATTTAGTCGAAGCCCGTAATCGACATAAAGATGCATTCTTCAAACAAGAAGGTGTCAAACTGACGTTCTTACCGTTCTTCATGAAGGCAACGGTCGAAGGTCTGAAAAAACATCCGATCATGAATTCGCAATGGGCGGGGGATAAAATCATCCAGAAAAAAGCGATCAATCTGTCGCTTGCCGTCGCGACGCAAGAAGCGTTGTTCGTACCGGTCGTCAAACATGCCGATGAACTCAGCATCAAAGGTCTCGCTCGGGCAATCGATGATTTTGGTAAACGGGCACAGGCTGGTAAATTGTCATCAAGCGAGATGCAAGGTGGTACGTTTACGGTCAATAACACTGGTTCATTTGGTTCGATTCAATCAGCACCAATCCTTAATTTCCCACAAGCGGCGATTCTGTCGGTCGAATCGATCGTCAAACGTCCGGTCTGGGTCAACGGGATGTTTGCGGCACGTGATATGGTCAATCTGTGCATGTCGATTGATCACCGGGTACTTGACGGACTCGTTGCTGGTCAATTCCTCCAGACGGTCAAACAGTCACTGGAATCGATTGATCCAAATCAATTGTCTTTATATTAATTGGGACAAATGTATTGACAGGAAACCGTTTCCCACGTAACATAAAAAACAATTACACAACAACAGACGCAAAGACGAAGAGAAGTAACCTACGAAACGATTGAAGAGAGCTGATGGGTGGTGCGAATCAGTATCGGGAAACAGGTGAATGGACTTCTGAGCATCAGACCGAACTTACAGTAGGCTCTGACGGCTACCTCCCGTTATCGAGGACGACGAATCAGGGGAACCGGTTCGTTCGAGGGGACTAGTAATAGTCAACGAAGGTGGTACCGCGGGTCTTCCCGTCCTTCATGTTTATCATGAATGGGCGCGAAGACCCTTTTCGTATTCAACTGAATAAGTAAATCGATGAATGAGTTAAGTAGTCAAACAAATCGTTGTTCCAGAGAGCGGAAGAGAGGTGGAACTTCCGTACAGCGATGTTTGATGAATGGTCTCATGAGAGCATGACTGAACGGTAAGTAGGTCATGACGGAAGCCCCCGTTATCATAGGCTACGATGTCTCGTCAAAACGCATCGGAAGAGTGGGAACGTTTGTTGTTCCAATTGTGAGGTGGCACCGCGAGTCAATCGTCCTCCATACGGCTATTTGCTGTATGGAGGATTTTTTTATACCAGGAGGCGAACAGGATGATTGAGACAGACGAACTGATCATGGAGCAACTAGAGATGAACGGAGATGAGTTGACTCCGATTTCAATCTTTTTAAACATCGAAGGGGAACGAAAATGTTTGCTCGAAAGTTCGACGAACGTTGGGCACGCAAGATATTCGATCATCGGGGTCAATCCGGTTGAATTGCTTCGGGCGGAAGGGAACCAAGTGACCCGGCAAAATCTTCGGACCGAGGAAATAAGCAGGCAAACAGGCAACCCGGTACAACTGCTGCAACAAGCCGTCGCACGACCTATCGAAAATACCGATTTTCCGTTCTTGAGCGGTGCGATCGGCTATGTCGGTTATGATGCGATTCGTGCCTATGAGAACATCGGCGCCGTGCCGGACAGTGACCGGAACTTACCGGATGCCTTGCTTGCCGTTTATGACGAAATCATCTTGTATGATCATTTGGAACACCGGGTCCACTTGATCCATACGTCAATCGGGGGACTGACGGACCAGGCAGAGATGACACGTCGGCTCCAAGCACGTAAAAATCAGTTGGAACGGACGGGGGAACAGACACGGATTGAGCGTCCCCTTGAAAACATCGTCTACCAACCACAAATCGAAAAAGAGACGTTTCTCTCTTTGGTCGAACAGGCGAAACAACATATACGGCAAGGGGATGTGTTCCAACTCGTGTTATCGCAACGACTCGATGCGACCTTCGTCGGCGATCCGTTCCACTTTTACCGGAAACTCCGGCAGGACAACCCGAGTCCGTACCTCTTTTACATCGATCTAGGAGAAGTGATCGTGCTGGGTGCGTCTCCAGAAAGTTTGATTCAAGTCAAAGGACGGCACGTGACGACAAATCCGATTGCCGGAACACGACCGCGTGGAAAAACGAAACAGGCGGATCAAGCACTCGCCAACGAGTTGTTACACGATGAAAAAGAACAAGCCGAGCACCGGATGCTCGTCGACTTAGGACGAAATGATCTAGGTCAAGTGTGTCAGATCGGAAGCATCCATGTGTCACGGGAAATGGAGATTGAACGCTTCAAAAATGTCATGCATCTCGTTTCTGTCGTCGAAGGGACACTCGCGGAAGGGAAGACGGGAGCCGATGCTCTCGTCGCCTGCTTACCGGCTGGGACGGTCTCGGGTGCCCCGAAGATTCGCGCGATGCAGTTGATCAATCAATACGAAACGAAAAAACGGGAAGTTTATGCTGGGGCGGTTGGCTATTTTGATGTCAGCGGGAATTTAGACTTTGCTCTGGCGATCCGGACGATGGTCATCCAAGACGGAAAAGCGTATGTTCAGGCTGGAGCGGGTATAGTCTATGATTCCGATCCTGTCCTTGAATTTGAGGAGACCTTGCATAAAGCGAAATCCTTACTGGAGGTTTGGAAATGATTGTACTGATCGATAATTACGATTCCTTTACCTATAACCTGTATCAATACGCTGCGGCGTATGATGAAATACAAGTCATCCGCAATGATGCGATCGAGGTGAGTGCAATTGCCGAATTACATCCGGCAGGCATCATCTTATCACCGGGACCGGGAAACCCGAACGACGCCGGGATATGTCTTGACGTCATCCAGACGTATTCCGGAAAAATTCCGATTCTCGGTGTCTGTCTCGGACATCAAGCCATTGGGCAAGCATTTGGCGGAAACGTCGTTGAAGCATCAGAAATCCGCCACGGTAAAACATCGAGCATTCGACAAACGGGACGGTTGTTTGAAGGTCTGCCGGAACAACTGGACGTCATGCGGTATCATTCCTTGATCGTCGAGCGGACCACATTACCGGACGTCTTGAACATCACCGCCACGACAGAAGACGGAACGATCATGGCACTTGAACACCGCGATCACCCGACTTACGGGATTCAATTTCACCCGGAATCAATCGGAACACCACTCGGGCAACGGATGATTCAACGATTTATTGAACTGACGAAGGAGTGACAGGAATGAAGGACGTATTGACGAAGTTAACGAATGCCAACCATCTCCGTTATGAAGAAATGCAACAGGCTGCGCGCCAATTGTTTGCGACGGATGTCACGGACAGCGAAATCGCCGCCTTTCTCGTCGCCTTAAAAGCAAAAGGGGAAACCGCAGAAGAATTAGCAGGTCTTGCCTCGATCATGCGTGAAGTCGCACTCGACATTCCGGTGACGGGAACGGACTTCATCGATAACTGTGGCACGGGGGGCGACGGCTCCCAGTCGTTTAACATCAGCACGACGGCTGCGTTTGTGTTGGCCGGCGCCGGGGCGAAGGTCGCGAAACACGGAAACCGAAGTGTTTCCAGTAAAACCGGCAGTGCCGATGTGCTCGAAGCGCTCGGTGTGAAGTTAGATGAGACACCGGAAGAACTGGCGGCATTGCTTGAGACGAACGGAATCGCCTTCTTATTCGCACAACGGATGCATCCTCGTGTCAAACAAATCATGAAGGTGCGGCGCGACTTACGAATTCCAACGATTTTTAATCTGATTGGACCGTTGACGAATCCGGTGCCGCTAAAGACACAGTTACTCGGCATTTATCGGGAAGACTTGCTTGAGACGATGGCCTTGACGTTACATCGGTTAGGACGAAAACGAGCTATCGTTCTCCATGGCGCCTGTGGGATGGATGAAGCGTCACTAGCCGGGACGAACCAACTGGTCCTGCTCGACCAAGGTGAATTGATCCGGTTCAGTTTACATCCGGAGGAAGTCGGTCTGCAGGTCGCGCCGATTGAAGCCATCCGCGGCGGAACAGCAGCAGAAAACGCGAACATTCTCTTACGGGTCTTGCAGGGAGAAACCGGTCCGTACCGCGATACGGTTTTACTCAATGCCGGAATCGCCTTGTTCGCCGAAGGTCGCGTTCAAACGATTCGTGAAGGAATCGAACGGTCGGCAGAGAGCATCGACTCCGGTCGGGCACTTGAAAAATTACAATACTTGCAACGAATGAAACAAGAGGAGGCAATCGGATGAATATCTTAGACCGTATCATCGACACGAAACGACTTGAAGTCGCACAATTGAAAATGAATGGGGTCCCTTCAGCGGAGCACCGCCCGTTAAATCCATCCATCCATCAATCACTCGGTGGAACCGATTTATCAGTCATCGCGGAAATCAAACGGGCTTCACCTTCAAAAGGCGATATCTCGTTGAACGTCGATCCTGTGGCACAAGCCAAACGGTATGCCGCCAGTGGCGCGACCGTCATCTCGGTCTTGACGGATCAGACGTATTTTAAAGGGAGCATGGAAGATCTGGCAGCCGTCGCCACAGCTGTCGACGTGCCCATCCTGTGCAAGGATTTTATGATTGACCGAATTCAAATTGATCTGGCGAAAGCGCACGGAGCGAGTTTGATTCTGTTGATCGTCGCGGCCCTCGATGATGACACGTTACACGACCTGTATGACTATGCGTATGCAAGCGGGCTCGAAGTCTTGGTCGAAGTTCATGATGCGACGGAACTCGAGCGAGCGGAACAGTTGCAGGCGAAGATCATCGGCATCAACAACCGCAACCTGAAGAAATTCGAAGTGAGTCTCGACACGTCGCTTGCGTTGCTCAAGACGAAGTCACCGGATGTCCGGTATATCAGCGAAAGTGGGATCAAGACAGTCGAGGAAGCCAAAATGTTGCATGCAGCCGGAGCGGATGGGATTTTAATCGGTGAAACCCTGATGCGAGCGGAAGATCCGGCTGATTTCATTCAAGCTGTCAGTGGAGTCAAACATGACACGCATTAAATTTTGTGGTCTGAAACGAATGGAAGACGTGCGCTACGCGGTTGACCGGGCCGACTATATCGGCTTTGTCTTTGCGCCGAGCAAACGCCAAGTCACGCTGGCGCAAGCAGAGACACTCCGGGCACAGATTCCCGAAACGGTTCAAGTCGTTGGTGTGTTCGTCTCACCGACGAAACAAGAGGTCGAGGAAGCGATTGAGCAGGTTGGGCTTGATCTGATCCAGCTCCATGGACCGGTCGCAGACGAGCTGTACTACGAGAAACGGGTGCCGATCATTCAGGCGCTCTCGGCGGATGCAATCGATGCGATTCATCCGAAAGCGGATTTTGTCTTGTTTGATGCACCGGAAGCGGGCAGCGGGCAAACGTTTGATTGGACGACCGATTTACAGACGGATCAACCGATGTTCGTCGCGGGTGGTCTGCGGGCAGATAACGTCGGACAAGTGATCGAACGATATGAACCGTTTGCCGTCGATGTCTCAAGCGGAATTGAAACGAGTGGTCAAAAAGATCTGAAAAAAATGCAGGCATTTCATGATGCCGTAAAGGAGACTTTTAAATGACACGTTATTCACAACCTGATGCACTGGGGCAATACGGAATCTACGGAGGACGTTATATTCCGGAAACGTTGATGCAAGCCGTCCTTGAACTGGAACAAGCCTACGCCGAAGTGAAAGAAGATCCGGCGTTTCACGAACGGATGAATGATTTACTCGAAAACTACGTCGGTCGAAAAACACCGCTCTATTATGCCGAACATTTGACACGGGCCATCGGCGGCGCCAAAATCTATTTGAAACGCGAAGACTTGAACCATACAGGCGCCCATAAAATCAACAATACGATTGGTCAAGCCTTGCTTGCTGAACGAATGGGGAAACGAAAAATCGTCGCGGAGACCGGTGCCGGACAACATGGTGTTGCGACAGCGACCGTCTGTGCTCTGCTTGATTTAGAATGTGTCATTTTCATGGGAGAAGAAGATATTCGCCGTCAGGAACTCAACGTCTTCCGGATGGAGTTACTCGGCGCGAAAGTCGTTTCCGTGACACAAGGAAGCCGGACGTTAAAAGACGCCGTCAATGAAGCGTTACGTTACTGGGTCAAACATGTCGATGATACGCATTACTTGATGGGCTCCGTCCTCGGACCACACCCGTTCCCGGAAATCGTCCGTGATTTCCAAGCCATCATCGGTCAAGAGACGCGGGCACAAATCCTTGAAAAAGAGGGGAAATTACCGGAAGCGATCGTCGCTTGTGTCGGCGGAGGAAGTAATGCAATCGGGATGTTCCATCCGTTCATCGAGGATGAAGACGTCGCATTGTACGGAATTGAAGCAGCCGGAAGTGGACTGGATACTGATAAACACGCGGCGACGATGTCAAAAGGGGAAGTCGGGGTTTTACATGGTTCGATGATGTATCTGTTGCAAGATGACCATGGTCAAGTGACGGAAGCCCATTCGATTTCAGCCGGACTGGATTATCCCGGTGTCGGCCCCGAACATAGTCTGTTAAAGGATATTGGCCGTGTCCAGTATGAGGCCGTCACGGATCAACAGGCACTGGATGCCCTGCAATTACTGTGTCAAAAAGAAGGTATCATCCCAGCGCTTGAAACGGCTCATGCCATTGCCCATGCAACAGAACTTGCCAAAGGGATGCAACCGGAAGAAGTCGTCGTCATCTGTCTGTCAGGACGCGGCGATAAAGATGTCATGACAGTCAGAAATGCTTTGAAGGGGGAAGCCTGATGCGTTTAGAACAAGCAATCCGAACCGTTAATCAACGTGGTGAAAAAGCGTTTATTCCCTATGTGATGGGAGGAGATGGAGGAATCGAGCGGTTGCCCGGTATCCTGGCATTTCTTGAAAAATCAGGAGCGACGGCGATTGAAGTGGGTGTCCCGTTTTCTGATCCCGTCGCGGATGGTCCTGTCATTCAAGAAGCAGGATTACGTGCTTTGGCAAAACAGGTCAGTCTAAAAGATGTGCTGGAAGCGATCCGGATTGCGCGTCAGTCGACGACCGTTCCGATTGTCGTCATGACGTATTTAAATCCGATTTTCCGGTATGGGATCGACAGCTTCCTTGCAACGTGTCGTGAAGTCGGAGTCGATGGTTTAATCATTCCGGATTTGCCACTTGAGCAGAGCGACCAGTTTTTTGCAGGACGCAACAAACAAGATATCGCCCTTGTTCAACTCGTGTCCTTGACGAGTCCGATTGAACGGATTGAGAAACTGGCAACCCACAGTGAAGGGTTCCTTTACGCTGTCACCGTCAACGGGACGACAGGAGGGCAAACGCACTTCGGTGATGCATTAGAAGAGCACTTGGCGAAAGTCGCTCAACTGAGTCCGGTTCCTGTCTTAGCTGGTTTTGGGATTAGTACACCGGAACATGTCCGTCAACTCAGCACAAGTGTTGCCGGCGTCATCGTCGGGAGCAAAATCGTCGAGTTACTGCACCAAGGTGATGAAGCCGCCATCGAACAATTGATGGCCGCCCGGTTACCCGATGTGACGGTGTAAGTTGATTTGAAAATGACGGACTGACAAGTCAGTCGTCGGAACAAAAAAGGTGCCGGGATTTCAAATCCGGGCACCTTTTTTATTTTTTGGCATGGCTTTTCAAGACATCTGCGACAAGACCAGACACGTATGGACTCCCACGGTCTTCTTGTTCGACGGACTCAATCATGATGGCGACAAGTAAGTTTTTTTTGTCATCATCATAACCGACGAAAAAGCCGTTCTCTTGTCCGTTTTCTTCGCCTGCCTTTTTCAATTCGGCCGTCCCGGTCTTTCCGACGACCTTGACTTCTGGAATGTCTGCCGGAAGCGGATATCCGGCATGGACGACGTCATAAAGATCGTCCCGGATCATCGCGGCATCTTTTGCGTCGAGAAGGTCTTTTTTCCAAACCTGCTTGGTTTTTTCTTCCGTCAATAATGTCGGTCGGTAAATGATACCGTCTGTCAGGAAAATTTCGTACATCGAAGCCAGATGGAGGATGTTCGTCAACATCTGCCCCTGTCCGTAAGACGTATCCATCAATTGACCATCAGACGCAATCGAACCATCGTTTGAGATTTGTGAAGCACGCATCGGATACGTGAAGGGAATCTTTTCTCCGTATCCTAACGCTTCAAGACCGGACGTAAAGGCTTTTGTTCCAATCTGTTCCAACGTTGATTTCGCAAAATAGATATTGTCCGAGTAGACCAGTGCATTATGCAGATTGACAGGGTCCGGTGTCTCGTGGATCCGAGTGACGTTAAAACCATCAATCTTTGTTTTCAACCCGTCAATCGTGTAGGCTTTTTCGGGATCAAGCGTTTTACTCTTGAGACCGACTGCTGCCGTCAATGGTTTTTGGGTCGATCCGGGTGCGAACGCACTCGTAAATCGGTTAAGCAAGGGTTGATCCGGATTTTTTGTCAACGCATCAAGGCGTGATTGCGAAATCCCGGTCGTGAACTCGGACGGATCAAACCCGGGTGAGCTGAGGAGCACACGGGTCTCACCGGTCCGTGGATCGATTGCAGCGGCCGTTCCTGGATCGTCTTTCATCGTTTTGTACGTCTGCTGTTGTAATGTGCCGTCAATCGTCAGCTGGATGTCCTGTCCATCCTTTGCTTCAGTTTCTGCTACATCAATGGTTGTGTCATCTGGTTTAATGATCTCGATCCGGGCACCGGCCGTGCCGCGTAATGTCTCATCAAGCACTTGTTCGAGTCCCCGTTTTCCAACTTGTTCCCCGACCTGAATCGTTTGTTTTGATTGTTTGATCTCATCTGCTGTCGCGGAACCGGTATATCCGATCAGATGTGAAGTCGCCGTGCCGAATGGATACGTCCGGACTTCAGTTTCCTTGATACTGACACCATCGACTTGCTCGAGTCGTGTCAGTTGTGATTTGGCATCAGCAACATAGGTCTTCAGCGGAACGAATTGTCCGTCTTTGACCCAGCTTGCACCGAGTGCATCTTCGATCGAGGAAACGGGTCGATCGAGTAATTTCGCAAGTGTCGAAACATCTTTGAGTTGTCCTGCGATCGCCCCGACTTGAGCCCCTGTATCCGTCGTCGCGAGTGGTCTTTTTTCGGAGTCGAGGAGGTCACCTCGTTTCGCCTCAAGAGTCGTTAACTGCACACGATCGTCTTTCTTAAAATCCTTCAGGACAAAGGATGAATCCCAATCGATATACCAGTTTTCCGATTCACCCTGTTTTTCGAACGTCAATGGAACTTGTTTGTCATAGGAAACAGCTCCTGCTAACGTCTCAAACGAAATCTTGACGGGTAAGCTTGCTCTTTTGGAATCTTCATTTTCCGTCGATTTCAACCGTTTTACAGAAAGCTCCTCGATGTCTAATGAAGCGGCTAACTTTTTGGTCCGTTCAATGAATTCTTTTTTACCATAGGTGCTTTTAGTCTGTTCACTGGCATACTCCGCATACATCTTGTCGTAATCTTGTTTTTCCCATAACTTGATGTAGGCATCTAATCGTTCCTCCGCTGTCGGTGCATCCTGGCAACCGGTCAGAACAACGAGACCGAGCGTAGTCGAAAGTAGGAGCGGGATTGTCTGCTTCAAGATGATTCCTCCTTTGAACAACATAGTATTTGTTACCACCGTACCATTCTTTTCCCGGGATTTCATCTCGAACGAAACACAAAAAACTCACGCGAATGAGGACATTCGCGTGAGAGCAACAAAACGATCAGTTAAAGTAGTTGAGTGGATTGACACTGTTTGCAGCAGAAGAAGCGCTGTAAACATAGTTTCCCCGGTGCATTTCAAAGTGAAGGTGTGATCCAAAAGAATTTCCGGTATTGCCGATATTCCCGATTCTCGAACCCTTGGCGATCTTTTGTCCAACGGAAACAGCTCGGCTACTCAAGTGAGCATAAACAGTCGTATAAGATAATCCGTTGACTGTATGTTTCATCATGATGTGGTTGCCGTAAGCACCATAATACCGTGATGTGATGACCGTACCGGCAGCGGACGCATAAACAGGGGTACCCGTCGGAGCAGCGATATCGATTCCATTATGGAACGTGTAACCGTACGTACCGCTAGCGGCACCGTATCCTTGTGCGATTCGTCCGCTAGCGGGGCGGGAAAAGCCGCTTGATGCTTTTGACGCAGTTGTGACACTGTATTTTTTAGCGTATGTAGAAGAGATGTAACGTGATGTACCACCGTAAGAAATTTTTGTCCATGAGCCGGAAACACCTAGATAATTGAAAGTTTGTCCTGAATTGACACTACCGACGACCTTGTAAGCGGTCGAAGGGCCCGTCCGGACGCGTAAACCATCTGCTGTTACTTTTACTTTGTACGTTGTCGCTGCGTCAACTTTTTGGGTAGTCGTTGTAGCGAAACCAGAAACCATCAGTGCTGTCATTGTCATAGTTGTAATCATGCGTTTCATGTAGAAGTTCCTCCTAGAAGTGTGAAAGGCGACGGACGATTATGTAAGGGAACAAGCCCTTTCAAAGTTGTAAGATACAGAGCATTATGTATTTAATATGTATAAATATTTTCTTGATAGAATGATTATAGCATCGCAAATAACACAAAAATATTTCAGTTTCATTGCAAGATTATAGTTGTATAACATATATTGTAATGGATAATATTTCATTTAGTAGGTGAATTTAATTTTAATAAAATAGAATAAATAAGCTGTTTTTTGAATAAACGTCAAAAAACGTGACGATGCGAAGTACACATCCTCACGTATATAGGAAAAAAGACTTAGTTGGAAACAGGTGCAAAAACGGTCAAATGTTGACTTAAGACTTGGACTGTTACAGGAAGGTGCCCTGCCGTATCGCCATCCGCGTTGATCGGGAGACGTTCTTTCGAATCGATACGGACTTCTTTTGTCGTAAAATAATCGACTTGATCGGCATCTGAGATTTTTCCGGTCAATAATTTCGGTAACGCTTGAAGGGCATCAAAGAAGCCAAGCTGCTTGACGATGAAGACATGTAACAGACCATCATCGACACGCGCTTCCTTAGCAAACGATTCGAAACCGCCAACTGAATTTGTCAGGGAAATGATTAAAAGCGGTGTTTCACCATCAAATGATTTTTCGGCTGCTGTCAATTGAATCGGATAGGGACTATGATCTTTAAACGCTTTTAATCCTTCAATGAAGTAAGCGACCGAACCGAGTGACGTTTTTTGCTCGACGCTGACTTCTTCGACGGCTTCAGCAATCAATCCGACAGCGATGACATTCATGAAATAATGATCATCATATTTTCCGATATCGAGCAGGCGAGAAGGGGCATCTTCTAAAACACGGATTGCCTCTTGTGGATCGGTTGGGATATTCAAGGCACGCGCTAAGTCATTGACCGTTCCGAGTGGGACGATACCGAGCGTCGGGCGGTAGTCTTGTTCCGCGATGCCCGTGACGACTTCATTGACCGTTCCGTCTCCGCCCATGGCGACAACAGCGTCATAGTGTCCGGTTGCGGCTTGTTTTGCAAATTCTGTTGCATCTAATTCTTTTTCTGTAAAGCGGACATCGACTTCCGTAAATCGTTGCGCTAATGTTCCTTCCGCGAGTTCCGCATGTTTCTTTCCGAGTTCTTTACCAGATGATGGATTGATGATGAGCATGACTTTTGACAAGTTCAGTTCCTCCTTTGAATCTAACTCTTTCTATTTTCCCAACATGACATAAACATAATCCTAGACAGAAAAAAACCTTGCACACCACTGGAATCGTGATATGCAAGGGGAAGTTCAAATTAGCGACGTGCGATTGGCGGTGGTGAAGCTTCACCTGCTGCAGGACGGATGACTTCTTCATCGTCCCAACACTCTGTATTTTCAATGCCCAGTGCTTTCGCAGAGAAGACAGGATCAAGTCCTTTTTTCCGTTGTTCTTGGTAATCATTGATGACTTTAAGAGCGACTCCACCTAGAAGCGAGATAGCTGTCAAGTTGATCAATGTCATACCCGCCATGAAGAGATCGGCAAAGCTCCAAACCATCCCGAGGCTGAGGACTGAACCGATGAAGACGAATGCCATCGTAGCAATCCGGAAGCCGAAAACAGCAGCCGGACTATTTTTGATGAATTCGATGTTCGTTTCGCCGTAGTAGTAGCTGCCGACGATTGAACTGAAAGCAAACAAGAAGACACAAATGGCAATAAAGGCTGGAGCGACCGCACCAAGCTGTTCGCCTAACGCATTTTGTAGCATCTCGATGCCTTCGCCGTTACCAGACGCATAACTATCGCTGAGTAAGACGATGGCAGCAGTTGCTGTACAGACGATCAACGTATCGAGGAAAACACCAAGTGTCTGGAGGAATCCTTGTTTCGCAGGGTGTGAAACTTCAGCAGCAGCAGCTGCGTTCGGTGCTGATCCCATACCGGCTTCGTTTGAGAAGAGACCACGTTTGACACCAAGTGAGATCGCAGCTCCGACCGATCCGCCGAAAGCCTGTTCGATCCCGAAGGCACTCTTGAAGATCATCGCGAAGACGCCTGGAATTTCTGTCAGGTTTGTGACGACGACGAAGATAGCGGCAATGAGGTAAAGTCCTGCCATGACCGGAACAACGATGGCAGAGAACTTCGCGACACGGTGGACGCCTCCGAAGATGACGAGTCCTGTCAAGACAACGAGTACGCCGCCGACAACTGCTTTGTTGATGCCAAATGCATTATCAAATGCTGCTGCAATTGTATTCGATTGAACCGAGTTGAAGATCAGACCAAATGTGACGGCAATCAAAATCGCAAAGACGATTCCAAGCGCCCGGTTTTTCAGACCTTTTTCGATGTAGTAAGCCGGTCCGCCGCGGTAAGCATTTGTTTTTGTATCGCGGACTTTATAGACTTGCGCAAGAGTACTTTCAATCAGTGCGGTTGCTCCACCGAGTAAAGCGACCATCCACATCCAGAACACGGCACCCGGTCCACCAAGCGTGATGGCAATCGTGACACCGGCCAGGTTACCCGTACCGATTCGTGTTGCGGCCCCAATGAAGAACGATTGGAGTGATGTGATGCTTTCTCCTTCGTCATCTGTCGTTTTTTCATTTTTATCGAGTGTCACACGGAACATTTCTTTTAAGTACCGGAACTGAATGAATTTTGTCCGAATCGTAAAGTAGATGCCGACTCCGATCAGTGCCGCGATTAAGATATAAGACCATAACAAGTTGTTCGCAAAATCGACTCCTGATTGTATTGCTTGTTGAAAGGCATCCATTTGAAAAATTCCTCCTAAGGTTTTTTTGTGAAGATAAAATAGCTATACGTTGAATTATACAAATTTTCAGATAATTAGCAAGTGAAATTTTAAAACTTTTTTTCGTAACTTAATTTGATTAATTATTTAGAATGTGGAAGACGTGGTTTTTACTGGGGCGAATAAAAAACCTGCCGCATTGTTTGCGACAGGTCGAAAATGGCTTTCTAAAACGTGTTTAGGTTATTCCAACGTAAGCAGTTGTTCGTATAGGTGATTGATTTGTCGAGTCAGTTACTCGCGTAACGTATATAGTTCTGAAACTTTACTATAGTCTTGTGTCGCTTCTAATTGTTGATCGAGTAGGGCGACTTCTGCTTCTGACCGTTGAATAGTCTCTTCGAGTTGTGAAGTCGTCGACGGAGACTGGATCGGATTTTTCTGCTGACGATTCGTGGACAGTGGTTTATGCATGTTAGCCGTCACCGTGACAGCAGAACGTTCCTGCCGTTTAGAAGCAGCGTATTCATAAGCACCATGGAACACGTCGATCGTCTGATCGAGCCACAAGGTTTTTGAAAACAGGCGATTTAAAAAATAACGATCGTGGGAAACGGCGATCAACGTTCCGTCAAAGGATTCCAGAGCTTCTTCTAAGGCGTCCCGCGAATCGATGTCCAAATGATTCGTCGGTTCATCCAAGATGAGTACATTCAGATCGGAATGGACTAAAATGGCCAGCATCAGACGCATGCGTTCACCACCGCTTAATGCCGTGACAGGCAAGAAGACACGAGGACCAAAAAAGAGAAACTGGGCGAGTCGTTGGCGAGCCGTTCCTTCATCAACGTGAATCTGTGAGCGGAACACATCAATCAAACGATCCGCATCAGGAAACGTAATATGCTGGGACAAATAACCGATTTTGACAGAAGGGCCACGTAAGATCAGACCTGTCGTCGGCTCGATCTTTCCGAGTAGCAGGTGCAGGAGAGTCGATTTACCACTTCCGTTTGCACCGACGATGGCCAATCGATCTTTTGCCATCACTTCAAACGTGACGGACTGGAACAATGTACGTTCGGAAAAGGAAACCCCGACGTCCTCTAACCGATAGACGGTTTGACTTGTCTTGCCGTGTGCCGAAAAAACGAGATCCGGAGTTTCGGCTTCGAGCTGTGGACGTTTGATCCGTTCAATCCGTTCAAGTGCCCGTTCCATAGACTTTGCTTTTCGAAACAGTTTTTCACTTGGCGGAGACGCTTCGTTCGCCCATTGCCGCAGGCGGCGGATCGCATCCTTCATTTGCTTGATCTTTTTTTGTTGTTCCTGATAAGCATGAAATTGTTCTAAAAGAAGTCGTTCTTTTTCTGCTACATAGTGGGTATAGTTTCCTCGGTACAAATGAAGTTGTCCGTCCTCCAGTTCAACGATTCGCGTCACGACACGATCAAGGAACACCCGGTCGTGCGAGACGAGGAGGACGGCGCCGGGATAACTTGATAAAAAGGATTCAAGCCATTCAACGGCTTCTAAATCCAAATGATTAGTTGGTTCATCGAGAATCAACAATTCCGGCTCGGTCAACAACATCCTTCCGAGACAGATTTTTGTCTGTTCACCGCCACTGAGTTGCTCGAACGGACGGTCCAAGAGAGCGTGAAGCTGCAAACCGTTAATCATCCGTTCAATTTTAGAATCCAGTAAATATCCGCCTTGGCGCTCGAAAGCTTCCGTCTCCTGCGTATAGCGTTCAAGCAACCGTTCGATTTGATTCGTTTCCGACGCCATATCCTGTTCAATACGTTGCAGGGAACGACGTAAATCAACAAGCGGAGCAAATGCAGTCCAAAGGACGTCAAGTCCTGTCATCGACCTGTCAAAGACAGGGATTTGTTCCAAATATCCGATGGATAGACCACTTTTTCTGTAAATCGTTCCACCATCTTCTGAATCAAGTCGGGCGATCAAACGTAAAAGTGTCGTTTTTCCACTTCCGTTTCGACCGATCAATCCGATACGGTCGTGTTGTTCGATAAAGAGAGACACATCCGTTAAGATGTCGTCACCTCCGAATTGTTTAGTAAGGTGTTGTAGGTCGCAAATCATCATCTAGAAAATTCCTCTCTAGCGCATCAAAAAAGGAGAGCGCAAACAGCACTCTCCTACAAACGGTGGAAGATACGCTTTGCTTTATTTTTCAACTATGGAGTTCCTTTAAAAAGGGCAGACGTGTCCCTTAGAACGCCATTTCATGAAAAATCGCGCGTAACAGATACAGTTGTTCCATCAACCAATGCGTACACGCAGCAAAACCCATTCCTCCACACCACCTTTTCGTTTTCGATACGTTCATTTTACCATGTGTGAGCGAGCAGAAGAAAGAGATATTTTTATTTGAACCAACCTGAAATCGAGTTAAAAAAACTGCTGAGTGCATCGAATAATTTAGCAAAAAAACCTTTTGTTTCTTCCGAAGTGGCGAATGCCTGAATGTCCTGCCCCGCATCTTTCAGACCACTCTCGATTTGACCCCAGTTCAGGTCGGCTTGCTCCATTTGATTGAATAACCCGGTCAGGCGATCCATCTGCGCATCTGACAGATTGATGTTATTGTTTTGGATGACTTGAACGATGACGTTTTCAATCTCGACTTTTGTTTCCGGTTTTTGTTTTGCGATTTCGGCTTTGATTTCGTTCATCAAGTCGGCGACTTTATCCGTCCCGACCGTCTTTCCGACGTCTGAAGTCACGGAAAGTTCTTGCTGGGCAAGGTCTTTTCGTTCATCCGTCAGTTTGATGCCGGTCTCGGCAGATGTTTGATCGTACGCTTTCATGATCCCGGTCAAAGCGGACGTTCCGGTTACTTTATAAGGAGACGTGATGGTAATGTCGGCATCCGTCACACCGGCCGTGACGAGGGCGTTCAAGTACATATCTTTTGTCACCCAGGTGATATTCTCTGTAGCGACCGATAATCCATCACCTTTTTCAGCCAGTTCAATTTTGGCCGAGGAATACATTCCGCCACCACGTTGCGACTGGGGAATGTTTTTGCCAAGGTATTTTTCTTCGTCCGCCGATGTTGCAATGATCGGCGTGATGCCTTCCGGTGCATTCAGGCGCGACAGGACCCATGCTTTATCCTTAGCTCCGAGCGACTCACCCAGTGTGATAATCGTTTTGTCGACGATTTGCTCAGCCGACGCAGCCGTCGGAAGCAGTAAAGTCGTAGCAAGCAATGCAGATGCCGTCCATGTCATTGTTTTATTCATCATCATAAATTCCTCCGTAAGTTAAGTATCAGGTACTAAGTTCAGTCTAATCGACCGTCTTCAGAAGAGAATCGGTCTAAAGGACGAGCGGACGTCCACCTTCCGCCATGTCCATTGTACAAAAAAAAGGACGGAAATGACGAGAAAGGGTCAATTAAACGTTAAATCATGCTAAAATCAAAACAAATCAAATAGCGACCACTAGGGGAGTCAGTAGGCTGACTGAGACGACGAAGACGTTCGGACCCTTTGAACCTGATTAAGTTTGGACTTACGGAGGGAAGTGGCGTGGATGATCCTCTTTTCATGGTCTTTTCACGTCATGCCTGACATCGGGTGTGGCGTTTTTTGATGAATAAAGGGGGAAACGACATGACATTCAGTGAAGAAATCCGACAAGCGGCACAACAGTATTGGGACAGTAGCTTTACCCATCCGTTCGTGACAGGAATCGGAGACGGCACCTTGCCGGTAGCGAAGTTTCGCCATTACGTCCTGCAAGACGCCTATTACTTAAAACATTTTGCGAAAATTCAGGCACGGGCCGCGTCGAAGGCAGAGGACTTCGCGACGATCGCTGAACTGGCCGAGCATGCGACATCGACTTACGCGGCAGAACTGAGTCTGCACCAATCGTTTTTTGAACCGCTTGAGATCTCGAACGATACGTTGGCTGAGTTCGAACCGGCACCGACAGCATATGCGTATATTTCGCATATGCACCATGCAAGTGAAGGAACGCTCGGGGAGACCATCGCTGCTATTTTACCGTGTTACTGGCTCTACTATGAGATCGGACAACAATTACAAGCAGCGACACCGGCTTCACCGATTTATCAACAATGGATTGCGACATACAGTTCGGAATGGTTCGAGCGGGTTGTCTTTGAACAAATCGATCGTCTGAATGATTTGGCGGAGCGGGCGAGTGCCGAAGAACGGGAACGGATGAAACAACATTTCGTCAAAAGTTGTTATTACGAATTGATGTTTTGGCAGATGGGCTGGACGGAAGAGACGTTTGAGCAGACGTATCGTCAGGCGATCGAGACCCCTTCGTCGACAGGAAGGAATAGGGAGCTAAACTAAAGAAAAACATTAAAAAACTGAACGATCCCACCCTGGAAAGGGAGGATTCGTTCAGTTTTTTGTCTGGTCGGTCGGTAAATTATTTTTAGCTATGACGTTCGATCAAATCAGCAAGGCGCTGTTTGACGGTAGCAGCGTTACGTAACTCCTGATTCGATAGCGACAGCGTCGTCATCGTTTCGTCAGCTCCCGCCATCTCACTGAACAGTGAGCCTAAGCTATGGGCACGGCGATCGATTTGTAAGACAATATCAATACCGGACCGGTCTTGCAGCATGATGACTTCGATTTCATCGAGCTTATGCGCATAGTGTGTTCCACGCGCTGAATATTCGAGTTCTTGGGCAATCGGCAGATCTTTCCGGAAGCGCCCCGGAAGTTTTTCTGTATCAGCTTTTTTTAAGCGGAATCCGAGATCTTCCATCGCTTCGAGGATGACCGATTGGTGATCGTTGGCTTTGACGACGACGGCATCATGGTCGGACGGATCGACGGCTTGTGCGATATCGAGACCTGTCTCGATCCAGGATTTGGACTGGCTGACAGATAAGGGGGTATTAAAAGGGACTTGAAGCGTAAACGGAATTTCCCGTTCGACGCCAGCTTCAATCGTAAAGGCCGCTTCGTTTAAAGCGAACCGATCGAGTGTGAACGTCGTAAAGGCCGTGTTGTCACCGACTTCTTCTTTATATTGAGTGTTAAAGGCGAGGTAAATCCGGTCGATTTCCTGATCGACGCTGCCACCTTTGATGTGAACGACACCTTGAATCGTTCCACCGGGTTCACACTGGTCTTGTTCAAGTCGTGTATCGACCGTCGCGGCACCAATACCGATTTGGGAAAGAATTTTTTTGAACATGTTGTTTTCCTCCTTCAGGAATGAAGTAATCGTTTTTGAAATAAAGCTGACTTGCTTGTCGAACGGGAGTGAATTTGCTACAGTTTCGAAAGAACAAACAAAAAAGGACGGGACGATACGTGGAATTACACCAACTAAAAGATTTGCTTACCGAAAAACTGCAAGCCACATCCCTCATACACGCGACGATTAGCGGACCGCGTCTCAAATCAAATGATCTACGTCGAATCAAGTTAAAACCGATTCTATTAAGAGATACGTATGCGATCCAGTTAGAGTTTCAACATGAACGGATCATTAAGCATGAGAATTTAAGTATAGAAGACTTTATTTTACGAATGGATGAATATTTTGATGAATTTCGTCAATTTTTATTTCGATTCGAGACAGAAGAACTACAATTCCAACTGTCGAAGAAAATGAAAGTATCGCTTAAGACGACGGTCAAAGACCGTCTGCAAGCCGAACTATCGCATAATCGGAAGAAAAGCCACTTGTTAGAAGACGGAATACCGGTACCCTTTTTGATTCGTTTAGGAGTCATGACGGAAAATGGACAAGTCAAACGACAAAAATACGATAAGTTCAAACAGATCAACCGGTTCCTTGAATTCGTCGAAGACAGCATCACGGCATTACCGACAGGCCGAACAATTCGGATTTTAGACTTTGGGTGTGGGAAGTCGTATCTGACGTTTGCTTTGTATCATTATTTGAAAGTCGTCAAAGGATTTGATTTGAACATCACGGGTCTGGATCTCAAAAAAGAAGTCATCGAAGAATGTACAGAAATCGCACGCGATCTTGGATACGATGATTTGACGTTCCGTGTCGGTGACGTCCACGACTACGATCAAGAAACGGAAGTGGATCTGATGGTGACGTTACACGCGTGTGACGTCGCGACGGACGTTGCCTTGGCCCGTGCCGTCGATTGGAACGCCTCCGTCATTCTCAGCGTACCGTGTTGTCAAAAGGAACTGAATCGGCAACTGGAGTGTTCACCGCTTGATGTGATGCTTCAACACGGATTAATTAAAGAAAAATTTGCATCGCTTGCGACCGATTCAATTCGAGCGGAATTGTTGACGCTCGTTGGTTATGAGACACAACTGTTGGAGTTCATCGACCTTGAGCATACGCCGAAAAACATCTTAATCCGCGCCTATAAAAATCAGAAACGGCCATCAGAAGAAAAAATCGATCGGTATCTGGCTTTTCGGAACCTGCTTCAAGCACAACCTTACCTCGAACGTGAATTAAGCGACAGACTTGGACAGATTTCATCGAAACTCGTACAATAAAGTAGACAACGAAATAAGGGGGAAATAATACAATGGATTTTCAAATGTATTTTGAAGATGTCGTTCAGACGGCACGTAAAGAAGCAGCAGCTGCAGGTTTTGAAGAACTGACGACTGCTGAAAGCGTCGATGAGGCAATGAAACGTGAAGGATTGACACTAGTCCTCGTCAATTCGGTTTGTGGATGTGCAGGTGGGATCGCTCGCCCTGCGGCAGCCTACATCAACCGGATGGAAGGTGTGAAACCGGATCATTTCGTGACCGTGTTTGCAGGACAAGACCGGGAAGCAACGGACCGGGCACGTGAATACTTCGAAGGATATCCACCATCGTCACCATCGTTTGCCTTGATGCAAGATGGAAATATTCTTTCAATGGTCGAACGGTTTGATATTGAATCCTTTACGGCAGAAGAAGTTGTCGAGAAGTTAGAATCATTGATTGAAATTTACGCGTAATCCATTAAAAGCGCTGTTTCTGCATCTGGAAACAGCGCTTTTTTGTATGAAGTCGCTATCCCACTCATTCAAAAAGACATCAAACAAAAATAATTGAAAGCGTTATCAAAAAACATTTACCGGAAGATAACAAAGAAAATACATATTTTATGCATTATTTATATATATTTATGCTTTACAATGAATAAATATTCGTATATTCTAAAAGCAATAAATCAGGTCGAACTTTTTAGTATTGAATTAGAAAAAAACATAAGTCATACTATTGTTAAAGTTCTGACAATTGAGCGTTGGAAGGGGAATTTATTGATGAAAAAATTAGCAGCAACGGCAATGGCAGGCATTCTCGCCGTCACGATGGCAGCATGTGGCGCATCAGAGGAATCAACAGGCGGTACGACAAAGACGAGTGACAAAGTATTGACGATGGGAACGTCGGCAGATTACTTCCCGTTTGAATACATCGATACAGCAAAAGGTGATGACATCGTTGGTTTTGATGTTGCGATTGCAAAGGAAGTCACTAAAAATCTCGGCTATGACCTAAAAATCGAGGACATGGAGTTCGGTAGTCTTCTCGGAGCACTCAGTGCAGGGCGTGTCGATTTCGTCATGGCCGGTATGACGCCGACCGACGAACGGAAAAAGAATGCGGACTTTACGGATATTTATTTCCAATCTAAAAATCTTGTCATGACAAAGGATAAAGCAATCGCTTCGGATGACGAATTAAAAGGCAAGAAACTTGGTGTCCAGCTCGGTTCAATCCAGGAAGCATTAGCGAAAGACCGTTACAAAGACAGTGAAGCGGTCTCGTTAAACAAGATTCCGGAAATCATTCAAGAATTAAATACGGGCCGGATTGACGCCCTGATTATCGAAGATGCCGTCGCTGTTAAATACATGAATCAAGATAAGGCGTTAAAAACGTATGAAATCAAAGAAGACGGACCAACCGGTTCTGCCGTCGCCTTCAAAAAAGGAGACAAGATGCGTGACGATTTCAATAAAGAGTTGAAAAAGATGATCGACAATGGAGACATCGATAAACTCGCGGAAAAATGGTTCCAAAAAGAAGCAAAATAAGAGTAGTGCATAGGGGTGGGGGTAACCTCATCCCTTTTGTGCGACGTTAGGAGATTGGTTATGATAGACTTTACAAAGATTCAAGATTCAATCCCATATATTCTGCAAGGAATTCCAGTTCTATTTAAAGTCGTCATCGTCGCCGCGATTGCTGGTATGCTGATCGGAATCGTGGTCGCAGCGCTGAAGATTACAAAGAGTAAGTTCCTTCGATTCCTAGGTCATGCCTACACAGCAGTCTTCCGCGGAACACCATTAATTTTGCAACTGGCGATCATTCATTTTGGATTACCGCAGTTGACCGGATATGTGACGACCGGCTATCAATCCGCCATCATCGCTTTTTCCTTAAACTCGGGTGCCTATATCTCGGAAATTATCCGGGCCGGGATTCAAGCCGTCGACCGGGGACAATGGGAAGCAGCGGACGCCCTTGGTATTCCTTACATGAAACAGTTACGGTCCATCATCCTGCCGCAAGCCTTTAAAAATATCTTACCGGCTATCATGAATGAATTGATCACATTAACAAAAGAATCAGCTTTGATCTCGACGGTGGGTGTACTTGACGTCATGCGCCGGGCGCAAGTCGTCGGGGGAGAAAAAGCCTTGTATTTTGAACCGTTATTATTTGCAGGATTCGTCTATTTCGTACTTGTCATGGGATTGTCCTTGATTGGTCAACAAGTCGAAAAAGCTATGAGAAAGAGTGGGTAATCAGATGGAACCTATGATTCAAGTGACTGATCTGTATAAGCAGTTCGGAAAATTAGAAGTATTAAAAGGCATTACGACAACGGTCGGACGGGGAGAAGTCGTTGCCGTCATCGGACCGTCCGGATCCGGAAAATCAACCTTTTTACGATGCATCAATCTGTTAGAGAAACCAACCGGAGGTACGGTGAACGTCGCTGGTTTTGAACTGACGAAACCAAAGGCGAATATCGCGAAAGCCCGTCAAAATATCGGGATGGTGTTTCAACAGTTTAATCTCTTCCCGCATAAATCGGTTCTCGATAACTTGATTTATGCACCGATTAACGTGCTTGGGTTATCGAAGGAAGATGCCGTCAAACGGGCAGAAGTGTTACTCGAACGCGTCGGTTTGTCAGAAAAACGGGATAATTTTCCGAATCAGCTGTCCGGCGGTCAAAAGCAACGGGTCGCGATTGCCCGTGCCCTCGCGATGGAACCAAACGTCATGCTGTTTGACGAACCAACGTCAGCGCTTGACCCGGAAATGGTTAATGAAGTGCTTGACGTCATGAAAAAGTTGGCGGAAAGCGGGATGACGATGGTCATCGTCACGCACGAAATGGGCTTTGCAAAAGAAGTCGCCGATCGTGTTTTGTTCCTCGATGAAGGGATTTTGATGGAAGAAGGCAGTCCGATCGAATTGTTTGATCATCCGAAGACCGATCGGGCAAAAAAATTCTTAGAAAAAGTATTATGATGCAAAACGCTAACTCATATGAATGAGTTAGCGTTTTTTAAAAGAGGAGGAAGTATGTTGATCAAGGAAACAGAACAGTTTGTCAAAACATTTCATGCAAATGATTTTTCAGGGCATGATTATGCCCATATCGAGCGTGTCCGGAAGATGGCGTTACGGATTGCAACGCATGAAGGGGGAGACGTCCGAATCATCGAACTCGCGGCGTTGTTGCATGATGTAGCAGACAGTAAAATCGGGGGAACAAGTTCACGAGTCGATTCGTACCTGACACCCCGTGTGTCAACGAACGACCGTCACCATATCCTTGACATCATCAACAGCATGTCCTTTAAAGGCGGAGACCGGCCGCCGATGCAGACACTCGAAGGGAAAATCGTCCAGGATGCGGATCGTTTGGATGCGATCGGGGCGATTGGTATCGCCCGGACGTTTCAGTTTGCCGGACAATTCAAGGAACCGATGTATAGACCTGAATTAACCGCTCGACAACTGGGAGACCGGACGAGTCCGACAAGTGCCTTACATCATTTTGAGGAGAAGTTGTTACGGCTAAAAGATTTGATGAACACGGAAAAGGCAAAAATGATGGCCGAAGACCGCCACCAATATATGGTGGAGTTTGTGGAACGTTTTAAAGAGGAGTGGAGCGGCGATTGACAGCAACAAAACAGAGCTCCATTCCATTGTTGGAACGGAGCTCTGTTACTTAACTTAAGATGACGGCGGTAATCAAACCGAGTGAAGCGAACAGACCGACAATGGCGCCGCCTTCCTCGTGAGCTTCCGGCATCATCGTTGAGGCAAGCATCGCAATGATGCCCCCACTCGCAAAAGCGCCGATCATCGCAAATTGCATGTCAGGCAACTCAGCTAGGATCGAGTAACCGGCAAGCGAAGCAAGAGCGGAAATCAACCAGACAAGTCCCCACATCAACAGTATTTTTTTCTTGGAAAAACCATCTTTTTGTAAGCCGGTCGTACTCGATAGTCCTTCCGGGATATTGCTGACGAAAATTGCGGCGACAAGAGCCGCACTGACGTTTCCGGACAGTAGACTTGCCCCGATCATGATCGACTCCGGAATCGCGTCAAGAATCGTCCCGAAGAAGATTGCCGTTCCGGTGCCTTCATTCCCTCCGGACGACCGTTTTCGTTTACTCGCTCCACGCGAAGAAACGAACATATCAAACGCCGTAAAGACAAGAGAGCCGACGATGAAGGAGATCCCGACGACCATCGTCGTCGACTTATTTAAAGCCTCATCGAGCAATTCAAACGTTGCGGCTCCGATCAGGATGCCCGTTCCAAACGACATGACATAACCGATGATCCGTTGTTTCAGCGGGACGAATAAACCAATCAAGGCACCAATGACGACGGCACCACCGGCAATCGCCCCCCACATGAATGCTATTCCCATCCAATCCATCTCCTTGTCCAATCGATTACCTGTATTACTATTTTCCTGAAAAAATGATTGATAAACATAGCTAGTTGAGAAAATAACGGATAAACGAACCAGAAACCAAAAAAGTCTCCCGTCGACGAGATGAGAGACTGGCTGGCTCCTTAAAACGGTTGTTTATTTAACCAATGTCCACCATCGAGAGCGATACATTCCCCGTTTAAGTAACGTGCTTGATCGGACAGCATCCACGTCGCAAGGTCGGCAATTTCTTCGGGTGTCCCGAAGCGTCCGAGGGGGACGTTCCGGCGGATCCGTTCCGCATGTTCCGGGGACATGGCGAGTTTATCGGCACCGCCAGTCCGTTCGATCGGTCCCGGGCTGATCGCATTGATACGCGCTTGATACTTGTATCCCCACTCGACAGCCAAGGTCCGGGTGAGATTCAAGACGCCTGCTTTTGCTGCTGCGCTGGGGGCGACCCCAGGACCTGCCTGCCATGCGTACGAGGCGACGATGTTCAGAATCTGTCCACCCGAGACCCCATCTTCTTGCCAGCCTTTGACGAGGGCATGGGAACAGTTAAACGTCCCGTTCAGGACGATATCGATGACCGTTTTCCAGCCGTTGGGCGATAATTCATCCGTCGGGCAGATGAAATTGCCCGCAGCGTTGTTAATTAGGGCTTCGAGTCGACCAAATCGTTGCCGTGTTTGATTGACGGCTGCCATGCATGCTTCCGGATCACGCACATCCATTTGGATGACGGCATGGTCTCCTTGGATTTCCTGCAACGCGACGTCCGTTTGGTGTAATCGGTCTGCATCCCGACCGGTCACGACGACATTCCAACCGGCTTTTTTTAAAGTAAGGGCCATCGCTTTGCCCATTCCGCTCGTGCCACCTGTTACGAGTACTGTTTTTGTCATACATAAAACCCCCTTATAAACTGAATGAATAGCCATTCAATTTATGTATTCAAAAAAGAAGGAGCAAACTCCTTCTTTTTTCGTGAATTATTCTACTGCTAATGCCGTGTTCGTCAAGACAGGAACCACTTGTTTCTTACGGGAAACGACACCTTCTAGATAGAGAAGGTGATTTGTCGCATCGATTCCGAAGGCCCGTTCGACGAGTGAAGCTTCCGGTCCGAGGACAAGAGCAACGGAGTTGTTCGTCAAGATGTCCGTCACGAGTAACATGTACAAATCAAGGTCTTTTTCAGCGATCAATGATTCGATCCGTGCTTCGAGTTCTTCTTGACGCAATAAGACTTCTGCCGTATCAACGGTATTTGCCTGAGCGATCTCGACTTTAAAAGGTCCCATCGTAAATTCTTTTGCATCAAGCGCAATCAATTCATCGATTGTTTTTTTCGACAAGTCCGCACCGGCCTTGAGCATATCGAGACCATAGACGTTGGCATCGACACCTGCAATCATTGCGAGTTCACGTGCTGCGATGACGTCTTGTTCCGTGCATGTCGGTGATTTAAATAATAAGGAGTCCGAGACGATGGCAGACAACATTAAACCGGCAATTTCAGGTTTGATCGCCACACCGTGTTCTTTATACATCTTGTTTAAGATCGTTGTCGTACAGCCGACAGGTTCAGCGCGGTAATAGATCGGATCAGACGTCTCGAAATTGGCGATCCGGTGATGGTCGATGACTTCTGTCACTTTGACGGCATCGATGTCGTCGGCACTTTGTTGACGTTCGTTGTGATCGACGAGAATGACATGTTGGGCTTCCGTCGACACCTGTGTGACGAGACGGGGAATCGCCACCTTAAAATAATCAAGCGCGAATTGTGTTTCACCGTTGATGTCACCAAGGCGAATCGCTTCCGCGTGAACACCGAGTTCTTTTTTCAATTCGGCATAGGCAATCGCCGATGCAATCGTATCCGTGTCCGGATTTTTATGACCAAATACTAAAACTTTTTCCATGTGTATTCACTCCTAAATGATTGATGTCTCGCCCATTAGTGTACCATAAGTCCGATTTAGACGGCGTCCATTTTGACGAGGATCCCAGCGATTTTTTCGCTCCAATAGGGATCAGACGCATAAAAGACGTTCATCCCACGTGCCTTGTTCCCAAGAAAAGCACCTCGGTAATACTTCCCGTCTTCAGCCAAATAATCCCGGGCGATGAACTTGCCGGTTTTCCGGATCGAATCTTCAAAAGACGTATAGGCAGTCGCATTTTTGCCTGGAGCAATATCTGTCGCATTGACGCCAAACAGATTAAATTTATCCTGCGCAATTTCGGAACGTCCATAATTGGATTCATGAATCGCATGGGCCAGCAGATAGGCGGCATTGATTTGATGATCGCGTTCTACCTGTTTAAACGTCTTGCCGGTACCAATCAGCGGGCTGTCCGGTGCATTTTTCCGAATGTACGCATCAAGTTGTTTAGCGGTCAGTTCAGTAGCCTGACGTAAATCCTTTGTTAGTGTTTTTGATTCCACATACTTCGTCGTTCGTTCCGGTAACGAGGCAGGTGCCTGACCGGCTGTGATCAGTCCGCCGAGTCCCGCATCCGCGACGATGTAATGTAATAAACGATTGCCCCTTGTTTCGTAGTAGGAGCGCTTACTCGATCGCTCGAGCGGATACAGTGTCAGTCGATCGGAGTCGACGTATCCCGTCAGACCAGCGATTTCAATTCGGCTTGCCTGATCGTCATAGGTCAAGAGAGATAATCGACTGCCCGGTGCGACATACGTCAGTCGCTTGTTGAGGGTGCGATCGGCATAGATGTTGAGTGTCTCCGGTGCATCGACGATTCCGATCCCGCTTCCGGTCAAGTAGAGGTAACGGTCATCAGATGTTCGTTTGACCGCACCACGTCGTTCGTTGAGGAATGTTTTCGCTTCGTCAAAGGAATCAAATTCTTTTTCTTCGACGACCTTTCCGTCACGGTAGAGTTCAGCGATATAAGGGGAGGCCGGAGGAAGAATCGTCTGGGGTTTGTCCCGCAGCAGCACAAATAACAAGATGCCGAGCAAAAAGAAAAAGAGCAGTCCCTTCAGAGAGCCTGTTCGACGGACAGGACGAGTCGGGCGGATGGTGCGTTTAGTCAAAAAATCACGTCCTTCAAAAAAATCAATCGACAATCTGGGTAAAGAATAGGTAATCTAACAAAGAATGGAGGGGAATCTGTGGTTATTGGATATCGAACATTAAAGACCGCCGTCGCAGCGGCACTCGCCATGTGGATTGCGGAGAGGATGCAGCTGGATTATCATGTCTTTGCCGCCATCATCGCCATCCTGAGCATTCAAGCGACGCGGAAAAAATCATTCCGGGCATCCTATGAACGGATCATGGCCTCGCTGCTTGCGATTGGGCTTGGTTTTATCATCTTTGAAGTCATCGGCTACCGACCGATTGCGCTTGCACTTTATTTCATTTTATTTCTTCCGCTCACCCAACGCCTCCGTCTGCAGGACGGTTTTATTACGAGTGTCGTCATCCTGACCCATCTCTACACAGCGCGGCAATTGAATCTCGACATCTTTTTAAACGAGATTTATCTTTTGTTGATTGGAGTCGGAGTCGGATTGCTCGTCAACATGTATATGCCGAGTCTCGACCGGACGATCTCAGACCGCCGTCGCCAAATCGACCAACGGATTGCCGCCTTGTTTTTCGAAGTGGCGGCCGCAATCGAGACGGGACGGATCAATCAACATTCGTTGACGTTACACGAAACGGAACGGTTATTGAAAGAAGGGAAAGAGGCATCCTTAAAACGGATGGGCAATGCGATCGGCAGACGAAATGACGACGAAGACTATTCCTACTTCCGGATGCGGGAACAACAGTTTGAACTGTTGAACGGGATTGTCCGGAACGTCGATGACCTTGTCCTTGTCGTCGAAGAAGGAAAAAAAGTCGCCGACCTGTTTCGGACGATTGGTGACAATGTCCGACCCGATGCCGACGCAACGTTATTTTTGACAGAGTTAGAACGATTACTCGAAGAATTCCGGGCATCGCCTTTACCGACGACGCGGGACGAGTTCGAAGTCCGATCCGCCCTGCTCCACATGTTGCAGGAAACAGAACAATACTTACAATTGAAACAACGATTTGTCGATCAGAAGAGATAAAACATCGTCGATGCAAATGTTCCAATCAGGAAAATCGCTAAAATCGTAATCGTCGTCCATTTGATGACCCGTTGTTGTTTTGATGGTTTTGACATACAAAAACCACTCCTTTCGAATGAAATGTGATTATAGCTATTGTACAAACAACGCTTCTGAAGTGCAAATCGACCTTAAAATGGTATACTAACAAAGCGCTAGACGAACTGAAAAATCGAGGAGGAATGCAACATGGTCAATGAGCAACGTGTGCTCGACACATTTTTAGAATTGGTCCAGATTGATTCGGAATCAAAAGAAGAGGCCCGCATCTGTGCTCACTTAAAAGACACATTCACGGCACTTGGATGTGATGTGTTTGAGGATGATGCCTCAACAAAAACTGAACATAAAGGAAATAACTTGATCGTCACGCTTCCGGCAACAAAAGAAGGTGTCGATAAAATTTATTTCACTTCCCATATGGATACGGTTTTTCCAGGTCAGGGAATCAAACCAATCATCGAGGACGGATACGTCAAGACGGACGGGTCAACGATTCTTGGAGCCGATGATAAAGCCGGACTGGCTTCATTAATCGAATTGGTTCATGTCTTGAACGAAACGAAACAACCGCACGGAAAGGTTCAATTCGTCATCACGGTCGGCGAAGAGTCTGGGTTAGTCGGTGCGATGGTCTTGGACCCGTCTAAAATTGATGCTGATTATGGGTTCGCCTTAGATTCAGATGGGAAAGTGGGAGATATCATCACGGCTGCCCCAACACAAGCTAAAGTGAATGCCAAGATCTATGGTAAAACAGCGCATGCCGGTGTTGCTCCAGAGAAAGGGATTTCAGCGATTACGATTGCAGCAAAGGCAATCGCTAAAATGCCGCTTGGTCGAATCGATGAAGATACGACAGCCAACATTGGACGTTTCAGCGGTGGGGGACCATCAACAAACATCGTCTGTGATTATGTCGAAATCTTCGCGGAGGCGCGTTCGCTTGTCGCTCCGAAAATGGAAGCGCAGACAGCGAAGATGAAAGCGGCGTTTGAAGACGTGGCAGCTGAATTTGGTGGACGCGCGGAAGTCGAAGTGAAAGTCATGTATCCCGGCTTTAAATTCGAAGCAGGGGATCAAGTCGTCGAAGTCGCGAAGGCGGCCATCACACAACTTGGACGAACTCCACGTCTCTTACAGTCTGGTGGCGGATCAGATGCGAACGTCATCGCAGGATTCGGTATCCCGACGGTTAACCTGGCAGTTGGTTATGAAGACATCCACACGACGAACGAAAAAATGCCGATTGAAGAACTCGTCAAAACGGCAGAACTATGTGTGACATTGGTCGATTACATCACAAATAAATGATGGAACACTAAAAAGAGTGTACCGCGACATTGCGGTACACTCTTTGTTCGTTTACGATTAAGTTAATTGAGGACGTTCGAAATATTCCATTGACTCAAGAATTAGCTCTTCCGTACATAGTAAGGTCGTTGCGATTTCTTGAAGTTGAATCGATTTTCCATATTGTTGCCGATAGTTCTCGTTCAATACGCGAGCAGCCTGTACGACACGTGCATAAGTCCGTTCGATTTTGGTCATGGAAAAACCACCTTTCGAATCAGTATGGGTTCATTTTAGCATGCTTTCGTCTGAGAAAGGTGTATTTTGTGTATAAAAAATGCTAATTTTGTGAAAAGGGGAAAAAGATGGAATTTTATTTTTTAGGGACGGGTGCAGGGATGCCGTCAAAACAACGGAATGTCTCATCAATCGCACTCCTGCATCCGAAAATGACATGGTTGTTTGATTGTGGGGAAGCGACACAACATCAGATGCTGCATAGCCCGATCAAGCCGCGGAAGGTCAGTACGATTTTTATCACCCATCTGCATGGAGATCATATTTTTGGCCTGCCTGGTTTTATCAGTACACGAGCAGCACTTGAGGGAACGACACTATTGACGATCTATGGTCCAAAAGGGTTGCGAGAGTGGTTGGAAGCGACTTTACGCGTGACAGGAACGTACTTACGTTATCCGCTCGACATCATTGAAGTCGAAGCAGGGCAAACGTATCAACAAGAAGGATTTCGAGTGACAGTCGAAGCACTGGAACATCGTTTTTTGGCGTATGGCTATCGCATTGAAGGGGAGGAAGAAAAAGGAGCGTTGCTTGTCGAGGCGTTACAAGAGTTAGGAATTCCGTCCGGTCCGCTCTATCGACGGATCAAGCAAGACGCGACGTTTGTCTTTGACGGGATCGAATATCAATCAGCGGACTTTTTAGGCGCACCCAAACCGGGTGTTAAATTGGCCGTTTTAGGAGATACAGTACCTTGTGCCGGAAGTATCTGCTTGGCGCAAGAGGTCGATGTCCTCGTGCATGAGGCGACGTTTGCCGATTCGGAAGAGGATCACGCCGGACGGTTCGGCCATTCGACGGCGCGGCAAGCAGCAGAAATTGCAAGACAGGCACAAGCAAAAAGATTACTGTTGACGCATATTTCTGCTCGATACGTCGATCAGGAACAACGATTGGAAGCGGAGGCACGGGAAGTATTTCAAGAGTCATACCTCATGATGGATCACCAGTCTGTCGTGATTAAGGGGTAAACAACATGGACTTTCTCATCCAATGGTCACTCTTTTTGTTGGCAAGCATCATTCTTGGTTTCTTTTTAGAAAAACGAACGGAAAAAGAACAATACCTGTATTTGAAATTTGTTTTTTATGCCTGTTTAGGAGCCGTTTCGTTTCCGGTATACGACATCCAGCTTCCGCTTGGCATCATCCTCTTTTTGATTGTCCTGCATCCGAAGAAAAATTCACGCTATAAACGGTATATGGCCTTATTCGGATTTCTTTTTTTTCTGCTCCAATTAATTTTAGGACCGTTCGATACATTTACACTTCGAGAAGAAACCCAGCAAATGGGTCAGGTCACGATCACGGACGAGTCGTTTGATACTTTGATGGATCACATCGATCGGCGGATCGGGGATGATTCGTTACGACTGGAGCAAAGTCAGTTGTTGTTTGATCAAGGCGGTAATCTGCGAAATGCAACGTTTGAATTGGTCGCGAAAAGTCCAAAACGATTTATTCGGTACGAGGTGTCGTATCAAGAAGTCACGGGGACCTTAACGTATCGCCCACGGGAAGAAGTCCTGACACGCTCCTTGGAATCGTATTATCAAAAATTAATCGATGCGTCGACCTCGTTTCAAACGTTACAGACGTTGTCGATCAAACAGATTCTACACGAATCAAAAACGCCCTACGTCGAAATGGATCTCGATGGTCTGTACGAAACGTTTAGCTTACAGGATGCGACGGTGTTATTGATTAATGACAAAGGAGAATTGACTCCTTATGTCAATACAGGAGACGATGTCCTTGCGAATGCCATTCGTTTGACCTATTTACGTTCTGACGGGCAATCGTTACAAGATAAAAAAATTCTTTTATACAATTACAGTTTTGAGACATCCAGACGAAAGGGAGTTGTACGATGAAAAAGTGGATCCTTATCAGCGGTATCGTCCTGCTTGCAGGGTGTGCGGACCAATCAGCAGATCAAACAGCTGAACCAAAGACGTGTGAACGGGAGGTAGAGGTATCGGTCGTCGATCATGCGAATGATAAGACATTATATGAAAAAGACATGTGTCTCAATGCATCCGAGACAGCGCTTGATGCGTTAGAAGAAACGGATCTTCCGGTCGTCAAAACCGGTAAGGGTGAGATGGCTTATGTGACGGCAGTCGACGGCATTCGGGAAAAATCTGCCGGAGCGGGCAGTGGCTGGGTATTTGGTGTCAACAAAAAACCGGGGCAAGTCGGTGCAGGCGCGTATGAGCTAAAAGACGGCGACCGGCTGGAATGGCGATTTGAAAAAGATGCAATGGCTTATTTTCAGTAAGGCAGAACGGGAGCGACTTCATCCGCTGAATGTCGCTCTTTTTGTAGTGGCGATGTTATCGGTCCCGTTCTTTCTACACACACATCTCAGTATGTCATTGCTACTAGTAGGACATGTGTTATTTTTCATCTGGCTTCGTCAGTGGGGAATCTTTCGTTATTTGTGGTTGCCGCTGATTTATATCGGAATGATGTACTTCCCACTTCTCGGTGGGGGTGCAGTTGACGCATACGGAATCTGGCTGACCGGTTTGACGGTTGCCGTGTTCGTGACATCGAGTCAGCTCACCTTTACGTTGGTTCGATTGGAACAGATGGGTCCTTTGTTTCGGATTCTGCCGCGTCTGACCCGTTTGACCGGGATGGTTTTAGCCATCTTACCGTCATTACTACGGACTTGGCCGGAAGTGAAGATGAGCCATCCGCATCAGTCGTTAGCAGTCAAGATGGAACGGGTCGCACTCTATCATCTTTTACCGGTTGAAGCGGTCCCGAGTCGATTACGACACTTTAATCGGGCTGATTTTTTCATCGGGCTACTCATCGGGAGTCTGTTTTTATTGATGAGGACGCCCCTTGCACCCGGAGCCGCTGCTTTCTTGCCCGTACTGCTGATTTTCTCAAAAGGAGGGATGCGTGATGCCTACTATCATTACAAACGAAAGCGGTTCGCTTGAGTTACTTGAACAATTAGCCGATGCTGCTGGGGCAGAGGTCTTCTATCCTGACCGTTTGTTACATGGTCGCGTCCGGGACGTGCTGGCGACGAATAGTTTGTTTGTAGCGGGAGAACTGGCGACGTTACTTGGGTTAGAAGCTTTTTTTGATCGGGAAACAAGTGAACTGTCTTCCGGGGAACAGCAACTGGTGTCCCTTGGACATAGCTTGTCTTCATTACCGGAAACAATCTTTTTAGCAGAACCCTTTCTATTTTTAGACCAGATCCGCAAAGCCCGATTGATGGTGTTATTCGAAGACATCGAACGACGATTTTCGTGTCACGTCACCTACTCGGTGACACGTCAGCAACCGTTGATCCGGAATCCTGTGCCGGAACCGGTCATCGGTCCGGTCATCGACGAGATGTTTCGGATTCAACACCGGTATCCGTTACAGAGCAAATATGCGTTATCAATCGAACGGCTATCCTTCCGCTCAGGCGAGCGGGTCGCCTTGATTGGTGCCAACGGAAGCGGGAAATCGACGCTGCTGCGTCTGCTGCTAGGGGTCGATCGTCCGCTTTACGGTAAAGTGAAGCGGACCGGGGACAAACGATACCTACCTGCACACCCGGCACTTGCACCTGCCGTGAGTGAACAGACACGTTCGTTCTCCGAACAGAAACACCGGTTGTTGGAACAAATTACTTGGACGGAAGCAGCCTACTACTTTGATGAACCGACAGCTGGTTTAACGGATCAGCAACGGACGGCCTTTATTCAAAAAATGCTCGAGCATCCCCATACATTAATCGTCTTGGCGACACATGATCCCGACCTGATCGTCCATGCCACTCGAATCGTCTATCTTGTACAAGGTGAGATTGCATTTGACGGTCCGACGTCGGTGTTCATCGAGCAGAGCAGGTTATACGAATGGAATTGATCCTATCAGCAGTCGTCGTCATCATTTTGCTTGTCCTTCGTTTTGAGTCCCGCCCGGTTTCCGAACCGATGCTTCGTTTCGTAGCGCTCGTCACGGCGGCTGCAATCGCAGGGCGGCTCGTGTTTTCCAGTATCCCGAACGTGCAACCGGCAACGGCACTGGTCCTCTTAGTAGCGGCTTGTGTCAGTCCGGTAGTCGGAACGATCGTCGGACTGCTTCTGGTCGTGTTGACGAGTCTGTTTTTAGGGAGCGGTCCGTTTGTGCTGTTTCAAATCATGGCCTACGCAGCGATCTGTCTTGTCTGTCTCTTGCCGGGCATGCAACTCAGGTGGATTTTGTCGCTATATGGTCTTGTCGCCGGTTTTTTTTATGGGTGGATCAGTAATTTAGGTTTTTTAATTTTTACGGATTTTTCACGAGAAGCGTTTTGGACGTTACTGCTGTCAGGTGGGGTGTTTGATCTGATGCATGGTATCTCGAATCTGGTTTTCATTTGGCTGTTACATCCGATTTTTTTACGGATTTTGCACTCGTTTGACGGAAATCAGGGTACATAATAAGTAATCCCATTAGATCGGAGTGAAGCGTGATGATCGGTTCGGCGCTGTCCATCACTTATCTCGTGTTGTTGTTACTTATTGCGGGTTTCGGTCTGTTATTTGGAAGTGTTCTGTTGCTGAAACAAACGATTCGGGGTCGCTATGCGGGGTTTTACCTGATCGCAGCCGCGATCTTTCCGGCAGCGATGCTCATCACATCGGTCGAAGGAGGACTGGTTGGACATCTGTTTTTTGAAACCGACCTCTTTTTATCGATTGTCGCCTGGTTGTTAGTACTCTCGAGCGGTTATATGGTCATGGTGACAGCAGCTGTCACGCTTCGGTATGTGTACCGCTATACGTCGATTCCGAAAATACTTCAAAAATGGTGGACCCATCGTTTTCATCGTCCGAAACCGAACTGATCCAACAGCAAACGGGACTGACTCATAAGTCAGGCCAAAATCAATCCTTGTGACGGACGGTTCGACATCCTCACTTTCCATGGGCGGAAGGTAAGCCCATAGATGTCAACTT
>NZ_MOLV01000010.1 GCF_001870785.1 Exiguobacterium sp. KRL4
GTACTTGGTCTTCAGTCTGAGAAAAAGAGTGTCGTTTTTAAAACGGCACTCTTTTTCTATGAATATTAAAGAATGAAGAAATAAAGGTAGTTAATACAAGTCAAATATTTTGCTGCATTCATTGTAAATAAACTTTATACATTATAAAAAATATGTATTATTAATGAATTTAAAAAAGATTCGTTCAATCATTTCATTTCCGTATATAAAATTTATAGTGAGTAAATCAATAGTCAATAAAAAATATGACGTCTTACAATTATATAAAACGGTCGTTTAATATAAAAAATACTAATTACTCAAAAACCTAGTAAACGAAGCAAAAAGCCTTGTATTTAATCATATATTAATCAGTGTCTATTTATGAACTGTAGATAACGTTTTATATAAAAACCCGAATCTTTGCTAAAGATTCTTAGAAGATTAAATATTTACTTCGCATTAGTAATGGATTTCAGCTCGCGATCGGCGATAAATGTTACATTTCGTTAAAAACTCAATACCTTTCTATACTAATTAAACTAATTCACTCTGGATACATAATTCCATTCACGACGCCCGTTCTAAATAAAAAAGTGTTATGTAAACTAATTTACTTTATCGATTTACTTGTGATAATTATCTGTTATCACAAGTAAAACGAATAAGATTCAAATAAAACCTTCGAAATCAAAAACGCCCCCCAAACAACAGGGGACGAAGCATGCACCTTATAATGTTAATTCACACCGTCTCATCCGTAAACGTTTCACCGGTCCGGCGCACGGTCGCTCCGAGTTCCGCGGCAATCGCGTTGATGGCTTCCGAATCCTCGTTGACCTCACTGATGATGATGACGCCATAGTGGTCAGGATTGATCTGGTTGAGTGTCCGGTTAAACAAATCAAACGAATCGCGTTCGTTTTTTTCATCACGGTTCGCCCCGATCAGGTATCCGGCGACGGAACCGACGAGCATACCGAACGGTCCACCGACAACGCCGACCGCCATTCCGATCATGGAGCCTTTAAACGATTGGTCCTGTTGCGTGAAGTCAATTGCATCGATGAACGAGAAGCCGTCCGTCTCGTTGCGTTTGGCAAGCACCATCTGTTCCATCTCAATCTCTTTGATTGCTTCGAGATCCTTGATCATCTCAAAACCGGTTTTTGCCTTTTCCAAATCATGAAAAACGATCGTCGTAACGACGTGTGTTGCCTCATTTTTATATTGTGCCATAATTTCCGCCTCCAGAAAGTTCTGATATCGTTCTACAATTTAGTAGTACCCGTAACAGAACCATTAAAAACTAGAAAGCGCGTGTCGTCATAAGCATATGATTGATATAGTTTCTCAATTAGCCGATAAGTAAAACTTATTGAAGGTCTTTTGTTCTTTCAAATTGTAACGAGGCTCATATTATACTATGATAGAGCTGTACAAGTAAGCGGTATCAGGGGCTTGATGTCGTCAACACTTAAAGGGGGAATCAGCATGAAGCAAACGCAACCAACGCAAGATGTCTTTGGTGCACGCCGTTCGTTTGAAGCAAACGGTAAAAATTACAACTATTACAGCCTTGAAAAATTGGAAGAACTCGGTCTGACGGAAGTCAAACGCCTTCCATATTCAATCCGTGTGTTGCTTGAATCCGTCCTTCGTCAACAAGACGGTCGTTCGATCACACGAGAGCATGTCGAAAACTTGGCGAAATGGGGAACTGCCCAAGTATCGAATGATATCGATGTACCGTTCAAGCCGTCACGCGTCATCTTACAGGATTTCACGGGCGTTCCGACTGTCGTCGATCTCGCATCACTCCGTAAAGCGATGCAGGACCTCGGTGGCAATCCATCGGTCATCAACCCGGAAGTTCCAGTTGATCTCGTCGTTGACCACTCGGTTCAAGTTGATTCTTACGGATTCGCCGGCGCACTCGCTGAAAACATGGACCTTGAGTTCGAACGTAACGAAGAGCGTTACAAATTGTTACGCTGGGCAACAACGGCATTCGATAACTATCGTGCCGTACCGCCTGCAACAGGAATCGTCCACCAAGTGAACCTTGAGTACTTGGCATCTGTCGTCCTTGAAAAAGAAACAGCTGACGGTTCGGTTGATGTCTACCCGGATACACTCGTCGGAACAGATTCTCACACAACGATGATCAACGGACTGGGTGTCCTTGGTTGGGGTGTTGGTGGAATCGAAGCAGAAGCCGGCATGCTCGGACAACCGTCATTCTTCCCGGTTCCTGAAGTTATCGGTGTCCGCATCACAGGTGAAATGCACCCTGGAACAACAGCAACGGATGTTGCCCTTCGCGTGACTGAAATGTTGCGTCAACACAACGTTGTCGGTAAATTCGTTGAGTTCTTCGGACCATCGCTTCACCTGATGTCACTGTCTGACCGTGCGACCATCGCCAACATGGCACCTGAATATGGTGCGACATGCGGATTCTTCCCGGTGGATACGGAAACGTTGACGTACCTTCGTCTGACAGGCCGCGATGAAGACTTGATCGAAAAAGTCGAGAACTACTCAAAAGCAAACGGCTTGTTCTACACGCCGCAAAATGAAGATCCAACGTTCACGAAGACCGTTGAACTTGATCTGTCGACAATCGTTCCTGCACTTGCCGGACCAAAACGTCCACAAGACCGGATTGACTTGACAGACGTGCACACGTCGTTCCAAAAAGCGTTGACAGCACCACAAGGAAACGCTGGTTTTGGTCTCGCGGAAGAAGAAGCAAGCAAAGTCGCTGTCGTTCAATTCAAAGACGAAGCGGTTGAGATGCGTACGGGAGACCTCGCGATCGCAGCGATCACGAGCTGTACGAATACATCGAACCCATACGTCATGATTGGTGCCGGACTCGTTGCGAAAAAAGCAATCGAACTTGGATTAACGGTTCCGAAATACGTCAAGACATCCCTTGCACCGGGATCAAAAGTCGTAACGGATTACCTTGAGAAATCAGGTCTTCAGCCGTACCTTGATCAACTTGGCTTCAACACAGTCGGTTACGGATGTACGACATGTATTGGAAACTCGGGTCCACTTGACCTCGCCGTCGAAAACGCGATCCTCGGATCAGACCTGCTCGTCTCGTCTGTCCTCTCAGGAAACCGGAACTTCGAAGGACGGGTTCACCCGCTCGTCAAAGCCAACTACTTGGCATCACCACCACTCGTCGTCGCGTATGCAATTGCCGGTACAGTCGACGTCGACATCACGAACGCGTCACTTGGAACAGGTAAAGATGGACAAGAAGTCTTCTTCGCGGACATCTGGCCGTCACGTGACGAGATCCAAACGATCATCAACACAGTCGTCACACCGGAAAGTTTCCGTGCCGAGTACGATTCGGTCTTCTCAGGAAACGAACGTTGGAACAACCTCGACGTGCCGACAGGCGATCAGTATGACTTCGATGCAGAATCGACATACATCCAAAATCCACCGTTCTTCGAAAACTTGGCGAAAGAAGCGGGTCATGTCGAAGCATTGAACAACCTCCGTGTCTTTGGTAAGTTTGCGGATTCTGTCACGACAGACCACATCTCACCAGCCGGTTCATTCTCGAAAACAACACCAGCCGGACAATACCTTGTCAGCAAAGGTGTCGCACCAAAAGACTTCAACTCATACGGTTCACGCCGTGGTAACCATGAGATCATGATGCGCGGAACATTCGCGAACATCCGGATCCGTAACCAAGTCGCTCCAGGTACAGAAGGCGGCTTCACGACGTACTGGCCAACAGGCGAAACGATGGCGATGTACGATGCTGCGATGAAGTACAAAGAAGATGGCACAGGTCTTGTCATTCTCGCCGGTAAAGATTACGGGATGGGTTCATCACGTGACTGGGCAGCAAAAGGTACAAACCTTCTTGGTGTCAAAGCCGTCATCGCCGAGAGCTTCGAGCGGATTCACCGTTCTAACCTCGTCATGATGGGTGTCTTGCCGCTCCAATATGTAGCTGGCACATCGGCTGAATCACTTGGATTAACAGGTGAAGAAGCAATCAGCATCGCGATCGACGAGTCAGTTCGTCCGCGTGACATCGTGGAAGTCACAGCGACAGCTGCAGACGGAAAAGTCACGAAGTTCGAAGCGATTGCTCGTTTTGATTCAGAAGTCGATATCGATTACTACCGTCACGGCGGAATCTTACCGATGGTTCTCCGCGAACGCTTGCAAAACTAAACCGTTTACATTAACGTTTGAGGTGGGGGAAACCCCACCTTTTTTGATGCAGAAAGGGGCGAGACCGTGAACCGATTCAAGAAATGGTTTCAAGCAAAAGAAGAACCCGAGCTGGCGGTTCGCGACGTCACGCTCGATGAAGTCAAACGGGCGACACACAAATTTGAACTGACGTTACCAAAAGGGACGAACCGAACGATTCTACTCGACGATGAACAACGGATTGACATGACACGGTTGGCACCACATCTCGGTGTCCGTTCGACACAAGTTTTTTATATGTCACGCGAGACGTTTGCGATCATGGAGGCGAAAGACCATTTGACGGTCTATGAAATGGATTATGTCCAAGTCGCGGTCGACCGTTATTTTGACAAAGAACGCAAGTTACCGCTCAAACCGTACTCAAAGACGTTTCAAGTCGATTGTGCGAAGTTATTTGAACAAGGGTATTTACGCAAGTTGCCCCATCAAACGTATTACATCGTCGATGAATCGATGATTGTCTCGCTTGAACCAAAAACCGATTAAACGAAGATGGACTGCCGGATGAACGGGAGTCCATTTTTTGAGTTGGCCATCGGTCGTTTGCCTGACATGTTCGCTGCCGCTTGTATTCCCTGAGCGAAATGGAATCAATTGTTCAAAAGTCTGACGTATTTCTTCAGAAATGCGTGAAACTTGGACAAACCCTTTGTATTCTAAGCCTAAAACCGATACGATTAACATGAAACGAGACAAATCTAGGATGGTGTACATGGCATGACGAAACGAACGAGCACATGGATTGCAGTCGCAATCGTGGCAATGGCGATACTCCTTGCCTATAATTTTTATCTCCTGAATAAGACACAGACCGCAAACGAAGATAAGACCACACCGGTCAAGCCGTTTTATACGATGTCACGCATCCAGTACGTCGAAAAGAAATTGTCGACGACGGAAGATGCGCTTGAAACACGGACGTATGAAGTTGTATTTGACGACAAAGGTCACTTCCGGACAGAAGTCATCGACGGTCCCTCGAAAGGGACGATGGCCATCTGGGACGGTGACATGTTCCGTGAATACAATGCGGATGGAAAATTACTGAACGAAACCAAGGCTTCGAAAAGCGTCAGTGCGCCGCGTCCGTTCCTCTCGCGTGGTTTTAATGAACAGATCATCAAGTTCATCGAAGACGGTGACTTCGGTCAAGTCGAAGGGGAAGCCGATATCGCAGGACTCGCAGCAGACGTCTACGTCAAAAAGGAGCCGGCAAGCACGGTACCAAAAGAATGGATCAAACAATACCCGTCGTTCTTCGACAAGGAAGACAATTCGGAAGAAGCGACGTACTATGTTGCGTCCGACCGGTCAAAAGTACTTGGCGCCGAGTCGCGTAACAACGGAAAGCTGTTTTATTCCGTCAAGATGAAAAAACTCGAGACATTGGATACATTCGATCCGAACTGGTTAAAAGTCAATTGAGGACAAACCGACTTGAGCGTCACACCGTGACGCGCAAAGTCGGTTTTTTCGAGAATTAGGAGGAATCAACTCAAGATGGAGACGTTCTCAAAAGAGGAGATGTTCAAACAGATTTCCGCATGGGAAGACGGAGCGAAAGTCGAGGAAGTCCTCGCACTACGCTATGCCCAAAGCAGCCGTCTGTTGCAGGAAACCGGGGCGTTAGTCCGGATTTTAGCGTTACTCGTCGAACACCGGTATATCATGACGGGACGAATCGATGCGTTAGCCGAAAGTTGGATGCAGGAAATCCGGCAACACGACCGCCTGCCGGAACGCCTGGAACAATTGCTGATCGAACAACAATTGCAGACGAGTTATCAATTACTCGTCGCACACACCTTCCCGACGATTCGCGAGACCGACAATGCCAATGCCAAACGTTCGGCGACGACGGAGCTGATTCAACAGACGGATCAGATTCTCCATGAAACGGAACAGGTCGTCGAATTGACGGAACGCCTGCGCCGGATCGACGCCAGTCGCTGGTCGGAATTATTTGAAGCGGGGAAAGCGTTGTTGTTGTCGAGTGCGACGCTTGAACAGACGGCAACCGAGTTTCTCAACAGCCTGCAGGAACGATTTTATTCGCGGGATGCGTTTCGGGAGATGACGGAACTGAAGGCGACTGCGATCCAGGACTTACGGCGGGTCGTCTCGTTGTTGCCGGCTGAAATCAAACAGGTCGAACGGTCGGCGCTCGAAGAACTCGATGCGATGATCGGGCTCGATGACATCAAGTTGCGGGTCCATCAGATGTACCGTTTTTTGAAGTATCAGCAAAAACGGACGGCAGACGGTTACCGGTCGAGTGACCAACCGTCCCTGCATATGATTTTCATGGGAAATCCCGGAACCGGAAAAACGACGCTCGCCCGGTTGATGGCGAAAATCTATCATGAGTTAGGTCTGCTCGAACGGCCGGAAGTCGTCGAGACGGACCGGTCGTCGCTCGTCGGTGCCTTTGTCGGACAGACGGAAGAACAGGTCATGAGTAAAGTCCGGGAAGCGGTCGGTGGGGTGTTGTTCATCGATGAAGCGTATGCCTTGAAGCGAGCCGGACAAAGCGGCAACGATTATGGGCAGGCGGCAATCGATACGCTCGTCGCCGCGATGACGAGTGGTGAGTATGCAGGACGATTTGCCGTCGTCCTCGCCGGTTATCCGGAAGAGATGCGTGATTTTTTAAAGGCCAATCCCGGTCTGCGGAGTCGGTTCCCGGAATCGAACCATTATTTGCTGGCCGACTATACCGATACGGAACTGCTTGAGATCGGACGCTCGATCGCGACGGCAAACGATTATGTCTTGACGGAGCAGGCGGAGCGGGCGTTGCTCGCCCGACTTGAACGCGAACGGGTCGATGCCAGTTTCGGCAACGGACGGGCCGTCCGGAATATCGTTCTTGATGCGATCTTTAAAAAAGGTGCAAGCCTCGGGGAAAGTGCCAGCCATGAGGATTTTGCCCTGCTCGAACAAGCCGATTTCGAACTTGTCGCGTCAGACGACAGTACGGTCGAGGAACGGCTGAATCAACTGGTCGGGCTCCAACCGCTCAAAGCAGAAATCAAACAGATCCAAGCCTTATTGTCGATGCAAAAACGCCGGCAGGAGGCCGGCTTTAAAGTCTTGCCGGTCGAACTCCATGCTGTCTTCAGCGGGAACAGCGGCACCGGTAAGACAACGGTCGCGGCGCTTTATGCGGACGTCTTGCAGCAGTGCGGTTACTTGAAGCGAGGGCATTTGAAAGTCGTCAGTCGCGCCGATCTCGTTTCGGGCTACGTCGGACAAACAGCGCAACAAACGCGGGACGTGATCCGTGACGCGCTCGGTGGTGTCTTGTTCATCGATGAAGCTTACGCGCTGAACGGTGGGGCAAACGACTTTGGCAAGGAAGCGATCGATACGCTCGTTGATGAGATGACGAAACATGCCGATAATCTCGTCGTCGTCCTTGCCGGTTACGAGCAACCGATGCAAACGTTACTCGCCAGTAATCCCGGGCTGAAATCCCGTTTCAAACGCGAGTTCCACTTCCCGAACTATGCGAAGGACGAGTTGATCGAAATCATCATCAACTATGCGACGCAGTACGGGTATCAGTTGACGAGTGAAGCGAAACAGACGCTCGAGCAAATGATTGAGACGGTGCCGAACGGAAATGCGCGTGCCGCGATTACGATCGTCGAACGGGCGATTGCTAAACAATCCGTTCGATTAATTGACAAACTTAGCTTAACCGGTTCAGAATGGTCCTATCTTGAAAAAGAGGATTTTTAAGGGGGAAGCTGCATGCACACGATTGAAATACCAGTTCGTTACGCAGAAACCGATATGATGGGTATCGTCTATCATTCCAATTATCTCGTGTATCTTGAGATTGCACGGACGGAACTGATCAAGTCTCTGGGGCTCGACTACAAGGAAATGGAAGAAACGGGGTACGTCTCCCCGGTCACGAACGTCAATCTCGATTATAAACGGTCTTTGACATACGGTGACGTGGCACACGTCTCCGTCTGGATCGACCATTATGACGGATTGCGGACGATTTACGGATACGAAGTCAAGAATGCCGACGGTCAACTGGCCGTGTCGGCCAAGACGACGCACGTCGTCGTCAAAAAAGAAAACTTCCGTCCGATCCGTCTGCCGAAAGTCTTTCCGAACTGGCATGCGATCTATGAACAGATGCGTGCCGAGGATGCCGTCCTCATCTCGAATTAAGCCTCCGCCCTCAGCAGGATTTCTTGCGTGAGGGCTTTTCTAATCGGTCGATTAGAGGTAACATAGAATAGCACCAAGGAAGTGGGGAATTAAAAATGAAAAAAATCGTAGCAGTCAGTACATTGGCGCTCCTCCTTGCAGGTTGTAATCCTGGGGATCAGGAAGCGGAAAAAGACACAAAATCAGAAGAACAGGCGAATCAAAACGCAGACGAAAAGGTCGCACAAGATAATGAAAAAAGTGATGCCGAAGTAGCAAAAGAAAAAGAAGCGGCTGAAGCGAAAAAAGAAGCCGAGGCAAAAGCCGAAGCGGAGAAAAAAGTGGAAGAACAAGCAACCGCTGACCAACAAGCAGCCGAAGACAAAGCGGCAGCCGACAAAAAGGCAGCTGAAGAAAAAACCGCTGAAGATAAGACGGATGAATCAGCAACAGAAGAAAAAACAGATGAGACAACAGAAGAGAAGAAAGACGACGGAAAAACCGATTCTGCACAGGATCCGGAACCGGCGAAACCATCAAAACCGGAGTCAGAGACACCGGACGTCGATAAATCGGATACGAAAGCGGATCTGTCCCTCGGCCAGCTAGTCGTCGTCAACAAAAAGTACAGCTTGCCGATCGACTATAAACCGTCGGATCTGGTTGTACCTGATGTCAGCTTCTCTTACTCGGGTGTGCTTGAACAAAGTTACATGCGGGCACCGGCAGCGAAACAAATGGAAAAAATGTTCGCAGCAGCAAAAGCAGACGGCGTCACATTAAATGCGGTCAGTGGTTTCCGCTCAGGCGCACGTCAAACGGTTCTGTACAACAACTATGTCGCGCGTGACGGAAAAGAAGCAGCCGATCAGTACTCGGCCCGTCCGGGTCACAGTGAACACCAGACCGGGCTTGTTTTTGACATCTCAGCCCCAAGTGTCGGCAATGGATTGACGGCAGCGCTTGGTGATACAAAAGAAGGAAAATGGATTGCGGACAACGCAGCGAAGTATGGATTCATCGTCCGGTACGATCGTGGATTCCAGTCACGGACGGGTTACACGTATGAGCCGTGGCATATTCGTTACGTCGGTGTTGGTCCAGCCACACAAATTAAAAATAATGGACAGACTCTCGAAGAATATATGAAGGTCGGTCACTAATACGTTGGAGGTTGACCATGATTGAAATCATCGGGATTTTAATTTTAGGCTATTTGCTCGGATCGATTCCGTTTGCCCTGCTTGTCGGAAAATGGGGACACGGCATTGATATCCGCCAGCATGGCAGTGGGAATCTAGGCACGACGAATACGTTTCGGGTGCTTGGAAAAAAGGCGGGGATCATCGTCCTGATTGGTGATCTCGGTAAGGGCGCAGTAGCCAGTCTCGTACCAATCCTACTTGGATCAGAATTACATCCCTTATTTGCCGGGTTAGCAGCGGTCATCGGTCACATCTATCCGATTTTCGCGAAGTTCAAGGGAGGGAAGGCAGTCGCGACGTCTGGCGGAATGTTACTCGTTTCGAGTCCGATTCTGTTTCTCATCTTGTTGATTTCGTTTTTGACGACGTTACGATTCAGTCGGATGGTGTCGCTCAGCTCGATCGTCGCCGCAAGCATCGGGATTGTCGCCGCCATCACGATCGGCATCGTCGAGCAGGACTGGATTGTCCCAACGTTCTTTACGGTCCTTGCGCTGTTCGTCATCTTTAAACACCGCGAAAACATCAGTCGGATCCGTCAAGGGACGGAATCGAAGATTAACATGTTCGCGAAAGACAAAAAAGAAATCGATTGATTCGAGCCGGTGGATGTCCTCCTTCCTGTTAGGAAGCGCGGGGATTCACCGGCTTTTTTAGTTATTTCGGACAGCCGAGGACTTTTGAAAACCGCTCTTTCTGAAAAATAAACGAATTCAACAACATTTCATAGGAATTACACGTTTTTTTACATCGGATTTACAAGACCTTTACAGACGTTCGCTACACTAGAAGTAGTACTTGTCTGTGAAGGGAGTAGTTCATGTGTCGTTATTAGGAGAGGAACGAAAATCACAAATCATGCAATGGCTCGAAGAAGAAGGAAAAGTCATGACGAAGGATTTGATTGACCGCCTGGATGTCTCCGGGGAGACAGTCCGGCGTTATCTCGAGGAACTCGAGCGCGAACGGCAACTGAAACGGGTCTACGGGGGAGCGATCTATCAAGGGGGCAAACAAGAGTCACCGGTTTCAAGACGGACCGATCAATTGTCCCGCCGGCTGGCGCGGTATGCGAAAGGTTGGCTCGCGGACTACTCCTGTATCTTTTTAGGAAAAGGGGAGCCGGTCGAACATCTGTTACCGTATTTGAGCGGTGGGGCAACGATTGTCACGAACTCGCTGTCGATTGCCAGTCATCTCGAACAGTGCCGGGAAACCGGACCGTTTCATGGTGAAATCCGTTTGCTCGGCGGAACCGTCGATTCCTATGGACAGACGGTTGGGGTCGAAGTCTTGCAGGCGCTTGACGCCTACGCATTTGACGCGTCTTTTTTGACGTTCGATGGAGCTGAGATCGAACGGGGATTCGTCAGCGATGACATCGAGTCGTCGTTGATTCAAAAAGCCATCATTGGTCGGACGAAGGATGTCTATGCCTTTTTAGCGTGTGACGAATTCGAAGGAAACCGGAAGTATAAGGTTGCGGAATTCCGCCGCGCTAAAATCGTCCTCAGTCCCTCGACCTATCCGCCGTCTTGGGAGATGAAGCTGTTTAATGAACGGGTGAATTGGACCGTCGTCTCATGATACACTAGGGCGGGAGGGATGTATCATGTTAGAAATCATTGCAGCAACAGTAGAAGAAGCAACAGCCGCCGAGCGGGCGGGAGCCGACCGGCTTGAGCTGGTCTCGGCCTTATCAGAAGGCGGATTGACGCCGAGTTACGGATTGATTCGGCAAGTCTTGTCTTCGGTCGAGATTCCGGTCCATGTCCTCGTGCGACCACACAGCAAATCGTTTGTCTATTCGAAAGCCGATCAGGAAACGATCATCACGGACATCGATCTGATCCGGGAACTGGGGGCAGCCGGAATTGTCGTCGGTTCATTGACGGCAGACGGACGCGTCGACGAAGGGTTCCTCGGACGCATCATCAAACATAAGGGCGATTTGTCGCTGACGTTCCACCGGGCGATCGACAGCAGTCGTGACATCGTGGAAGCGGCTGAAGTATTGGCTGATTTTCCGGAGGTCGACCGAATCTTAACGTCAGGCGGACACGCGACGGCACTAGAAGGTCAAGCTGTCATCGCCCGATTGATTGAGCAACACCCCGACTTGATCGTCTTGCCGGGTTCCGGCATCACGGTCGAGCGGGCGGAAGAATTACTTAAAGCAACCCAGGCAACCGAGCTACATGTCGGATCCGCCGTTCTTGTGGACGGTCAAGTTGATGCTGATAAAGTCGCGGCGCTGAAAAAGTTGCTTGCGCGTTAATCAAAAACATTAGCTTTCGTGATAGTTAACCTTATACGAAAAGAGGAGCAGACTTGAATCTGTTCCTCTTTTGTTATTTTGAAGAAACCACGCATTCACGAGATTCCTACAGGAAAAAGCGCAAATTTTTGCGCTGTCAGAGACAAACAAGACCCGCTTTCCTGCCCCAAAGGACAGGAAAACTGGCTTGTGTCTCGCCTGAGGAAAGCGAGTGAAGAAAAAGTGGTTTCAGTTGCATCGCTCTTTTAAGAACAGAAGGGAATCCAATTGTCACAGTTGCCCAAAAATCGACACATCTTGAATGGATCGGGATAGGGATTGCTATTTTTTCAGGATAGACTACGGTAAACTATAACAGGAAAGTTGAAAGGTAAAGGAGCTCATCATGACAAATCTACAGTACAAACAAGCTGCACTCGCGACGCTGAAAGGAAAGTGGCTGACAGCGCTCAGCATCTCAATCGTCTATTTCTTGATCTTTGCGCTGGCTGCAAGCCGGATGTCGTTTGATCAAGACAATCTCGACAGCATGCTTCGCTTCGTCGCCTTGAACATCGTCGTGACGATTGTCCTCGCACCGGTTACGGTTGGACGGACGATTTCCTACTTACGCCTCGTCCGTGGTGAGACGGCAGGGATTGGCACACTATTTGAAGGGTTTTCATCCATCCGCTTTTATCTGAAGGTAATGGCTGCCTATACGGTTGTCACGCTCCTCGTCTACTTGGGCTCTTTTTTGATCGTACCGGCCATCTATTTTTACTTGATGTATCGACTGGTTCCGTTTTTGTTGATCGACCGACGGGATCTGTCGTTTTTCCAAGTTCTTGGAGAAAGCCGACGGATGATGCATGGTCATAAATGGCGTCTTGCGAAACTCTACCTCAGTTTCATCCTTTGGGGGATTCTCGCGTTACTCAGTACCGTCGGAGTTGTCCTGCTGACACCGTATTTCGATACGACGATGGCGCATTTCTATGAACAATTAAAAAAAGAGCAACAGACAGCGACACGTTCAGCGTAAAAAAACGAGTCTGACCTCCCATCACTGGGTAGGTCAGACTCGTTTTGTCGTTTCGTCTCTTAACGTGACGGTGTTTTCTCTTTTAATAACAGGTAAAGAGCTTGTGTTCCGGATTCGGCATGACCGGACGCGGCCAATTCCTCATACAAGTCTTTAACGAGGGCGAGACCCGGTGTCGAAATGCCCATCTCATCCGCACGTTCGAGTGCCAAACGCATATCTTTGATGAAGTGTTTGACGAAAAAGCCCGGTGAATAGTTTTCTGCGATGACACGCGGAATCAAATTCTCGAGCGACCAGCTGCCGGCCGAGCCGCTTTTGATCGTCTCGACGAACTGTGTTGGATCGATGCCGGATTTCGTGACGAACAGTAGCATTTCCGCTGTTCCAATCATCGATCCGGCAATTGCGATCTGGTTGGCGAGTTTAGCCGACTGCCCTTGTCCCGGACCACCAAAGCGGGCGATCGATTTCCCCATCGCCTCGAACAACGGTTTGACTTTGTTGAATGCCTCTTCGTCACCGCCGACGAGAATCGCGAGTGTCCCGTTTTTTGCGCCGAGATCGCCGCCTGTGACCGGTGCGTCGAGCGCGTGAAGACCTGTTTGAGCGGCTTGTTCCGCAATCCGGATCGCGAGTGCGGGACTTGATGTCGTCATGTCAATGACGATCGTCCCCGGGTTAGCCGAAGCCAAAATGCCGTCCTCGGCGAAATAAATCTGTTCGACATCTTGCGGATACCCGACAATCGAGATGACGGCGTCGACATTTGTCACGGCCTCCTGAATCGTATCGACGATGACAGCACCGTCCTGCTCGAGCAGTAATCCTTTTTCTTTGGTCCGGTTATACCCTTTGACGGAAAAACCGGCTTTTAACAAGTTGCGAACCATTCCTTGCCCCATGACGCCTAATCCGATGAAGCCGATTGTTTTTGTCATCTGTTACTCCCCCTTGTTGTTTCGGTTTGCCCGATGAATTGTTGCGTTACGAGTTTATTATACAAGACATTCGACGCGACGAGAGAGTCATGCGTCCCGATGCCGGAGACCCGTCCTTGTTCGAGAACAACGATTTGATCGGCATGGCGGACCGTTGCGAGACGGTGGGCGATGACGAATGTCGTCCGGCCTTCCATCAAACGTTCGAGGGCTTCCTGGACGACCCGTTCCGATTCCGAGTCGAGACTCGATGTCGCTTCATCGAGTAATAACAATTCGGGATCACGGAGCAACGCCCGGGCGATCGCAATCCGTTGCCGTTGTCCACCGGATAGTTTGACCCCGCGTTCTCCGATTTCCGTTTCGTATCCGTTTGCGAACGAGCGGATGAATTCGTCGGCATTGGCCATCTCGGCCGCTTCCCGGATTTGTTGTTCCGTGACGTCCCCCGTCAACCCATACAACAGGTTGTCACGGATCGTCCCGGACAGGACCGGCGAATCTTGTGCGACATAGCCAATCGCATTACGCCAGCTCGCGAGCTCGAACTGGTTGATGGCATGTGGTCCCAGTTCGATCTGACCAGACGTCGGCAGATAAAACCGTTCGAGTAAGGCGAATAAGGTCGATTTCCCGGAGCCGCTTGGTCCGACGATCGCCGTCGTTTGACCACGTGGCAAGGAAAAGCTGACGTCATGCAGCAAGGTGGTGTCATCATAACCAAAGGACAACTGATTAAAATGGACAGCTGAAAATGGTCGTTCGACGTGTCGTGTCCCGTCGTGTTCCGGCTGTTCTTCAAGGAGCTCGGAAATCCGTTCTGTCGCGCCACGTGCTTTTTGCAATTTAGAGATGAACTCCGTCATCATGATGAGAGGAGACATGATCTGGAACAGGTACAATGAAAAGGCGACGAGCTCACCGGCCGTGATCTGATTGGTCGAGACGCGGTAGGCACCGAAGCTGATGATGACAATCAACATCGAGGTCAGGGCGACATTAAAGACAGGTAACAAGATCGCTTGGATTTTTCCTTCTTTGACACCAAAACCAAACAGATGTTCAATCCGCGTCCGGCCTCGATCCATCTCGTATTCTTCCGTCGCTTGCGATTTGATCAAGCGGACTTCACCTAACATCTCCGCGAAAAATCCGGACAAGCCGGCCAGTTCTTTCTGAGTCTCGCGGGAAATTTGATGCAGTTTCCGGACGAGTGGAATGATGATCAGTAACGTAAACGGGACGGCAATCACCATGACGAGCGTCATCTGCCAATCGAGGAAAAATAAAATCGTGATCGCACCGACGATCGAGACGATTGACGTCAACAGACGGACGAGTTGTTCCGATAATAATTGTTGTAACGTCGTCGCATCATTGTTGAGACGGGAGACGAGTTCGCCTGACTTCGTTTCGTCATAGAACGGAATGGGTAAACTTAGCAAGTGTTTCCATAACATCGTCCGTAGATTCGCGACGATTCGCTGGCCAGCCACTTGGAGCCAGTAGATCGAAAAGGCATTGCTGACCATCTGGACGACGAAAACGAGCACGAACAAGGTAATCAATCCCGGTGTGATCCGGTCGACGGAAAAATTATCAATCAACGATTTTAAGAACCAAGGAATCATCAGGGCGGCAAGCGCTTGAATGATGGAGACTGTCACGGCGGCGGATAGCAGTCCGATCGGTGGTTCGCTTTTCTTCAGTAGCGATAAAAATGATTTGAACGTTGCAGATTTCAAGTTGGCACATCCTTTCCTACCTATTGTCTGTTCTAAAGGAATTACGGTCAACTTCGAACGATTCACTTGACAGTAATTCCTTTCGTCAAGGACACTAAAAGAAAGTGTTGGGAAATAAGGAGTGACATGATACGTGAGAATATGGATTGATGCAGACGGATGTCCGGTCGTTGATCTGACGATTCATCTGAGTACAGGGTTTGAGGTTTTTTTAGTCTGTGATACGGCACACCAATTTAGCCGGGAAGGCGCGACGACGATCACGATTGGTCAAGGGGCGGATGCCGTCGATTTTGCCATCGTTAATCGAATGGCCCCAGGCGATATCGTCGTGACTCAAGATTACGGTCTTGCAGCATTGTCACTGGCACGGAAAGGGCGCGCAATCGATCAGAATGGGCGGATCTTCACGAACGAGAACATTGATTTTCTGTTACATACACGGCATGTCGGACAAGAGATTCGACGTGCAGGCGGACGAACAAAGGGACCAAAGAAGCGGACACGTCAGGAGGATCTGGCGTTTGAGCAGTCATTTGTCCGTTTGGTAGCGGATGCAAGCTCGATTTCTTAAGGCGTAACAAGGTGAGATGCGACGAAAAAAACTGCGTCCCATGTTATAATTTTAGACAACTATTTACGAATTGGGAGGAAGAGGCGCATTGAAAAAAATCGTACGGTATCGTCCGGAAAAAAAGGTCCGCCCTTATCGCTTGAAGACCAGTCCTTTTCCAGCGTATGAGCTGAAAACGACGGATCAACAAAAAATTGGTCAGCTGACACAAAACTTGGCAGAAGTCGAACATAAATTGAAGCACCGTAACGAAATCATGGAAGCGTTGGCGACACAAAATGTCGAATCAGCCTGTGAGACGTTACTGGTCAAGCTGCTTAAATTCGTTGATTTAGAGGCCGGTGCCATCTTGTTGTACCGTCGTGAACAGTTGAGTCATCTCGTGACGCAAGGTGTCGAAGACATTGAATTGATCGAAAAAGATTTGGATCAATATTCAGTCTTACGCCGGGCCTTCGTCATGCGGAAGTCTGTCCAGTTACCTTTGACAGAAGGGGTGTATGAATCCGCGATTCCCGTCCAGTCACCTAGCAACGGGGGTGTCGTCGGTGTGATTTATTTGAAACATCCCTTTGAACAGTTTAACTTGGAACAGGTCGGTGACATTCTCGACTTGTCCCGTAAACTCGGGATGACACTCGAACGGCATTTATTGTTCCATCAGATGGAACACGAAAAAATCAAGACCTATCAGTTGCTCGATTCGATTCGGGAAGCCGTTTTATATATTGAAAGCAGTGGCGAACAGATTTATGCCAACCAGGCGTTATTGAACATGTTTCCGCCGAAGCTGGTCAGTCAGGCACAAGGGTTTCGACATGCCTATGAACGGGCGACGTCTCTATTTGAACACGTCGATCAGCCGGATGCGCTTCATGACTACATCGGTCAACTGATGAATGGTGACATACCAGGTGAAACGATTGAATTATCGGCGTTTCGTGGCAACTTGTTGCTCAGTGCCTATGCCGAGCGGATTGCGATCGCCAATGTCGAATGGGGCATGATGCTTGTCTTACGGGACGTCACGAAAGAAAAAGAATTGGATTTAAAACAGTCCGAGTTCGTTTCGATCGTGTCGCATGAGTTGCGGACACCGCTCTCGTCCATCATGGGATTCACGGAACTGCTGATGCGCCGGACGTTAGATGGACCGCGGCAGAAAAAGTATTTAGAGACGATCCATTCGGAAACGGTCCGTCTCGCGGAATTGATCGATGATATCCTGGAAATTCAAAAGGGTGAAGATGTGTCGCAAGGAACGGTCAAAAGACGCCTCGATCTGAAAAGACTGATCTTTGACATGAAGCCGATGTTTGATCTCGCGAGTCATCTGCATCGTATTCGCGTTTCGTTTGAAGAAGGGGATTACCGGATGACGGCAAGTGAAGAAAAAATGAAACAGCTCTTTACGAACCTGATCATGAATGCCATTAAGTATTCACCGGATGGCGGGACCATTAAAATTCATGGGCAAGTGAAGGACCAATTCATTTCACTGATGGTTGAAGATGAAGGAATCGGCATTCCCGAAAAAGCACTGCCGTTCATTTTTGATAAATTTTACCGGGCGGATAACTCTGATACACGGAAGATTGGCGGGACAGGTCTTGGTTTGGCGATCTGCCAAATGATCGTCATGGATCACGGCGGGACCATCACCGTTCAATCGGAAGAAGGGCACGGGAGTGTATTTACGGTTCAGTTTTCAATTGAGACGATGGCTGAATAATCGAGAAAGGAGGAAGAGGCATTGGATAATTCGCAAATGCGATATGAGGCATTACACCCACTTGTCGAAGAGATTCTAGGAAAGTTGAGTGAAAAAATCGGGGTCAACACCCTGTTTTTTGCGCTCAATGATTTGAACAGCAATTTCGTCGTCAAGGCGATCAACCAGGACAAAGAATTGATCGAAGAAGGGACGACACATGTCTTTCAGCACGTCCTCTGTAAGCTTGTCATCGATGAAGCAGACGGGAAGATTCAGATCAATGATCTGTTGGCAAATCCGCAGACGGTCAATCATCCAGTCACACAGAAACTTGGAACGGGTAGTTTTTTAGGTGTCGCGATTAAAAATGCCGACAATGAGAAAATCGGGACGTTATGTGCGTTTGATGATCGACCGTATGAATTCGATTCAGCGGATTTGGAACTGATTGAAAGTTATGCAGACATCATCAGTAAATCCATCAGTGTCGAGACGTATGTCATCAAGGATGCGTTGACGGATGTTTACAATGAACGGTATATGAATCGCTTGATCTCCAGTGTGACGAATCATCCTGCCTTTTTGATGGTCCTGAATCTCGATAACTTTCATGCGATTAATGCCACGTACGGGTACCGGGTCGGAAATCGTGTCTTACAGGAAATCGCGTCTCGTCTCAAACATGTTCCGATTCCGGATCATGTCGTCGGGCGGATGGACGGAAATGAATTCATCATCCTGGCGCCACTCGAACAAATGGCGTTTGCCGATCAAGGCAAAAAATTCGCCCGATCCATCATCGAATCGATTGAGCGGCCGATTATGCATCTGGCCGACGAACCGATTCACTTGACGGCATCGTCCGGGGTCAGTCTGTTGACGGGCGACCATATGAACCGGCAGACCCAGGTCTATGCAGCAGAAGCATTGATGCAACAGGTCAAGCTCGATGGCAAAGCGGGCATTTTGTTTGTCGACCAGCAACGGGATCTCGAACAACATCCGTTTAATCATGTCCTCGAACAAGAACTGAGCCATGCGTTAGAGCGCGATCAGTTTGAGTTGTATTACCAACGAATCCTGAATGCAAAACTCGGACAGACGATTGCTGTCGAAGCGTTACTCCGCTGGAATCATCCCATCTTAGGATTCGTCAGTCCGACAGATTTCATTCCGATTGCAGAGCGAATGGGGACATTCGGTCAGATCGGACGTTTTACGGTCTGTCAGGCCATTTCAGATAGTCTGCGATTGGAAAACGAGCTGGGACGACCTGTGATGATTTCCGTTAATCTGTCAGCGAGTCAGTTCCAGTCGGATTCGATGATTGCTGAACTCTTACAATTTGCTGGGCAAGACACGTTCAAACGAGACCGGATTGTCCTCGAAATTCGGGAAGAAGTACTCCAAATGGGGAAACGGACGGCCATCGAACGTTTAGAAAGCCTACGCCAAGCAGGTTATCGATTAAGTGTCGATCATTTCGGGAGCCACTATGCGTCACTCAACTCATTGTTACGGTTGCCGGTCCAATCGGTCAAACTTGATCCGATCTTCACGAGAGGGTTGGCACAAAACCAGCTCGAACAGTCCATGTTACAATCGGTTTATGCATTGACACAGGCCCTTGATATCGCGCTTGTCATACAGGAAGTCGAGACCGTCTCGCAATTCCGGCAAATCGTTGCACTCGGAGAACGGTTATACGTCCAAGGCCATTATCTCCATCATCCCCAGCCGATGAGCAATCTGATTGCTGATTTCGCAAAAGTGATTCATACGTCGGATGTTTAATCGTTCCGCGTGAGGGAATACTCTTAACATCACAGCTTGAGGGGGATTTTTAATGGCAGACCAACATGAAAAACAAACAGATCCGATTACATCAGGTAATAAAATGACAAAAGATGATATCGCCGGTCGCGACCAATCCGATACGGCGTCACAAGAAAAATCCGATTCACAGACGGACGAAGCGTCAAATCAAGCGTCTGATCAAGAAACAAGTGACCAACCGGATTCATCAACATCCGACGAAGCACCTGATCTCTCACATGAAGCCGATGAGGACGGGGACGTGACTCCGTCTGATGCGGACAACCAAGAAAAATAATCAGAAGAACGGACTGGCTTGTCGTTCTACTAAAAAAGAAGACGGAAGCGCTTTTGAAGTCGCTTCCGTCTTTTTTGTCATGGGCAGAAATGGTATTGGTTTGTCGGCACAGGTATGTTCCGTCGAAGTGGACGATCAATCACCACCACTACCACCCCCATCGCCCCCATCAAATCCACCGTCCGCCATACCGCCATCAGTCGCATGTGACGTATCCGTCAGGTCGACGGGGAATAGGTAGACAGGCAAGAAGTCGGACGAGTCTGTCAAATCGGACGGCGTGAATGGAGCAAACAGCTGATGCAGTGTCGGATGATCGGCCACATATAACCGAACGGCGGTCAGGAACACTAAATCTTTCCGGTACTTGAAGTGCGAATTGTGGCGTAATTGTTCCGTCATTTGTTGTAACGCCGGTTGATGGCTGCGCGGATCGCCAAGCAAGGCGAGTAAACCATGAAACGACAACGGAATACCTTGTTTCCGGTATAGGTTCCGGGACTGGGTCAGTTGGTCGATATAAGTCGAATGATCTTCGACCGGTAGTAAGGAAAGAAGCAGAGCCGTGACGTAGGTCTGCTGTGACCGGCCAAACCGTTTTTTCAGCACCGCATAGGTCGACTCGATCTGGTCGTGAATGTCCGTCAGCTCTCCGCGGCGTAAGCTGTTTAAGAACAGAAACGACATGAGTAACGGCGAGACGATGAAGCGGTGGGAGTCCTTGACAAGTCGGTACAGATCGACCGTTCGTTGCAGCTGCGCATCGGTCGCATCCAACCGGCTGATCAATAATGCCGTCGAATAGGCATTCAGCGGATGGACAAGCCGGTGGGTCGCAAAAAAACTGTAGATTGACATCATTTGGGTGACTCGTTCTGATGGTGACGCGTCGTAGGCGTGAATCTTTGACGCGAGCAATAACGCTTGGGTCTGATGGGAGCGCAGGCGTTTTTCGAGATCGGTAGCGGTTTTCTCCAAATCGGTAAACGTCGTGTGATGTCGACCGACTGTAGCATCAAAAGCAAGTTCAATTAAAATCCCGTCCTGATAATTCACGAAATAGTGTCCTGTTTCCTCAAGTCGTGCTAAAAAGGGTCCGACGACATCCATCCTGTCCACCTCGCTATTCATTTCCCCTATTTTACCATGAGAGAGGTTAGAAAGTTAATCTTCTAATTGATCAATCAACCGTTCGGCTGCCCGGCGATACAAGTTGCTCATATGGGCCAGTGACAAAATCAGTTGTAACTGTTCTAAATGATCCAAGTCATCAGGAAGCTGCTGTTGTTCTGCGAAAAAAGTCTGGTTGGTCGTCGTCGTGTCGAGATACGTTTGATAAAAGGCTTCCAGGTCAATCGTCTGATTGGTGATTCCTGTATTCAAGTCCGTCAGAATCGTTTTGATGTCGTTGATCGAAAATGTTCCTTTGAGCTGATAAATCAGACTGATCAAGATGAGATGGTCTTTCTTATATTTTTTATTCGTCACCGGGAAAAACAGTTTCTTTTTTGCATAGTTGTTGATCATCGTTTTCGTCAAAATCGTCTCGCCTTTGGAGCGGGTCGTCTCTTCGAATGTCCGTTCAAACAATTGAATGACCTGGTCCATGTACAGATCGATATTCGGGATGTCTGTTAAATCCAGTTGCCGGTCAAGTGATGGTTTTGGTTGATTTGCGTGTGTCATGAAAAAACCTCCAAAAAATAGTACGGAATGACTTCCTATTTCTCTACTATATGATAGAATGTTCATATAACGCTATGTAGTATTGAAAACTACATAACAATGGAGGGAAATTATGAAAACGTATATGAGAGAACCGATTAATGGACTGACGCATCTCGGAGGCGCAGTCTTCGCCTTCATCGGGCTGCTGGCACTGGTCATCAAAGCGGCACTTGAGCGAGGAACGGGATTAGCGATTGTCGCGACGATCATCTTCGGAGTCAGTATGATTGCCTTGTATGCTGTCTCAGCAACGTATCATATGGTATTAGCAAGCGACCGGGCGATTGCGACTTGGCGACGTCTCGATCACTCGATGATCTATTTATTGATTGCCGGATCGTACGCCCCATTTTGCCTGATCAGCCTCAACGGACCGACCGGCTGGGTATTATTCAGTATCGTCATGCTGATTGCTGTCTTCGGTATCACCTTCAAACTGGTCTGGTTCAACAGTCCACGCTGGTTGTCGACGACGCTCTACATCGGGATGGGATGGATCATGGTGTTTGCGATCACACCACTTGCCGCTGTGTTGTCACCGATCGGCATCGGTCTTCTGTTCCTCGGTGGAATTTTCTATACGATCGGTGGGATCATCTACGGTCTGAAGCCGAGTATCCTTTCGTTCAAACATCTTGGGTTCCATGAGATTTTTCATGTGTTTGTCTTGCTTGGCAGTTTAGCGCATTTCCTTTGTGTCTATTTCTTCGTCATTTAATGGTTCCGACATCCTTTCCATCAAGCGAAAGGATGTTTTTTTGTGGAAATAACTAGAAAAACAGGACTTGTCTTAAACGGAAACGAATGAAGGGAGGGACAGAAAAGGCTTAAAAGGAGGAATGGGTATGTCGACCATGACATCGCGTTGGCAGTTGAACGCTAGCTATACAACGGAAGAGGTCAAACAAAAGTTAGAGATGTTACAGCAGGAACTTGACCGGTTCCAAACCGTCCAAGCACCGATCCGCTCACAATTAGTGACACTTGAGCAGCTCATGTGTCAGGTCGAAGAACTCAGTGATTTCGTTTATTGCCTGTACGCAGAGGACGTGTCACGTCAAGAGGTAATTGATCTGCTCGAACAAACGGATACGTTGCAGGCAAGTCTCGAGACGGGTGGAACTTTCTTCGAGGAACGACTGCGGACGTTGTCAAACGACGAGTGGACAGCGTTACAAAACGAAGAGGCGTCCTATTACCTGACGGAACGCCGTGCCATCATGGAACGGCGTCTGCCGGCGGAGCAGGAACAGTTGATTCAGGCGTTGGCAGTCGACGGATTTTCTGCCTGGGAACAGTTGTATGAACAACGTTTGACTAGATTACGACTACCCTTGAATGGAGCAACGGTCACGATTGGACAAGCCTGGCATCAGGCGGCCCACGGTACGACACGAATCGACCGTCAAACGGCAGCAACCGCTATTGTGCAGACCTGCGCCGCTGAACAGGACGACTTTGCGATGATTCTTAACCGGATTGCCGGATTTCGATTACAAGTGTATGAAAAACGCGGCTGGGACGATCTCTTGACTGAACTCTGCGAACAAAATCGGATCAAGCGACCGACGATTGAAGCGATGCTGACGGCGATTGATCAAAATCGTCCGTTGTTCCAGTCGTACTACGAACGGAAATTGCGTCTCGCCCAAATCACGGAACCACAGTGGCACGATTTAGAGGCAAATACCTTCAAATCGGACCGTCCTGTCTCGTATGCAACAGCGCAAACAATCATATTAAAACAATTTGAACGTCTGCATCCTCGGTTGGCCACCTTTACGAAACACGTATTTGAAGCAGGTTGGATCGATGCCGAAAACCGGCCCAATAAAGCGGAAGGCGGTTTTTGTGCGTCACTTCCGGTCCTGAAAGAGAGCCGCATTTTCATGACGTACCGCGAGACGTATCAGGATGTCGTCACGCTTGCCCATGAAATTGGTCACGCCTATCATAATTCATTGTTGCACGATCTACCGTTCCTCGACCAAATCAAAGGAACGAGTATCGCCGAGACCGCGTCGACGTTCATGGAAAATCTGGTCCTCGACGCCGTCATCGAACAGTCGGCAGGAAAAGAAAAATTGGCGATGCTTGAGACCAAAATCAACGAAGGCTTAAAATACGTCGGGACCGTGCCGAACATGTTCCGGTTTGAGCAACGTTTTTATTCCGAGCGGAAGCAGGGACCGGTCTCAAGCGCACGGATCGCAGCATTGATGCGGGAAGAAGAAGCTGGCTTTTACGGGGATCTGTTGGACGAGGCGGCTCCGTTTAAATGGATCTATGTCAGTCATTTTTATGACACTGGCAAGGCATTTTACAATATTCCCTATACGATCGGCTACTTGTTGAGCAATCAGTTGTATACGAAGGTCAAACAATCCCAAACGGCGTTCAGCAATCAATTTGAACCGCTGTTACGGGCATCGGGTCGGGCTTCGATCGAAGAGTTGATGGAACAGTACCTGGACGGAGAACCGGATTCGGTCGCTTTTTGGCAACAAGCACTCGAACCGCTTCTTTCGGCAATCGAGTTGTATGTACAAGAGACGGAAGGACTCGTCGATTGAAGTCCGCCTCAACCGGGAATAGAGTACTAACGAAGGAGGGATGCTGATGTATGAGCAGGAGAAGAAGATGCTGGCGGAAGCGGCCATCAAGCAGGTCAAGAACGGCATGATCCTTGGTCTTGGGACGGGCTCGACGACCCGGAGTTTCATCGATGCCTTAGGCGAATGGGTCAAAGCGGGCGGCGAGGTTCAGGGGGTCGCGACATCAAACGAGACGGTTGAACAAGCAAAACGTCTCAACATTCCGCTCCTGTCACTGGAAGAAGTGACCCATATCGATCTCGTGATCGACGGCATCGACCAAATCGATCAACGGTTCCGTGTGCTCAAAGGTGGAGGCGGAGCATTATTCCGGGAAAAAGTCGTCGCGCTGATGAGTCGGGAAGTCCTCTACTTAGCGGACGCCTCGAAGTTCGTGCATCACTTGACCGGACCGTTACCGGTCGAAATCGATTTATTTGCGAGACCGTATGTCGAACGTTATCTGCGGGACAAGCAGCTGGACGTGACACTGCGGGAACACGACGGTAAACCGTTCGTGACGGATGGCGGACATCTGATTTTAGATGTGGATCTCAAGCAGGTTCAAGATGTGCGTCATTTTGCCCAGGAACTAAAAAGTTTGACGGGGGTGCTCGAAACCGGTTATTTCGAACGGCAACCGGATCACGTCCTGACCGTCGAGCAAGGGAAAATCCGACAGTTGGCTCACCCGGATTTGCGGGACGGGGGAGGACTTGTCTGAGCTGTGTTCTGGTAGAAAGAAGGGGAACCGATGCGATTACGAAAACGGTATGTGTTCGGAGCGAGCGTCTTGGCTGGTGCCGGTCTGCTCTTGATAAAGAACAAAGACAAACGAAATATGGATCCGTTAAAAGAGTATTTGACTCACTTGGATCAAGACGCAAGTCCGGACGCCGACAAAGATCCGGATGAAGTCGGCTTGACGAAACTCGATTCGATTTATCGTGCCGAGTGGCAAGCGAACGGCTATCCGCGTTCCCAAAAAGAACTCGAAGATTTAGAAAAATAAATCACGCCAGCACTCCGGTTCGGGGCGCTGGCGTGATTTTAGTATGTAAGGGAACCGGCGATGATCAATCCGATCGAAATCGATAAAAACAGTAATAGTAAACCAACGGCTTCGTTGTTGGCGTCAATCTCTTTTGTCATACTGAGACGTGGAATGATCAAGTCAGCCAAGTAGAACAAGACGATCTGGAAAACAATCGCAAGCGCTCCCCACAACACCATGTCGAGAATGCTGACGGAGTTCGTGATACTTGAATAAAGAACGATCGCAAGACCAAGGATCCGTCCGCCGAACGCATAGACGGCCGCTTTTTTCCCTTGACGGATCAGCTCCATCTCTTTTGATTTCGTCGTCACTTCAAACAGGACGACCCCGATTGCAAGCAGGAGCGTTGCGACTCCGATATACGCAAGCGTCGATAAAAACAGTTCACTAAAACCCACTGTATTTCCCCCTTAGGAATGATTTGATTTATTTCGTTCTTTTCGTTGTTGCCACGAGACATACCCTTCGAGCATCGCACCGACTAAAATCCCGGCTGAGACGTACAGGTAAAAATTATCACCGATGTAACCAAAGAGAAGCCCCAGGAGCAGACCGATTATAATGTAAGGTCCTTTTGTTAATTTCATCAAACTCACCTACCTCACTGTCAAACGTATCTGATTTTTCACGATTCGTCCATCCCTAATCCGAATGATAGGTCGTCGCTACCTCCTGTTCGGTTGAAAAAAGAGTGACTTGGTTCCGTCCATTTTGCTTTGATTGATAAAGCGCTGCATCAGCATCCGTGACAAGATGTTGAATCTCTGTCGTCGTTTTCGGAAAACTCGCAACACCGAATGAAGCGGTCAATGGCAGAAAGACACCGGTCGATAACTGGAAAGGAGAGGTCGCGATTCGTTCCCGTAACTGTTCTGCGAGAGCGACGACCTTAGCAATCGTCAGCTGCTCGACGAGAATCGAAAACTCTTCCCCACCATTGCGAGAGACATACCCGGCATCCGTCACACCATCCTTCAGGCGGATTGCGAATTGACGTAACACTTCATCACCGGCCTCATGTCCATAGGTGTCATTAACCTGCTTGAAATGGTCGATATCAATCGTAATCAAAGCAATTTCGTGTTGGTGTAAGATGGTTTGTTGTTTCAAGTCATCAAAATGATCCGTGAAGGCCCGGAAATTATGTAAGCCGGTCAAAAAATCACGTTGAGCCGTCTGCTGTAACGTCCGCATCGACTGTTTCGTCAGCCGGATATCGCGGATGATGACAAGAGCAAGCCAGCTGCTGACGAATGAGGCGGGGATGACGACGCTCAAAATCGTTGTTACTAGTCCAGTCTCGGATAAAACATAGGTCAGGACGGCACCGTGCAGAACAGTCGCGTAAATCGTGACGAGCGTAAAGGTTCGTTTCGAGTAGATCGGGAACCATTTGACGAGCAGAGACGTCCCGCCGGCAATCGATATGATGAAAAGCGCGGCGGCATAAGCGGCTGCGTTCGTACTGATGCTGAACCGGTAGAGGATGATGACGACCGTGACGATGAAGGTCGGTAAGGGTCCGGCAAAATAGGCGGCGACGATGACGGGAATATGTCGTAAATCGACAAGCACGCCGGGGACGGGCTCAATCGTCATTTGCATTAACAGAAGCGACAGGACACTTAAACTGATGCCATAGAGAATCCGGACCGACCGTTTGGAGTCGACGGTGATCGGATGCGGTGATAATTTACCAAGCAGATAAAAACCACTCATCAAAAGGGTCAGGTTATGCAGCACATCATATAAAATTACTTTCAAGCTTATTCACCTTGCTTTCGTCAAACAAATCGTACTTATCGTTAGAATACGCTAGTTGCTTTACAAAATCCTGTATTCTAATAAAAGATTTCTAGAAAAAGCATCTAAAAATCAAATATGTCTATAATGTGAACTTATAGAACCTATAAGCTATACTTATAGGTTTGTGGATTTTGATTGACCGTTGCCGAATTCAATTGTTAAATGATGAAGAAGTAATTGAAAGCGCTTACTAAAGTTAAAAGGAGACACACCATGGAACTTGTCATTATTCTTCTTGCCTTATCTTTATTGATGTTCGTGGCGTATCGAGGTTTTTCGGTCATCTTGTTTGCTCCAATCTGTGCCTTGTTCGCTGTCTTACTGACGAACCCGGATTGGGTCTTACCATTCTTCTCGAATATCTTCATGGAAAAAATGGTCGGCTTCATCAAGGCCTATTTCCCGGTCTTCCTCCTCGGAGCGATCTTCGGGAAAGTCGTCGAGATGTCAGGGATTGCTGAATCGATTGCGAAGTCGATCATTCGGATGATCGGAGCGAAACGGGCGATTCTCGCCATCGTCTTGCTTGGCGCAATCTTGACCTACAGTGGCGTCAGCTTGTTTGTTGTCGTCTTTGCCGTCTATCCGTTCGCGGCGAACTTGTTCCGCGAAGCGAACATCCCGAAACGGTTGATTCCGGGAACGATTGCCCTCGGTGCGTTTACGTTTACGATGGATGCGTTGCCGGGGACACCGCAAATCCAAAACGTCATTCCGACGACCTTCTTTAAAACGGATATTTATGCGGCGCCGATCATGGGAACAGTCGGTGGCTTGATCATCTTGACCGTCGGGATGTTCTACCTGGAGTCCCGTAAACGAAAAGCCCATCAAGCAGGGGAAGGGTACGCCGGATTTGAAGCAACGGCAGCGAGTACGGCCCCGCAGATGGAGCTGAAAAATGAACCGGAATTAACGCTTGAGACGGCGCAACAGCCGGTCTATCGTCAAGTCCTTGCCTTTGTTCCCTTGATTTTAGTCGCTGTCATGAACAAGTACTTTACGCTTGCGATTCCAAACTGGTATCCGGAAGGCTTTGACTTCGCGGCGATTGGTCTCGAAGCGTTCGGGAAAATCGAGACGCCGGCTGTCCTTGCGATCTGGTCCGTCCAGATGGCGTTGATCATCGGGATCATCTCAGCGATGTTATATGATTTCAAAAAAGTCCGGACGAACTTCCAAGCAGGTCTGAATGTCAGTATCGGCGGCGCGTTACTCGCTGTCATGAATACAGGAGCAGAATATGGATTTGGTGGCGTTATCGCCGCCTTACCGGGTTTCAAAACGGTATCAAACGGAATCTCGACGACGTTTACCGATCCGCTTGTCAACGGAGCCGTCACGACGACGGCCCTTGCCGGTGTGACAGGTTCCGCGTCCGGTGGGATGGGGATCGCCCTCAGCGCGATGTCCGATAAATATACCCAAGCGATCACATCCGGCGGCGTCCCGCCGGATGTCATGCACCGTGTCATCTCGATGGCGTCCGGCGGGATGGATACGTTACCGCACAACGGAGCCGTCATCACATTGCTTGCCGTGACCGGGTTAACGCACCGGCAGTCCTACCGTGACATCTTCATGATCACGATTCTAAAAACGGTGACGGTCTTCCTGATGATCGGACTGTACAATTTGACTGGTCTCTATTAAGAAGTTGGGTCTAAAAAAGGGGGAAATGAACGATGCAACAGGGGAAAATCTACGATTCATTTACGGAAGCGACAGCAGATATTTTTGACGGAGCGACGCTCGTCGTCGGCGGATTTGGACTCTGCGGGATTCCGGAAAAATCAATCGCCGCCTTACAAGAGAAAGGGGTCAAGGAGTTGACGGTCGTCAGCAACAACTGCGGCGTCGACGATTTTGGACTCGGGATCTTATTACACTCCCGTCAAATCAAAAAGATGATCTCGTCGTATGTCGGGGAAAACAAGACGTTTGAACAACAATATTTGAGCGGTGAGATTGAAGTCGATCTCGTACCACAGGGCACACTCGCAGAACGGATTCGGGCCGGCGGCGCTGGCATTCCCGGCTTCTATACGCCGACCGGTGTCGGAACACCGATTGCGGAAGGCAAGGAACAAAAACAATTCGACGGAAAAACGTATTTGCTTGAAGAAGGGATTGTCGGTGATTTTGCACTCGTCAAAGCCTGGAAAGCGGATAAACTCGGCAATCTTGTTTTCCGTAAAACGTCACGCAACTTCAATCCACTTGTCGCGACGGCCGGGAAAGTGACAATCGTCGAGGTCGAAGAATTGGTTGAAGTCGGTGAACTGGATCCAAACGAGATTCATACACCAGCGGTTTACGTCCAACGCATCATCGTCGGGACGGACTACGAGAAACGCATCGAACGCCGGACAGTCCGGGAAGCATAAGGGGGAGATACTATGGCAACCTCTAGAGACATCATCATCAACCGCGCACTGCAGGAAATCGAGGACGGGATGTACGTCAATCTCGGCATCGGCATTCCGACATTGATCGCCAATGCGATTCCAAACGATCGGCATGTCATGCTGCAATCGGAAAACGGCTTGCTCGGCATCGGACCGTATCCGCTCGAGCATGAAGTCGACGCCGACGAAATCAATGCCGGCAAAGAGACGGTCACGGCACAAAAAGGCGCGTCCTACTTCGACAGTGCCGAATCGTTTGCGATGATTCGCGGTGGTCATATCGATCTCGCGATTTTAGGCGGGATGGAAGTCGCCGAAAACGGCGACCTCGCAAACTGGATGATTCCCGGCAAGATGGTCAAAGGAATGGGCGGAGCGATGGATCTCGTCAACGGGGCGAAACGGGTCGTCATCATCATGGAACATGTCAATAAGTACGGCGAATCCAAAGTGAAGTCGAGCTGTACGTTACCGTTGACCGGAAGCCGAGTCGTCCACCGGTTGATTACCGACAAAGCCGTCTTCGATTTCATGGATGCCGGAATGGTCTTGATCGAAACGCTCGCCGGACTGACGGTCGAAGACATCCGTGCCGTGACGGAAGCGAACTTCACGGTCAGCCCGGAACTTGAACGTATGCCAGTAGGGGAGTGAGTCAGATGGTCAACGGAGATATCGTCCTCGTGACGGGAGCAGGAAGCGGGATTGGTCTTGAAATCTCAAAGGCGTTCGTAGAAGCAGGAGCGAAGGTCGTCATTACGGACGTCAACACAGAAGCGGCACAAACAGCAGCCCAGACGTTGCAGGAAGCGGGACATGACGTGATTGGTCTGACGCTGAACGTGACGGATGAAACCCAAGTCCAGTCTGCGTTTGCCGAAACGATGAAGCAGTACGGTCGGATTGATGTATTGATCAACAACGCCGGTCTGCAACATGTCTCACCAATCGAAGATTTTCCGACGGAGAAGTTTGAGTTGATGATCAAAATTATGTTGACGGCACCCTTTATGGCCATCAAGCATGTTTTCCCGATCATGAAGGAACAAGGATACGGTCGGATCATCAACATGGCATCGATCAACGGGCTGATCGGCTTTGCCGGAAAAGCGGCCTACAATTCCGCGAAACACGGACTCCTTGGCTTAACGAAAGTGGCGGCACTGGAAGGGGCGGAACACGGGATCACGGTCAATGCCTTATGCCCGGGCTACGTCGATACGCCGCTCGTCCGTAATCAGATGGCGGATCTTGCGAAAACACGCCAGGTCGAACTGGAAAAGGTTCTCGAAGACGTCATCTATCCGCTCATTCCGCAAAAGCGGTTGCTTGCCGTCGAGGAAATCGCTGACTATGCGTTATTCCTCGCCAGTCGAAAAGCGAAAGGGATTACGGGACAGGCCAATGTCTTAGACGGCGGTTATACGATTCAATAAGGGGGAAGCCAGGATGAGTGAGCAAGTTGTCATCGTCAGTGCGACACGAACAGCAATCGGCAGTTTTAACGGCAGTTTAAAGGATGTTCCGGCAACAAAGCTCGGGGCAACGGTCATCGAAGCGGCACTCGCACAGGCGAATGTCGCACCGGAGCTCGTCGAGGAAGTCATCATGGGTAATGTCCTCCAGGCGGGACTCGGACAAAATCCGGCACGGCAGGCCAGTCTCCTCGCCGGTCTCCCGGAATCGGTCCCGGCGATGACGATCAATAAAGTCTGTGGTTCCGGCTTAAAGGCGATTCACCTCGCGTTTCAAGCAATCAAGTCAGGCGAGGCGGAGATCATCGTCGCCGGCGGAATGGAAAACATGAGTCAGGCACCGTACGTGTTAAGCGGTGCCCGGACCGGCTTACGGATGGGCGACCAGCCGCTTGTCGATACGATCATCAAGGACGGTCTGGAGTGTGCCTTTAACGACTACCACATGGGCATCACAGCGGAAAATTTAGCCGAGCAATATACGATTTCCCGGGAGGCGCAAGACCAGTTTGCAGCGACCAGTCAACAAAAAACAAGCCAAGCGATTGAAGCGGGTCGTTTCGAAGCAGAAATCACACCGGTTGAAATTCCACAGCGCAAAGGTGATCCGATTGTGTTCGCCGAAGATGAGTTCCCGCGTGCCGGAACGACAGCGGAATCACTCGCACGCTTGCGTCCGGCCTTCAAGAAAGGCGGTACGGTAACGGCAGGCAATGCATCCGGGATTAATGATGGAGCGGCAGCAGTCGTCGTCATGTCCGCCCGTAAAGCGAAAGAACTTGGACTGACCCCACTCGTCGAGATCGTCGCAAACGGGACGTCCGGCGTCGACCCGAGCATCATGGGGATCGGTCCCGTCAAAGCGGTCGGGCAGGCGTTGCAAAAAGCAGGTCTGAGCCTAGACGCGATAGACGTCATCGAGGCGAACGAAGCGTTTGCCGCGCAGTCGCTTGCGGTTGACGCGGAACTTCAATTTGATCCGGCGAAGTTGAACCGAAACGGCGGGGCGATTGCGCTTGGTCACCCAATCGGCGCCAGTGGAACACGGATCATGGTGACGTTGATCCATGAGATGTTACGGAGCGGTGAAAGCTATGGTCTCGCGACACTCTGTATTGGTGGCGGTCAAGGGATTGCGACGATCGTCAAGAAATACGAAGAATAATCAAAATCTGGACTTCGGTTCAGATTTTTTGTTATTAAAACGATTTACTTGATTAGTGAAATGACGCGGGAAAGAAAAAAAGCATTCAACATGACAAAAATGGACGGATTACGGTAAAATGAAACACGTTGTAAGGGAGGGTGCCACATGATTTCATTACGAAACGTTGATAAAAGTTTTTCCAAACAACCCGTTATTCAGTCCGTCACCCTCTCGATTGAGCAGGGGGAGATTCATGGAATCATCGGAGCAAGCGGAGCCGGCAAATCCACACTGTTGCGACTGATGAATCTGCTCGAACGACCGGATGCGGGGATTGTCGAGTTTGACGGGACCGACTTGACGATTTTACCGAAACAAAAGCTCCGGCAAATCCGGCAAGAGATGGGCATGATTTTTCAAGACTTTAATCTGGTTGGAAACAAGACGGTCGAACAAAACGTCGCCGTTTCGCTTGAACTGGCCGGTGTCAAAAAGCACGAGCGGACGGACCGGATTCAAGAGTGTCTCCGGTTTGTCGGTTTGGAGTCTTTTGCCCGCAAGTATCCGACTGAATTGAGCGGGGGACAAAAGCAACGTGTTGCGATTGCCCGGGCGATCGCGAATCGGCCGCGTGTCCTGTTATGTGACGAGCCGACGTCTTCGCTTGATCCGAGTACGACGTCGGAAATCTTACGGGTGCTGCAGGACATCAATCAGACACTCGGGGTGACGATTGTCCTCGTCAGCCATGAGATGCAGGTGATTCAAAGCATCTGCAACCGGGTCACGATCATGGCAGACGGTCGGATTGAAGCGACGGTAGCGACCGAACCGGCGGGAATTACGGAAATTACGAGTGACGCCGGTTGGTTCCTGACCCAATTGGTAGAGCGGAGGGATTCACATGCCTGACATCGTGCTCGAATATGCTTCGGAAATCAGACTGGCGATCGGACAAACGTTCGTGATGGTCGGGATCTCGATTCTCGCGGCAGTTCTCGTTGGTTTACCGCTCGGAACCTGGCTCTATCTGTCACGCAAAGGACAGTTATTGTCGAACCGGTTCGTCTTTTCAAGTTTGAACTTACTCGTCAATACGATCCGTTCATTTCCATTTTTATTGCTCGTCGTTTTCCTGATTCCGTTTACGAGGATCATCATCGGGACGGCGATCGGAACAGCAGCGGCGACCGTCCCGCTTGCGGTCATTGCGATCGCCCATTACTCACGGCTCGTCGAACAATCGCTGCTTGAAGTGCCGAAAGGTGTCATCGAGGCCGCCGTCTCGATGGGGGCTTCGACACGCGAAGTCGTCCTGAAGTTTTTATTCGTCGAAGCCCGGTCCGGTCTTGTCCTTGGTCTGACGACGTCAATCGTCAGCTTCATTTCGTATTCGACCATCATGGGGGTTGTCGGGGGCGGAGGAATCGGTGACTTTGCTGTCCGGTACGGCTACCAGCAGTTTCAGACGGAATTGATGCTTTATATGATTTTAATTATGGTCATCCTGGTGCAATTGATTCAGTTTGCCGGGACGACCGTAGCACGCTTGCTCGATAAACGTTAACCGAAAGTAGGAATTCAAATGAAAAAAATCATGGCACTACTCAGCGTTGCTGTCCTGGCATTAGCCGGATGCGGGAACGCGGACAAGAATGACGAACAGGGTTCGGCGGCAAAAATGGAGACGTTAAAAGTCGCTTCACTGATCAAACCGATGACGGAAATTTTGGACCTCGTCAAACCGGAACTGAAAAAAGAAGGCATTAACTTGGAAGTCGTCGTCCTCAGTGACAACGTTCAACCGAACAGTGCCCTGGCGGCAAAAGAAGTGGATGCGAACTTCTTCCAACACGTCCCGTACATGGAAGAGTTTAACCGGAACAACGATGCCAAACTCGTTCCGATTGAACCGATTTACTTCGCGAACTACGGTCTTTATTCGAAAGAATACAAAGAGCTGGATCAATTGCCGAAAGGTGCCGTCATCGCGATTGCGAACGACGTCTCGAACATCGACCGCTCGCTAGCTTTACTTGCCCAACATGATGCCATCCAGTTGAAAAAGAAAACCGGTCCGTATTACACGATGAAAGACATCACGGAAAACAAACGCGACTTTAAATTCAAGGAAGTAGATTTACTGATGCTGGCACGTCTTTATGACGATGCAGATGCGGTCATCATGACGCCGGCCTATGCCTCACCGCTCGGTCTGACGCCGAAGAAGGATGCGCTGGTCACGGAAGGTGTCGAGAATGACTTTGCGATCACGCTCGTTGCCCGTGAGGACAATCAGGATGCGGAAGCGATTCAGAAGCTTGCGAAAGCGATGACAAGTCCGAAAGTCAAAAAGTTCCTCGAAGACAATTATGATGAAACGGCGATTCCGGCCTTTAAATGAGTGAACAAAGGAAAATATTAAAACCACGGTTCGCCTGTCTGTTTCAGAGACACGTGATCCGTGGTTTTTTTATCAAAATCAGGTGAGAATACTCCCACTTCTAAATGAAGTTGAAGGTGGGAAATGAATCGCTAGCCTGCTTTTCGGGTATATTCCCTTTGAAGGAGGTAAAAAATGGTGTTGAAACACAAGGCCTACAAATTTAGAATCTACCCTACAAAAGAGCAGCAAATTCTGATTGCGAAGATGATTGGGTGTTCGCGTTTAACTAAATTAGGTGGAAGATGAATCGCCCGTCCTGGCAATACTACAATCGTTCGATATAATCAGTGTAACTCATCAAAAGGACTGATATATCAATGAAAATGGATACAAATAAACATTCAGTCTTCCTTCTGAATTATCACCTTGTCCTAGTCGTGAAATACAGACGAAAAGTGATCGATGACGCCATCTCGGAGTTCGCGAGACAGACGTTCGAACGAATCGGCGCCTCGTATCATATCACGCTGAACGAGTGGCATCATGACGGCGATCATATCCATGTGCGGTTCAAAGCACACCCGAACACGGAGATGTCAAAGTTTCTGAACGCTTACAAGAGTGCAAGCAGCCGACTGATCAAACGAGACTTTCCGCATGTCAAGAAACAACTATGGAAAGAAATGTTCTGGTCTCGAAGTTACTGTCTAGTGACGACCGGAGGTGCGACAAGCGACGTCATCAGACACTATATCGAAAAACAAGGAAAGGAGTGATTGCTTTGCTGAAGGCGTACAAGTTTCGACTCTATCCGACGAAACCACAACAAGAATATTTCATGAAGACGTTCGGTTGTGTCCGTTTCGTCTACAACAAGATGCTCGAAGAGCGTATCCAATTGTATGAAGATTCGAAGCTCGACCCTCACGTAAAGCAGAAGCTCCCAACCCCAGCGAAGTACAAGCCCGAATTCCCTTTCCTCAAAGAAGTCGACAGTCTTTCTCTTGCGAACGCTCAGATGGACTTAAACAAGGCGTATCACAACTTTTTTCGAGATCAGTCTGTCGGGTTTCCGAAATTCAAATCGAAGCACAACGACCGGGCCTCTTACACAACAAACAATCTGAAGGGGAGCATCCGCATCGAAGAGGGTAAGCTGAAGCTTCCTAAGATTGGTTTCGTGAAGTTGAAGCAACATCGTCCGTTCGATGGCGTCATCAAGTCCGCGACGGTCTCGATGACGAAGACGCGGAAATTCTTCATCTCCATCCTTGTAGAACAAGCCGAAGCGCAATGGATTCCAGCCCAAAATAAAGTAGGAATCGACCTTGGTCTGGAGCATTTCGCCATCATGACGAATGATAAGTGGATTTCTGAGAAAGTTGCCAATCCTCGTTTCCTTCGAAAGTCCGAAGAGAAGACAAAGAAAGCACAACGCGCCTTGTCCCGCAAAAAAATCGGGAGTAAGAACCGAGAGAAAGCGAGGATCATCCTCGCCAAAAAGCACGAAAAGATTGCGCATCAACGTCAAGATTTTCTTCATAAGCTGTCGAAACGGATCGTTGACGATAACCAAGTCATCGTCGTCGAGACACTTAAATCGAAGAACATGATGAAGAACCATAAGATCGCCAAATCGATTGGAGATGTCAGTTGGTATGAGTTCGTCCGACAGTTAGAATACAAATGCACATTCTATGGACGAACACTTATCAAAGCGGATCAATGGTACGCCTCTACTCAAATCTGTTCTTCTTGTGGAGTAAAAGGTGAGAAGAAAACGATCGATGTACGCGAATGGACGTGTACTTGTGGCGCTCATCATGACAGAGATATTAATGCGAGTATCAACTTGTTGCTGTTAGCAGACTGAAAACCCTTCAGGGTGGGAACCACCCGATGAGCTTGGTAAATAACCGTAGCTAGTAAAAGTACGGTCTTCCCAAGAAGCGCCCACTTCAATTTGCGAAGCAAATAAGTGGTGAGTAGTTCACGTAGGCAATCGTTTTATTCAGCTCTTCTGCGTTCTCGGTCAGTTCTTTAAATGTTGCATCGACATACGACTGATACGCATCATAGAGCGGAATGATTTGAATCGTCTGTTCATCTTGTTTGAAGGTCAGTCCCGGTGGTTTTACTTTTTCGGCTTCCGGCGTGCTGGAACAGCCGGCAAGCAGACTTGCTACCGTCATGCCAATCAACAATCGTTTCATCAAAAACCCTCCTTTTAACGAAATATACCACAATTATCCATACACCGATTAAGGACAAAAGGTTCCTCTTTTCTGAACTGAGTCAGATGAACTTATGTTACCGATTACATCATTTGAGCAGATCAGTAGTCATTATTTTAGAAAAGGGTGAAACAGAAAGGTTTTTTGAGAAATGTCAGAATATTCACCAGATAAACTCCTAGCACGAGGTCACAGACCTATGTTATCCTTTCGAACGAAGTACCTGATTGATTGATCAAAACAATCAGGTCGTAACTAAATCGTGGGGGTTTCTTATGTCTAAAACAGTTCCAACATCCTTTATTGTCGTCATCGGTATGATGCTGTTTGCCTTGTTTTTCGGGGCAGGTAATCTGATTTTTCCACCGATGCTCGGTCAGATGGCAGGGGAGCAAGTCTGGGTCGCCAATGCCGGGTTCCTTGTCACAGGCGTCGGCTTGCCGTTGCTCGCGATTTTAGCGTTCGCCTATTCCGGGGAAGCGGATTTACGGGCGATGGCGTCTCGTGTCCATCCTATCTTTGGTTTGGTTTTTGCCATTATCTTGTACTTAGCGATTGGTCCGTTTTTTGCGATTCCGCGCGCCGGAACCGTTTCTTATGAAATCGGGATCAAACCATTTTTCGGAGAATCGGTTTCATCGACACCACTGCTGATCTTTTCGATTCTGTTTTATACGCTTGCCTGCCTGTTGTCGCTGAATCCGACAAAAATCGTCGATGTCGTCGGAAAAATTTTGACACCGATCAAGATTACGTTTATCGGACTGTTGATTCTCGTTGCCGTCATCAAGCCAATCGGAAGTTTTCAGAATCCTTTGACGACGTATCAACACAACGCTTTTTTTAATGGATTTCAAGAAGGGTATCTGACGCTTGATGCCCTCGGAGCCTTTGTCTTTGGTATCATCATCATCTCAGCCATCAAGGAAAAAGGCGTCACGTCGAAGAAACAATTGCTCATTATTTGTTCGAAAGCCGCTCTGATTGCGGCAAGCTTACTTGCGATTACGTATTCCGCACTTGCGTTCATGGGGGCTTCCAGTGTCGCCAAAATCGGTCCGTTGAAGAACGGGGCAGAAATCCTGTCCGCCGTCTCCGATTATTACTTCGGATCGTATGGTGCGATTTTACTCGGTCTGATGATCACGGTTGCGTGTCTGACGACAAGTGTCGGACTGATCACCGCCTGTGCGTCCTTCTTCTCACTCCTGTTGCCACGGATTTCGTACGTCAAGTGGACGATTGGTCTGTCGATCTTCAGCGCACTCGTCGCCAATATCGGTCTGACACAGTTGATTGCGATCTCAAAACCGGTTCTGCTGACGCTGTATCCACTGGCGATCTGTCTGATTTTCCTGACGTTTTTACATTCCGTCTTTAAAGGAAAACCCGCTGTCTATCAGGGAGCAATGGGGATGACATTTGCCGTCAGTCTGTTTGACGGACTGAAGGCGGCAGAAGCACCAGTCGGACCGGTCTTGCGCGTGTTTGAAAGCGTGTTGCCGTTTTTCTCCGTTGGTCTCGGTTGGGTCGTACCAGCCATCATCGGTGCCGTTTTAGGCGGATTATTTGGGCGAAAAAAAGCCTACCGTACGGAACAATCACGCGTTGCCTGAACAAACGATAAACCGAATGGACTCAAAGCTGTTTCGATCTGGAATCGAAGCAGCTTTTTTGCTGTCTGCCCAACCATCATCGATGGAAACAAATTGGAATGGTATTGACAAAGGGAACAGGATCGATGATATAGTAGTATTGCAAATGAGATTCATTATCAATTAAAAGGAGTGGTGTATGTGTTTATTCAACTGAAGACGATCCGGGTCGAAGTCGGCTACGCAGAGACGATGATCGAACGATTCGCGGGCGAAGGCATCATCGAACAACAGCCGGGCTTCGTCGATTTAAGTGTCCTGCAAAAAAAGCGGACGCGGGGCGAAGAAGAAGTCATGATTGTGATCCGCTGGGAGTCGGAACAGGACTGGAAAACGTGGGAGACGAGTGACGTCCATCTCGCAGGTCACCGGGAACGCCGTGGGCAACCGGCACCTTCGTTTATCCTCGATAGCAGCCAAGCGTATTACGAGGTCCTTGGTCAAAAAGTAAAAAGTTAAAAAAAGACCGATCCGTCGATTCGTGACAGATCGGTCTGCCTTCATTTCCGGAACAATAACACGATGAAATAAGGTGCTCCAAGGATTGCAATGACAATCCCGACCGGAATGTCGGCCGGAGCAAGCAGGTTTTTCCCGATTAAGTCTGCCAGCAACACGAGCAGGCTGCCGACGAGTGCGGCGACTGGAATCAGACTAAAATGGTTTGGTCCGACGAGACGTCGGGCGATATGCGGGGCGAGCAATCCGATAAAGGAAATTCCACCGCCGGCAGCGACACAGGAACCGGCAAGCGCGGCAGCGATCAACAAGATCCTTTTCCGTGTACGTTCGACCTGTAACCCTAACGTCTGCGGGAGCGAGCCGCTCAGTTGCAACAGATTCAACGACCGGCTGTCTAAAAAAGCAAGCGGCACGAGGCAGATGATCCAGGGGGCGAGCGTCAAGACGGATGACCAATCCGCCTGCCAGATGCTTCCGGTCAACCAAACCGTCGCCTGCTGAAAATCGCGCGGATCCATCTTCAACTGAAAAATGATCAAGAGGGCACCGCACAGGGCGTTGATTCCGACGCCAACCAACAATAGACGTCCCGGTTGGACGGCTTTTCCCGCCAACCGGTAAATCGTCCAGGCGACAAGCGTCGCACCGAAAAAAGCGACGAACGGCAGAACCGGAAGTTGATGTGTAGCAGAGCGAAAGAAAAACAGCGTCAAAACAACGAACAGTCCGGCACCGGCATTGATTCCGAGAATCCCGGGGTCAGCCAGAGCGTTGCGTGACATCCCTTGAAGTAACGTCCCGGAGACGGCAAGTCCCGCGCCAATCAACAGCGCGAGCATCATCCGGGGTAAACGGAGGTCCACGAGAATCAATCGTTCCGCTTCCGTCCCTTGTCCGATCACCGTTCGGGCAATCGCCCCAAACGAAACGGGGAGAATTCCGGTCGACAGACTGTATACAAATGTCAAAATGAGCAGACTACATAAACAAAACAGCGTCAATCGCGCCTGTTTTACGGCATGCCAGATATCCATCAGACAGACAACTCCTTTCGACGAGCGAGATAAAGGAAGTAGGGTACCCCGACCAGGGCGGTGACGGCTCCAAGCGGGGTTTCGAACGGTGGATTGATCATTCGTGCCAGCAAATCGGATGCAATCAACAACGTCATGCCGAACAGGGCGCTGACCGGTAGCAACAGATAATAATTCGTCCCGACCAAAAAACGGCTGATATGGGGAATGATCAAGCCGACAAAGCCGATGACGCCAGCGACCGACACGGCAACACCGGCAAGCAGGACGATGCTGCAAAATCCAAGCAGCCGGACTTTCGTCAACGAGGAACCCAGTCCGGTCGCAACGTCTTCTCCGAGCGAGAGGACGGTCATGCTACGGGCGATATGTAAGGAAATGAGGAGTCCAAGCAGGACGACCGGGAGCAAAACAAACACGTGCGCCCATTTTGCCCCGGATAACCCGCCGGCATACCAAAAGCTGAGATCTTGGGCGACTTGGTGAAACAGAGTGATGCCGGTCGACAAGGCGCTGAATAAAGCACTCAGTGCCGCACCGGCTACGGTCAACGTGACCGGTGAAAAGCGGCCGCGGGCAAACACCGTGATCAGCAGAATGACGGCTGTCCCAAGTGCAGCGCCGCCAAACGAAAAGGCAAGCGAAGTCACAAATGAATGCTCCGAGACAAAGGCAAGCGACAAGGCGACTCCAAGTCCTGCTCCGTGGGTGATGCCAAGCAGGGAGGGGTCAGCCAGCGCATTCCGGGTCAACCCTTGCATCATTGTCCCCGACAACGCCAATGCAATGCCGACAAGCCCGGCACAAATCAGGCGCGGAAACCGGACTTCTTGGACGAGTTGATGCTGCAGATTACCGGCATCAAAGGCGTGAAACGAGGCGAGGACGGTCGCCCGGGAAATCGGCACGGCACCGTAAAACAAGGACAGTGCACTCAATACCGTGAGCAGTCCAACCGTGAGAAAAAAGATTGTCAGGATCGAGCGTGGTCGAACGGATGTAGTCATAGACGTCTCTCCTTTTTAATTGAGAATCAGATTCATTATCAACGCGATTAAACGTACATCGAAGACCAATTTTTTGTCAAATGTTTTTTTAGGGAGTGGGCAGGATGGAGTTACAGATCAAACCGTTACTAATCGAGAAGCATTGGTTACTCGAAGGTGACCGACGAGCAGTCAAGCCGGGACTGGTCATCGTCGTTGCGGGGAGCGGATTTTTATACAGCAACCGGCACCGGTTATACCCGGGCGACGCCGTCTGGATCGAACAAATCGACGAGGTGTTGCCAGCTGCGAAAGACACCTGTTTGTTCTACCACCTGACGTTGACGGGATACCGGTGTGCCCTGTACCGGCAAGACGCAGAAACTCTGCACGACTGGTTACGGCAACTGTATGTCAGCCCGACTTCGGAACAGGAAAGGTTGACCCAGCTACGAATCTTGTATCAACTGCTTGAGACATTGAGCCGCGAACAGGAGAATCATGTGTTTGAGGAAGTGACTGCCGCTTGGCTGAAGGACTTGACGATGCAACGGTCCGTGTCTGAGCTGGCGCTTGATCTCGGAATGTCAGTACCGACGTTTAACCGGCTGTTTAAAGAGCGGTATCACGCAACACCAAAAGAATATGTGACGCAACTGCGAATCCGCACCGCAAAGGAGTGGATGCTTGCTTCACACGAGATGACGTTGGCGCAAATCGCACAAAAAGTGGGGCTGCAGGACGAATTTTATTTCAGCCGCCTCTTCAAAAAGCGGACCGGTTTGTCGCCGACCCATTTTTTACAACGGATCACGCCCCGGATTGGGATTGCCAGCCGCCTCTTGTTACAGGATCATCTGTTGGCACTTGGTCTGCAACCAATCCTCGCACCAAGTTATCCGACGGAATACGGAGCAAGCGGATTACCGGTGTTTTTGACTGGGCTGGACGGAACCCGCTTATACGACGCCAATCAACCGCTTGAGCGGGAGTGGTTCGAGACGACGGCACTGGATTTGATTATCAAGACACCGAGTTTAGAAAAGGGACAGGATATCAGCTGGTTGCCGGCGGACCATGTCTTTGAGTTGCCGCATCAAACCTGCTGGAGTGATTATCTCCGACTGATTGCTGCCGCAACGAATCGGGAAGACCGGCTCGAGCCGATCGTCGCGCAGATTACGGCGCTCGAACAAACGGTCAAGGAGCGTTTGGCGTGGAACAAGACCGGAACGTGGGCTGTCATCTGGATCCGACCGGACGAGGTGCGGTTATACGGCACTGGAAAACACACGATGCTCGACTTCTTGTTTCATGATTTGGGTTTGACGCCGGCACCAGGATTGCCGGAAACGATCTATGAAATCGTCACGATCGAAACGATCAAACGAATCGACCCCGAAAATCTGTTGATTTTGTGGAGTCAACCGGTTGATGTCGACCGGATGCAACAAGAAGCGACGTGGCAGACCTTGCAGGCGGTAAGGCACCATCAAGTCCATTATCCGGACAGCGTCGATTGGGATCCTTGGGGACCACTCGGACGCACCCACATGCTGAAGCAATTGTTAGACTATATCGAAAATGAACCACGCTTGATTTGTCCATGAAAGTTGATTGGTTCGTCCATGTCGTTCTTAACTGATAATGATTATCATTACTAGTGAAGAACGAGAGTGAGAGGGGAAAAAGAATCACATGAAAAAAATCATCAGTGTCACATCTGTCCTTGCGACGTGTGTTGTATTAGCCGCCTGTGGGGGCGAGGCAAGCGAACAACCGACAAAAAAAGCAGCCGCCGTCCACACCGTTGAACATATTTTTGGAAAAACGGAAGTTCCGAATGATCCGAAAAAAGTGGTTGTCCTGTCACACGTCTCATGGGAAGGGTCGCTCGTCTCGGTCGGTGTTAAACCGTATGCCGTGATGGCGTACGATAATGAGTTCCCGCCACATTTGACGAAAGAACTCAAAGGAACGAAGGCATTGCCATATGCGGACGAAATCAATCCGGAAGAAATCGTCAAACTGGATCCGGACTTGTTGATCATCAGTGACCGGTACAAACCGCTGTATGACAAACTGGCGAAAACGATCCCGACGGTCGCCGTCGAGGTGGGAGGTGACTGGAAAGAGGATCACCTGAAGGTCGCGGAAGCGGTCAACAAGAAAGAAGAAGGACAAGCGGTCATCGATGACTTGGCGAAAGAAGCAAAAGACATCGGTCAACGAATCAAGGAAAACGTCAAGGACGAGACCTTCATGGCGGTCTCGGTCAACAAAAAAGACATTCGGGTCTACGGTCTGACGAACCACGCGACGAACTCGCTCTTGTTTGATGACATCGGGTTGACACCGACGAAAGGTCTGCCAAAAGACTTCGGGGAAAACATTTCGATCGAAGGACTGGCAAAATATAATCCCGACCACATCATTGATCTGTCGTACTTCAACAATGGACCGTACTACGATGAAGTGACGAACGGGAAGGTTTGGAAAGGTCTGACGGCAGTCAAACAAGACCAAGTCCACCAATTGTCGACGACGTGGGGGTTCTGGGATCCGATTGAACGTCAAAAAGGGCTAAAAGAACTCGAAGATGTTTTATTGAAATGATCATAGAAAAAGCAGGAGAAAAAACGGGGAAACCCGTTTTTCTCTTTTTCAAGAGTGAGAATGATTATCAATTGTTAGAAGGAGTGTGACAGTCATGACGACACGTACAGAACGAACCGAAGAGATTGCAACCCGTGCAACGCTCCAAGCATTCGGTAACAGCTACCTCCGTGAAATCGACATGATCGAGTGGTTCATTCCAACAGACGAGGAGAATGTCCGGTTCGGTGATACCGCCTGCCGGATCGACGTTGGGACCGTCTATATTCTTGAAATCCGCCGCCGTTCACGGATCGGGCGTCACGAAATCGGACGGATTTACCGGCAAACGACGAGCGGGTGGACAGAGGAAGCACCGTTGACTTTCATTATCGCCTGTTGCCAACATCTGCAACGGCTTGCTCCCGGCGTGACGGATTTATTGTACCGGGTTCTCGACAGTCACCGGGGTATGTGTCACATCATCGCGCATGAGCTGAACGAGCCGGTTTGTCCTGAGACGTTTCTTGAACACGAGCAGACGGTCCGGTTCGGACATTGGTTCCACCCGACGCCGAAAAGCCGGGTCGGGATGCATGACTGGGAGCAAGTCGCGTATGCACCGGAATTTAGGAACGGGTTCCAACTCGATTATTTTGCGGTCGACGAGTCTTTGCTGACGGAAGCCAGTGCGACGGATCAATGGATCAGTGAACAGATGCGGAAGCAACTTGGATCAGCGGTTACACTGTCAGCGTCAGAACGCCTGTTACCCGCTCATCCTTTGCAGACGCAACATCTTTTACTGCAACCGACCGTGCAACAGTTGCTCGCGACGAACCAACTGCGCCATCTCGGACGGCTTGGTCCGACGTACTTCGCGACATCCTCGATTCGGACGGTCCTGCAAGCGGATCGGTCGCACATGCTGAAGTTTTCGATTCCGGTCCAGGTGACGAATTCACGCCGGGTCAATAAACGGCATGAATTGACGGCAGGACTGGTCATGCGACGTCTCGCTGAACAGTTGACGTTACCAAAGGGGTTTTCAATTACGCACGATCCGGCCTATGCGACGATTCAAACGGAGGCGGCAGAATCCGGTTTTGAGGTCATCTACCGCGAAGCGCAAGGAGACGCAATCAATGTCGCGGCCCTCGTTCAGGAACCGCTCGATCAAGAACCATCTGTTCTGATGTCGCTTGTCCACGAAGCCAGACAATCGGGTCAATCGTTAGACGAAGCTGCCTGGGAGTGGTTTGCAGCGTATATCGAACTGACCGTTGGAGCGCTGATTGATTTGTATGAGACTTACGGGATTGCGCTCGAAGCGCACCAACAGAACAGTCTGATCCGCGTCGAACGAGGACGTCCGGTCAGCTATCAGTTCCGGGATAACCAAGGGTATTATCTCGCCCGGACACACGAAGAACGATTAGTACGACTGGAACCCTCACTCGCCCGGGCACCGGAACTGTTTTATGACGAAACGACGATTCAGGAACGACTGACCTATTACGTGATTTGGAATCACTTGGCCGGTCTGATTCAGCGGTTCGACCGTGATGGACTTTTGCCGGAACAAGATCTGCTCGATTGGCTCGGGAACTGGTTCGAAGACCGACAAGCGACGTTATCCGGACTTGGGAAAGACTGGATCGAGTATCTCCGTTCGCGTCAGACGTTACCTTACAAGGCAAACTTGTTGACGCGCCTGCATGCACTTGACGAACTGGAAGTCAGCGGGGAACGGGTCATCTTCATCGACATCGATAATCCATTACAGCGGGAGGGATACCATGCCACAATTGAGCGAACGACGTGTCTGCAAACAACTTCTTGAAGCCATCCTGTTTGAACGGATCGAACCGTTCATCGAACACCGGCGACAGGGACAGACGACGTTTCGTTTTGTCCGTCCGCCGTATGAACTGACAGTCGACGGCAGACGGGGAGCGTTTGACCGCGTTTGGCTCGACATCGAGACGGTCGTCTTGACGCGGGGAAATCACGAGCAATCGCCGACGCTTAAGCACATCATGGACTGTTTTCAACTCGCGGAGCCGCTGCGGTTGGAACTGCGGCAGACGGTTCAGTTTGCCGACGTGTGTCCGACATATCCCGAGCTGCGAACGCATCTGTCCTACGAACAACTGGAACAAGCATTGGTCGAAGGGCATCCGTACCATCCGTGTTTTAAGTCCCGGATTGGCTTTTCGCGTGACGACCACTTGCGCTATGGACCGGAAGCAGGACAACGTTTCCGGTTGCACTTTGTTGCCCTTCCGGTATCAATCGTTCATCAACAACGCATGGAAGGTGTGATGGAGCAGACGTTTGGGCACGAGACGTATCTCCGGTTGCAGGAAAAGCTGGCCTCTGCGGTCAACGATCCGACCTGTTATCACGTTCTGCCGGTCCACCCGTGGCAATGGCAACACGTCGAAGCGGACGTCCGTGCATCCGGCGGTATCGATCTCGGGGAAGCCGGTCCCTTGTTTCAAGCGACCCAATCGATCCGGACCGTTTTTCGACCGGATGCGCCGACGGTTCCGCACATCAAGCTCCCGCTCGATTTGATGCAGACGTCCTCACGACGGACGTTCACCGTTCCGAACATCGTCGCAGCACCTGTTTTGTCCGACTGGTTGATCGACCGGACGCAAAAACTGCCGGTGACCGTGCTCCGGGAATTTGCCAGTCAAGTTGTTGAGACGACAGACGGAAACTTGTCGGGACGAATCGGCTGTTTGTACCGGGACAATGTCTTGGCGGCTGTGTCACCGGACGAAACGGTCATCCCGTTGACAGCACTCGCCCTCCGTGAAGGGAACGAGACCCTGTTTCTTGAACCGTGGTTCAAGACCTACGGACGGGAGCGCTGGCTGAAACAGTTTCTGACCGTCTATCTGGAACCGGTCTTCCGGCTTCTCGTTGAAGAAGGAATCGCGGTGGAGGCGCATGCCCAAAATGCTTTGTTGGTCTTGAAGGACGGTTGGCCGACGCAGCTGATGTTACGGGATTTTCATGACAGCGTTGAATTTGTCCGTTCCTTTGTCCGACGTCCGGAAAAGATTCCGACGTTCGATACGCTGCATCCGGCTTTTCGCTCAACGACTAATCTGTACTATGAGATGGACCAGGTCGAAGCGTTGCGTGAGCTGGTCGTCGATACGGTGTTTGTCTTTCATCTGACGGAGTTGTCGCATCAGCTGAAAGAAACACATCAGCTCGACGAGACGACCTTTTTTAAATGGACCGCCGACATACTCGCTGGACTAAATTTGCCACCGGCTCGTCTGGAAGCGTTGCAACTCGATACGCCGACGATCTATACGGAGTCGCTTGTTGCACGGAAATTCAACACGACGCAGTGCCGGCATCTGGTCCGTAATCCTCTGCAATCCCAAACACCGAAAGGAAGCGAAATGCATGTTATACATTGAAGACACGTTTTATACGAAACAGATGCTGACCGATCATCCGGTCTGTCGATTAAGCTGGCTCACGGATCCTGCACAGACCGTCGTTGCCGTCTGCGTCAAGGACACAGCGGCATGGATCGCGTTTTGTCTCTATATGAAACAGATGAACGGGACGGTCGTACCGCTCCATCCGGATTTGCCGGAAGCCGGGGCAAGACGTCTGGCAGAACAAGCCGGGTGCGACTATTTGGTCTATCACGATTTTCAGCAACCGATCCGCTTGATCGCAGCAAAACCTCGTCCAGGTGGACTGATCCAGTTCAGCTCCGGGACGACGGGAGACGCCAAAGTCATTCACCGGACGTGGGCTTCGATTGACGAGGAACTGACAGCCTATGGTCAACGTTTTCCGTTAACGGCGACGACCGGAACCATCGTTGCCTGCCCGACGTCGCATTCATTCGGATTGATTTGCGGGGTCTTGGCGACACTTGAGCGCGGAGCGACACCGATTATCTTGGAAAATCTGTCACCGAAGCATATTTTACACGTCTGTCAGGCACATCCAAACGCCATTTTGTATGCCGGACCGGGACTCGTCTATTTACTCAGCCAATTTAAGCAACGGCTGTTTGCGGTGATGATTTCCGGGATGACCTTGCCGACCGTCTGGTTTGAAGCGATCCACAACGTAACGGATCATCTGTTGCAACAGTACGGCTGTTCGGAAATCGGCTGCATCGCCTTACATCCTGCTCCGAAATCAGCTCAAGCGATCGGCTATCCGTTGCCACATCTGCAAATCAAGTCTGGCACCGTTGACGAGCCGGCTGAGTTAATGGTGAAGGCAGGAGACCAGTGGATCGGAACCAAAGATTTAATGGGGCAGACGAGTACCGGCGAATTGCGGTTCTTCAGTCGTCTCGACGAAATGATCAATGTGTCCGGTCTGTCGGTTTATCCGGCGGATGTTGAGGATGTATTACTCCGTCATGATGATGTCGAAGAGGCCGTCGTCTTCAAACGGACGGACCGTCTGCAGGGTGAACGTGTCTGTGTCCAAGTCGTCAGCTCGGCGACGGAAGACGCGTTGCGGACCTATTGTCGGGAACAGCTTGCACCGCATCAATGTCCGTCGGATTGGGCGTTTGTGCCGGCCATTGAAAAGCTGCCGAACGGGAAAATCAGTCGCGTTCGTCTGGGGGTGACGTCATGAGTCCACTCCTTGATTACACGTCATTTTGTCAGATTGCCGAGGAACAGCTGGAAGTGACTATGGAACAACCAGTGACGGGAGGAGAACGGCTTCGGGACGATCTGCAGCTGGATTCGATGCGGTTGTTGCAATTGCTCGTTCATCTGGAACTCGAACACGGGTATGTCCTGGCTGATGAGAAGCTTGCTCAACTGCCGCAGATGACGGTCGATCAGTTGCTGCAATCGTTGGCACGAAAGGAGGTCGTCTGATGATTAAAGTTCACTGTCTCGTCAGTTGTGTGTGTGAAGTAATCAAACGATCGGACGCCGACCATCGTCCGTACTACTTTGGCATCTGGGACGCTGACTTTGCGTTGACGTCTGAGTTTATCCTGTCCCACCATGCGGCGCATATCAGTCATGAAGCGATGCTCGATTGGTACCGCTTGCTGTATGGAATCACCGTTCAGTCCTGGTACGATCCGTCCCGCTCTAAAGCAGCGAACCTCACCGTTCTGGAACAGTTCATGAAAACAAAACGACCGGAACAGTCCGTCATCGTCATGCTCGACCTCGCCCGGTTACCGGAGCGGGAGAACAAATTCCATCACGAGGTCTTTCCGCATTACGTGATGCTCGAACCAACGGATGATGAAGAGAAGTGGCGGATGCTTGATCCGGACTTCCGGTATGAAGGTGAATTTGATCGGACACGGATTCTTCAGGCGATCGATCAGCCGACTGTCGCCGGCGGCTTTTGGTTTGACGGGAGTCAGGTCAAATTGCCGGACACGGAAACCGTCTCCGCGTATTTCATGAGTGGTCTCAAGCGGCACCATCCATTGACGGAAGCGGTCGAACAGGTCATCTTACACCACGCGTCGAGACCGGAAAAGTTGCCGGAGGCGTTAAAGCAACTGCCCGTCATCGCTATCCGCAAATATGCTTATGAGCATGCCTTTGCTTATTTTTATGAACGCTTAGGCATTGATTTAGTGGCATCCGATTTTGACGACTGGTGTGACAAAATCGAGCAATTGGTCAATCAATACACAATCATTCAACACCGGGCGATCAAATACAGCATGACCCGCGACCGGGCAGATTTACAGGATATCCAACAATGGCTCGTCGCACAAACGACGCTGGAAGATGACATCAAACGGCAACTTGTCGATTTGTTCAGCCGATTTCAACAGAAAGAAGGGGAAACGGATGCAACTCGCACTTTGTACAATCAGCTACCGGCATCATCTACGGTCATTCGATGAGTTGGTGAGGTTTGCCGCAGCAAACGAGTTTGAGGCGATGGATGTTTGGGGTGTTCATGCGAAGCATCTGCAGGAAGCAGACCTCGTCTTGTTACAAAACAGCGGAGTTTATGTCAGCATGCTCAGCCATTACCTGTCGTTTGATGCTCCGCTGTCTGTCTTGCTTGAACAAACGAAAGCCTTGTCTCGTCTCGCCCAGCGGCTCAGGACCCGCCGGATCCGGATTTTTGCCGGTCACAAGGCAAGTCATCAACTGACGGAGGCGGAACGGGCGCGACTTGTCTATCAATTGAGCGGTGTCTGTAAAGTCTTGGATCAAGCGAAGCAGTTGGTGTTGCTTGAAATCCATCCGAATACGGCGGCCGACACGATCGAGTCGACGGAACGGTTATTGCACGAGGTCAATCATCCGGCCTGCCGCGTGAACTTCGACGTCCTTCATGTCGTCGAATCCGGCGCCGATCCGGTCGCAGCTTACCGCCGGCTCGAACCGGTCATCGAACACCTTCACTTGAAGACGGTTGCACGAGCCGATCAATTCGACGTCTTTGAACCGGCTAATGTGTATGCGGCAAGCGGCTCACGGGACGGCATGGTGCCGTTATTTGACGGCATCGTTGATTACGACCGATTTTTTGACGAACTCAAATCGGCGCTGGTTGCAAAAACGGCGAGTCTCGAATGGTTCGGAGAGCATCCGGATGAACGATTGGTGAATGACGGACGATTGGTACGTCAACGTTTGGCACGACCGGTTCTGCAATTCACCTAATGTTCACGGCTCAAGGAGTTTAGAGGACCGGACGAAAAGGAAAGCAATAGAATGTAAGTCATTGTTGATGGTCTCGTTGAAAAAGAAAGGATGTTGAACATGTCAGAACGTGTTTTCATTAGTCCGGCAAAGTACGTCCAAGGAAAAAATGTCATTGATCGGCTCGGTACATACGTGAGCCCGATCGGTGACGTGGCCCTCGTCATCGCGGATGATGTCGTCTGGGGAATTGTCGAGGAACGTGTCCAAGCTTCATTTTCAACCGAAGGAATCAAAATCGAAAAAGCGGACTTCAGCGGAGAAGCCTCAAAGCATGAAGTCGAACGGATTGCGACGCAAGCGAAAGACGTTGGTGTCAAGTTCGTCATGGGCGTAGGCGGCGGGAAAACGCTTGATACAGCGAAAGCCGTCTCCGACGAACTCCATCTGCCGGTCGTCATCGTCCCGACCATCGCGTCGACCGATGCACCGACCAGTGCCTTATCGGTCATTTATTCCGATGAAGGAATTTTTGAGAGTTATCGATTCTACAACAAAAATCCGGATCTTGTTCTGGTCGACACGAAGTTGATCTCGGAAGCACCGGCACGTTTCTTTGCCTCGGGTATTGCCGACGCACTGGCGACATGGGTCGAAGTGCGAAGCGTCATTGCTTTTGGCGGATCGACGATGGCCGGTGGACGCCCGACGATTGCAGCGGAAGCCATCGCGAAACGGTGTGAAGAGGTCTTGTTTGAGCACGGACGCCTCGCCTACGAGTCGGTTCAGGCGAAAGTCGTCACGCCGGCTCTCGAAGCCGTCGTCGAAGCGAACACTTTGCTGAGCGGTCTTGGTTTTGAGAGCGGGGGGCTTGCGGCAGCGCACGCCATCCATAACGGCTTTACGGCACTCGACGGGGACATCCATCACTTGACGCACGGTGAAAAGGTTGCGTTCGGGACACTTGTCCAACTGGCCCTCGAAGAACATCCTCAAGAAGAGATTGAGCGGTATATTGCGTTTTATATGGACCTTGGTCTGCCGGTCACACTCGAAGACGTTAAATTAAAAGATGCGTCACGCGAAGACATCCTCAAAGTCGGACAGGCGGCGACGGCAGACGGGGAGACGATCCACAGCGGATTTGATGTCACTGCTGATGAAGTAGCGGATGCAATCATTGCAGCGGACCGTTACTCCAAAGCCTATCAAGCGAAACGGGCTAAATCTTAAAACGTCCCAGTCTGATTCTTGAGTAACCTTGGAATCACTACTTGCCCTTCCTTTCCATAGGAGTCGAGGGGATACATGTTTCCGTCCGATTTCAAACAAATGGCCGATGATCCTTTTAACAGGGTCGTCGGCCATTTCATCTGAGATCATGACTTTTCATAATCCTTCTACTCACTTTTCGCGATATTGTTTATGACAATCGGTTCACTATAAGAAAGAATGTAAAACTCTTGGTCAAACGTCCTGATAACAAATAAATTTAGTTCACCACGTTCGGTGTAGATTTCTTTTGTTTTCATATGTTTCTCAGCGAAATCACCAAAAACCGACTCTTTTAGCTTCACGACCGGATAGGGATTTCTGAGTCCTTCTTCAATGATTCCATGCTCTTGAAGAGTCCCAGTGAACACAGCATACTTTTCGAAGCGCATCAAAAAATAATCGCGCGAAGGATCGTCAATTAGTAATTTTAACGAATCGTCAGCTCCATAAAAGTACATATCGATTGCGAAATGGTCATTCCTATTTAAGGACATCGTATCTAATTCCAATTCGTAGTCTTCAACGCTGAGTAAAAAATCGAGATCTATGTTGTTCAACAAGACGCCCCCTTATTATAATTAGAAAATTCATGCAATTTAAACTTCTTTTGTATTATCATACTTGAATTCCCTCCTCTAGGCTACGATTAGAGAGGGAGAAACCCTAAGTAATTCAACTTAACGATCAAAAATAGATCAGGGTAATCGTGTCATGATGGATGTTGCAGTTTGAGTATTTTACTGGCGAGCAGGGGTTGAATTGTTGGCCAAAAATCGTTACAGTTATTAAAACGTAATGATTACGATTTAATAACTGTAACGGAGGATTTAGATATGAACCAACCATATGAATGGCTTATCATCGGTGGAGGAATCCACGGGATGACCGTATTCCATGCTTTACTTGAACGTGGCGTCAAACAAAAAAACATCGCCATCATCGATCGACATGCGACGCCGTTAGCGAACTGGCAACGACAGACGGCACGAATCGAGATGCCTTATCTGCGTTCGACACGTGTACATCATACATCGACAAATCCAACGAGCTTGCGCCGATTTGCCGATGAACAAGAGTATACGTCTCAAGCCTTTAAAGATACATATGGTCGTCCTTCACTGGAACTGTTCAACGACCATGCGATACAGTTGGCAAAACAAAACGGGGCTGATGAGAGCTGGTTTCAAGCGGAAGTATTAGGATTAAGCAAATCAGGAGAGTACTGGCAGATTAAGACATCGAGCCGTACCTTTCAAGCGAACCGGGTCGTCTTGGCTTTAGGGCAGTCGGAACGTCTTCATCTGCCGGACTGGGCGGATGCTACGCAACATGTCTTTGAAGAACGTGAAGAAACACCACCTGTTCTTGTCATCGGTGGAGGAATCAGTGCCATTCATTATACAATCCGTTGTGCCAAAAAGTTTCCGGGACAAGTGACGTTGATTACGAAACGTTCGCTGGTGCAAAGTGCCTTTGACGCGGATCGGAAATTCATGGGACCCAAAGGATTGACCCCGTTCAAATCGTTGTCATTGCGTGAGCGGCGGCAGCTGATTGCAGCTGAACGGAAGCCGGGGACGGCACCACAAGAATTGATCCAGCGTATGCGTCATCTCATTCGAACCGGTCACGTCAATCATCAAATCGGTGAGGTCAAGCAACAGACGACTGGTGGTGTGTTGCTGACGGACGGAACGGATCTGAAAGGGACGACCATCGTGTGTGCGACCGGAATTCGACCGTTGACGATTCAAGGTTCCTGGCTTGAAAGCGTCCAACGACAGTTTGACTTGCCGTTATCTCCTTGCGGAACGCCCGTTCTGAATGAGGAAACGTTTGAGTGGGGGGAAGGACTCTATGCGACAGGAAGTCTTGCCGATTTAACGGTGGGTCCTTTTGCACGGTCCATCTACGGTGGACAGGTCGCAGCAAGAGCGATTGTGACAGCGGTGTTATGAATCTAAAATAGGACCTGAGCGGAAGCTTCAGGTCCTTTGGCTTATAAATAGTTGAGGGGATTGACACTGCTTGCGGCAGATGTCGCACTGTAGACGTACGTCCCGCGATGAAGTTCGAAGTGAAGGTGCGTGCCGAACGCGTTACCTGTTGCACCGACCGTTCCAAGAACTTGACCTTTAGAGACCGATTGTCCGACGGAAACCGAGCGGCTGTTCAAGTGGGCATAGAGACTCGTGAACGAGGCACCGTCAATCGTATGTTTGACCATGATGTAATTGCCGTATGCGCCTTTATACTGGGATGTGATGACTTTACCGGCCGCTGTCGCATAGACTGGTGTGCCTTTCGGTGCGCCGTAATCGATGCCGTTATGGAACGTGTAACCGTACACGCCACTGGCTTTTCCATATCCTTGTGTAATCGGACCACTCGTCGGCGTAATGAAATCGTTTGAGGCTTTTGTTGCGCCACCAGAACTTGTTAAGCTGGTGACCGTATATTTTTTAACATAATCCGCATGAACAAACCGTTTGTCCCCGTTGTATAGAAACTTGATCCAGTCACCCGTCCGACCGAGATACCGGAACGTTTGACCGCTGTTGACGGTTCCGACCTGTTGGCTACTCGTCGAAGAACTGCTGCGAACACGTAAGTTATCGACCATGACCTTGATCTTGTACGACGTCGTGACGGAATACTTTTTGACATATGTAGAGGAGACGTATACTTTTTTTGAACCGTAAAGAATTTTTGTCCAGTTCCCCGTACGTCCTAAATATTTATACGTATCTCCTTTATCAAGACCTGTGATGACACCTGCTGTCGTCGAAGGGCCTGTCCGGACACGTAGTCCATCATTCATCACTTTGACTTTATAAAAGGTTGCGGCTTCTGCTTTTGGAACCGCATATGTCGAGAATCCGGCGACGGCGATGGCTGAGACCGTCAGCGTAGTAAATAACTTTTTCAATTCAGTAAATCCTCCTTTAAATCTGTAAGTAAATCTGTAAGGCTGTGATTAGTGTGTTCTATGTAATATCACTATATGAATTTCTTAGATGAGTGTACCATTTGTCAAAATGTTTAAATATTACAATATTATTTCTATAGTGTTTCGTAATTTTATATTTTTTTGATTTAAAAATGATTATTTGATTTAAATGGTAAAATAATCCTCTCTTGAAATGAAGGTAGAAAAGGTGTCTGAACCTGAAGAGAGTTGACTTTTCGTTAAAAGAGACAGAAATGTTGATTTCATTATGGTATGCTGAATTTCCCAATAAATAGGATGAGTTTATTTCAAATGATCTATTTTAAAAAAGGTTTAAAAAACGGACACCCGATATCGAGTGTCCGACGTTGTGCTTATAAGACGTTAAGCGGGTTGATGCTGTTTGCAGCTGACGATCCGCTGTAGACGTAACCACCACGGTGAAGTTCGAAGTGAAGGTGCGACCCTGTTGAGTTTCCTGTGCTGCCGACGTTTCCGATTTTTGTCCCTTTGGCAATCGATTGACCGGCATAAACCGAACGACTGCTAAGGTGCGCATAGACACTTGTGTAGGAAAGTCCGTTCACTTTATGTGTCATCATGACATAGTTACCGTATGCAGCTTGATAACCAGATGTGATCACTTTACCTGAAGCAGTCGCACGGACCGTTGTCCCTGTTGCTGCTGCGATATCAATGCCGTTATGGAACGTATATCCGTAGCGGCCGCTTGCATTGCCGTATCCTTGTGTGACAGGTCCACTTGTCGGACGTAAGAAGCCAGTTGAGACAGACGCTTTAGCAGCATATACTTTTTTGCCGGCGCTATAACGTTTTACATAACCGGAATAGACGTATCGTGTTTTGCCGCCGTATGAAATCTTCGTCCAGTTACCCGTTTTACCATAATATTTAAAGGTTTGACCTGCGTTGACGCCAGCAATGACCTTGTATTTCGTGGAAGGGCCGGTCCGAACGCGTAGCCCGTCTGCCATGATCTTGACTTTATAAGAAGAAGAGCTTGCAGCCTCAACTTTACCTGTACCCGTGCTTGCGAATCCTGAAACGACGAGTGCGCTCATCGTGACTGTTGTTAAAATACGTTTCATGTTGTAGTTCCTCCTGATGGTGAAAAAAGTGACAGTCAATGAAAGTGGATGACAGAAGGTATTCTGCCTGTTTGATGTGAGCTATATGTGTGGGCTGTATATGAATACTGCGTCGTAGTAGTGAATTGAATAAATCGAGTATAGCATCGGTCGTTTTGAAAATAACATTTCAGTTTGATTTCTGAATTATACTCAAATAAGTTATATTGTAATCTTCCGTTTTGAATAATTCTGAAATGAAGGTATACCAACAATTTATTTGTTACAAACAACACGAATCTTGACATATTCGAGAATATGGGAAAATGTGAAAAAGTATGGGTCGATAACAAAAACCGAGGAGTGAGAGTAGATGGATATTAACTTTACCGTGGAGCAGCAACGATTTAATCACCGGGCCGCTGCCGTGATCGTGAAAGAAGATCATCTGTTGATCCATCGAAATGTCCGGGATGACTTTTGGGCATTGCCGGGGGGACGGATTCAAATGATGGAGCACGGCGAACAGGCAATCATCCGGGAAATCAAAGAGGAATTAGGCAAGGAAGTTCATGTCAAACAATTTTTATCCGCTCAGGAAAACTTTTTTGAATATGAAGGGATTCAGTTCCATGAAGTTGCCTTTTTCTATGAAGTTGAGTTGATGACACTAGAGACGCTTACGTTAGAGCCGTTTCATGGGATCGAAGGAGAACAACTCATCTATCAATATGTACCGATTGATCGCCTGCAATCCGTGAAGTTGTATCCAGTCCAACTCACAGAAATGATTCAGTCCGGCGAGTGGTCAGGACTATTTTCGAATGAAGGATGAATTACATATCATGATATAGAAGAAACCGATTCTGAAAAAACGACGAATTTTGTCGTTTTTTTGTGTCTGGACGTTTATTGATACATGGCAAGGGAATGTTAATGAAGGTAGCCATTCATTAACGAAAAAGGGGTTGGATTAGATGCGTGAAGAAGAATTGGAACAGATGCATCAACAAGCACGGGGACAAACGCAGGATCAGCAACCGGGAATTGAATCCGAGATGAATCCGGAACCGGTCTATGACGACCCGGACTATGTCGGTTCTGGCAAATTAAAAGGGAAAGTCGCCTTGGTCACGGGTGGAGACAGCGGCATTGGGCGTGCCGTCGCGATTGCCTATGCAAAAGAAGGCGCTGATGTCGCGATCGTATACTTAAATGAAGGACAGGATGCGGAAAAAACGAAACAGTTGATCGAAGGGTATGGCGTCAAGGCGTTGACACTGGCGACAGACGTCAGTCGTCCGGAAAACGCCCAACCGATCATCGAGGCCGTCATCCAAGAATTTGGTCAGCTGAATATCTTAGTCAATAACGCCGGAAAACAATTTCCGCAGGACGACTTCTTAGCGATCACACCAGAGCAATTAAAAGAGACGTTCGAAACGAACTTGTTCTCCATGTTCTATTTGACGCAGGCCGCACTACCGCATTTGAAAAAAGAAGATACGATCATCAATACATCGTCCGTCACGGCGTACCGGGGAGCACCGTCGTTGATTGATTATTCAGCAACCAAAGGGGCGATTACGACGTTGACCCGTTCACTGGCGTCGAACTTGATCGAAAAAGGGATCCGCGTCAATGCCGTCGCACCGGGTCCAATCTGGACACCTTTGATTCCAGCGACGTTTTCAAAAGAAAAAGTCGAAGCACACGGGGAAGACACGCTGATGAAGCGACGGGGACAACCGTCTGAGAATGCACCAGCCTATGTCTACCTAGCGTCACGCGACTCGAGTTATGTCACCGGTCAGACGATTCATATCAATGGTGGCGACTACATCACATCATAAGGAGGAAACGATCATGAAGAAAAATCCGAATGAAGTCCCAGAACACGAACCGAATCAACAGCCGGACGAGATCCCGACGACACCACCGTCAGAAATTCCGGAGACACCGCAGGAAGATCCGATCCGTCAACCGGAGCCGGATACGTTCCCGGAACCAACCGAAATCCCGGAGACACCACAGGAAGACCCAACACCATATTAAACAAGAGAGACTGATTCTGGACATCGTTCAGAGTCAGTTTTTTTAGTTCGTGAATTCACAAAAAAAATTTCAATTAATTTGGGAACCCTTACATTATCTTGAACGTAAAATAAGGTATCAAAAGGGGGAAAAGTAAATGGGGTTTATCCTAGGTTTTCTAGCAGTTGGGGCAGTATTTTGGTTTTTCTTCAGTTACTTACTGGGTTATCGGAATAAAAACATCGCGATGACATTTGACGACCGGTTCTACACGCTCGAGGAACACGTTAAGGCGATTGAAAAAAAATTAACACAAGATGGGAAACAAGTGGAATACATCGGAAATCGTCAATTTCTCGTCGATGGGAAAAAGTACCTGTTCGTTGAACGGACCGTTTCGATGTCTGGGGTACCGATGCAACAAACAATCTTAGAATTTCAAAAATAAATCAAACCACGATACCGCCTCCATTCGGAGTGCGGTATTTTTTTGGAAATGGATTGACAGTAAACTGTACTATGCGTATGATACAGAAAGAAAGTGTATTACTGTTTTAATACAACGAACGGGAAAGGGAGGTCAAGAACACGATGCAATTTGACCAAAGAAGCCCGGTGTATCTTCAAGTCGTCCGATGGTTCAAGGAACAAATCGCGACAGAAGAACTCAAATGCGGGCAGGAAATTCCATCGCGCCGGGAAATCGCTGCGCAACTCGGAATTAATCCGAATACGGCACAAAAAGCGTACAAAGAAATGGAGGATCAGCAATTGATTACGACAGAACGAAACGTACCGAGTAAGATCACGATGGATCAAGAAATTGTCAAAAAAGTCCGGACGGAGATGCTCGACGAAGCAGTCGCCCAGTTCATCGAGGCGGTCCAAGCGATTCAGATTCCATTAGGCGAAGTCGTCACGAAAGTCGAGACGGTGTATCAATCAACGGAACGGAGGAAGATCGATGCTTGAAGTCCATGGTTTGAAAAAACGATACGGTCGGAAGAAACCGATTTTAGAAGGTGTCTCGTTTTCGGTTCGTCCCGATAGCATTACCTGTCTGATCGGATTAAACGGCGAAGGAAAATCGACGATCTTAAAAGCAATCATGGGACTGGTTCCGGTTGATGCTGGAACAGTATTGGTTGACGGAGAAGTTTCGCGTGAAAAAATTGCCTTCGTTCCGGATCTGCAGACGATGCCCGGTTACATGACGATTGGTGACGCTCTGACGTATATGGGTGATTATTATCCGGACTGGAATCCGAAGGTCGCCGAAGAATTGATGGGTCTGTTCAAGTTATTGACGACCGACAAGATTTTAGAGCTGTCGAAAGGGAATCAGGCGAAGTTCAGTTTAGTGCTTGGTTTTGCACTCGATCGTCCGTATTTGCTGCTCGACGAACCGTTTGCCGGAATTGATTTATTTACGAAGGAACAGATTTCCTGGATCTTTTCGAGTCATTACATGGAAGGGCGCGGCATCCTGATGACGACACATGAAATCGTCGAAATCGAACATTTGATTGACCGGGTCGTCTTTTTGCAGGATGGTCGGATCATTGATGAACACGATACGGAAGAGATGCGAGAAGTATACGGAAAATCGGTCCAGGACCGGATGCTGGAGGTCTATCAACGATGAAACAGTATTTGATGTTAACGAATGAAGAGTTAAAACGAAGCTGGAAAATGATTGTAGCGGTTATCCTTGCGATGGCGAGTATCGAAATCCTGACCGTCGTCGGACGGGTCATCTACCAAGAACGACAGGTTCGAAACTATATGAGTGACGCGAAAGTGACTGAATCAGAAGCCCTGCGTTCATTTGGAAAGTTATCGTTTGAACAGGCCAGTTCTTATTTCAGCTATGTCATTATGATTGGAATCGTTCTCGTCATTTTGTATGCCATACAAATCTGGTACCGGGATTGGTTCGGTGAATCCAAGTACATATACCGCTTATTATTGTTACCAGGCGGTCGTGCCAAAATCTTTTTTGCCAAATGGACATCACTGGCGCTTGTGATCATCAGCTTCATCGGCTTGCAGTGGGCAGTCATCCAGCTCAGTTATGCCATTTTCAATTGGCTGATTAAAAACAATTATCGTGCATCATCTTTTGATATCTCGATGACATTAAAACAGTTGTATACGATGAATGTAGTAGATGTTCTAATATTACTTATTTTGTCACTTTTCGTTGTCAGTTTCTTATTCATGCTCGTACTACTGGAACGGTCATATCGCAAAGCAAAAGGACTGTTGTTCATCGTGCTTGAAGTGATTGCCCTTTTGGTCATCATGATGGGCGGTATGTACGTGATTGAAACGCTCGATATCTTTTTATCACAAGAAATATCAGGGATCATGCTAGCAATTTTTGTTCTCTACTTTGCCTATACGATTTGGAAAAGTCTTCGTTTATTAAAATGGAAAATTTCGGTCTGAGGAGGACGTCATGCGAAAATTTAAATTTGTACTGATACTGGCTGTCGTCAGCTTCTTGACGCTGGGTATCTACGCTCTGTTTATTCGTTCAATCGATGAATCAGATTTTATTGTTGAGACGGTTCAAGGTGACCCGAAACAGCCGGCTGTCCGGTCTGTTCAAGCAGAACTTTATGATGAAGGGTTAAAAAAAGTTGATTACAACGTTGCGCTGGACGGTCGAGTCGAAAAAGCGAAAGATAATTGGATTAGTGGCATGTTTGAAGGTCCATATAATGAAAATGGTGCGCCAGCTGATTTCCGGCGCTTCATCCGTTCAGATTACGTACTTACGTTCGAACAGCAAGGCACCACGTATGCAATGGGTACAAAGGACAATAATAAATGGGAATTACAGTATTGGGAGAAGGGTAAACAGCGTGTCGTCAAAAAAATCTTTCCGGCACCTCCTGAAGCTAGGAAGTTAGGTGAAACTCAACTCAGTCCAGATAAACGGTTTGGCAACAGTTTATACGTCCTTGCACAAGACATTCAAAACGATTCGGAAACGTTATTATACAAAATAGATTTGAAAAACGATACGATTCAAAAAATCAATTTACCCGTTATTTCTAAAGGTGAGATAATTATTCTAGGTATCCACAATGAGACAATTGTTTATTATACGACTGAAATCGTTGAAGGGGCAGATGATGAAAAGCAGACACTGTATCTTAGTGACGGCGAAAAATCTCAGCGTTTAAAGGGATTGAAATCGTTCGGTGATGGAGAAACTAAACTAAGTACAGATGGAACGAAACTGATTATGCTTGAATGTGAACCAAAAAAATTAAATTGGACTATTTACGATCTGGCATCAAAGAAATCGATAAAACATAAGATAAGTATCCCGTCAGTAACGGATGAGTCTGGATCAGGAGAGTATACCGAACTGAAAGATGATCTGATTTATACGGCGAATCGAACTGGTGACGGTGTTTTCAATGTCCTTGTCATTGATGCACTATCAGAACGTGTCATATACGAAGGAAACATCAAAGACAAACTCAAACGAACAGAAACGACTTTGAATTCACTTGTCTATAATTGATTGGCAGTCATAAGTATCACAGTATTCAAAAAACAGTCATCCGAAACTCGTATGAGTTCCGGATGACTGTTTTTGTTTCATTGATACGATTTGATGATGATCTCCTGTTTCGCGTAGTAACTCCACGTCAGGTCCTGCGATTCGACCTTTTTCGTCGTCACGGCAACAAACGTATTTTTACCGGTATAGATTCCAACGAAGTTCGGTGTTTTTGCTTTTTTCGCTTGGACGAATAACAAGTCGCCCGGCATCGCTTTTTTGAGTGTGACCGTTTTCAGCGGCATCGCGGCTTGTTTCGCAATCGTCCGCTCGAGTGTCAGACCACTTTTTTGATAAACGTATTGCGTGAAGCCCGACGCATCAAATCCTTTTGTTGTCGTGCCGCCTTCTTTATAGGGTGTCCCGATTAAGGATGTCGCCAGTTTTGCGATTTCCGTTTTCTTTTTCGCGAGTGCTTTTTCCGACAGCGGTTTTTTTGTTTCGACTTTTGTTGGTGTTGCAGCGGACGTCGCGACCGGACTGACCGTCGCTGTCAGCAACAAAGCGGTTAATGGAAGAGCGTAATACGATTTCATAATCAAAACTCCTTTAAGTAGTTGGGATGGATAAGCTGTTCTTACCGTACCATACGAAATGACAAAATAAGCAACAAATTGGATACGTTCACCTAACATTCTTGTAAGGTTCGGTCTGAGGGAACATCGGCTTCAAGTCTGTACGTCCTTGAAGAAGAAAAGACTCCAGTTCCGCGTGCCTCATTTTGAGAACACAACTGGAACAGGAGCCTTTTTTGCGGTTACGCCCGCTGATCGAGCCGATGACTGACAGCCGTCAAAGCGGCTGCGAGTAAGGCAACGGCACCACCAACGAGGGCGATATTCATGATCGGACCGTTTGCATAGACCAGTCCGCCGAGGGCAGAACCGAAGGCAATCCCGACATTGCTTGCGACGGGCATCAAGGACGCGGCCAGTCCTTTTGCTTCCGGATTGAACTTTTCGGCTAAATCAATCAGATAAATTTGCGTCGATGTCGTCAGTAAGATCGACATCAGCGACATCAAGGCAATGTTGATCAGACCCAGTGAGACGGATGCCGTCGTCACGTAGAGTGCGGCAAGAACGATCGCCTGGACGATAAAGACGAACCGCAATCGACCGATCGGATTCCGGCTGGCGATTTTCCCCGCTAAGATGTTACTGAAGATCGAGACGACACCATACGCGAGCAAAATCGGACTGATCCACGTCGACGGCAATTTCAACTCCAACTCCAGAACGGGAACGAGATACGTATAGACGACGTACGTCGCACCGAATCCGAACGACGGGATGAAAAAAGCAATCATGATTCGTGGATTGGCGAGTAAGCTGAGTTGGTCACGGATCGAGCTGGTCGTTGTCGATCGTTGGACCGGGACGACTTTGAAGACACCGATCAACGCAATGACACCAAGGCCGCTCGTCAGCCAAAATGTTGCGGCGAAGCCGGCATGCTGACCAATGAAGGTACCAATTGGAACACCGAGGACGTTTGCCATCGTAAATCCGCCGAAGATGAATGAAACGGCGACACCGCGTTTTGCGATTGGGACACTGTCGCTTGCGACGACCATTGCAAGTGAAATCAGGACGCCTGTTAAGACAGCCGTCACGATCCGTGTCAACAGTAATAGTTCATAGTTCGGTGCGATCCCGCTGCAGACATTCAGCAAAATCCAGACGAAAATCAGACTGAGCATTAATTTCCGCCGCTCGAGATGTCCGGTTAAGGACATCGTAATCGGTGTTCCGATCGCGAAGGCAATCGCAAAGGCGGAGACGAGCGTTCCGGCTTTCGCGATCGTGATGTTCAGACCGTCCGCGATTTCGGATAAAATACCGACGATGACGAATTCGCTTGTTCCCAGGACAAAGGTCAACATGGATAACGTTGCGATCAACAGCCAGTCGGCTTGACTCAAACGAGTCGATGATGATGACATATACATTCCTCACTTCTGGCGCCTATGCGCAAAAAAACTATCGTTTATCAGAATAGCATGATTTGCACCGGTCGGAAACCGGATTTAGAGGACGGTGAAAAAGAAGAATTATTGCGAATAGCATGTCAATTTCACTTGCTGAATATTCGGGTATACTGAAGAAGTAAAGACAACTAAAAAACGAGTAAAGGACGTGACGGAACATGCAAGCAACAGTCACTTGGAATCAGAAGATGGGCTTTAGCGGTGAGACCGAATCCGGGCATCACCTGGCGATGGATGCGGCACCGGACAACGGAGGCGACAATCAAGCTCCGCGCCCGACGGAGTTGTTACTTCACGCCGTCGCTGGCTGCACCGGAATCGATATCGTCTCGATTTTAGAAAAAATGCGCTTGACGCTGACTTCATTTGAAATGGACATCGAGGGGGAACGGGCGGACGACCATCCCCGCCGTTTCACGACGATCTCGATCCATTACCGACTCGAAGGCGATTTACCGGAAGACAAGGTCCGTCGTGCCATTTCGTTGTCAAAAGACAAATACTGCTCCGTGTCCCAATCCTTAAATGCGGAAATTGAAGTCTATTATTCCATCAATGGTGTCCGGAACGAGGAACCGATTTGAAGCGGATTGTCCCTGTTCTGTTAGCAAGCGTCCTGCTCGCCGGTTGCGCCGATGAACCGACACAGCCGGTCGAGCCGCAACCGAAGCCGGCGAAGAAAACGAAACCGCCGCAGCCGGATCGACCCTCTGCTGCTGAACGGGCAGAGAAACAACTCAAGCAAACCGTTTCGAACATGTCGACGGCGGAAAAAGTCGATCAGCTGCTCTACATCGGTGTGACGGGAACGTCTTTAACACCAGCCGATCGTCAGCTACTACAGGACCATGCGCTCGGTGGTGTGCTGTTACTCGGTGGTAACATCATATCGACCGAACAACTGAAGACCTTTACGACAGCGATTACTGAAGCCCAACCGGCTGATTCAAAAGCGTTCCTTGGCTTTGATGAGGAGGGCGGGCGCGTCAGCCGGGTTCCGGACGTCAAACTCAAGTTATCACCGAGCCTGGCGTTTGGTCATAAAAATGATCCCGAATTGATGAAGGAAGTCGGACAGACGCTTGGTTCGATTTCCCGTTTTTACGGCTTTAACATGGATTTCGCCCCTGTTCTTGACGTCAACAGTAATCCGGCGAACCCGATCATCGGTGACCGAGCCCTCAGTGCGGACCCGGAACAAGTCGCCCGCCTCGGAGTGCCATTAATGCAGGGGATGAAGTCGGAAGATGTTGTCCCGGTCGTCAAACATTTTCCGGGTCACGGGGATACGACCGTCGATTCGCATGTTGGTCTGCCGCGGGTCGATGCTTCGAAAGCGGAACTCGAACAGACGGAACTGGTACCGTTCAAACGGGCGATTCAGGAAGGGGCAGAAATGGTCATGGTTGCGCACATCCTGTTCCCGGCGCTCGACAAAAACCGTCCGTCCTCGTTGTCAAAACGTGTCATGACCGGTGTGTTACGGGATGAACTGAAATTTGACGGTATCATCATCACGGATGACCTTGTGATGGGAGCGATTACTGACCGGTACGGACTTGCCCAGGCGGCAAGTCTTGCGCTTGAAAGCGGTGCCGACATGGCGATGTTCTCCTCACCGGGTGCGTACGCGTCCGTCCACCAGGAAATCATGGAACGGATTAAACAAGGAAAACTGTCGGTACCGGATCTCGATCAGAAAGTCGGGCGGGTCTTACGCTTAAAAGAAACATATGACTTGTCGCAAACGAAGCGCGTCGACGAATATGAACGGTTGATCGAACGGGTCAAAGCGGTCGAATCGGACATGCGACGCTAATCAAGGGTGGAATAGACGGAACCACCCGTGGTAAACTACAGACGTACCACACAAATTAATATCTACACTAGGGGAGTCTCGCAGCAGACTGAGACGGAAGTATCCGGACCCTTTGAACCTGATCTAGTTCGTACTAGCGGAGGGAAGTGGTTTCCGATCATCTATCGAGGTAACGACAACCGTCGCCTTTTTTGTAGGACCACTCCATCAGTTCATGGGGTGGTCCTTTTTCGTGTGGAAAGGAGTAGAAGATGGCGAACTTACATATCTTGACGACCGGACAACAACCACGGTCATGGCTTGAACGGGTCATCCCCGTGCTTGCTTCAGACGTCGACCGGATTCACCTGCGGGAGCCGATGTGGTCGGTCCGGGAACTCGTCGCGTGTATCGAAACGTTACAGGGATGCGGTGTCCGTGTCGATCAACTTATCGTGCATGACAGGCTCGACGCAGCACTTGTGACGGGAACGACGATTCATCTGACACAACACAGCATCCCGGTCGACCGTGTCCGGTCCCGTTTTCCGGACATTCGGATCGGTCAATCGGTCCATTCCTTAACGGAGGCGATGGCGGCGGAACAAGCAGGTGCGGACTATGTCATGTATGGGCATATCTATGCGACCGCGTCGAAAGCTGCTCTTCCACCACGGGGACTGGATGCCTTGGCGCAAGTCGTCGACTGGACGTCGGTTCCTGTCATCGCCCTTGGTGGAATCGCATCCAGCCGTGTTTCGGATGTCTTGACGACAGGCTGTGCCGGAGTCGCTGTTTTGTCCGGGATTCTTGGACAGGCGGAACCCGTAAAGTCAGCCAAACAGTACAGGGCGGTGGTTGACGGATGACACAACCAGACGTCTTGATCATTGGCGCCGGAATCATCGGCTTGACGCTCGGATATGAATTGTTGCAGCGGGGACAACGTGTTCACGTGCTCGATCAGTCGGCTGTCGGACAAGGTGCGACACGGGCGGCAGCGGGGATGCTCGCGACGGACGAAGAACTGTCGGAACCGTTACATGCGTTAGCGGCAGTGAGTCGCGCGCTTTATCCGAAACTTGTCCGCCAGTTGTTTGACGAGACCGGTTTGACGAGCGGCTATCTCGAACTGCCGTTTCAGTTGCGACAGAAGGATCAAACCGTGCAATTTGAACGGGTCGGCCAAATCGATCCCCGATTGCTCGTCCGCGCGTTACGGCAAGCGATTGACCAGCGGGGCGGAGTGATTGAAGAACAGATGACTGTCTTGCGTCTTTTGCGGGACAAACATACGGTAACCGGGGTGGAGACAAGCCGGGGACCACAAGTTGGTCGGCAGGTCGTCATCGCTAGCGGACGAGGATCGGAACCGTTGTTGCAAACGATCGGGATTCCGATCGACACGCTTCCGGTCAAAGGCGAGTGCCTGTCTGTCCGTCTCACAACCGGTCGACTTGAGCAGACCTTGTTTCATGAGACGGTGTATCTCGTCCCGAAAGCAGACGGACGGATCATCATCGGCGCAACGGAACACGTTGGTGAGGAATCGACGACGGTCAACGCGGGTAGTGTCTCGGAACTGTTAGCGGCAGCAATCGAGGTGTATCCGGCGATCCGTGACGCGGCATTGATCGACATCTGGTCCGGAGTCCGGCCACAGACACGCGACGGGTTACCGTATCTCGGACGGGTCAAAGGGGTCGACGGCTTGTCGGTCGCGACGGGACATCACCGGCACGGCATCCTGCTCGCTCCGGTGACAGCGCAAGTCCTCGCCGATTGTGTCATGAACCGAAAACCGGAAGTTACGCTGGAGGCGTTTTGTTGCAGACGACACGAGGAGGAGAATACATGCAAATCCGATTGAATGGGAAAGCCTATCCACTGGCGGAACATACGAAGACGCTACATGACTTGATTCAGCAGTTGAATATCGATGAAGAGGTCGTCATCATCGAACAAAATCATCAAATCATTGACCGGTTCCGGTATACGGACACGAACGTCCAACCCGGTGATGTCGTTGAAATCGTTCATTTTGTAGGAGGCGGGTAACATGTTAAAAATTGGCGGAAAAACATTTGCATCACGATTATTACTCGGAACGGGAAAATATCCGGACGCTGAGACGCAACAACAAGCGGTCGAAGCATCGGAAACGAACATTTTAACGTTTTCCGTCCGGCGTTTTGACGTCTTTGCGAAGGAACAGACGAATCCACTTGCGGCACTCGAATTAAGTCGCTATGACCTGTTGCCGAACACGGCGGGCGCAAAAACGGCGGAAGAAGCCGTCCGGCTGGCAAGGCTCGCCCGGGCATCCGGCATGTGTGACATGGTCAAGGTCGAGGTGATCGGTTGCGACAAGACGTTATTGCCGGACCCGATTGAAACCTTACGGGCGGCAGAAGAATTGATCAAAGACGGTTTCATCGTCTTGCCGTATACGTCAGATGATTTACTGCTCGCCCGTCGGCTCGAGGAACTGGGCTGTCACGCCATCATGCCGGCAGCGTCACCGATTGGTTCGGGACAGGGAATTCTGAACCCGCTCGCGCTCAGTTTCATCATCGAACAGATGACGGTCCCGGTCATCATCGACGCGGGAATTGGTTCACCGGCCGATGCGGCTTACGCGATGGAGCTGGGTGCCGATGGTGTCTTGTTGAATTCTGCGGTCGCCCATGCTAACGATCCTGTCAAAATGGCGCAAGCGATGAAACTGGCAATCGAAGCCGGGCGTCTTGGTTTTGAAGCGGGGCGGATCGAGAAAAAACGGTATGCGACGGCAAGCAGTCCGACGACCGGAATCAGCCGCCCATGACAGACCGCTACAGCCGACAAATCCGCTTTCGTCCGATCGGCCAAGGCGGACAAAATCAACTGGCCGAGCGCCGCGTCGTCATCATCGGTCTCGGTGCGCTCGGGACAGCCAGTGCGGAACAGCTCGTCCGGGCAGGTGTCGGACAGGTGATCCTGATCGACCGCGATTACGTCGAGTGGAGTAATCTCCAACGGCAACAATTGTACACGGAACGGGATGCCCGGGAACGGCTCCCGAAAGCGGTCGCAGCCAAGCAACGGCTTCGCGACATCAACTCGACCGTGACGATTGAAGCGATTGTGGAAGACGTGACGGCAACGAACATTGATCGACTCGTTGCGCAGGCCGATCTGATCATGGATGCGACAGACAATTTCGCGATCCGGATGCTGATCAATGATGTAGCGGCGCAACAGGGAATTCCCTGGATTTACGGGGCATGTGTCGCCAGTTACGGCATGACATACACCGTTTTGCCGAAGGAAACGCCTTGTCTGCATTGTTTGCTGAATCACCTGCCGCAGCAACAGGATACGTGTGATACTCGGGGCATCATCAGTCCGGCCGTCCAACTGGTCGCCTCGCATCAAGTGACGGAAGCATTGAAACTGTTGACGGGTGCGAAACCGGCACTACGTCAGACGTTGCTGTCGTTTGATCTTTGGACGAATCAGCAGAGCCAGATCGATGTCACGTCCTTAAAGCAAACGGCATGTCCTTCGTGCGGTGACGCTGCCGTCTATCCTTATCTCAACGGAACGCCACTCCAATTCGTGACGTTGTGCGGTCGGGATACCGTTCAAGTCCGGGGAGAAGGAAAAAGAGATTTGGTCCGGCTTGAAAACGAGATGGTGGCACGCGGGATTAAAAGTCAACGAAACCCGTATTTACTGATGTTCGAAACGGAACAGAACCGGATTGTTGCCTTTGCAGACGGGCGGATCTTGATTCATGGGGAACCGGATGTTGAACAGGCGAAGCATGTATACGAGACGTATTTTACGAAAGCGTTCACAAAAAAGTAAAATAATTTTTTGAATACATGTTTTAGATGTTTGAAAAAGAGGTAAATAAGACTTCAGACGTAAGTCGGAGCTTTATTTGGAACGATTTGAATTGTGAAGAGGAGTGATTACGATGAAACAAGAATTCGATCAATCGATCCAGTCATTGGATCAGACGAAGCGGACAGACCATACAGCTGATGCTGTTCAGCAAGCGAATTGGAATCCAGACCGGTATCGGACGAATCTGAATCCATTTTATCTGTCACCTTGCAGCGTCGAACGTCGGGAAGACCGTCAGCAAGAAGTTGACCGGATCGTCGAAGTCGAGCCTACATCCTCCCCTCTCCAACAGTTATTCGAGCAGAAACAGGAAGAGCATATAACAAAAAGTGTATCAGGTGCTGCGAAACATGCCGGTGGGAAATTCACGACCGGGATTGTCGTCGGTGCAATCATTGGAGGATCCGTGTCGATCTTCACCTCGGTGAAGCGATTTCGTCAAAAGCGTCAGACTCACTAATGATTAACTGTCAGCAGAATCACGAAAGACCGTCACCTTACTCAATAGGGTGACGGTTTTTTGTCGTATCCAGTAAAAGGAGGAGAGCAGTGTGGAGAAAAAACAGCAGGAGGTCTTTTCCATGCTCGGTCAGCCGGCGAAACGAGCCCTGGCAGAGCATGGTGTCACGTCGATCGTTCTCCTCGCGGCGCATTCGGAACAAGAGGTCCGAAAATGGCATGGCATCGGTCCTTCTTCGATGCCGAAGCTCAAACAAGCGTTAGCGGAGCAAGGACTGACGTTTAAGAAATGAATCGTCCGGCAGAACCGTTCCAAGTCATGCTAAAATAAGGATATTATAGAGGAAAAGTGAGCGTGATACAGGTGAAATGGATTCATACTGCCGATTGGCACTTAGGAAAAATAGTTCATGGCGAATCGATGCTTGAAAACCAACGTTTCGTCCTGCAGAAATTGTTACAACTGATTGATCGGGAACAGCCAGATGCCGTCGTCATTGCCGGTGATTTATACGACCGTGCCGTCCCGCCGACGGAAGCGGTCGAATTGTTGGACGAAATCTTTGCCGAGATCGTCCTCGAACGAAATATCCCGATCATCGCGATCAGTGGCAATCATGACTCGGCCGAACGGCTCAGTTTCGGAACGACGATGTTACAACGGGCGGGGCTTCATCTGGCAGGAAAATTAACGCCTTCAATCGAGCCGATCACGATCCAAGGCGTTCGGTTCTATCCGGTTCCGTTCGCCGATCCTGCCACTGTACGTTATGTCTACCAAGATGAATCGATCCGGACGCACGATGAAGCGATGCGAAAAATCATCGAGTCGATGCCGATCGAGGGACCAAGTGTCCTCGTCGGTCATGCGTTTGTGATCGGTGGACTCGAAACGGACTCGGAACGGCAACTGTCGGTCGGAACGGCCGGGCAAGTCAGTGCCAGTGCCTTTGCACCGTTTACGTATACGGCGCTTGGCCATTTGCATAATCCACTGGCGATTCGGTCGGAGACAATCCGCTACAGCGGCTCATTGCTGAAATACTCGTTTTCGGAAGCGAATCATCTTAAAGGTGTCGATATCCTGACGCTCAATGAGGCGGGGACATTTGATCGCCGGTTCGAGCCGTTGGCAGCCAAACGGGATTTACGGGAACTGACCGGGAACCTTGCTGAACTGACGGACCCGGCGTTTGTCGCGACACAAACGACGGACGATTACATCAAAATCAACCTGACGGACGCGGAAGCCTTAATCGATCCGATGGGGAAACTGAAAAAAATCTATCCGAACATCTTACATCTGGAGCGAACCGGGTTTACACGCGAAAGTACACGCGCCGTGCAAGCCTCCCGTGATCAGGTTCAGGCGGCGACGATTACGGATTTGTTCAGTGAATTTTATGAAGCCGTCCGCGAAAAACAACCGACGGATGCGATGCAGACCGTTTTAGAGGAGGAAGCAGCATGCGCCCAGAACGATTAACGTTACGTGCCTTCGGACCTTTTGCGGACGAAGAGACGATTGATTTCCGTCAACTCGCCGGTCGAACGATGTTTGTCATCTCCGGCAATACCGGAGCCGGCAAAACGACGATCTTTGATGCCTTGACGTTTGCCTTATATGGGGAGACGTCCGGCGGCGAGCGGGAAATGAGCGATTTGCGCAGTCATTTCGCGAAACCGGACCAAAAGACGGAAGTGGAACTGGAATTCCTATTAAAAGGCGAGCGGTACCGGATTATCCGCCAACCGAGTCAACCCCACCCGGTCAATAAGACAGATTATGGACACGAAGCGGAACTGGCACGACACGATGGAGAAGCATGGAAACCACTCGCCTTAAAGATTCCAGAAATCCGCCAACAGGTCCAGGAGTTATTGCAACTCGACCATAAACAGTTTTCGCAAATTTTATTGTTGCCACAAAATAAATTCCGGGAACTGTTGATGGCAGAGTCAAAAGACAAGCTCCAGATTTTGAAGCAACTGTTCAAGACGGAACAGTATGGTGAGTTCCAACAACGTTTGCACCGCAAAGCGCTGGATCTCGCAGCAGCCATCAAAGAAACGAAGACGAAGCAGTTGTCGAAACTTGAAGAACTGCCGCTTGAGCTGAACTGGGCAGAGGCGACGGAAACGACAATCCGGCATCAGACGGATCAGTTACTCATATCACTTGATGAGAAGATCGAACAGACGAAAACGGTGGAACAGACTGTCCGTCAATCGGTTCAACAGCTGGTAGAACGTTTGCGTCAGGCGGAACAACTTGAACAGATGTTCCGTGAGTATGATCAGTTGCTGCGACTCGAACAACAACTGGCAATGACATTGCCGGAGACGAAACGTCAGACGGAACGGTACGATGCGGCGACGCGGGCGGCGGCAATCAGTGGAGTTTTCGAGACGTTCCAATCGGAACAACAGACGGTCCAGCAGTTGACGGCTACGAAACAACATGTCTCAGCAGAACTGGAGCAGTTGTTGCATCGGCTTGATCAGGTGAATCAAGATGTCGAGTGGTTGTCGGCGCAGGAACCGGAAATGCGTGAGGCAGCACGCCGCCTGGAGCAAATCGAGGAAGAATTACAGCGGTTGCAGGATCAAGAACAGCTGTTAACACAACAACAGCAGTTAACCCGGGCGATTGCTGAGCTGAATCCGGAAGCCCTGCGTAAGAAACGTGATCAGACGCGCGGCGAACGAACGACCCTTCAAACAACTCTCGCTGTAATGACGGACGAATCGAGCAACCGCCTGACGATTCAGGAACGGCGTTTCCTCTTACAGACTGCTGAGCAAAAACAGCAGGAATGGCAACGAAATGAAGCGGAACGGCTCCGGTTGATCGAACAGGGAACGCGGGTCAAACAGGAAAAAGAGCAGGCGGAACTTTCCTATACGACAGGGCGGCAAAACGAACGCCGTCAACTGGCCGCAGAACTGGCAGCACACCTGCATGACGGAGACGCTTGCCCGGTCTGTGGAAGTACGACGCATCCGCAACTTGCGGTTAAAGCGGAACCACTTGATGTCGAAGCCTTACATCAGGTTTATTTAAAAGCCCAGACGGCGCATCAGGAACTGCAGGCGACGTACCGGACGGTTGCGGAACGAAAACGACAACTCGAACACGACATCACGACGCTTGGTCAAGGGAAGGATCTTCCGACTGATCTGACGGCGATCCGGACAGAGATCGAGTCCTTGCAGGCTCAGGAAACCGAATTGCAACGGCAACAGGAGCAAAAACAACAGCTCGAGCAACAATTGCGCACAATCGAGACAGGACTGGAACGATTGGACCGTCAGATTGAGGAAGAGTCGGATCGTCAGTCGAAGCTGCAGCTGGAACTGGCCCGGCTCGAGGGCATGTTGACCCGGAATCCGGATGCTCCGTCACGCCGTGAATTAGAGACGGAACAGCAGACGTTAAGCAAACGGTTAGCGTCGTTTGAAGAAGCACGGACGGGAGCCCACAATCAGAAACAACAACTGGATCAAGACGTCGCGGTGCGGCGCGATCGGTTGGAGCACATCAAAACAGACTTGACGGAGCGTACATCGAAGTGGGCGGAAGCGAAAGAATTGTTTGAGCGTAGCCTGCAAGAAGAACGGTTTGCGACGATCGAACAGTTTGAACAGGCGCGGATGACGCGGCAAGATATTGCGCAATTGGCGGAACGACTGGAAGCCGACCGGCGGAAACGTCAGGACGTCGAGAGCGGACTGGAGCGGATCCGTCAGATCATAAAAGCGCAGGACCGACCGGACTTAGCGACGATCGGACTGTCTGTCCAGCAGGTGGAAGCCGAACTGACCGAAGCGACGGACCAGCGGATCGGCGTCGAAAAAGAACGGCTCCACGTCAAACAATTGGTCGATGCCTGGTCGACGTTACAGCAGCAAATTGAGGCGGAAGATACACGCTATGGCATCATCGGTGAGCTGGCACGGGTCGGGGTCGGTGAAAACGCGCAACGGATGACGTTTGAGACGTATGTCCAAACCGCCTACTTCGACGAGATTCTGCAAGCCGCAAACCGGCATCTGCACGGGATGACGTCGGGTCGTTTCTTGCTTGAACGGAAGACGGAAGCCGGTAAAGGATTGAAAAAATACGGACTCGACTTAAACGTCTTTGATGCCTATACGTCGCAGACGCGGCACGTCAAGACGTTGTCCGGCGGAGAAAGTTTCAAGGCCTCACTCGCCTTGGCGCTTGGTCTGTCGGAAGTCGTGCAGGAAGCAAGCGGCGGTGTGTCGCTTGAGACGATGTTCATCGATGAAGGATTCGGTACACTCGACCCGGAATCGCTTGAGCAGGCGATCGAAACGTTGTTATCGATTCAGGCGAGCGGCCGGATGGTCGGAATCATCAGCCACGTCCAGGAACTGAAATCACGGGTCGATGCCAAAATTGAGGTCACGCAAGGTAAAACAGGATCGACGATTCGACTGGTCGTTGAGTGAGGGGTGTAAAATGGAAGCGAAACAGATGGTCACGAAATCAAAATTGATCACAGATTTAAAACAGCTTGGTGTCTCAGCGGGCATGAAAGTGTTCGTCCACAGCTCGATGAAGGAGATCGGTTGGATCCCGGGCGGTGCACAATCGATCATTGAAGCCTTGCAAGAAGTTGTCACAGCAGACGGTCTGATCATGATGGCGGCACAAAGCACCGATAATTCAGACCCGAAAAACTGGAGTCGTCCCGCCGTACCGGAAGACTGGTGGGAAACGATCCGTCAGGAAATGCCGGCGTACGATCCGAAGAAGACACCGACACGCGCCATCGGGAAAGTTCCGGAACTGTTCCGGACGTTCCCGGACGTCAAACGCAGTGCCCACCCGATGTGGTCGGTCACGGCGTGGGGAAACGAAGCAGCGGCATTCGTTGCCGGACATACGATTGAAAATGGATTTGGTCCGGGTTCACCGCTTGAGAAATTCATCGAAGCGGACGGTCAGATTCTTCATCTCGGTTCACCGTGGGATGCGACAACCGTTTGGCATTATGCCGAATATGGGATTGACCGCCCGGATGAAGAGTCGGGCTGTAAAGTCAATCAGGCCGGTCAAGAGGTCTTTATCACGTACCGTCACCGGATGATCGACAGTGATCCGTTTGGACCGATCGGTGAAGGGTTGACGCATGAGTCCTTCGTGACGACAGGCAAAGTCGGACAAGCGACATCGCACCTCGTCTCGGCAAAGGAATCGATTCCCGTCGTCATGTTTCAGCTGAATGCCTTAAATAGTTGGTTAAGCTGAAACTTTTCCGGGAAACAAACGTAATAGGAATAGATAAAATAGAAGGAGTGAACGCAAGATGGCAACACGATTTAAAGTTAACCCTGCCTTACGCCGTGGTTTTGAGACGGCGCGTGCCGGCGAACGGCCGATGACAAAAGCAGGGACGATGAGTAAGATTTTCCTCTTACTTGCCCTCGTCACGGCAGCAGCCGGCGGGACCTGGTTCTTCTTGGCCGCAAATCCGCAATTCTTAATTCCTGCATTGATTGGCGGAGTTGTCCTCGGATTGATTCTCGCCCTGATCATCACCTTTAAACCACGGACCGCTCCGGTACTTTCACCGGTCTACGCAATTGTCGAAGGGGTCGCCGTCGGCGCGATTTCACTGATGTTCGAAAGCATGTATCCAGGGTTAGTCGGTAAGGCGGTCCTCGCGACCTTCGTCGTCTCGTTTGCGATGTGGTTCGTCTATTCGACCGGTATGATTAAAGTGACGCAACGATTCCGTTCGGCCGTCACGGCAGCCATCCTGTCGATCCTCGTCTTGTACGGAGTCAACTTACTCTTGACGTTGTTCGGCATCAGCTTACCGTTCATGACGGGCAGCTCGCCGCTTGCGATCGGCATTCAGTTTGTCATCGTCATCGTTGCCTCCCTGTCACTGGTGATGGACTTTGATTTCATCTCGCAACAAGTGCAGGCACGGGCACCAAAATCGATGGAATGGGTCGCAGCGTTCGGTTTGATCGTTACGATCATCTGGTTGTACATCGAAATGCTTGATCTGTTGTATCGTTTGGCAGCACGAGATTGATGCGTAGTTGAGAAATCGTTTCCGCTTTTTAGCGGAAGCGATTCTTTTTTTATTAAGTACCTTGCATTATAGAGTACATTGTTTTACATTGTATGTAAGAGGTGGTGGGAGAAGATGGAAATTGATAAAGAGCTGTTAAAAGGACATATCGACACCTTGATTTTGGCGTTACTCGTCGACAAAGACCGGTACGGGTATGAAATCGCAAAAGAAGTACGGGAAAAAAGCGCGGATGCGTTTGAGTTAAAAGAAGGAACGCTTTATCTGTCACTGAAGCGACTGGAAAAGAAGTCGGCCGTCATCTCGTACTGGAGTGACGAAGCGGCTGGCGGTGCACGGCGCAAGTATTATCATCTGACGGATGAGGGACGGGCGTTACTGCGGACGAAACGGCAGGAATGGCAGGTCGTCAAACGATTGATGGATCAATTTTTAGGAGGGGACCGCGATGATAGATGAGTATGTAAATCAGCTCTACCGCTCGGCTGATCCGGATTTGCCGGAAACGAAGGAGCTGAAAGACGAAACGCGGCAACACTTGGAGGAAACCGTCGCCGAGTTGGTGTTTGACGGGTACTCGGAACAGGCAGCGATGAAAATCGCCATCAATCGGTTTGGTGGTGAAGAACAGTCGCAGGCATTGATTCATGAATTACAACTGATCCAAAAGTTGTTTGCAAAACAGATTTTGCGTGCCGGGATTGTTGTACTTATATTCAGTTTACTGGCGGGGATTAGTGGTTTTGTAGCACGTGATATCTCGAGTCCCTTTGAACGTGGCATTCCTTATCAACTTGGAGAAGCATGGAAAACCACTGATTCGGCTCCGCTGAAAACAGTTGTCGAAGAAGAGTGGATGGTCACGGGAGCCCGGATATACAGCTTGTCGAACAATCAGGTGACGCTCGAACAGAGTTACGGAGATAATGTACCGTCTGTTTTTCGACCGTTCATTTCATCACTTACAAACGGTACACCAGATGAAGGATGGGAAGTCGAACTTGATGTGATTGACACGGTCGTGCTCGGATTGACGCTCGCCTTGCTCGGATTATCGGCGGCACATGTCTTGTTTGCAATCTGGATCATCATTCAGCGGCACCGGACGGATCGGCTGTCGCGAACGACGACCGTCTTGTCGATCGTGATTCCCGCCCTCAGCATCTTGTTGTATTTCGTCACAAAAAAACGACCATAACCAAAGGAGGAGAAGCTGTTGCAATCGATCATCTGGACAGAATTAAAACGAAGCATGACACGTCGGACGTTATGTATGGCTTTGCTGCTCCCGCTGATTATCCTGTTACAGTTTAACCAGGTTCGGACCGGATACGTATTCTTGACGTGGCAGGGGGTGTTCGAAGAATCTGCCGGAACGATTATCGCCGTCGCGTTTCCGTTACTCTGTTGTGTGCTGTACCTGCCAACGGTCGCCCGTGAAATCGATCATCAGTTCATCCGGTACGCGCGGACCCGTGTTTCGCTAAAGGACTATCTCATTGCCAAAGGAGTCGTCAACGCCTTGATCACGTTTACCGTCTTTTTTGTGACGATGCTCGGCTGGATGCTGTTTTTACGGTTCGTAGAGCCGAGCTTGCACTGGATGACATATGAACAGGGTCCGGAATCATTGACGACGTTCACCCAAGTCTTCACGACGGATGGGATGTATATGCTCGCTTATGCGGGATGGATCGGACTCAATGCGATGGTATATGCAACAATTGCATACCTGTTGTTGGTGTTGTCCGGGAATTTATTTCTGGCAGTCGGTCTTCCGTTTTTGTTTTATCACTTGTTGAATTTTGCGACTGGTCTGCTCAGTGCCCCGCAATTTTCACCCATCAGCACGATTTTTCCGTTTAACATCATCGCGATGCCGTTGTGGACGATATTTGTTCCGTTCAGTGTCCTTGGATTGATGTTGATCGGACTGATGATCACAGGGGTGAAGCGGACGGAGTGGGAACTGTGAGTCGGATCGTCTATGCGGTTTGTTGGCTTCAAGTGACGCTTTTTGCGGGTATCTGGATGTATCAAGATCAACAGGAAGCGCTTAGTAAAGGAATCGTGTTTAATCAATGGGATTTGCTGACGGCAGTGACGATGAATACCTATTTATTGATGTACGATATTTTGTTGCTTGTTCTCCTGTTATCAATTGTTCGAATACAAAGGGACTTAACGGATTTCCGGTTGATCCGCTTCCGGAATACACGGAGTGCGTTAATACATAGTACCGGACGGTTCGCTAAATCGTGGGGAATGGGCTTATTAGTGTATGCGATTGTCGGATACCTGTTTGCACTGCAGGCACCGGCTGAAACGAATTGGAGTCTTGCGGCACGGGCCGGACAGGTGTTTTATATCCCAAAAGACTCGGTGTTTCTTAACTTTTCGCCGCTGACTGCCCATTGTCTGCAACTTGGATTTTTATTTATCGGCGGTTTGCTGATTTATCTGATGCTCGGTCTGGTGTATGTGCTGACAAGACGCGTAAAACTGGTGTATGTCGTTGCAAGTATTTCCTTTATCGGTACGCTGTTATCGTTTACGTCAGGTCTTTATCTCAATTTGTTTCTGGTCTTGTCGTTACCGAACGTACTGGGAAATCAAAAATTGAGTTACTGGCTGGGATGTATTGTTCTGTTGACAACTGTTGTCGTGTTGTTGGATCGTCGGTTCCGCTTCCCGCGGCAGTTTGTTGCAATCAGTATTTACATTGTATGTTGCCTGTTGATTTTGCTCATTCAACCATCGGGACAAACGTATGGTGATTACTTACTGACTGTATTCAGCGGCGTCCGGTCTGATGGTTTCACGCTGCAGGCATATTTGAATCATGCCGTCTTATTTTTTGGCTATACCTACCTGCTGACGCAACGATATGAACGGGACGTCATCGATCAAGGACTTTATCACATCATCCGGCACCGGTCGTTGAATCGATGGTTTTCGAAACAATTGGCGCGGCTTTTAGTGACAGCAACCGGGACGGTCATCGGTCTCGTCAGTTTAGCGACACTGTTTGCATTTTTACAGGGCGTCGAGTGGACGACACAGGTGAACGGTTTGTCGGTTGATCTCGCGACGATTCTTTACCAGACGATCATCAACGGGACACTCCAACTCATCGTGTACGGTCTGATTCTGTTTCTCGTCTTGTACTGGACACGGGAAACCGTCCAAGGCATTTACTGGATTGGCGGTGGAATGGTCGCATTGTTGCCGCTCGTTCAACAGGACTGGATACCGATTGGACGAAATGGAACGGTTCAGCTGCTTGACCATTCCGCTTACGCAATCAGTCTGCAACTGGTTGGAGCAAGCCTCTTCGTTTATATCGTCATCCAGCTCGTTTTCCGAAAACATGTCCGAACAAATCATTAAGGAGGCAAAATGATGATTACATTAGAGAACGTCAGCAAACAATATAAAGGGCATGAACTGTTTCACGACATGAACGTCTCGTTCGGACCGGGAAAGATTTACGGTATTACCGGTGTCAACGGGTCCGGCAAGTCGGTGTTATTCAAGATGTTATGCGGGTTTGTCTTTCCGGACGCGGGAACGATTGCAGTCGACGGGCAAACCTTGACGGGGAAACACCGCTTTCCGAAAGACTTCGGCATCTTGATCGAACGACCGGGTTACATCGGTCAACTGGACGGATTCACGAATTTAAAGGAACTGGCCCGGATTCAAAATAAAATCGATGATGCGGCGATTCACCGGGCGATGGAACAAGTCGGACTGGCACCGAATTTGACGCAAAAGGTCAAACACTATTCGCTTGGGATGAAACAAAAACTCGGGATTGCCCAAGCCATCATGGAAAATCAGCAGGTCTTGTTACTCGACGAACCGTTTAATGCCCTTGATACGGATAGTGTCGAACGGATCCGGACATTACTCGTGCAGTATAAAGAAGAAGGGCGGACGATTTTCCTGACCAGTCACCATCAGCAGGACATCGATCTACTGTGTGACGAAGTGTATCAAATTCAAGCGGCGCGACTGGAGAAGGTCCGTTAAACATCAAGACAGGCAAGTCCTCCTCTCGGAAGACTTGCCTGTTATTCGTTCAGCGCCTATCCGACGGTGCCTCTTTGATTGCATCGACATATTGTTTGGCTTCGAGTAATGGATATCCGAGAGTATCCCGAACCAGTTTAATCGCTTCCACCGTCTCATGATCAGACAGAAGTTGCTCAATCTGTTCATTCAGTAGGCTGTGACTGCTTGCGGCATCAGTCATGCCGAGATGTTCTTGAAGACGTGTCAGTTCACGTAGTGTTTGCTGTTGGGTCATGCGAAGTTTTGTGAGTTGTTGCGAAACAGATTGCCACACGATGATCAGCAGGATCAAGGGCAACCATATTGAAAAAAATGAGTCTATCATCAAAAACCCTCCTTTTTCTTACCGTACCATAGCATGTACCCTGTAACAATTAGTGGAAATCCTAAAGAATTCCGTTTATTCTAAGATAGTGGAAAATTAAGGGTTACATAAAGAAAGGAATGAAATGAGTGGAAGATTTGTTAGCTGCATTGATTCCGGCGTTACTTCTCATCGGAAGCGTCATGTTCGTCGGGTTTGCCGTCACGTTCGGCAGTTTGTTTTACTTCCGTCGCCGATCGTTTGAGAAAAGTACATATAAGCAAGTCACGCAGGAACGTTTCCTGAAAGCCGTCCGCGACAAAGGCATTTGGGGAGAATACTTGACGACGCGTCAGCTTGAAAAAGTCGAGGGCTACGGGAAGTTTGTCATCAACACCTATTTACCAAAAGCACGAGGGAAGGGTCTAACGGAAATCGATATCACGTTTATTCACGAAAGCGGCATCTACGTCTTAGAGTCGAAAAACTACAGTGGTTGGATTTTTGGAAAAGAAGCCGACCGCCAGTGGACACAAATGTTTAAAAACCGCTACAAACAACGTTTTTACAACCCGATCAAACAAAACGAGCAACACCTCAAAAGCATGGAACAGTTTTTAGCCAAAACAGTGGAAGACAATGTCTTTCAATCTATCATCGTCTTCAGTGAACGGTGTGAACTGAAAAAGATTACGATTGATTCCAGTCATGTCCACGTCATCAAACGAAACGATTTACGTCGGACGATCAAGCGGCTCGCGACAGTCAAACGTTTGACATCAATGCAAGTTGATTCGGTCTACGAGCAACTCAAACAGCAATCTCAAGTCGATCAACAGGTCAAGGACGCGCATATCGAAGCGATTAAATCGTTTTCGTCGTGAAAAAAAATTAGAGATGGAAGTGAAATTATGGCCATTCATCAAACCCCAATCGATTATATTGATATTCCTGCACCACAGCATAGTGAAGATGCTTATTATCGTGTTGTGTATGGTGATGTAGATTGGCAAGAAACTCAACAATATAACCGTGCTGTCTATGTATTGATGGGATACGGAAAAACCATTGCTTATCGTAGAGTAGCCCATATCTTGACGACTCCGAATACACCGAACGATCTATCCGATTTTGATAAAGTCATGGCTGCAATGCAACGGTTGAAAGACCGCAATGCTGTCTACAACGACAAAAAGAGAGAAAAACAACCATCCATTTGACAAACCTTCACAAGCAACTTATAGTGAATAAGTTGAATAATAAGTAGTGCAACTATTTATTTCGAAAGTGGGGAGTTCAAGTGAAAGAGGCAGATTGGTCATTAGGTATGCAACTATCACGCAGCTATCATTCCTTCAAGCGTGCCGCGACAAAACGGATGGCAGAATACGATCTGACACCGGAACAGTTTTCGGTTTTGAGTGAACTTCATAAACAAGAAGGCATCTCGCAAAAGCAGTTGGCCCTGTTCACGGAGCGGGATCAGACGACGGTCGGAAAGATCCTGGATAAACTGGTGAAGAAGGAACTTGTCATCCGTTCTGCTGATCCACGGGACCGGCGGGCGTTCATCCTACTGACGACAAAAGCAGGGGCTGAGGTCATTCGACAGTTAGAACCGACGCTCGGTGAACTGCAGCAGCAAGCGTTTTCCGGTCTCTCAAAAAAAGAAATCAAACATTTCATCAAAACACTTGAAACCATTCACAAAAATGTGACGTAAGTGGTTTCTCTTTTTTAGATAAATAGTTGCATATGCTATTATAAGTAATGCATATAAAAAGGAGCGAAACACATGAAGACGTTTAAAGATGTTTTTTCAATTACGCAAACGAAAGTCGGGTTGATGTTTGCTTTGATCGTCCCGATTTTATTCCTCGTCGTCTGGATGACGGGGTACCAAGGGGCGACTGAGCGTCTCGATCAATTACGTGTCGCCGTCGTCAAGGATAGTTCGACGGTCGGTTTCTATGAAAACTTACAGAAAGAAAGTCCTTTTACCGTTAAAGCCGTCACGTCGGAAACGGAAGGCCTGAAACAGCTGGATGCGGGAGAAGTCGAGATGGTCCTCGTAGCGGATCTGGCTGATCAAAAAAAACTGACGTTCCATGTCAATCAGGCGAATGCTGAATTCGCGAACGGGATTCTCAAACAGGCGACGTCTGAAATTAGCCAAACGTTAAACGGGACACCCGTGATTACGTCGGACGTCATCGTCGAACATCAAGTATCTGATTTTTCGACATCCATGCTGCCGATCTTACTGGGATTCGTCATCTACATCGCCGTCATGACGATGGGGATCCAGTTTAATCTTGTGACACAGATTCTAAAAAACCAACATTCCAAGTGGTCGCTCTTTTGGAGCAAACAGCTGTTGCACGGCATCGTCCTGTTGGTCGTCCCACTTGTCATGGTGTCGCTTGCGTTTGCCTTTTCGGATATACAAGCGTCCTTTATCAAGGTATGGGCGTTCCAACTGTTGTTGACGGCAGCTTGTATCGGCGTTACCCAGATGAACTTCACGATTTTCGGACCAATCGCGCCACTCGTCAACGTCGCCTTGATTCCGTTCCAGCTGATGACGGCAGGAAATATCGTTCCCCCGTCGATGCTAGCTCCGTTTTACCAGACGATCGGTCACTATCTGCCGGTACCGAATGCGGTCGCCGGATTGACCCGATTGATTTACTTTGATGGCGATATCTCGTCGTTTGTCATCCGTTTAACAGTCATCTTATTGATCACGGTTGTGGTCACCTTGATTCTGACCGCGCTACGCCGGGAGCAGGCCCATATCATTGAAGTAAAACAAGCATCGTAACCAAAAACGAGCTCGATCCATTTGGATTGAGCTCGTTTTTTATATTAAGCAAAAATATCAGCAATCGGTGTCGTTCCTTCGAGCAGGGGAATCGTTTGACGGTACGCAGATTCTTGTTCAATCGATGCAATGACGACACGCGCGACATCTTCGCGGGCAATCGTCGTCTTGTCCGTTGAAGCCGGATCCGTCGTCACGGCACCTGTTCCTGCGTCATCGGTCAAACCACCCGGACGTAAGATCGTATAGGCGAGCGAGCTGTCCCGAAGCAGACGGTCGGCATAGTGTTTCGCGACATAATACGGTTTCATGCTGTCCGACCATGTTTCCGGCGAGTCGGCATTTAATGCACTGACCATGATGAATTGTTTTGCTTGAATGTGTTCTGCTGCCGCGATCGATTTCGCTGCGCCATCTAAATCAATCAAAATCGTTTTATCGGCACCGGTATGTCCACCCGATCCTGCTGTGAAGATGACGACGTCACTCCCATTGATGGCATCTGTCAGGGCTGAGACGTCCTGTTCCAGATCAAGTAGGATCGGTGTTGCGCCAAGTGTTTCAAAGTCAGCGAATTGTTCGGGCGAACGCAAGCCGACGCGGACATCGTGTGCCGACCCGTTTAACTGCTTCGCCACCTGACGACCGACTTTTCCGTTTGCTCCAATAATGAATACGTTACTCATCTTCCATTCCTCCCATTCGTTGATGCGTTCTTGACTAGTATGGAAGAAAGTAGTTGCTTCCTGCAATCAAGAGGGCTTGACGGTGGAACATTGAAGACGAGAACTGCCGAAATAATCAAAAAACTCTTGGATAAGATAAAAGAATATGATACTGTTTTGAGTATTATACAGAAAGCAGCGTGAGACAGAGAGAGGATGCGAGTGGAGTGAATAAACGACAAGGATTGGCGCTTGGTGGAGGACTATTGCTTTCGAGCCTGCTCGCAGTGACGAAGCTGAAGGATTTGCCGGATACGTTTGGAGTCAGTAAACAAAACGTCTTCACGACGAAGAAAATCGTTGTCGGGACGACTGGAGATTATAAACCGTTTACGTATTTGAACCGTCAGACGAACGAGTACGAAGGATTCGATATTGAAGTCATCCGCTCGTTCGCGAAGACGGCTGGGCTTGAAGTCGAGTTTGTCCCGACAACCTGGGCAACATTGACACGTGACTTACGGGCGGGACGGTTCCATATGGTTGTCGGTGGCGTCACGAAGAATATCGAACGGGAAATCGTCGGCGACTTTACGAAAAGTTACTTGTCGTTTCAAAAAACGCCGCTCGTCCGTTTGGAAGACAAACACCGTTTGATCTCGATCGAAACGATCAATCGTCCGGATGTGACGATCGGCTTGAATCCGGGAGGGACAAACGAACAGTTCGTCCGCCAGACATTTGATCAGGCAAATATCGTCATATATGCGGATAATCTGACCATCCCGGCAGCTGTCGCAACGGGGGAAGTCGATGTCATGATCACCGATACCGTCGAAGCCATCTATTATGCGTCTTTGGACTCGCGATTAGGTGCTCCGAAGATTAGTGAAAAGTGGATTCCAGCCGAAAAAAGTTATCTCGTCCAGGATCGTCAAACGGAAGTGATCGATGTGATGAACCTCTGGATGAATTCATATGAAGGAAACGAACGTATTCAAGAATTAAAAGAAAAATGGAAGGTTGCGTCGTGACCAATGCCTCTAACATAGTATGAGCCGAGCGAATCCGAAAGTGGATTGGCTCTTTTTTTGTACAAATGTCTAAAAAGGGGTAAAGGTAATGTAGTCGCTTAAGTATTGAACCGTCTAGCAGAAAGGAAGGATGACCGTGATTCAGGTAGAGCAGTTGACGAAGGAATACAGCGGGAAAAAAGTCGTCGATCAGATTTCGTTTCATGTGAAAAAAGGTGAGATTTTTGCATTTCTCGGACCAAACGGTGCCGGGAAGTCGACGATGGTTCAGATGTTGACGACCTTGATTTCTGTTTCGTCCGGTCACGCGACGATTAATGAGTATGACATACAACGGGATCAAAAAAATGTTCGTCTCCAAATCGGCGTCGCGCTGCAGGAGACGGGCATCGACAATGATTTAACCGGACGAGAATTGCTTGTCCTGCAAGGAAAATTATTTGGCTTTTCGCAAGCCAAGGCGACGACTCGGGCAACCGAACTGCTGGAATTGGTCGGGTTATCAAACGACGGAAATCGTCGAGCCGGTAAGTATTCCGGCGGGATGAAACGGCGGCTTGATTTGGCGTTGACGCTTGTCCATCAACCTGCCGTCCTCTTTTTGGACGAACCGACGACGGGACTTGACCCGGCGAGCCGGCAACAAATTTGGACGGAAGTCCGTCGGTTAAATGAAGAATACGGGACGACGATTTTTTTGACGACACAATACTTGGAAGAAGCCGATCAGTTGGCTGACCGGATTGCGATTATCAATGAAGGCAAGTTGATTGCCGAAGGGACGGCGACGGAACTGAAGGCGATGAACGGGGCAGAGCGGATCGAGGTCGTGCTCGAAGACGACCGGGCGACGGAAGCATTTAGAGAGGCATTTGCCGGGCGACTCGAAAAAGGAACGATTCTGCTGCCGTCAGAAGGGACGGAAACGCTTAAACAAGTTGTCCGCTATCTTGACGAACATCAGTTGACGGCACGCTCGCTCGTCGTCAAACAACCGTCGCTCGACGATGTATTCATCCAGCTGACCGGTCAAGCCTATAAGGAGGAGAAGTGAGATGTGGCGCGAGACGATGATTTTGACACGACGCAGTCTGTTGGTGACGTTACGGAATCCGTTTTCATTCATCCCGAACTTAATCATCAGCGTCTTCTTTTTACTCGTTTATACGAGCGGATTATCCGGCATCTCCAGTCTGCCACAGTTCGGCGGGGTCGACTACCTGAACTTCATCTTGCCGGTATCGATCGTTTCCGGTGCAGTGGGTGGCGCGGGGGGAGCCGGTCAAGCTCTTGTCAAGGATATCGAAAGTGGATATTTCGCGCGGCTCTTGCTGACACCGGTCTCCCGGACGGCGATTGTCCTTGGACCGATGCTTGCCGGGATGTTGCAATTGTTTGTTCAGACGTTGTTGATCTTCGGGATGGGGTTTTTACTTGGTCTGTCGATCCCTGCAGGAGCGGCCGGTTTCTTCCTGACGATCGTCCTCGCCCTTGGTTTTGGTCTCGCCTTCGCCGGGTACTCGGTCGGTGTCGCTCTGAAAACCCGGAACGCACAGGCGGCACAAGCAGGGACATTATTATTTTTCCCGTTGATCTTCTTGTCGACGACGTTCGTCCCTAAGGAATTGATCGAAGCCGAATGGCTGAAGATTGCGGCGACGCTCAATCCGACGACCTATATCATGGAAGGGATGCGGGCGGTCCTGTTACGCGAGACGATTGATTGGAGTATCTATACGCAAGGGGTCATAGTCGCTGCCGTTCTTAGCATCGCGATGGTCGTATTTGCGGCAATGAACGCAAGAGGGGCGCTTAAAAAATAAAAAACAGCCGGACACGCCATGATTTGGCGAGCGTTCGGCTGTTTTCTTACTCAACGATGAAGTCACTAAACGTTCCGGCATACAACCGTGTCTCGGTCGACAGGACGATCCGGTCCTGACGCATCTTGATCGTCCCTTGAAGCGGCGTTCCTTTTTCCGATTCAAACAGAATCCGGGCCTGCTCGTCATAACGATCTCCATCTCGTTTCAATAGATAAGTGTTGTCATTATCGGTTGAGATCAAATGCTCGCCTTGAACGATGAAATCGGAAAAGTGGCGTAAAGGAGCGGTATAACTGGTTCCTTTCCCATTTTCAAGGTGAACGATCCGGTAATCCGGATGATAGAAAAACCACGCATCATTCGACGAACAGACGTTTAATGCATAACAATCATCGATCGGATAATCCTTATTTTTAAAGACAGCCTGACCGTGTTCGTCAAAGACGGCTAAACCAAACGATCCGATTGAGTTGGTTGCGGCATCTGCAAAGACGCCTTCGTCAAAATAACTGACCCAAATCTGATCTTTTTCATCGACATGGACATTTTGAATGCCGTCATCGAGACAAAAACTATCCAACAAATGACCGGATGAATCATAAATGAAAGCATTCGGTAACCACGATCCATCAATATCATCGTCACATCGTGAGGCGACAAGCAGAATCCGACCATCTGAAAACGAATCAACATAACTGAACTCCGTTTCTGCTTGTGCGACAATCGTCGTCGTCCGCCACTGGTCGTGTAACCGGTGGACGTGTAGCACATCACGATGGCGTTTGGTATCGTAAATCTGTTCGATCATCATGATCTGTCCTGAGATCGTCAGTCCGGTCGCTACGTGCTTGCCCGTCACTTGAGAAGCCGTGACACGGTCGAGGTGAATTTTTAATGTGTTGGAAGTATCCAATATAAGTCGCTCCTTTTTAAAAACAGTCTGCCACTGAGGACAGACTGCAAAACTTGAATTACGTTGTACGCTGCCGTTTTTTCAGAGCTACATAAAGAATGATCATGACGACGGCGGCAATCAAGACCCCGTTCGTATAGGGAGCGGCGACTTCTTTGATCGAGCGCCAGTTCGTTCCGAGCGTCTCTCCAAGATAAAGAAACAAGATGGACCAGGGAATGATCGCTAGGATCGTGTAGAGTGAGAATTTTGTCTGATCCATCTTGGCAAGACCAGCAGGGATCGAGATCGCGTGACGGACGACCGGGATGAAGCGGGCCCCAAAGATGACACCTTGTCCGTACTTCACGAACCAGCGTTCTGCGAGATCAAGGTGGTGTTCCGTAATCAACAGGTATTTCCCGTATTTCAAAATCAACGGTCGACCGCCGTAACGGGCAAACCAATATAAAAATAATTGCGAAAACAAACCACCGATGACAGCGGCGACGACAGCAAGCGGCCAGCCGATTGTTCCTTGAGAAATCATGAATCCACCATAGGATAAAACGATTTCGCTCGGAATGATTTCAATCATGAGACCAAGTGCAATCCCGAAATAGCCTAAGTCGGCTAAATATAATAAGACGTTGTTGACAACCTGAGATAACACATCGAACACTCCTTTTGCTTCACTTCATCCCTTTATATTAGAGAAGAAACCCGAAAATTGAAAGAAAAAAATGAAGGACTCGATTAAACTGATATACAAACAGCATCTTTGAGGTAAAAAATGAAAATTTGAACGGGTCATGTCATCCTAAAAAATGAACCAACGTCAGCAAAGGACGTTGGTTCATTGTCGTGGACATATCGGTTACAAGACAATTGCGGCAATCGTACCGAAGACGAGTAACGGCAGGTTATAGTGCAAGAACGTCGGAATGACGGTCTCCCGCATGTGATCGTGTTGGCCATCCGCATTCAGTCCGCTGGTCGGACCAAGCGTCGAGTCAGAGGCCGGGCTTCCGGCGTCACCGAGTGCACCAGCTGTTCCGATGATGGCGATCGTCGCTTCCAAGCTGAATCCGTACTGGATACACAGTGGAACGAAGATCGCGGCGATGACGGGAACCGTCGAGAAGCTTGAACCGATTCCCATCGTAACGAGCAAACCAATCAAGAGCATGACAAAGGCGGCAACAAGTTGCGAATCGCCCATCAATGATTTCGAATTCTCGACGAGTGGGTTGATGTCACCCGTCTTGCGAAGGACGTTTGAGAATCCGTTTGCTGAAATCATGACGAAGCCGATGAACGACATCATCCGCATGCCACGTGTGATGACATCGTCTGCTTCACTGAAGCGGACAAGGCGGAGGACAAGGAACAAGACCAGTCCTGTCGTCGCCGCGATGATCATCGATTCAGTCGTCAATTGGACGATCAAAGTCGCAAGGACGACGAGTCCACTGAGGAACAACTTCGTTTTCGTGATGACCGGGATTTCATAATCGTCCGGTGCGATGTTGCGCATTTCATACTCCCGTGGTTTTCGGTATACATAAAGTCCGATTAACAAACCGACGAGCATTCCGAGTGCAGGAATCGCCATCGCCTGAACGACGGACGCGCCGGCGATATCCATCCCGTTTTTCGAGATGTTTGGTAACAGGATCTGATTCAAATAAATATCACCAAATCCGATCGGCAGGAACATGTATGGTGTGACGAGACCAAACGTCATGACGATTGCCATCAGACGGCGATCAATTTTCATTTCATTAAAAAGACCAAGTAATGGCGGAATGATGATCGGGATAAAGGCGATGTGGATTGGCAAGACGTTTTGTGAGCTGATCGCCAGCAAGAGAATCGCAAAGATGATGAATCCTTTGAGCTTTTTAACGGATGTCGCATCCGCTGAGCCTTTGGAACGTGTAATCAAGGCGTGTGCCAAGGCATCCGGAAGACCGGTTTTTGACAAGGCGACGGCGAATGCGCCAAGCAAGGCGTAACTAAGAGCGATTTCGGCTCCGGCGCCAAGTCCTTCGGCAAACGTTCCGATCGTCGTATTAAGACCAAGTCCCCCAATCAATCCACCTGCAAGGGAACTGAGGACCATCGCGAGGACGATATGGACGCGGAAGATGGCTAAAACAAATAATAGAACAACGGCAATAATAACGGCATTAAACATTATAAAACCACACTTTCTTTAGGTATCACTGTACTATACTAAAGTATCATACAGACCGTTCTTTGGACTGTCAAGAAAAAAACACAAAAAGGTATGACCGGCATCAAATCGAGGCAGGTCATACCTTTCTTCTACATTAAAGAGCGATTCAGCAATCGACTTGATCGAGTTTTCCTGTTCCCGGATCGATGACGAGTCCGTGAACTTCCGTACCTGGTGGCAACAACGGATGATTTTTAATCAGACCAACGGAGTGACTGACGTTTTCCTCGACCGAAGTGAAGCCGCGTAACCATTGCTTCAAGTCGACACCGGAAGCATCCAGCGTGTGCAGCACTTGTTCATTGATTCCTCGGTCCTGCATCTCGGCGATCATCTTCGTCGGATCAATCGTACTCATCCCACAGTCATGATGTCCGATGACAATGACTTCTTCCGCACCAAGGGCGTAGAGGGCGACGAGAATCGACCGCATGACGGATCCAAATGGATGGGACAGGACGGCCCCGGCATTTTTGATGATTTTTGCATCACCGTTTTTAAGACCAAGTGCGTGGGGAAGGAGCTCTGTCAAACGTGCATCCATACAGGTCAGAATCACAACCTTCTTATCCGGGAACTTATCCGAGATGAATGGTTCGTATTGTTTTTCTTCGACGAACTGTTGATTAAACGCAAGCATTTGATTAACGACTGACATGATACTTCCTCCTTTAAGACAAATGAATGATGGAACTATTTCTAGCGTACACGATGAACGATTGGTCAGACAAGCAGATTCATGATTTACTGTGACAGTTGTCACAGGAGCGGGGCAAAAAAGCGAATCCTTGCGTCAGAACAGGTTGTTTCGCTGAAAACGCTCTCATTCATGTGAAATAGTTCACAGGATAGCCATGCACAAATGTAACAAAAGGCGGTATGATTGATTTGTGAAGGAAAGCACAAACTATTCGAAACCAGCTTGGCATTCCTAACATGCAGTAGGGAAATGCAGACTCAGATTCGTTCCAAAATAGGGAGGAAACCTAACATGGCTGTCAAAGAAAAAATCAAACAAGATGTCTCACCTGTCGAACAAGCAATCAATCAAATCGTCGCGAAAGGTCAAACGGCACTTCAGGAATTACTGACATTTGATCAAACGAAAATCGATACGATCGTCCGGGACATGGCACTTGCCGGTCTTGAACGTCACGTCGAACTGGCACGTCTCGCAGTTGAAGAAACAGGTCGTGGTGTCTTTGAAGATAAAATGATTAAAAACATGTTTGCAACGGAGTACATCTACAACAGTCTTCGTGATGAAAAAACGGTCGGAATTTTAGAAGAGGATGTCCAAAACGGCATCACGTACATCGCAGAACCGGTCGGCGTCGTGTGTGGCGTCACACCGGTGACGAACCCGACGTCTACAACGATGTTCAAAGCATTGATCGCCATCAAAACACGTAACCCGATCGTCTTCGCGTTCCATCCGTCAGCACAACAATGTTCGCTCGAAGCAGCAAAAACGTTACGTGACGCTGCCGTCAAAGCCGGTGCTCCGAAAGATTGTATCCAGTGGGTCGAACAACCGTCACTCGAAGCAACAAAAGTCTTGATGAACCACACGGATATCGCAATGGTCCTCGCGACAGGCGGAGCCGGCATGGTCAAATCCGCTTACTCAACCGGTAAACCAGCACTCGGTGTCGGACCGGGTAACGTACCGTGTTACATCGAAAAATCAGCTAAAATCAAACGCGCCGTCAGTGATTTGGTCCTGTCGAAAACGTTTGATAACGGAATGATTTGTGCGTCCGAGCAAGCGGTCATCGTCGATCAAGAGATCTACGCGGAAGTACGAGCCGAGATGGAAGCACTCGGTTGCTACTTCTGTACACCGGACGAGAAAAAACGTCTTGAAGCGCTCGTGATCAAAACCGATACATGTGCCGTCAATGCGGACATCGTCGGGAAACCAGCGACATGGATCGCAGCAAAAGCCGGCATCGACGTTCCGAGCAACACGGTCATGCTTGTCGCGGAACTCGAAAAAGTCGGTGCAGAAGAACCATTGTCACACGAAAAATTAAGCCCTGTCCTCGGTGCGTACAGTGTCGCCTCAACGAATGACGCTTTCCATGTCGCCGAACGCATGCTTGAAATCGGTGGACTTGGTCATACGGCAGTCATTCATACGATGAACGACGACTTGATGACGGCATTTGGTCTCCGGATGAAAGCGTGCCGGATTCTCGTCAACAGTCCATCAGCACACGGCGGAATCGGCGATCTTTACAATGAATTGACACCATCGCTGACACTCGGTTGTGGATCATACGGGAAAAACTCGGTCTCTGAAAACGTAACGGCGAAACATCTACTCAATGTCAAGAAGGTGGCGAGACGACGCGTGAACATGCAGTGGTTCAAAGTACCGGAAAAGATTTTCTTTGAAAAAAACTCCGTTCAATACTTGAAATCGATTCAAAATGTCTCTCGGGCGCTGATCGTCACTGATCAATCGATGGTCGAGTTCGGCTATGCCGATAAAGTCATCCGTAACTTGCCGGCAGGCGTCAGCTACCGGATCTTTGACCAAGTCGAACCGGATCCATCCGTGACGACTGTTCAGATCGGTGCCCAGGCGATGCACGATTTCAAACCGGATTTGATCATCGCCCTCGGTGGCGGATCAGCGATGGATGCTGCGAAAGGCATGTGGTTGTTCTACGAACAGCCAAACGAAAAATTCTCGAACTTACGCCAAAAATTCATGGATATCCGCAAACGGGCCTATAAATTCCCAGAACTCGGCAATAAAGCGAAGTTCGTCGCCATTCCGACAACTTCCGGTACGGGATCAGAAGTCACACCGTTCACCGTCATCACCGATAAAGAGAAAAACGTCAAGTACCCGATTGCTGACTATGCGTTGACACCAGACGTCGCGATTATCGATCCGGAGTTCGTCATGACGGTACCTGCCTCGATCACGGCCGACACCGGAATGGACGTCCTGACACACGCAACGGAAGCCTTCGTCTCTGTCCTTGCGAACGACTATACGGATGGACTGGCGTTAAAAGCGATCAAGATGATTTTTGAGTACTTGCCACGCGCTTACGATAACGGTTCAGACGCCGAAGCACGCGAAAAAGTCCACAATGCATCAACGATGGCCGGAATGGCGTTTGCCAATGCCTTCCTCGGCATCAACCACTCGATTGCGCACAAAATCGGTGGAGAGTTCCACACGCCGCACGGTCGGACAAATGCGATTCTGATGCCACACGTCATCCGTTACAATGCATCAAAACCAACAAAACTCGCAGCTTTCCCGAAATACGAATCGTTCATCGCGGATGAACGCTATGCGGAAATCGCCCGTTACCTCGGTCTGCCGGCAGCAACGACGGAACAAGGAGTCGAATCATTTATCCATGCGGTCAGTGAACTCGGACAACGCCTCAACATCAAGATGTCATTCAAAGCCCAAGGTATCAAAAAAGCAGACTTTGAAGCGAAACTCGACAAGATGGCCGTCGATGCGTTTGAGGATCAATGTACGACAGCGAATCCGAAAATGCCGCTCGTGACGGAACTCCGTCAAATCATGGAACTCGCCTACGAAGGCATCTAATAGAGAGAAAAACATCATGGCAAACGAAAAGAGCCTTGCTTCCGGTTAACGGAGGCAAGGCTTTCGTGTGTTCGAAATCGTGAAGCATAGTTCACTCATTTGTTAATCACAATGGATAATTGATAGTTCACATGCACATTTAAATCAACTAAAAACGAATCCAATTCTTTGTTAGATGGAAAACGACATTCGAGCAGGTAACAACTGTCCCCGCTGATTTTATAATTATTTAGAACATACAACGGATGTTTTTTTAGAAACGAGAGATAAGGTTGATGGTGAGTATCTTTCGTATAGATACTGATCATCGCATGGATCGTATATCCCATCTTTAAGGGGTTGAGAAGAATCGTATATCCTTCAATGATTCCTTGTTCCTCTAATTTCAAGACCCGGGCAGATGTTGCGGGTCCACTTAAGTGAATTTTTTGACCCAATTCTTTCATGGTGATTCGGCTGTTCTGAGACAGCTCGTTGATGATTTGTAAGTCCGTCTGATCCAACACGATTTCAAATCCCTTCATAAGTAAAGTAAAACGGCAAAAATACCTTCAGTAAGCTCTGTATCGGGATGACGTTCAAATTATATACTAGGCTCCTAACAACGAAAAGGAGTGGTATACATGAACATCCAACATATCCGTAATGCAACGTTAAAACTGGACTATGCCGGTAAAACATTTTTGATTGACCCGTTTTTAGCAGACAAGGGAGCATATCCGGCATTTCCGAATTCGGCACGACAAGATCAAAAAAATCCGTTAAACGACTTGCCGGTTTCACTCGACTCCATTATCGATGCAGATGCTGTCATTGTCACACATTTGCACCTCGATCATTGGGACGATGTGGCAAAAGAAGTACTATCAAAAGACATTCCTTTGTTCACTCAGAATGAACAGGATGCCCAAGAAATTAGAAACAGCGGATTCCAAAACGTCGAAGTTTTACAAGAAGATACGGTTTTTGAAGGAATTCAGTTGATTCAAACAAAAGGCGAGCACGGCAGAGGACCCATTTTGGAAATCGCCGGTTCGGTATGCGGAGTCGTCTTTAAACATGAAGATGAAAAAACAACCTACATTGCCGGAGATACGGTCTGGTATGAAGAAGTGGAGAAAGTGATCGAGCAGCATCAACCGGAAGTCATCGTCGTCAACGCGGGTGATAACCAGTTTGTGGAAGGCGGCTCACTGGTGATGGGAGCGGAAGACGTCTTAGCTGTTCATCAGGTCGCACCAACCGCACGGATTCTTTCTGTCCATATGGAAGCTGTGAATCACTGGGCATTGTCTCGAACAGATTTAAGAACGTTTGCCGATGAACATCATTTTTCTTCTCAACTGATCGTGCCGGAAGATGGCGAGCGGTTTGTGTTTTAAGTTTAATTGGGGTTGCCGTAATTTTTGGAGGCACTCATTTTGAAGCAGATAGATAAACGGTCTTTATGGACAAAAGAATTCGTGGTGTTATCAAGTATCAACTTTTTCTTGATTTTTATGTATTTGTTGCTAAACTCCATCATCACACTGTATGCCCTCAATGAATTGGGTACGACGACTGGTCAGGCGGGGTTAGTCGCAGGTATTTTTATCATCGGTGCGTTGATGGGGCGTCTGGTGACAGGGATGCTTTTGTCGAAAGTGAACGGTCAGTCCTTGTTACGCTTTGGACTACTGTTCTTTGCCCTGACGATGGCGCTCTATATTTTGGATTTTGGATTTACCTTTTTTGCCTTTACCCGTTTGTTAAACGGTTTTGCAATGGGGATTGCAACAACTATCATCGGAACGATCGTCGTCTTGACAATTCCGGAAGAAAGAAGCAGTGAAGGCATCGGATACTTTGCAGTAAGTACAGCATTAGCCACCGGAATTGGTCCGTTCGTTGGACTGTTTTTGATGCCCCGCACAGGGTTTACGACAATTTTTTTATTCTGTTTGCTGTTGGCAGTCCTGAATGTGATGTGTGGATGGTTCCTTTCGGTTCCATCGAAGAAAACGAATAATCCGACTCCGTATTTGAAGTGGACGCATGTGCTTGAACGAACAGCATTACCCATCAGCTTGATTATTTTAGTGATGACTTTTTGTTTTTCCAGTATTCTCTCGTATATCAGTTTATTTGCCATCGAGCGTAATCTAATTACTGCTGCCAGTTATTTCTTTATCGTCTACACGCTGACGGTTTTGGTTTCACGTCCTGTCACGGGACGTTTGATGGATCAGCGCGGACCCGACGTGGTCATGTATCCCGCCTTTCTCCTGTCTGCCGTCGGACTGTTTTTACTGAGTAGTGCAACTGATGCCGTTGTCTTTCTATTCGCTAGCCTGTTGATTGGACTCGGATTCGGGAATCTCTCTTCGATCAGCCAGACGATGGCTGTTAAAGCTGTCTCGCGCGAAGGAAAAGCACGTGCAACGGCGACGTTTCTTATTTTTTTTGATATCGGAAATGGACTCGGTCCGGTTTTACTCGGCTTGATGTTGCCGGTTATTGGATACAGCGTCATGTATGTACTGCTTGGAATCATCGTGTTGTTGACGATTCTTTTTTACCGTCGTCTGTCTCTGCGATGAATGCAACATAGCACGCAAGTCATGCAAAAAACGAATTTCAATAAACAACTAAAAAACTCAATGTGGTCGGAGAAGACTTTTGTTTTTCGACCGGATTGAGTTTTCTTTTTTATAAAAGGAGTAGTGAACATGTTTTTGGAAACAGAACAATTGACGAAAGACCATCGGGATATCGACCGGGTGAACCAATTATACCTGGAAGCATTCCCGGATCATGAACGGATGCCGATGAACATGTTGTTAAGAAAAGCCAACAAGCGCTCGGTGGATTTTTGGGCGCTGTATGACCAAAACATTTTTGTTGGTTTTACTTACCTGATCACGTATCAAGATTTAACATACGTTTTGTATGTTTCTGTTGACGGTCAGGCAAGATCTAGCGGCTACGGGAGTCAACTCTTAAAGAAGATTGAAAAACACCGGCTGGGAAATCGTATAATATTAAACATTGAGAATCTGGATGAGAGTGCTGGAAATTATCAACAGCGGGTGACACGGAAAAAATTCTATGTGCGGAACGGCTATCGAGATTCCGGTCTGGTGTATGAAGACCGATGGGCAAAATATGAAGTACTCTTAAACGGAACAGCTGTAGAAACACATGAATTTTATCAGTTGCTGCGAAAGTTTGCGGGAATCCCGTTATTTCTCCTCTTTAAACCGCGTATTACCAAAACAGATTGATTCGTTAAACAGTATTAACGAAACCAGTCCCAATACATCGCCCCTTGCGCAACGATCAGATAATCGAGCCACTTCGAGAAAGAGAAGGGGAGCCGCTCGAAGTCAGAGTCTTCATACGTCAGAAATTCGCCGGTCCAGATCCGGTTGTCGCTTTCACTGATCGATTCGCAAACGAGCCATTCGCCGTCAGGACCGGCACCGATCGGAATGAACCCCGTTGGACATTCCCAAATCGAGAGGTACGCTAAAATATCATCAATCGTAAACAACTCGAAACCACCGCCGCCGTCCGGAGTGAAATAAAGACGAGCGCCATTATGAAAACTTAAAAAGTGTACGATTTCTTTTGGTGTGTCTTTTGGAAGTCGAGCCAATTCTTTCGGGCTGGCGCCTGAGTAGAAGGTGAACGACTCGACCTCGACATATCCTTCTTCCTTTTGCACTTCAAGCTGACCGTTGATTAAGCGGGCCTGTAATTGAAGTAATGTTTCCATCCCTGCCTGATGCATATGTTTATTTCATTCCCTTCAAAAAGTCTTTTGCGATTTGATTCTTTGGTTCCAACAGAATGATTTCATTCGCCACAGCAAGGGCTTCCTGTTTCAGTGTGACTTGATCGGGCACTTCCGCTAAGAACAACAGATACTCTAGGCAGGCGACGTCTTGACGATGGGTCAGGGCAACTGTTCGCTGAAAATGGTCATAGGCACGGAAGTAAGCACCGTCCAAATGACAAAAAGGATGCATCGATAATTCGATTGCTAAATCATGCAGTTTGACCGTTTCTTTTTGTTCGATCAGATAACAGACGAACTGATACAAAATATCTGTTTCGTGATCAAAAGCGTGCCAGACTAATTCGTCACTGATTTCATCGATGTCATACGTATCAAATAAGGTTTGTGCTTTATCGTACCGACTCATTTCAATCAGTGTCATGAGATAAGTGTGATCAATCGACATCTAAATCCAACTCCTTTTAATGTTCTAACGTCATTAGTCCTTGTGACGTCTGGGTCATCACGTCGTTCCTCCTCATGAAAGCAAAATCCCTCTTCCATACAAATTTGGTTATAATTAGAGTATATCGTACAAAAATGACCAGAAGTCATTGAAATTAGGCGGTTAGTGTTTCTGAATGGGATAGAACAGGAATAGTCAAACAGAGTAAAAGGAGGGATTTAGGATGGAGCAACGACAAGAGCGGCGCAAAAGGCGCTTCTCAATTATGGATCTCGTGTTCGGGATAGGACTTGGTCTGATTTTCTTTGCCGTGTTATATGGTCTGATGACATTCGTGACCGGACAAATCGAGTCCTCAAGCGATTATCAGTCACTCGTGAAGCAAATGCAGGATGCGGGTGTCACCTGGGGCAGTAATGACGTGACGGTCACACTGATGTTGCTGTTCATCGGCGGACTCGACGTGACGATGCCGGGTGCCGTCCGGGAAGCGATCATCAACCAAGTACTCGGAGCAAGTTCGGCCGGAGATGTCCTGTCGATCTTTGGGATTGATTTGAATCAAGTCTTGTCACCGCTGACCTTCGACGTGACATATGGTTCCCTTTTGCTGTCTGTATTCGGTATCGTATTTGTTTTTATTCTCTTTTTAATGATGCGGATCAAAGCCAACCGGCTCGGCTGGACAGTCCGGTCCGTCAGTTTTTTAGTGACGGCTTGGATCGGTTGGTTCATGCTCGTTCAGCGCAGTGACTCGATTTCCTTTTTATCGTTCCAGGACGGTGTGTTGACACAAGGGTTGCTTGCGCTCGGCATCGTGATCGGTTTAAGTTATTTGGCACTGTATCCGCAAGGGTTGTCCGGTTTATCGGCAGCAGCCCGTGGCAGCTTGCTCGTCTTAATGTTCGCGAGTTGCCTCCAACTGTATCTCGTCGTCACAGATGAAACGCAGTATGACGGGGATTCGGCACTTCGGACGGCCTTGACCGTCGCGAGTCTGGATGCCGGCAGCGGCGGTATGTACGACTTGTTGCACGGGGGGCAGATTGCCTACAAAGCGAATGTGCTCGGTGCGGACGTTGATGTCCCGGTGACGATGCTGAACGGTGAAACCTCGACCGGTCAATTAAATCAATCGATTGAAGATGTTTTGGCAGAAGTCGACACGGATCGGGTGACAGAACAACTGTTGACGATTCTCGGCGGTGAACGGCCCGATTTATCGGATACCCGGTTGAATCTTGAACCAATTGACTATGGTATCGCCCGCCAGACGATTCAAGCGCTTGATGCCGAATCAGCAGGAGTCACGCCGGAGCCAGTCAACTCAGAAAGTGCGTACTGGATCTTGATTCTGATTCCGTTTATTCTGTATTTACTCGTAAGTATCCGGGCGTTCAAGACGATTATCGATCCAATCGTTTTCGCCGTCCTCGTCGGCGTGACGAGTTTCCTCGTTGCTCAAGCGACGACGGCAGACTTTACGGTCGCTTGGCGCAATGAAGCGCTGTTGCAGTTTTCACAGCAACCGGCAGGACTGACGCCGCTCTATGCCGCCGGGATGGCATTGATTGCCGGATTGATCGGATTTGTCATCAAACGAAAACCAACTGTATAACCAATGACGCCGGTCGACCTGAGAGGGAAGGCCGGCGTTTTTTGATTTAACATGTAAAGGCTGTTTGAAGATTATTAAGCCAGTATTTGGAATTAGTTAAGCAGGTTAAATAAGACGGATGTCCGACCTATTCAAAGTCGCTATAAGCTACAATGAAAGCGTGTTAAATTAGTTGAGCAGTCATTTATACTTAGGGGGAAATCAGATGAAACAAGTCACGAAAATCGTCATTGCCAGCACGTTGATCGCACCGATGCTTGCGCCCGTCATTCAAGTCAAGACACTCGCCGCCGATAACAGCGTCGTCAAACTTCGTTTTTTAGAGACCACTGATTTACATACAAACTCGATGAACTACGATTACTTCAAGGATGCGCAAGATGAGACGATTGGTCTTGTCAAAGCTGCGACCGTCATCAAACAGGAACAAAACGTCGTCGGGGAATCGAACAGCTTCCTGTTTGATAACGGCGATACGCTTCAAGGGACACCGTTTGGTGACTACGTCAAAAATCAGTACGACAAAGGCAACAAAGGCAAACATCCGATGTATGAGCTGATGGAATACCTCGGTTATGACGCTGTCACCCTCGGGAATCACGAGTTCAACTTCGGGCTCGACTTCTTGAAATCAGCGATGAAAGCATCAAGCGGCGAAATCAAATTCGTCAACTCGAATGTCCTCGATGCTGTTACGAAAAAACCGATCGTTTCCGAGTTCAACACGGACGGGAAGGATTATCAAATCATCGAACGTCAAGTCAAAGACCAAAACGGTCAGATGAAGACGGTCAAAGTCGGTGTCTTCGGGGTCGTCACACCACAAATCATGGCGTGGGATGCCGGCAACCTGACAGGGAAAGTGACAGCGGAAGATATCGTTCCGGTCGCTAAAGCAACGGCGAAAAAATTAAAAGACGCCGGTGCAGACGTCGTCGTCGCACTTGCCCATACAGGAATCGGGGATACAGCGGATCAAAAAGACGGCGATGAAAACGTCGGGTACGCGTTGACAAAAATCGCCGACATCGATGTCTTGATGACCGGTCACCAGCACGGGAAGTTCCCGGATGCGAAATCTTCCTTTAACGGTTTACCGAATGTCGATGCTGCAAACGGTCTCATCAACGGTAAACCGGTCGTCATGGCCAACACGCAAGGAAAAAATGTTGGCGTCATCGATCTTCAATTAAAACAAGACGGCGACAAATGGGTCGTCGATACATCGGCTGCGAAACTGGCGGACGTCACAAAAGATACGACGGCAGACGCCGGAGCCGTCAAGTTGATTGAAAAGGCGCATGAAGGAACACTCGCTTACATCCGCCAACAAGTCGGAACGATCAACGATGACATCCAAAGCTTCTTTGCTCTCGTTCAAGATGACGATTCCGTCCAGTTCGTCACGAACGCTCAAAAGTGGTACGTCGAGAAACAATTAAAAGAAAATGCGGATCTCGCGCAATATAAAGATTTACCGCTCCTGTCTGCCGGCGCACCGTTCAAGACAGGTGGCCGCAATCAAGTCAACGCGTCAGACTATACGTTGATCAAAAAAGGACCGATCGCCTTAAAGAACGTCGCCGATCTGTACGTCTATCCAAACACGCTCGAAGTCGTCAAAGTCAAAGGATCTGACGTGAAGAACTGGCTCGAGATGTCAGCTGGTCAATTCAATGAAGTGACGGATGCAAAAACAGACTTGTTGAACAAAGAGTTCCGCAGCTATAACTTCGATATTTTGGACGGTTTGACATACGATATCGACATCACGAAACCAGCGAAGTATGACTTCAACGGTGTTGTCGTCAAGGAAGATGCGAATCGTGTCCAAAACATCAAGTATCAAGGCAAGGAAATCACGGACGAGCAAGAGTTCCTCGTCGCAACGAACAACTATCGTGCCGGCAGCGCAAGCTTCCCGGGTCTCGGCGGCGGAAAAAACATCGTCTACAAATCCGCTTACGAAACACGGAACGTCATCTCGGACTTCATCAAAGCGAAACAGCCGGTTGATTATCAAGCGGACAACAACTGGTCACTCGTCGCCAGTAAACCGATCACGGTTGACTTTGATTCTGCCGAAGCAGCAGCGGACTATACGAAACGGTATGAAGGCATCACGAATACAGGTGTCAAACGCGTTGGTGAGACAGGCACGTTCCTTAAATTTAAGCTCGACGTTCCGATGAAAGACTTTAACGTCAGCGTCAGTGCCGTCAAACCGGGCGCAAAACTTGTGACGGGAACAGCGGTCGCAGGAGCAAAAGTCACGGTCAAAAACGGAACGACGGTTCTTGGAACGGCAACGGCAGACGAAACGGGTAAGTACTCTGTCACGGTCCGTCCGGTCAAACTCCGTGACAAACTGACGGTCGTCTCGGAACTCGGCTTCATGAAAAAAGAAACGACAGTTACGGTCGGGACAGGTGTCGTCGCGACACCAGCTATCGACAAGAAATCAGCCGTCTACGGTTCGACGGTCGTGACAGGAAAAGCGACGGAAGGGCTTGATGTCACGCTTTATAAAGGGTCGACGAAAATCGCAAAAGCGAAGACGACGGCAAGCGGGTTCAAGATTCCGGTCAAAAATGGTTTGATGACGGGCACATACACAGTCAAGTCGACGGATATCTCAAACAAGATCACGAAAAAAGCGTCGTTCACGATCAAAAACACCTATCCGGTCAAAGCCTGGACGGGTAAAAAGACCTTGACGGGGAAAGTTGAAAAACGTCAAATCGTCCGTCTGTTCGAAAAAACAAGCAACGGCTACAAATTGATTGCGCAGGACGTTGCGGACAACCACGGAAACTACGTCTTGAAGATGCGGACAGGTCTTGCGACAGGTTCATACAAGATGAACATCTATACAGCATCTGATCGTCTCGATCAGTCACGTTACTTCATCACGAAAAAATAATGCAGTAAAACGACTTCTCACGTGAGGAGTCGTTTTTATTTTGTCAACAAAACTGGCATACTACATACGAGGGGAGAGGATACCATGAGACAAGTCATCGTCACACCATATCAAGCGTCTTGGTCAGACGCATTTGAACAGGAAGCCACGCGGCTCAGAACGGTTTTCGGGGAACGTTTGCTTGCGGTGCACCATATCGGCAGCACGTCGGTCCCGGGACTGTCGGCAAAACCGATTCTGGATATCCTGCCGGTCGTTGATATGCTGGACGGTATCGAAGCATTTGACGCAGCGATGGAAACGATCGGCTACGAAGCGAAAGGTGAGTTCGGTATGCCGGGACGCCGGTATTACCGTAAGGGCGGCGACGACCGGACGCACCATATTCATCTCTATGCGAGCGGGAATCCGGAAATTACCCGCCACGTCGTCTTTCGCGATTACTTACGGGAACATCCGGATGAAGTCCAGGCTTATAGTGAGATCAAGGAACAACTGGCGAATCAGTACCCAGCGGACATTAGTGCGTATATTGCCGGGAAGGATACGTTCGTCAAAGCGATGGAACAACGGGCGATTGTGTGGTCGGATCATGGATGAGTGGAAAAACGCGTTACGGCGCCATGTCGCTGTTGGTGTCCGGACGACCAGTGAACTGATTCGGCTGATTCAGCCGGGTGACTGGGACAAGCGCCCGATTCCCGGCAAGCGGTCAGTCTATGAAGTGGCCGTCCACCTTGCCGTCTTGCTCGAAGCCGATTTACGGATCGCAACGGGAGTGACGGCGGCTGAGATGGCGGACTTCTATGCCGTCCCGGTGCCGGTCGACCAAATCGTAGACCGGTTGGACCAGTCGTTTCAGTATTATGAACAGCGGTTGCTGACCGGTTTTACGACCCGACCGACCTACTGGGGTGTCGCGGACGATTCGACGGGTTGGCTGATGGAAGCAGCCGTCCATTTGTATCACCATCGGTCACAATTATTTGATTATCTGAATGTACTTGGTTATGAGTTTGATCTGGCATTATTTGAATAGGGGGAAGTCGTAATGGAACGAATTGTGGATACAGCGGACGGGCGGTTTGACACCCGCCTGACCGGAACAGGGAACGTAACGTTCATCCTCGATCACGGGATGATGTCGAGTCATCATCAATGGGGCTGGCTCCGCGGTGAATTATTAAAACAAGGACGGGTCTTTGAATACTCGCGGCTGGGCTACGGCAAATCGACCCGCGGGAAAAACAAACGGTTGTTTACCCAACAAGTGGACGAGCTGGAACGGGTCCTTGACCTGCTTGATATTCGCGGACCGTTCGTCTTGATCGGTCATTCGCTTGGTGCCTATATTTCACTTGAGCTCGGTCGCCGCCGACCGGACGAGACGGCAGGCATCGTCTTGCTTGATCCGTCGCATCCGGAGGTCGATGCCGAACTGCCGAACTGGTACGAACGGACACAGGAAGAATGGAACCGTTTTTTGTATGTCTTAAGTCATGTCCGACCGATCGCCTGGCTGATCCCGGACGATCTTGGTGCGCGGATGTTCACGAGCTTGCCGGAAGCGGACCGTGTGCCGATGTGGCGCAACATGGCACGGAAAAATCATTGGCGCGGGACGCTTGACGAGTGGCAGGCGGTCGAAGCGAACAATCAACACGTCTTACAGCTCGTCAGCCATGTCACGCCACCCGTACTCGTGTTATCAGCTTCCGACTGGGCGGGCGGGATGCCGGAAAACTGGCTGCATCCGGAGCTAACGAAACGGATCAATGCGGCCCATCAACGGTTTGCGGAGAGTCTGCCGGACGCAACCTTCCATGTGATCCCGAACACGAATCATTATACGATTGCTGGGTTCTCGCAGGAAGCGGCGGAAAAGATCGTCCGTTTGATCAGGACATCGTTTTTTGAGTGAGAGTCGTAAATCATTAGATAGCTAAACGTGTCACTTCATGCTCTTTCTGTCCTGGTGCCAAAGACCGGGACGGGGAGGGTATTTTTGCATGACTTTGAGTAGCTAGATGAAAAATCAGTTGACAGTCTAAATCGGAACGATTACTATTTAAAACGTAATCATTACGATTTGACTAAAAAGGAGATTTGAATATGCATCCGATTCCCATCACCGTTCTGTCCGGTTATCTCGGCTCCGGCAAGACGACGTTATTGAACCATTTATTGAACAATCGGCAAGGGCGTAAGCTCGCCATTATCGTCAACGATATGAGTGAGGTCAACATCGATGCGACGTTGATCGAACAAGGTGGTTTTTCGCGGACGGAAGAATCATTCGTGACGTTGTCAAACGGATGTATCTGCTGTACGTTACGCGACGATCTATTACTTGAAGTGCGACGGCTCGTCGACCAAGGCAATATCGACGGCATCGTCATCGAATCGAGCGGCATCTCCGAGCCGATTCCCGTCGCCCAGACCTTTACATACATCGATGAAGACAGTTTGATTGATTTGACGGAAACGACGAAAATCAATGCGATGGTGACGGTCATCGACGGCTACCGGTTCTTGAAGGATTTTGAATCCGGTGAATCGTTGATTGAACGGCAGCAGGCAGTTGACGAGACGGACGTCCGTGAAGTCGTGGATCTCCTCGTCGATCAGGTCGAGTTTGCCGACATCATTCTCTTGAACAAGATTGATCGCCTGACAGATGAAGAAAAACACGAGGTGATCGGATACTTGAAGGCGCTGAATCCGATCGCAAAACTGATTGAGACGACGCATGCTCAGGTCGATCCGGCTGAGATTTTGGATGTCGATCTGTTTGATTTCGAACAGGCGGCAGCAAGCGCCGGTTGGATTCGCGAGCTGAATGCCGAGGAACATGTTCCGCAAACGGAAGAGTACGGGATCAGTTCGTTCGTCTACAAGCGGGATCTCCCATTTCATCCCGAACGGTTGCTGGCCTTGATTGAGGCGTGGCCGGAAGAAGTTGTCCGCGCCAAAGGATTTTTGTATCTCGCGACGCGTCCGGAAATCGCGCTGTTGTTCAATCAAGCAGGATATGCGTCGAACATGGAATATGCCGGACGTTTTGAGAGTGTCAACGATCGCCGGACGGAACTGGTCTTGATTGGCATCGGCTTTGATCAACAAACACTCGAAGCACAGTTTGATGCCTGTCTCGTCCGAGCAGATGAAAACGACTGGTCGTCACTCCGGGATCCGATTCCGGGGCGCGAGATGTACGAGATGAATTTTTCAAAATAGGTCAACTTTTCAAGAAATCACATCCGTGGTTTCTTTTTTTGCTATATTTTTAAAGGAGACAGGGAATGAAAAGAATAGAGTACGTTGCAGAGGAGGAAGTCTAGTGCGCAATCGGCTTTTACAGTTCGCGCTCGTGTTTTTAGTCGCAGGTGGAATCATTTGGGGGCTATATCAATTAGGCTACCTGTTTTATGTCTTGACGATTTCCGCGACCGTCGTCCCGCTCGCGGTCATCATGATCATCTTCATTGAGAACCGGACGGCCGAGTCGACGATCGCTTGGTTTTTAGTATTGGTTTTCCTGCCGATCCTCGGTGTCATCATCTGGATGATGTTTGGACGCAATCCGCGTCGCCGTCGGCGGAATCGCCGGTCACATGACGAACGGATGTTACTGAAACAGGCGATTCGTCCTGTTCGGTCACTTGCCGTCAGTGAGTTGCCACCGAATCATTTGAAGCTTGCCAATACGATCCGGAACTTTGGCGGCGGAGGGGTCGACGTCCATACGGCGAGTCAAATCTTGACGAACGGGAGTGAGACGTTCCCGGAAATTCTCCGGGCGATTCGTTCTGCCGAACACCATGTCCATATCCAGTACTATATTTATCGAAGCGACGAGACTGGTCAAGCGATTCGTGATGCCTTGATCGAACGGCTCGAAGCAGGGGTCGAGGTCCGGTTCATGTTCGACGGTCTCGGCAGCTATATGCTCGGGGAGGGATTTTTGAAGCCGCTCCGGGAAGCCGGGGCGAAGATTGCCGCCTATGACCCGATTTCAAGTCCGTTGTTCATCTTTACGGCCAACTTCCGGAATCACCGGAAAATTGTCGTCGTTGACGGGAAGGTCGGATTCACGGGAGGGCTTAATGTCGGCGATGAATACGACGGCAAAAGTAAGAAGTTCGGTTTTTGGCGCGATACGCATCTCCGGCTTGAAGGACGGGCCGTCAAGGAATTACAGGCAACGTTCCTCGATGATTGGCTGTATGCCCATCTAGAGGGCAGTGACACATGGGAAACGTTCGCTGATGATGAAGCGATTCAACACTATTTCCCGAAACATGACGTCGAATCAGACGGCGCAGTTCAGGTCGTGACGAGTGGGCCGACATCAAAAGATCCGGCAATCCGTAACGCTCTGATCGCCGCCATCATCTCAGCCCAACGCTCGATCTGGATTTCGACCCCGTACTTGATTCCGGATAATGAGACGATGACGTTGCTTCGTCTTGCAGCGCGGGCGGGACTCGACGTCCGGATTTTGACTCCCGGAAAAGGGGACAGCTTTACATCCTACTATGGGACGCGGTCGTACTTCGGTCCGTTGCTGAGTGACGGTGTCAAGATCTATACGTACAACCGTCATTTCGTCCATGCGAAGTTATTTTTAGTCGACGGGAAGATTGCTGTCGTCGGAACGGCGAACATGGATATCCGGAGTTTCGTCTTGAACTATGAATTGATGGCATTCATGTACGATTCGGAGAGTGCGGCACGGCTCGAACGTGATTTCATCGATGATTTTGAAGTCTCGATTCAGTTGTCGTCCGCCGATTATGTCAAGCGACCGATGCGGTTCCGGATCTTCGAATCGTTCTCGCGTCTGATTTCACCACTACTCTAAAACGAGTACCGCATCGCCTCTGATTTCTAGGAGCGGTGCGTTTTTTGATTAGCTGTCACTTGAAACGGGAACAACAAGTTTTATACACTAGTAGTGTAATCGGTTGCACATTCATTTTTGGAAGGAAGTGACAAGGACGTTCGCGTCCTGATCCCGTATGCGCACAATTGACGAATCCCATTTCTATACCCGAGACATGAAACCATTGGCACGACCAGAAGCAATCGTCCAAGGCGACACGTATCGCTTCACCGTCTTAACAAGTCGTCTCATCCGACTCGAGTACGCAGCGGACGGGCGATTCGAGGATCGACCGACTCAAACTGTCTGGAACCGTGATTTCCCGGTTCCGTCGTACCGGATCGTCGAGGACGAAACCGACTTGCAAATCATCACGGAACACGTCCACCTGCACTATACGAAAGGTCCGTTTGCGTCGAACACGTTATACATCGACGTCCTTGGAAACTTCAGTACGTACTACAGCCGCTACACGTACGGCGGACCACTGCGGACCTTAAAAGGAACCGCACGGACGCTTGACCATGCCGACGGGGAGATTCCGCTCGAAGAAGGAATCATCTCTCGACAAGGATACGCGGCAATCGATGACTCGGCGTCGTTCATCCTGACGGAAGATCATTTTGTCGAACCGCGTCAGGAAGGCGCACAAGACATCTACTACTTTGGCTATGGACATGACTATAAACAAGCCTTAAAAGATTTTTATCGTCTGACCGGTCCGACCCCGATGTTGCCACGGCAAGTGCTCGGGAACTGGTGGAGCCGGTACTGGCGGTACAATGAAAAAGAATATAAGGATTTAATGACCCGCTTCAAAGCGGAAGACGTCCCGTTTTCGGTCAGTGTCATCGACATGGACTGGCACGTGACGGACATTCCGGAGAAATACGGCAGTGGCTGGACCGGGTATACGTGGAACCGTGATCTGTTCCCGGATCCAAAAGGGTTCCTGCAGTGGCTGAAAGCGGACGACCGGATGGTGACGCTCAACCTGCACCCGGCGGACGGAGTCCGTGGTTTTGAAGAGTCTTATGAAGCGATGGCTGTTGCGTTGGGCGTCGACCCGGATACGGAAGACCGGATTCCGTTTGACTTCTCGGACCGCGACTTCATCGAACATTACTTCACGAAACTCCATCACCCGCATGAAGCGGACGGCGTCGACTTCTGGTGGATCGACTGGCAGCAGGGGGCGAACTCGAAGATGAAGGGGCTCGATCCACTCTGGATGCTCAATCATTACCATGCGCTTGACATCGCCCGTGACGGCAACCGTCCGTTGATTTTCTCGCGGTATGCCGGACCCGGCAGTCACCGTTACCCGGTCGGTTTCTCAGGCGATACGTTGATTTCGTGGGCATCACTCAAGTTCCAACCGTACTTCACGGCGACGGCATCAAACATCGGTTACGGCTGGTGGAGTCATGATATCGGTGGACACCAGCGTGGGGAAAAGGACGATGAACTGTCGACCCGCTGGTTACAGTACGGCGTCTTCAGCCCGATCATGCGTCTGCACAGTACGATGAGTATCTTTAACGGGAAAGAACCGTGGCGGTATTCGGTCGAATCGGAACAAGTGATGAAGAAGTATTTACGACTTCGTCATCAGCTCGTCCCGTACGTCTATACGATGAATGCCCGGAACCACTTTGACGGTCTCCCACTTGTTTCCCCAATGTATTACGAACATCCGGAAGACGAACTCGCCTACGCGGTGCCGAACCAGTATTACTTCGGGACGGAACTGATGGTCACACCAATCGTCGAACCGATGAATCCGAAGCTGCACGTCGCGGCGACGACGGCTTGGTTACCGGACGGCGAATGGTTTGATTTCTTCACCGGTCACCGCTACTCGGGCGGCAAACAGATGCGTCTGTTCCGTAAACTCGAAGATCAAGGGGTTCTTGCGAAGGCTGGGGCGATCGTCCCACTTGGTCAACACCTCGAACATTCAAATGCGCTCCACAATCCGGAGCATCTCGAATTGCTTGTCTTCCCGGGCGCATCGAACCGCTTCACGTTATTTGAGGATGACAACGTCGGTGTCGCACACCGGGACGGGGAAAACGTCGAAACGGCATTCGAACTCGACTGGGCAGCGCGGACGTTGACGATCGCGACGCCATTCGGAAAACGGGAACTATTGCCGGAAAAACGTGAGGTGACGTTGATTCTTCGCGGAGTCAATGAAGGGCATGTCTTGCGCAACGGGGAAGTTTTACCGAGCCGTTACGACCATCAGACTCAATCATTGTCGGTCGAACTCGGAGAGGTCGGGGAGACACAAGTTTTGTCGCTTCAGGTCGACATGTCGACGAACGACAACCGGATGGAACGGTTGTATACGTTCCTCGATCAGGCCGAGATCGGCTATGATTTGAAGGACCGCTTGTACCGGTTGTTATCGCAACGACTGGAACCGGTCAACTTGATGCACCAGCTGCAGGCGCTTGATCTTGAAAAGGATCTCGTTGATTGTCTGCTTGAAATCATGCTGTTCTAACGAACAATCCCCCTGCGACGTTTGACGTCAGAGGGGGATTGTTTATTTGCGTTTTAATTTTTTGGCTTTCAGTTTCATGTCCTGATAGGTGATCATCGGACTGTCGTCGACCGTCAGCCGTAAATGATTCGGTTCACCTTTCGTGGTGATACCGGAACAATACAGAATATCCGCGTATTGATCAAACAGATTCTCATAGGCGGGCAAGTGGTGCATCAAGCGGCCGGGGGAACCCCAGCCGCATAAGACGACTCCGTTCTTTTCCTTGACCTGGCGTAACGTCTGCTCGACGAACTCATAGTTGACTTCGTCGAAACTCGCCTGGGCAAAGGGTAAATCCTCGCTGACGAGCAGGTCCGGTATCAGGCTGATGATGTCGTATTGCTGGACGGGTCCTTCGACGTATTTCTTCATCAAGTTATAGGCGCGCTGCGTCGTCGTCCCGGATAAAAAGGCGTCCGTCGTCCGCGGCGTATAGATTAGGGCAGCGACGTGCGTGCCGTCCTCGATGTCGTCAAAGATATAGCTGCGTAAATACCGTTTCGTTTTAGCTTCGTCAAACGTCGTCTGGACGCGGATCGACGATTCCTCAATCGTCAATGTCGAACGATCGGGTTGTGTCATGGTGGTGCCTCCTTTTAGTTGGTCAAACGTAAGCTGATGCGAAGGAGTTGCGCGAGTATCTCTTTCTTGAAATCGAGATCGTTCGCATCAATCGGCTCGATTTGTTGTTGATAGGCATCGTATTGGTTGAGGACGTCGCTGACATACTGTTCACTGCGATTGTATTCAAACAGGGCAGATTCAAGCGTGCCTCGGTCGGAGCGTGTCGTGACGTCATGCTGATTGAGGTACTTCGCTGCCGTATGAGCGCTGTCCGTCAAATCAGTTGGATCGGCTTTACCGTCTCCGCTCGCGTCAACGCCAAGACCACCGTATTGTTTGATGGCGTCCGGATCCGTCAGATCAATCCCGTCGTGCTCGATGTCGCCAAGTGACGTGCCGCCTTCATAGCCCCATCCGACCCACGTTTTCGGCATGAACTGGAATGGACCGATGGCGCCGACGGAAGACTGCATGGCGGACGATTTCGAGAAGATCGTCTCGACGCGGTGAATTGCGGCAAGCAACTTCCAATCGACCTCGTACCGGTCACCGGCTTGTTCGTAGATGTCGATGTTCTCGGCTGGGACACCGGATTGTCCATAATAGGTGCGGTACAGTTCATTTTGGACACGTTCCCGGTTTTGCCAGTAGATGATGCTACTACCGATGAGGACGATCAGTACGAACAAGATGCTCAATCGAAAAACTTTTCGCATATTGTTCTCTCCTCTTTCTGTGATTCCACTGAATGGTATCACATTTCGCTAGTGGCTAATAGTATTTTTGTGAAGTCCGCTCTCGGGCAACGGTGAGAGCGTTCACATCCTGGACCGACTTTTTCATGTCGTGTTCAAAAAGGCGACACAAATCCGGAGAGTGGGGTTCAAGACGTGTGCCACTAGGAAAAAAGTTGTTAATTACTGACATCGTCAAACCGGCGGAAATTTGGTAGACTGAACGTCAGATGAAGTCATCGTTCATTTTTAAGAAATTGACGGTTGCAGGAACTGTTGACGAGCTTGTAAAATGAAGAGGTAAACGCTTACACATCAAAGGAGATGGACGAAACCATGCGAACGATCACTTCCACTGGCGAACGAAAGAAAACAAGTTGGACTCTAAATATCGGGAGTCAACCGAAGTTGATGATGGATGGACTGACGGAGAAGGAAACAGATCACGAACAACGGATCATCTTCGATCACTTTTACATTCCGACGACGGCTACACTGATTTTTCGGTTCAAGGAGCGTTTCCCGAACCATCCCTGTGACAATGGATATGATGTGTATGGAGCAGCAGCTTTTGACGAGCAGGTCGTCGAATTGATCTCGAACTGGTTCATTGAACTCGTGACGGTCTTGACCGCGATTCAGCGTACAAAAGGAATTCAACATTTCCTGATTAAAGGTGGCGTCGCCAAACGGACGGATTTCCTTCCGACCGTACGCCGGACGTGCCGGGCACTGGAATCAACGATTGATATCACGTAATACGTCGGACCGACGGGCAAATGCCCGTCGGTCTTTTTTAATGTTCCTCAAAAAAACCGCCCCGGTCTATCTGAAAAAACAGACGGACGGAACGGTTGGTAAAAAATGTTGTATGAATGAACGAGGAGAAAGGTTCGTCCTAGTCGAAAGACTTACATAGGTGTAGAAAAGTTGGTTTCAGTCGCCCGGCACGCGCGCAGTAACGCATCTTTAAAGAACCGGTCTTCTTGTGACGCCAAAAGACGTGTCGCTTCTTCGTCGCCACGGAGGGACTTGCCGAGCATTTGGATGACTTTGACCCAGCGCCGGACATGATCGAGCTGAGGGCGCCCCATCGCGACATAAACCGTGAACCAATCGTTTTGGTCGCGACGAATCATCCGTTGGAAAAGCGACTTTGCGAGGTCGACTTCTTCCGTCGAGGGGAGGACGTTCGTCTCGAAATAGTGCCGTAGCGCGGCGATGGCCGTGACATAGGCTTCTTTTACGTCGGCGGACGGCTGATGTTTGCCGTAGTCGGATGTCGACAAGTGAATCAAGGCGGGTTTCTTTTCGATTCCCGTCACCCAAGCCGACAGTTTTTTACTGCTCTTGACTGCTTGACGATTGGCGACCGGAAGTTTTGCCGTCACTTGACCGACTTTTCCGATGACGTTGACCTTCCCGTTTCGTTCCTGGACTTCGGTCACGGTCATCTCGACGGTGTCACCCATTTCAAAGGGAATCGCTTTTGGTTGAAGTTTTTCACCCGCCGTCAACGGAGCCCGTTTACGGATCATCCGTAACGCTTCTTGCTCCATCCGGTCGTCAAGGGACCAGAGGTGTTCCGGTGGGACGTTGCGGAAGCGACGCCGGCGCACTTTGATGTATTGATCGAGAGCATCGGCTGCCTGTTCCCGGGTCATCTCGCCGGAAGCGACCGGTCCGATGATGTCGCGCAGTGTGATCGATTCGAGTCGTTCCATGATTCCTTCGAACGGAATCAGCTCCATCACGTAGAGGCTGCTGACGACAAGTTCACATTCGCGGGGCGTAAGAGGGCGTTTGGCCATAAATTGACTTCCTTTCCAGTTGCTTGATGATTCTAGTATACCAAAAAAAAGTCACCACCACCTCTACGGGTGATGATGACGGAAGAACTTTTCGTTCATTAGATGACGTAAGCCGTTTCGGAACTGTTTTGGAGCTCGGCTTGGCTCAACTTGACGAGCCCGTCATGAAACGGATCGTGGTCGACCATCAACTGAGCAAGCGCCTTGATCTCATCGACCGACGTTTCCGGTTTGGCACCGGCGAGACGCAAGCGATACGGTTTTTTCAGCATCGTCTCGAATGTCAAAACAATTGTGTGTTCCATCGAATTCCTCCTTTAGTGAGTGGGTGTGTTAGGCATTAAGTAAGGCAAAGTCACGGCTGATTTCCGTGTGCGTGTACGCGCCAGCGAGCAGTTTCCCGATGGCTTGGCCAATCGAAGCGACAGCTTGTGGATCCAAGTCAGCGCGCAGTCCGTTGAAGCGACGGCGGGCGATGACGGCATCTCCGTTTGGTGTGACCTTGTCGTTTCGTTCGAAGACGACGACTAAACTCGTTTTGATTTCTTCTGCCTGTGTCATGTGTATCACCTCCTTCGCCCTTATTGACAGGACGAAAGGACAAATTGTTCGGAAAGGGTGAATAAAAGTTATGGTCTGGTTACGATTTTTACGTCGCATGTCCTTTTTGAGGATGCGGACGTTAGCGTATGCCTCGTTTGTGTTTGTATTTGGTGTCGCCTTGATTATGTATCTCGCAGAACCGGACACGTTCGGGACTTACTTCCGGGCCGTCTACTGGACGATGACGACCGTCGTGACAGTCGGATACGGGGACTTTTTCCCGAATACGGATTTTGGTCGTTTCATGACGATTTTTGTCTTCATCTTCGGAATCGGGATTGTCGGCGGATTGATTTCAAAGCTCGTCGACGGCGTCCAGTTGATCCGAAATCAAAAGGAAAGAGGGTTATTGCAAGTGAAAGAAACGGGACATACGTTAGTGTTTGGCTACAGCCGGCGTTCGAAACACGTCATCGATGAGTTGCTGGAGGCGACGGACGTCATCTTGATCGACGATCTGGAACGCGAACCGTTCAGCCATCCCCGGTTCCATTATGTCAGCGGCGACCCGGCACTCGAATCGACGTTACAACGGGCGAACATCAAAAAGGCGACCCGGGCAATCGTCCTCGCCGATCATTCGATCCCCCCGGCACTGGCGGACGGACGGACCTTATTGATTGCAGCGAGCATCGAACGCGCCAATCCGAACATCTATACGATCGTTGAGATGATGCTCGAGGAACACCTCGACAGTTTTGAACAAGTCAAAGTCGATGAAGTCCTGCTCGGCGACGAGACGATTGCCCGGATGGCGATTCTCGCCGCCCACCATCCCGGCGTGACGAAGGTTGTGACGAATCTGCTGACGAAAGACGGGGACGGCATGTTTTCGCTTCCGGCAAAACCGGAATGGACGACGTTTCGGGAAGCTTTCCACGCGATGCTCGAAGACGGGGTGACGATTTTATCGGACGGCAAACGGCTGGATTTGAACCGCCGGCTTGATGAACCGATTCCGCCGAATACGACGTTGATCGTTTTATGCAGTGAAGAAACGGCGAAACAGATTGGGGCATTATGAAAAAGTGGATTACACTAATTCTTTTTCGGGTATAGTAAATACATTTACTATGCAGAGGAGAAAAACGTATGACGAACCCACAACCAGAATGGATCCAGGAATTATTTGAGACGGTCGATCAAGGCGAACTAAAAGATGTACCGAAACTACTGTATATGGCACTGACGTTAGAACCAAGTTATTTTACAAAAGCAGTTAGTCGGTTGAATCAACGGCTAGAAGTCGAGCATCTTCAAGAAGTGTCGGAACTGTTGACGGTCTATCGTCAATTTTTCATCTCCGCCAATCCGTCTGACGAATACTGGTCGATCGCCTGGAACGAATTGATCCAGACGATGCAGCATTTCATCGACCGTCCGGAAGCGCAACAACTGTTTAAGGAACATATTGATTTAATCGATTGGTGGTCAAGTGAATCGTTATTGTCGTTGCCGAGTTGGTTGACGATTCTTGATCTCGCGGAGCGGATCGACGCGCTCGATCAGTTTGCCAGTTACTTACCAGATATTTTTGAGAGTTATGCCTTAGAAACGGCGAAGGATGAGCCATTCGCACGACTTGCCTGGTATGCGATTGCGAGCGGGCAACAGGATTTGCTGACATCGTTCCGGTCACGGATTGAGCAGTCGGAAGCACCAGCCATCCGATCATTGAGCGATGCGGATTTACTCGATCAAATTGATACGACACGGGTTCGTATGTTAAAGTCTAAGGATAACGAACCGATAGAATTGATGTTTGATCGAAAATGGACATTATAAATTAACTCATAGAAAGTGACATCTAGAAACTACACGAATTTAATCCAAGGGGTGTAGTGATGATACACGTCAATTTGCCGCAAGGTGATTATGTCGTTTTGGTGGAGATCAATCGGGAAGTCTTGCTGTGCCATTCATTAGAAGAAGCAGAGCAGGCGGAACGCGATCGCTACGAACTGGTCGGTCGGATGAGTGAACGTTTGCCATCCGAAGTGATTGGTCCGTCGATTGCCGATTTCGTCCGATTCTCAACCGGATTTATTGGAGAAGCCGTAACCTGGAGTGAGGCGGAAGAAGCCTTTTTTTGCCAGCAGTTCGAGACGTTTGACGGATCGCCGCTCGGAGAAGATCTGACCGGAATTGATGCGGCACGTTGGCGGGCGGTGCTTGTCCGTTATTATTCTTATGTCACGATCGGAAAAATCATTCCATTTGAAGTCAGCGAAGAATCCGATGGGACCGTTCCATTTTTTTAGTCCGTTTGGGTCAGCACATCAATAGAATCGGCGTGTAAAAAGAGAAGGGCAGGGTCCACATTGAAAAAGAAACTTGCACTACTCACATTTGCTGTCGTCGTAGGGTTACCTACCTCTGCGTTCGCTAATTCTCAATATGTGCAGTATGATCCAACATTTACGGAACAACAAAAACAAACGTGGTTATCGGAACAAGGACTGCAGGAAGTACGGGAACTGAAACAGGACGGGTTTTCACTCGTCGAACCATTGCCGCACCTCGATGAGACGGATGTCGAAGCCGATTTGATTCCGGTCACGGTCGTCGAAAAAGCGACCGATTCGGCCCAATTGCAACAAACATATTTGGATCAATCGCGTATTCCTACTTATTGGAAATACAGCCGCGGCAAATCCGACGTTCGTGTTGCGATCATCGATGATGCGATTGACGTCAATCACTCGGAGTTCAAGAATGTCATCTATAAGGCAACGACGATTTCCGGCATCCGGAAACCGGACGATCACGGGACACATGTCGCAGGGATCGTTGCGGCAGCAGAAAATGGCAAAGGAACGGTTGGTGTCGCGTCCGGCGTCAAATTGATTGGTGCCGACGTCTTTGACGGCGACTTCGCGAGTTCGATCGACATCGGAGACGGTGTACTTTATGCGATCGCACAAGGGGCGGATGTGATCAATTTGTCACTTGGTCAGTACGAATACGATCCGTATATGGAAGCGGCGATCAAAAAAGCAGAAGCCAAAAACATCGTCGTCGTCAGTGCGGCGGGGAATGACGGACGCAACAAACTCTTATTCCCTGCTTCAATGAAATCCGTCATTGCCGTCGGATCCGTCGGAACACTCGGTCGCGCGTCGACGTTCTCGAATTACGGCAAAGGGCTCAACATCATGGCACCGGGGGAAGGCGTCTACTCGACGATCGTCGGCAACAAGTACGGCTACCTCGACGGGACGTCGATGGCGACACCGATCGTCAGTGGTGTCATCGCCCTCGCAAAATCAAAAAACCCGTTCATCACGAACAGTACGCTTCGCAGTAAGCTGTATGAGGCAGCGGCGAAAAAAGCCGGGGATACGATGTTACACTACGGAACAGGTCGACTGAACGCCGGCATGTTGGCCCGGATTCCGGCACCTGTTTCCAAAGTGTCGGTCCCGTCGGTCTTGAAACCGAATCAGCCGTTTTCGTTTTACTTTGACGAGTACTCGAACGCGACGACGTTGACCCGTCTCTACAAGGACGGCAAGGTCGTCAAGACGTTTACGAATGAGTATCTGCGTAACGGCACGCACAAGTATTCCTACGCCCTGAAAGAAACCGGGACGTATAAACTTGTCTTTGCGACGTCGTCCGGTCGTCATACGCGGGTGACGGAACGTGTCATCACCGTCAAATAATCAAAAAAAAAGCCGCCTCACCATGTGGGAGACAGCGTGGGACTCAAAGTGTTTACTTTGGGTCTTTTCCTTTTTTATAGACCGGCGTCGGAACGGCAAGCGTTTCGCCCGTCCACTGAATCGTCGCTTCCATTTTATACCCGGTATCATCTTCATGAATGAAAGACAAACGTCCCGTGTCGATCAGCTGGTACAAGCCGTATTCGACTTGATTCGCCCATGAGCGTAACGTCATCGCTTCATCGTACAGCGGAATCTGTTGCGGGAACCGTTCATTCATCAATAAGATATCATGCTGGTCGAAATGGTAACTCCGTTTTGATAACGCATCAGGTTGTTTTACATTAAATGGCTCGAACGCATGGATGAGTTCACCCTTGCGATAAAAGGCAAAGATGCCGTTCCGGAGATGAAGTGCCTTGATTTCATCAATCTCGATCAAGAACGTCAATTTCCGTACGGTACGCTGGTTCGTACCAGAGCGTCGTTTTTTCATAGTACATGCCCCCTTCTGAACCATTGTACTATACCGCAAAATCACAAGAAAACGCAACTTTTCCGCCCATTGATCGAGAAATACCTCTTGCTAGAATCCGTGACGTGCGCTACACTGTTAAGCAGTGACTATGTTGGTTCGGACAATTGCGGGGCACTTCGGTGCTTTGAGGAAAGTCCATGCTCGCACAACCTGCGATGGTTGTAGTGATCGTGCTACACGAAAAGATAAGTGTAGGCAGCGTCGTGCTGACGGCAGAAGGAACGCCTAAGTCTTCGGATATGGCCGAAACTTCTTGAAAGTGCCACAGTGACGGAGCCTTGCTGGAAACAGTAAGGGTGGAACGAGGTAAACCCCACGAGCGAGAAACCCAAATTTGGTAGGGGAATTTCCGGAGCGGAACTGAACGCGAAGGAGAGCGTATGTAAATACGGAGATAGATGATTGTCGCCCACGTGTGAGGGTCAAACCGTTTGCAACACTAGGGAACAGAACATGGCTTACAGGACCACATAGGCTGTTATTTTTACTTTGAACGAGAGTCCAGGTCCAACTGGGCTCTTTTTTTATTGAAATGATTTTGGAAATTTTAAAAACAGGTAGGAGCGTGAACAATCATGGCAAAACGTTTAGTCATCGCGACGGCGGCAATGGGAATTGAATCCCTCGTCGCCAAGGAAGTCCGCGATTTAGGATACGAGTGTACGGTCGAGGACGGAAAGGTCTACATCGATTGCGAGCTCGAAGACATTCCCCGTCTCAACCTTTGGTTACGGACGGCGGACCGTGTTAAACTCGTCGTTGCCGAATTCAAGGCGACATCATTTGAAAAATTATTTGATCAGGTCAAGGACCTCCCGTGGAGCGAACTGTTGCCGTGGGAAGCGAACTATGTCGTCAACGGCCGCTCAGTCAAATCAAAACTATTCTCAATCCGTGACTGTCAGAAAATCACGGAAAAAGCGATCGTCTCGCACATGCAGGAAGCATATAACATGGGCGACGAGTGGTTACCGAAAACGGGTGCCAGCTTCCCGATCGAAGTCGCGCTCTTAAAAGACATCGCGACGCTGACGATCGATACGTCAGGCGACGCACTCCATAAACGCGGGTACCGTGAGTTCCACTCGGCGGCACCACTGAAAGAGACGATGGCAGCAGCGATGCTGATGCTGACGAACTGGAAGCCGGATATGCCGCTGTACGACGTCTTTACGGGTTCAGGGACACTGGCCATCGAAGCCGCGATGATCGGACGGAATATCGCACCCGGGATCAACCGCGAATTCGCGTCGCAAGAATGGGCGTGTATTCCGAAAAAAGCCTGGTTCGATGCAATCAAGGAAGCAAACGACAAAGCCGAGTGGGACAAGCCGCTCAAAATCTATGCCAACGATACGGATCCGGAGATGGTCAAGCTCGCAAAACAAAACGCCGAGCTCGCAGACGTCCGGGACGCAATCAACGTCATGCAACGCGACGCGGCTGATTTCAAGCCGAAGGAAGACTTTGGTGTCATCATCGGGAACCCGCCGTACGGGGAGCGTCTCGAGGACGCACGTGAAGTCCACCAGCTGTACCGGAAGATCGGCAATGCGTTCCGTGAATTCCCGTACTACAGTGTCTATATGATCACGTCATACGTCGAGTTCGAAAAAGCCTTCGGCCGTCCGGCGACAAAACGTCGTAAGCTCTATAACGGGAATATCGAAGTTCAGTTCTACCAGTATTATGGTCTCCGTCGGAAAAGACCGCAGGCTTAAGCAGTTTTCAAAGGTGCGGAAGTCGCCAGTTCCCACTCAGTTCCCACTTTTTAATTTTTTTCGCCAAAATGTCAGGAGCCGCTCGGTTGAGCGGTTTTTTTGTCGTCTAATAAAGACGCGAGCGAGGTGTATTACGATTAGTTTGCTTCTGGTCCAGCAGTTTTGAAGAATTTTTCAAAGCCTGGTCGTTCAATCTGGGCTGCTGCTTTGATTCGTTCAAGGTGGCCTTTCGCTTGTGCAAGTGTGCCTTGTGGGTCTTGCCGGAATTCACTTGAATACACTTCGAGGAGTGCACTCAATTGATCCAATTCTTTTATGATAATACGGTGTGAATCCATAGCTTGCGTAAATCCATCTGTCGTATAATCAGGTGCTTCGAAGTGAATGCTCACTGTGATTTCATTCGCTACGGTTGTGTCAAATTTGTATAAATCATCTAAGTCGTCCACTGAGATGTATTCAAACTGACCAAACCCGTCCTCCTTCTCATAAGGGGTAAAGCGCTGTTGTAATTCATCAGCCGTTACATAGATAGCATTCATAGCTTCTGAGATTTTAAAAACGCTTGTGATGGCTTCTGGATATCGTTCGGCGTCGGTTTGTTCTGTACTCGCAACCGATTCCCCGTCGACATTTCCTTCTTCCGTAACCGGCTCTGCAATAATCGGTTCATCGATAACGGATGAAGAATGGATGATTGCTTCGTTTAATGGAATAGCAAGAAGCGATTCTTCCCGACGGCTTGGTAGGTAAGCAGAGGCTTCTTCCCACGATTCAAAACTACGAGCCATCCCGTATGTCTCTAAGCTAAACGCCATTGAATTAAAATTATCCGCCAACTGTTCGAGTTTTACGAAGTTGAGGTTTTCGGTACCTTCAACTGCAATGTTTTTCTCGTTGTTCAAGAAAACGCCAGTTGCCATGGAATGGGCCGTTTGAGCGGCGTCATTCAGTAATGAAATTTGGTTATCGAGCTTTTCCACGACATCATCGGTGATGGTTTTATGGAAATCTTGAATAGCGAGATTTTTAGATTTACGTAAGGTTTCTTGCTTTGTCACGAGATCGTCTACAAATTGATTTGTTGAATCGATGGCGTCTCGCAAGTCATCTTCTCCCGTATTCACAGCTTGTTGTATTTCATTTAGATTGCTCACATCGCTAGGTGATTGCACTTTAACGGTAGTTTTAATTTTCTTTTCAGACATTCCTTGATCGACTGATTCTTTTTTATCCTCCGCTTTCGCTTCTTGCTTGGGTTCTTTCACTTCATCTGTTTCGTCATTGTTCGCCATACTCCCAACTGCTCCTATGGAAATTACAATCAAAATAGCTAGTAGCGTTCCTTTCCCATTAAGACCTGATGAATACCGATCCGAACGTCTTCGTTCTTTCAAAATATGCAGTCCTCCTTATTTTTCATTTTTAGATATGAATATTTTGAGATTTCATCATCGTTAATTTAGTTGACGTTTTCTAATGAAGTTCGTAATCACTATTACAAGACCAACAATAAGATATAGAATTCCGTTACCAACGATAACGAATCCGATAAAAGCTGCTGAAAAAGCAGCCCCAAAACCATCTCCATCCATGCTGTGATCTATTTTTAAAAAAATAGAACCCGATATTAAAGCAACGATTGGTCCAAGAAATCCGATTATTAAACCGGATCCCCATAAGAGCATTTTACCTTTCCTGTATAAAAGAACAGCCGACAAATTTAATACGATTAAGCTTGATATTAGAACACTCCAAACTAGTCCATCACCATTCATTCAAAAACCTCTGTTCTATGATAAAAGGTAATATATGTATTTTTTTATTGAGTTGATCATACCATAAATTCGGGAAGTTAGTATCTTTATTTCCAATTAAAGGTATAGAATGAAGAGAATACTTGTAAGTAGGAGCAGTCCGAAAATTGAGGAGGATATAAGATGAAACCGATTGAAAGAACATTGATTTTACTCAAACAAATGTTTAAATATGAGCCGAGATTTATTATGGGAAGATATGGTAGAAACGGATGGGCAACTTGTAGTTTTAATAAACCTTTATCTTCTCAAGAAATTGAATCCTGCTTGCCTGAAGATAATTTTTCTTTGCCGAAAGACTATAAACATTTTTTAACGTTGCATGATGGATGTGGCTTATTTAGAACTGAATCTGATCTAATCTTAGAATTGTTTCCTCTTAAGGAAATGCTGGAAATGTCGGAAGAACACCATTCAGAAGACGGTCTCCTTTCGGAAGGAAACTTCTGGATCATAGGTCAAATAGATGAGGATTGGATTTTAATTGATAAAAATCAATGTACGGATGCAGAAGGATCCTTTAAAAAACCATATATCACAGTTGTGCATCCATCAGATGGTCTGGATATGGCTGTTCCATTAAATTTGAATTTCGAATGTTTTTTAGAACGCGCTATCATTGCCCAAGGCGATTACTTTTGGGAGTGGTCAGAAGACCTTGAAATGACTGTAATGTATGATGATGCTTCAACGTATGAAGAAATCGACGAAACACTTTACCTTGAAGAAAAGAAGTAAAACATTCTGAGTAGTTTTAAAAAAGGAAAATGTATGATGAGCTATACTTATTTACCGCTGACGTAACATCAGGTGGAACAGATTGCCTATGACTGGAGATACGAAGGCGACTTTGCATTCTATAATATGCCGAACGATCCGGACGACTTGGCAGAATTTCTTGATCCCGATCAACGGACGGAACATTACTATGCGGTGATGGACGGTACACAACTGATTGGATTTTTTGTGTTTGAACCCGGACAGGACGGCCTTGATGTGGCACTGGGGATGCGACCGGATCTAACGGGGTAGGGAAATGGTACAGCATTTTTGAAAAGCGGTCTCTCCTTTGCGATTCAAAAGTATCAACCACGCCAAATTGAATTAGCTGTCGCGACCTTTAATGAACGGGCAATCCGGCTGTATGCCAAAAGCGGTTTTGAATCGATCGAACGGTTTCAGCAAGAAACGAACGGCGGAAGCTATGAATTCGTCAAAATGCGTCTGCATACAGGAGTCGTGAAATGAATATTGAAGAGGAGTTAATAGGGACGGGCAACGAGGGAAGCGAGTCGTAAGCGAAAGGGTGTAGTCGATGATTTTGTACCGCGTACTAGGAGAATTAGACGATACGTTTAAATGGAAAACGTCACTTCAAGAAGACACGCAGTTCTATGCCTTTTTTGATGAGACAGATTATGAGTCTGCAACTCTTGGAGCAGACGATTATCAAAATGGGGCGTTTTTTCTGCTGAAGAACTTCGTTTTAGGATTTAAACGGTATCCGCTCTATGTGCATGCTTTTAGTGGCGGTTCAGAGATCAGTCTTTCAAAAGTGAGGATTACGACAAAATTATCAAGAGGACGGTATCATCATTTGCTTGAGATCTGTTCGCTCGAAGAAGTCGAAAAGTATCTCCCAATGGCGTATTCTGACGCGTATAACGGGCAAAATATTTTAATCACAATGGAAAAAGATGTGTCCATTATCAATGACCCGGATGCCTGGTTGTTGCTTGCATTTGATTTTTCGATTCCTTCGAAGGATATTTACTATCTAATGATTTCCCACGATGCCGCCGGTTTTGATTTTGTTGCGAACTTTACGGAGCATCCGTTTCAAGACCGGAAAATCATCGAGGAATGAAAAACCTGCTTCCGACTGACAGCCGGAAGCAGGTGGTATTCGATTATTTCAAATCGGCATTCATGGATGGTCTTTTACTTGCCAACCGCTTTCGAAGATAAGTCCCGACTCCTAACGAAATAGCGGCACCGGTGCAACTGAACAAGCAACCGAGCACTAAGTAAACAGATAAAGTCGATTCACCGATCAGGACGGAAGCGACTCCTCCAATTGCCGGAAACAGCGCTACCATGTAGCCGCTTTTGGCACCACCGATTTTCTCGACCAACTTCAGGTAGAAGAACCATGCGCCAAACGATGCGAGCAGCGTGAGGTAAAGAAGCGCGGACAAGTAAGTAACGGACGGCGGGATACTGATTGTCTGCCCCTGAAACCATACGACGGATCCAAGCAAAATACCTCCTGCCGTGAAACCGACCGCATTGGCATACACCGGATTTACTTTCTGCTTCGCATTTCGTGCGGAACTGGCGTCGCCGATTGCTGTAAGGACAGTACCAAGCAGGGCAAGGAGAATTCCTTTAACATCATTCGTATGTATGTCGTGTAGAGTAGGATAAAGCAAAATCAAAACGCCCAGCACACCGAGAAGTCCGCCAATCAGGATGCGGATATGGAGGTGTTCTTTTAAAAAGATCCGCAAGGCAACGGGTGTTAGGATAACTTTCAGTGAAAAAATCAATGTGACGATTGCGGCTGAACTGAGCATCGTCGCGTAATAGAGACAGAGATAGCTGAGTGCAAAATTACATATACCAAACACCAGAATATACGGAAGATCCTGTTTCAGAGGTTTTCCGACCGGTTTCATGAACCATGCCAGAAGACTGAACAATACAGCAGTCAGGATTAAACGATAGGTCAACGATAGCTCCAGGCTGACCGGCGTACCTTGAATCTTGACGGCAATGAAATTAAGACCCCAAATGAGTAAACAAAAAATATACATAAAAGTCGTCATAAATAAGCTCCACTCCTAAATCAAGACAATCAGCGAAAGCCCGATCAAAATGTTAATAAAACTGAGGACATCCGTTGTTTTAGTAAAGAACGATCGTCCCGTTTTCTTTGCTCTGTCATTGAAAACCATCAAAATGACAGCGAACAGTGTTGTTAAGCCGAGTGGGGCGTTTAGAAAGCTGTCGGAATACGTAAATGAGTTGATTCCGATGTAGAGGCTGTTCAGTACGGAAAAATAGAATAGAACTTTTTGCATCGAGTCACATCCTGTTTAAATTATTATATGATTATACATTTTTGCATAAAATTGCCAACAGGGGAAGAGGAGTCTTAAATGTTTTTGCCTGTGACCCTCTAAAACCGTGAATTTAAAGGTATCAAAAGGAGCAAAATCCCTTCTCTGTTAGAGGTGAAGGCACTTTGCTCCTTTTCATCATACGTATGAATAATGTTTAAGTGATGTTTGCAAAAACGGTCGTTAAAAAGAAAAGACGAATATGTTTCCTCATTCGTGAGTCTTAACTCCCTTATTTATAGATATCTCGACGATGCCCGATCTCAAGAATCAAGATCACGACTTTGTCCTCTTGGATGTCAGCAATCAGACGATAGTCGCCAATGCGATACCGCCATTCACCCGAACGATTCGAGACAAGTCCTTTTCCATGACGACGGGGATCATCCGTCCCGACCAGGTTCTTCTTGATCCAGGACATGATGATCCGTGATTGTTGAGGATTTATCTTCTTAAGGGACTTTTGAGCTCCACGCTCAAACTCCACTGTATATGCTGTCATTTTAAATCAAGTTCCTTCATCATATCGTCAAACGAGATTGCTTCTGATTTTTTGCGGTGTGCTGCCATGGAATCATGATAGAGTTGTAAATCAATCTCATCTTCAATACGATCGAGGACGGCATCGCGAACAAGTGTAGAAATCGTGATGTTTTTTGCTTTCGCATATTCTTTGATCAGTCGCGTATCTTGATCATCGAGTCGAACAGAAATCGTACTCATACTTATCATCTCCTTTGTAATACATTGTAATACATATTTAGATGTTAGTACAGACACGAGTTTTATTTCGATCTCCCTTCAATCTACTTTGATTAAGAAAGCAAACTGGCCATCACCATTCTCCGACCATCTTGCTTGAAGTTCATATGCGTATGTTCCGCTCTTTTTTGGTGTTACCAGTTGATTATTTTTTAACGTAACAGAGTTACCGGTCTCCTTGTTGTTAAATTGTAGGATTTTGATTGTATCAGGTTCTGGATCGAAGGAAATCTGGATTTTCTCGTTAGGCATGACGGTGACCGGTTTACTTTTTTCAGTCATATGCAGACCATCTACGTATATTTTGTCTACGCATTGGCCGCTAAACAGGCCACTCCAGCAAAATGTCCCTTGGACCGTTGGAATACTTTTTCCCTGTATCTCGACACGGGGATCGGGTGGTTCATCACGGAAGGGTTCGAATTGAACGAACAAAGCAATGATGATAATCACAGAACCGATTAATAAAGATTTACGCATCTGAAACTGCCCTCCTTCGTAAGTAATTTCTTAAAAGATCAATCATATTTTTAATCAGATAATCTAATATGAGTTAAACTGAAATGTGGTTTACACTGTATATCAATTTCCGTTTTTCCTGAATTGCCTCTGATTTTTAAACACTCATTTTCATTTCTTATTGATTCTATATGATATAGTTCAAATTCGAAGATCGTCCACCTGTACATATCACTACTTAGACTGACGTTACATTTATGTTCATATTGTGAGATATACAATAATAGCTGAAACCCAAGTTTGTCGACCTTCTTATACATATAAAAACCGGCACCTTCCTGATAAAGTTCTCTCGGTTCGGATTCGAATAACTCAAGCAGTTCGTATTCATCATAAAACATGTTTTCTACTCCTTCATTTTGTATTTGTTGTATATAGGTATCACGGTGATGACTTTCATGAGGATTTCGTTCTTAAGGTTAAGGAGTAGGTATATTTGTGTCTGGTTCTGATAAAACTACTGGAATCAAGCAAGGTGATCTTGCTTGATTCCTTTTGGAGGTTCTAATTGACAATCGAAGTGATTAAAAATATTAGCGTTTTATTTCGCGAAGAAGCGCAGCTACCAGTTCCATTGTTGGACTATCTTAAACTAAATGATTTACGAATCAATGAACTTCTGGAAGATGAAAATAGGAATGGTGATTTATTATTGAATTCGAGCTGGAACAAGACACCATGACATTATCTTACGAAATGCATGAGTTGGAAGAAACATCACAAGTAGAATACATCGTGTATTTCATCTGTAAGTGGAAATGGATTTGGGAATGGTATTCGAAACGATTTTTAGAATACGACATACCATTTAGCGTTTATCAGACGATCATTGATTATGCGAAAGCCCGTATACGTCCACTCGAATTACTGGAAGAAAAGATTCTAGAATTAGAGGGATTTACAAAAGAAGACCTAATCTTTTATTATGGCTCAGGTCCGTTCGATGACTTTGAGGAAGCCGATCGAAATCTGAATCAAATTTTAGAATATGATGAAGTGAACAATAAAGAAAACATGCGAGAACAAGGACTTTATTTTGATCAGGAGGTGGAAAAATGGATTCAGATTCCGGCTTCTCTCGACATCATCGAAAATGTAATTCGGGCATTATCCAACGTAAGTTTAAGAGAAGATTGAAATCCATTTACTAAGCAACCATCCTACAATGATATTTTTTTCGGAATGTATTAATGTATCATTCCAGAATATCTTGGTATTTGTAGCCTTTTAAAATATCCTGTTGATCTGCAACTGTCCAGTCCGATATGGAACGGTCAGGATTCGTTTTAAAGTAGTGATTCATAATATCCCGTCCTAAGATATAGTTACTCCATTGGGGAATATCCTTTTGGTGATTACCGCCTACAACTTCTTCATAAGTAGCTTCACCGCTCTCGATCAGACTGGCTACATGTTTCTTGGTCTTTTCATCCATCGGTACGTTCCACGGCGGTGAAACACCCTTAACGACACGATCGGCAAAGGCATCCGCCTTGCCTTCGGTGATGATTGAATCAAGAATCACATTCATTTTATATTCAGGTGTATCCTGAAGAATCAAATGATGGTATTCATGCGCGACTGTGTAAGCAAGTGTATCCTGATCGAAGTTTGAATCTAAATAGAGGATGACAGAGTCTTTGTATGCTCCGGCGAATACTCCATTCATGGATTCACTCATAGAAGAATATTCCGAGTTGGAAGGTACGATGAAAATCGTACTTTTCTTTTTAGGAAGTACCTTATTTGCAGCTGTATAGTTTTTTATGATGATGTCTTTGATTTCGTCATGATGCTTCATCAACTCGTTTGTCCGATCCATCAATTCTTGCTCGTAAAAAGTTGATTGCAACATGAAGTAGCCTTTTAAACTGGTCGTATCAAAGTTTTCCTTCTCTCCAATTTCACCTATGTAATCAAGAACAGATTTTGCATAATTTTTTTTATCCGCTTCTGGATCATTTTCTTTAAGGGATGCCTTCAAATAGTTTTGATAGGGCGTATAAAGCGGCACGATGTTTAGTTCACTATTCTTGTTGATCTTTACAGTTTCCGGTTTAAATTCTTTACTTTCGGAGTGCGTCACTGTTTTTTCTGTTTCGCCTGTACAGGCTGCTAACAGCAGGAACGGGATGCAAAGTAAAGGAGCGATTACTTTTTTCAATGGGATGACCTCCATTTCTTGTATTTCGATTACAGGATAGATTAATTTTACCATTCGTAATTTAAAAATACAAAATTTGTAATTTTTATGATTAGCAGGATATGATAAAAGAGTTTAAGGTAAGACTAAGGATGAAGTACGTTTCGTTGATTGACGTTTCTCAACAAATCATCATAATCGTGAAACTTTTACTGGAACAAACAGGTAAAAGAATTCAAAGGGGATGATGAAATGGTACGGTGTACGAATTGCGACTACAAGTGGAAAACGAAGGACGTATTGGCTGTCGGCTTTGCAAATCACGGCAAGGATTGTTCGAACTGCGGTAAGAAGCAGTATCTTTCAAAAGATACCCAACACTATCTGTCACTCGGATACGTCAGCCTGTTTTTTCTATTGATCATGCCGTTTGTCATTAAGCTGAGTGGCCGGGAAGAATCCATCTGGTAAGCAACTGGTTGCGTGTTCAAAAAAGACGGAGCTTTTTCAGCGGCGTATACTGACAGAAAAGGGGGTGCGACGGGATGCCATCGCTCTATGAGATCGAGGTGAAAGACGCAACCGGACAGACCATTTCCTTACAGGATTACGCGGGAGAGGTACTTCTCATCGTTAATACAGCCAGCAAATGTGGGCTTGTCGGTCAGCTCGGAGACTTGCAACGGTTGTACGACAAGTATGCTAATAAAGGCGTCAAGGTCCTTGGATTTCCGTGTGACCAGTTCAACAATCAGGAGTTTGCCGATCCGCAAGAAACGATGCAGTTTTGCCAGCGCAATTACGGTGTGACGTTCCCGATGTTTCAGAAGATTGACGTCAACGGCCCGGCAGAACACCGGTTGTATACGTATTTAAAGCAGCAGCAGGGTGGTCTGCTGTCGTCGAACATCAAGTGGAACTTCACGAAGTTTCTTGTCAATCGCCAAGGACGGGTCGTCAAACGCTTTGCGCCGGTCGATTCGATTCAGACGATTGAAAAAACACTGGCGCGCTATGTATAATGAAACTACGTCCCGTCCGGCGCAAGCCGTCGGGCGGGACGAGTCGCATCACCCTACCTTGATATGCTCCCACAAAAGT
>NZ_MOLV01000011.1 GCF_001870785.1 Exiguobacterium sp. KRL4
TTTTGTGGGAGCATATCAGTCTCTTCAAATTTCACTTCATCCAATCCCGTTTTTGTTTTATCGTCTTTTCGAATATATGATCACTACTTCAACACTTGCCTATCCCTCAGCTCACAGGAACATCCCAAATTATCCATCCTCTAAAAATCCCCTGAAGACCATCTGACCCAAACTAAAAAACTATACTTGTTTATGTCATCGATTTCTCAATTAATACGTAATGTCAAACACATCTTCCATAATATATCTAATTCTACTATGAGAATAATCTTTACTTTTTGTAGGACGTTCCATTCAGATATTTATAAAACAAGTTAATAACCTACTAGTATTAGAGAAATCCTCGGTAGAAAAGTCATGATTATTCTTTGAGTAAGATGCTCCAAAAGGACTTGTTCCTAATATTGGAATTTTTGTTACAATCGAGTGGAAGAAAGTTTTAATTTCCCCTAAAAAAAACTAATGCCATGTTTCATTAGGGTAAATGACTTTCTATCTTTACAGAGGAAGGAGGCGTTCGGATGTCTGCAATGTTCGTATCGTATCAGTTATCATTGGAAGAAAAATTCTTTAACATGATCGAAAACAAGTGGTTCTGGATGGTTTTTGCGTTAGTCCTTTTAGTTGGAATTTTTGCATATGCCTTTTATTGCACAAGCCGCGGCTACAGCTTTAACGGAAACGTAAAGCTGAATTGGCCAAAGGTGTGGGAAATGGGTATTGGCTGTAAAGCCTCGTAACGTACTTAACAAGCGGGGGCTCTTTGGGCTCCCGTTTTTCTTAGGAGGCGAGAAAATGATTGAAATCAAACAGTTAACGAAGTCGTTCAAAAAAAATCGTATTATTGATCAATTATCAACAACGTTCTCCAAAACTGGTGTTTCTGTGATCGTGGGTACAAACGGTAGTGGAAAAACGACGTTACTAAATATGATGACCCACTTACTCGAAGCAGACAGTGGTGAGATTTTGATTGATGAATTATCTCCAGGTAGCAAAGCATATAAATCAAAGTTCTTTTATCTACCATCAGATTTTTATTTGCCTGGCTATATGACAGGTAAAGAATATGTCCAGTTCGTTTTAAGTCGATACGAGACAAGTGAGTATGAGAAAGCACCCATCTTAATCGAACTACTCGATTTAGCGGATGGACAACACAAAACCATCGAATCGTACTCCTTTGGAATGAAGAAGAAAATTCAAATTGTTGCAGCACTCGCTGCCAATACTGAGTATATAATCGCGGATGAAATTTTCGGCGGACTGGATTTCGATACATCCCTTCTGGTACAGGAGCTGTTCGCAGCGGTTGGCGAGACGAAGAAAATCATCATCGTATCGCATGAACGGAACACGATTGATCGTTTTCCGAATGACGTCAGACTCATGCGTCATGGTTCCCTTATACACTTTGAGGGGTCTCCCGAAGAATTGACACAAGTCATAAAACAAGAGGAGGTCTTGCGTGAGAAGTTCGCCATCGTTCAAAAACATTTTATGTCTTCTGAAGTTCTTCTATAACGACACGTTTCACGGTTTGTTCAATCGTCCGTTCTTTCGTAGCCGATTGAACCGTTATGGATTACTCCTATTGCTGACGGCAGCCTACCTCGGATACTTTTATTTGAATATGGTTCAACTTTCGACATTGACTACCAATGCGAAAGAAGCTGATCAGACGACGCTCTTGTTAGCAGGAAAAATGACGTTGAGCAGTTATTTCAACGTGGTTTTCATTTTAGGCACGTTCATGTTCATTCTTTTGAACGCGACAGTCTCGTTAAATCGGAACTCTTTATTCTTCGCCCAAACACTTCCTTTTTTTGAACGGGAAGTCAACGTCAGTCAACGCTTGTTTAAGTTGAGTGTCGCGCTCGTCTTTTTTGAGTTATTGATGATTATCGTGGCACCTGCATTGAAGTTGATTCCGATGCCATGGGGAGTCGCGTTGCTCGTTCTCTTGACGCTACATACTGTTTTCATTGCAAGCTTTTGGATTCTTGATTTTTTGTACGCAGCCTTGTTACAAAACATCTCCGGACTTAAGCGCACCCTATTAGGATTCGTGCTCGATTTATGTCTGATCGGCTTGGTGACCTTTCATTTAATCAAGACACGATTTCAAATCGATGTCTGGGTCAGCACGCTGCCGTACTCTATTCTTACACTAACCCTATTCGTACTAGCAGGAAGTCTCTTGATTGGCGGAGGTACGTATCTACTGCAAACCATTTTCTTCTCCCGCAATCACCTCTACGTGCGTCAGAGTTACTTTAAATTGGGCTTGCCCGCTTTTAATATTGGACTGGCAACAACGATGCCAGCCATTATTCGAAGTAAGAACTTCCTTTACTTCTGGGCATTACTAGCTGTCATGTCAGCCGGGGCGCTCTATCAAGTAGGTCTGGGGGGGACGATGCAACTGTGGTTATTCCTTTTACCGATTTTAGGAATCGTAACGATCACATACGCAGATGCGACGTTGGCGGTACGCAAACTGTATCGGTTATACCGCATCCATCCGTTGATGGAGCTTGGCTCTCTCCTCGGAGTGTCGATCATTCTAATGGCCCCTGCCTTATATGTCGGGATTGTGGAGACAAATAGTTTGAACCCCTATCTATACGGGATCAATATCTTTTTTGCGGCAACAATCGCAGGGTTTTTATTTCCGAAATCACAAAGCAATATCAATGAGACGATTGCTTCCGTCTTGACGATTATCTTAATTGTTCTCTTATCAGTACTTGTCAGCATAGACGGTGCTCTATACCCTGCATTATTGTTCTTGCTCGGTGTGTTATATCTCATACTAAAGAAAGAATACGAGGTGGCAAAATGAAGATCACAAAATTGATTGGTGTAGGAACAGTAATCTGGGCGGTCATATTCCTAATTGATTATATTTATGAGCTTTTCCAAATCAATGAAACCAGTGTTGTGACAACGATGACCGGTCTGAAAATTTCTACTGTGATGACGAAAGAAGAACTGAATACGCACTTCTCATTGACACTGCAGGCACTCATCATGTATCTCGTCTTTATTGTACTATTCACTTTATTTGGATTATTCATGCAGACACGACGGACTTCTGCTCGACATGACAGCTGAGACACTGCTGCTCCTGATCAGTTATGTACTGTTGATTGGTATAGTCGTGACCATCCACGAAGGTATCCATTGGTGTTTTGCGCTTCTCTTCCGACGTCAGCCACGATTGACGTTCGACCGTTTTCTGACTCCGACGGTCCGTTATCATAATACTCATAGAGACTGGCAAAATCTGATCATTTCAGGTTCAGCACCATTACTTCTTTTCTCTTTTGGTATATGGGTCGAAGGGGACGGCGGAGCGTGGGTAGTGGTGAAAATACTTTGTTTAGCAAATGTATTTAACTTTTTCCCCATCACGACAGACGGACAGATGATATTTTTATCACTCGTTAAAATAATTCAAAAACAGAAGCGGGTCAAACAAAGAAGCTGATGTTTAATGAAAATAGGAGTGCAGACTTGTACGACGACGATTTATCAGGAGCATCAAGCTGATGCCAAGACGACGTAAACACCCGGTTCTCGATCAACCGCCTCATGCCGACAACGTATCGATGATTTACTGGAGCTTCGTTTCCTGGCTGAGGATGTAGCCTTCTGTTGTTCGGGAGCTGCTGTGACCAAGTAATAGTTGAATCTCAAGCAGTTCACGATTTCCAGCCTGATAGAGAGACATTGCGAAGAAAACGCGCAAGTCATTCGGATGTAACGGTCGTCCACTTGCCGCTATTGACTGCCTACTTAATACATGACGAGCCTACTGTTCGTTGATCGCTTGACCACGAACGGAACGAAAAACGATTCCCGTCTCTCGCCCTACAAAAACGCTTGCAGCTTATTAGAAAGTCCATAAACAAGACGAACCGTCCTCAGGCGTCGTCCTTTCCCGTTCCGTACGAGCAACGTCAACGACGCAAATTGAATATCTTCGATCGAAAACAAACGGGCCTCCACGAATCGGAGGCCCGTTTGACTGATTAATTCAAAGAATAGACGATAGGTTCGATCCGTGATTTGACGGATGGTTTGAATCACCTCTTCAAGCGGATGATATTCGCGTTGTTGGATCTGCTGATGGATAATCCGGCGGACTTGTTGCATCGGATTTGCCTTGAGACGTTTCGCTCGGACAAGTTCATTCCCCAGTGCCATCAATGCATGATATCGGCGTGTTGTAGGTTTGTAGCGTTGAATCAGCTAATCAAAATACGCTTGAAGAGACTTAACCGACCATTCTACACAATACTTTTTCATCTGCCGGAGATCCTGCGATAGGCTTTGATCGTCTGTTTGCTGTAAGTGATATGCGTGAAAAGATACTGTTCCAAATAGTCGAAGTGGGTCATGAGAAATCCTCCTTCAATTGTTGTAGTAGGAAGATTCCCTGTTTATTCCCTTTGAATCAGTTACCCATTTAATTCATTAAAATAAAGGATAGGCATTTTTTAAGGGCCTAAAAATAGTATTTATGATGACTTCTTATTTACGACAGAGGATTTGTGTTCACTAACTTTATTTTTAAAAAGTAAACGACTTAATATTTTAAGTACGGGCTTCTCAATAAATTCATGGAAAAGGCACCCTACTAACAAAGTAAGAACTATGATCAATGTCACACTAATCGGAAAGCCCATAATACTGAAAAAATTAAGAGAAGAAAAGATTTTTGAGAACAATGATAATAGTAAATAATGTGTCAAATAGATAGAGTAAGATGCATCACCAAGATAAATCAACATAGTATTTTTAGTGAAATTACCGTATAGCTCTTTAGCTACTGTTCCAAAAATTATCATGGAGGCAGGAACTCCAAATTGAAATACACGATTAATTTCTATTAATTCAAATTTAATATTTAAAATAGCTAATGAAAATAATAGGGCCCCACCGAAATAATATAATTTAAAGTTGATTGATTTTTTAGAAACTATCTGAAAAGCAATAAAAATCCCAAGTGAAAATTCGATGTTTATCGGATTAAATAAAAAATTAATAAAAAAAGAGTTTGGTTGTAAAATCGAAAAGAATAAGAAAACAGTAAGCCATATTCCGATTAATAATGGAGTTATTTTTTTGTTCATGGTAATTGCTATTCCAAAACATAAATAAAAGAATACTTCATAACTTAAAGTCCAAGCGACTCCTAAAAGATTGTTTTCTTGATCTTAAGGAAATAAAGCAAAAGATTTCAGAATATTCAATCCCACCTTTGAACTTTCGGTTCCAAGAGTAGGTTCTAAAAAATATGTACATAAAATAATTATTAAAAAGATCCAATATATAGGATATATACGAATAAATCTCTTTTTTATAAACATTTTCGTATTTGCGAGGTTTCCAAAGTCATTATGATGCAGATAATACATTAAAAAGCCGCTAAGAACAAAAAAGATATCAACTCCAGAATAACCAAATGAAAAGATACCGTAAGCATACTCATAATTAAATGAATAACGAAAAAGTAACGTTGCATGATAGAACAAAACTAATATGGCGGCAACAGATAGAATCATTTGTAATGAGTACATCTTTTTATTAATAAACCCCATAAAAAACCTCCTATAGGATAATATTAACATATTTTATTTTTATTTTTTATTTAAATTACATTAATTACTTTAATAGGTTTATTATTTTTGAAAATCAAGTTAATATTTTTTAGTTTTTATAATTTATATGCAATTATTCAAAAATTAATGTTTAAATATTTATAAGCTACAAAAGGAGTTGATTTTTTTGAGAGAACCAGAATTAATTTCAATTGATACAAATCAAGTAAAACAAATTCAAATTGAAGCATTGCGATTTTTAATAGAGTACTTAGAAGAGAATAAAATAAATTATTTTATTATTGCTGGTACTTTATTAGGGGCAGTCCGCCACAAAGGCTTTATACCTTGGGATGATGATGTGGACATTGGAATGACACGTCAAGATTATAATAGGTTCATTACACTATTTAGAAATGATTTTGATTGTTACAATGAGGGACTTTATTTCTTACAAAATTGGGATACTGATCCTCATTTTGCTATGCCATTTTCTAAGCTTCGAGTAAACAATACCATTTATAAAGAAGAAGTTACACAATACGTAAATATCCATCACGGCATCTATATAGACATCTTTCCTTTCGATGACGTCCATTCAAATAAATTGTTATCTTGCATCCAAGAAAAAGGTACTATGCTTCTTCAAAAAATGATATTAGTAAAATCAAATTATAAATTAACAAGTAGAAAAATGAGCGTCTTTTATAAAATATTTCTTTTTCCTTTCCCAAAAAAGTTAATGATCGCTCTAATCCATGCTATTAATGCAAAAAATACTGAGGATAATAAATTGATGGTTTGTTCGGGTGGATCATACGGATTCAAAAAGGAAGTGGTAAAAAAACAGTGGTTCGAGAGAAGTGAAATTCTTAGATTTGAGAATTTAGAAGTGAAAGCGCCTTTAGGTTATATATCTTACCTCACAAATTTATATGGTGATTACAAAAAAATACCAGAAATAAATCAAAGAGGAAATAGACATCAAATAATAGAGAAATCAGCAAAAAAATTATGAGATATTTACCGATAACATAATAAAAAAATTCTTACTGATTTTTTCTCTACTTAATATTATAGTACAAAATAATCGTTTTAAAATTAAATTAGAACATAAAATAGAGCAAATAAAATTCATATTTTATACAGACTGAAGACAAAGTAGTGATTTTTCTCTTGATCGAGAAGAACTGCTTTTTTGTTCGATTCGAATCGTTTTTCTGGGACAATCATCGCTTCGCTTCGCTGCAGGGTCGCTCCTGCTTGTTTTTTCCCTAAAAAGCGATGGATGAGGTGGAAAATTTGCGGCACACTTCTTCTGTGAATCGGGCATTGTATCGAAAGTGGCAGGAGACAATCGAACGTGTCTTCGCGGACACAAAAGAAAAGTATGGCATGCGTTAGGCCAGATTTCGTGGTCTAAAAAAACAATGCTACAAGCGATGCTTACTTTTAGTGCCCTCAAGCTCAAAAAATTGGCGAACTGGTCATGGGATTCCAGTCGAAATCCTGGTTTTCAACACAACTTTATGCGATTACATAAGACAAACCCTCATTTCAAAGTTGAAATGAGGGTTTGTCTAAAATCTGAATAAAATTCATATTTTATAATTTTTCTTTGTAATTGAATACGAATCACTCTAATCTTTTAAGTTTATATTTCGTTTAATTATATCTGCTATATAATTAGGACTTGCATCTTTAAATATTTGATTAATTTTTTCATCGATTTCGGTATTATTAACACTAGTTTTTTCGATGAATTTATTTATTTCGTCTGAGACTTCATCTAAATTTTTATTCGATTCTTCTATTAACAATGCATACGGATATTTTTTTAGAATTTCAATGTTTCTATCATTTTTATCTTTAATAAAATATAATATTTTCTTTTTAAAAGAAATATATTCAAAAATTTTACTGGGTGTTTGTGAACTAGTTGAATTCCCCACACCGATTAAAATATCTGAAGTTCTCATTTTTTCCCTTGCAATGTCAGAAGTAACACTATTGTGATCAGTAATCTTAGTATTGTCTTCACTCCACTTTTTAATTATTTTTTTACAATCACCGAAAGAGTAAATATGTAAATATATATTTTCATTCTTTTTTATGACGTTACTCATAACTTTTAAAAAATATTCTGGATTTCTAATTTTTTTATAGAAACTACCTGTGTAAACTATTTTAATATCTTTTTTATTAATATTTGTATCTAAGTCATAAAAATCTTTTTCAAACAATGGATGTTCAACAAAAACATACTTCTCTTTATTAGAATGGTGTTTCTTGATAAAGTGTTGTTTCAGATGATGAATTAAAAGTAAATAGTGTGATGACTCAATAAGAAATGATTCAATTTCTAGTAGATTTTTCATTTTTATTTTCTTTAAAAGCTTATGGTAATGTAAATTACTATTATTTGAAAAAGGATCAAACATAAAAGGAACTACTTTCAATTCGTAGTTTTTTTCTTTTGCTTTATAGGATGCAATAGCAGTTTCAAAAGGCATAACTGCTGGAACAATAGTATCTATAGTATCTATCTTTTCAATTTCATTTAAATATCCGTTGATTAAATCATCAAGTAAAGAGTACTTGTTAAATATCCTTTTCATTCTCCTAACTAATTTATTATCCATATTTTTATAGGAAAACCTTATAATTTTATGGTTATTGTGAACTTCAGTTAACGGTTGATTTTTATCTGTTTGAGGACAAATAACAATTACTTTAAAAGAATTCTCTAATTTAAGAATTACACGTTCGATACAATTACTTACTGCAGAATGATCCGGAAAATAACTACCTGTTAAAAATACAATTGTTTTCAAATAAATTTCCCTCTCAAAACTATTTTTTTAGCATCAATTATCAGAATAAATATTGAATATATAGTGTATAAATAAAATTTATTCTCAAAAAATAGAACAATTGTTATGAATATTATATGACTTAACAGTTCAAGATATTTTACCTTTTTTATATCTTTTGTATCTTTTGAAATCAATTTTCCTAAAACATAATTTCTCAAATATAAAACTATATACATCGTAATTGCAGCATACAAAAGTGAATGGTAATAAATAATCGATAAAGATGTAAAAATTATCGATAAGATTAATAATTTTAGATTTATTTTGAAGATGATTTTCTCTCTCTTAAGTAGTTTGATCGTTGGATATAAAATGATGTTAAATTTAATCTGTAAAACTACACTAAGAAAAATAAAAGGTAAGAAAATCAGTAAATCAGAGTATTTTTCTAAATAGTTCTCTAAAATAAAAACAATTATTATATATATATTACAAATAAATATGGAAAAATGTGTAGTCAAAAAATTTATTTGAGTTACTTTAGAAAAAACTTGATTATTTTCTAATCTACTTAGATATGGGAAAACTACTATTGAAACTGCATTAATAAATAACAATAAAATATTTGTAGTAGAAATGCCTAAAGAAAATAGCGAATAATCTTTTAGAGACATAAATCTCTCTATTACAAACAATCCATATCCAAACAATAACATTCCTATTAAGTTTGTAATTAAGATATAGGAACCTCTAGAAATATTTTTTTGGATTTCTGATATTATTTTTCTTGTTGATTTATTATCTCCTTCAGGCTTGAATAATTTGTAGAATTCAATATACATCAAAAGAATTTGTATAAATCTAGAAGCCATGTCAACCATTATAATGACATATATATTTTTTATATCTAAATATATAAAAACAAAAATTGTTATTATCACTATAAATTTATCAATCACAGAATAAACACTATATTTTTTTATCTGATTTGTACTCTGTAATAAAAATAAAAATATTCCATTTAAAACTACTAAAGGAATATTTAAAGTAATAAAGATGAACAATAAAGTTTTGTCGTTATATGGAATCAATAAAGAGATTAAAATAATAAAACTTGTTAAAGCAATTATAAAAAACATAAAGTACTTTATTGATCTGCCAACTAAATTTAGAGGTAACTTGTTAAAGTCGTATTTTCCATACCTCACCAATAATCCGTCATTAAATCCAAACGAAAATACAGCAATGTACCCGGTATAAAGTAAATAGATTTGCCAAAATGCAAAATCTTCAATACTTAAAAATATTGGTAGGACTAATGACTTTATCAAGCCCAACGCTAATCCAAATACTTGCGAACATATTAAAAATATTAAGCTCATGATTCCCTCTTATTTTTGCTTATTTTGCTTATCAACCACCCTAGTAATAAAGGAGCTACTGCATATAAAGTTATGTTCCTCAGAAAACTTACTGTGTCACTTCTTACATATATCAAAATCAAGGAAGATGCGTAAATATAGATGTAAAATTGAATTAAATTTTTGTTTTTTGCACTTACTTTAATTTTGTGTGTAACAAATGCAATGATACATCCAAAAATAGCTGCAGTACTTATAGAATATTTCCCAAAATTATAATACGCTTCTGCAATAAATGAAGAGCCAATGCCACCATAAATAGTCAAAAAATCTTGGAAAGCTAAGTCAGTATTAGATGATGTGGCAGGATGTACATCCCAAAATACGTTAGGCAAAATCATAAAAAGGTTATTAACATAAGATAATCCATAAATATACTCAACATTTATTCCTACATTATTTATTACTGTAGCAATTACTAAAAAAGTATATCCTGATTCTTCCAAATTTGTTAATATAGGGTTTTTGTTCACTAAATTGTTCATCATATTTATAAACAAATCCGTATCAATACTAGTTTTAAAAAGATCGTTTCTTAATTCTGAAATTAATGGTAATAAAATAGACATAGTTATTAATAATACCATTAAATAAATATATTCCTTTTTCTCAACTTTCTTATACCAATAGTTTTTAATCATGATAAAAGCTGCAATTATTAAAATTGCATTTATTCGAGACCCACTCAAAAAATAAATTCCTAAATAAAATATAATTATACTACTTATTAATTTTATATATTTTGTATCCTTGAATAAAATTAACATTAAAAAAAGATTAGGAATAAAAAAACTACTTATAAATCTTTTAATATTGGAGAATCCTCCTAAAGAGTACTCTTCTGCCAAAAATATTTGACCATATCCTTGGGTAAATGTCGTATAAATATTGCTAAATAAAATACTAAATGACGGTATACAGGTTATCATAAATATTACTACAGATGATATTTTTAAAGAATTCAGCATATTTGTTGATATTTGATGTTTATTATCAGATTTTATAGATTTATTTTTTGATAAGAAATAGCTCGTAATTATAACAAACAAATGCATTATTAATAAGAATTTCATAAGAAATAATACGCTAATTTTTATAATTGATTCTGCTACTAAACCAGAAGTAATGTTTCTATTACTTGTAAAATCGTAGTCTATAATATAGAGAAAAAAATCTCCAAAATAAAACATGAAAATGAAAACAAGGAAAATACTATAAAAATTAATTATTTCTTTTTCTATAAATATCCAACTAAAAAAGAGGAATAACCATAATATCATGCTTATTTTTGACAAACTCATTAGATTATTAATATCATAATGTAAAATAAGAAAGAATAATAAAGTCGTTCCTAATGTTAAAAAATATTTTATTGAATTGCTGAACCTTAAAATAAACAAAGTATTATTCATTCAATCTCCTACTTTATCTAAAATTTAATTAGTATTTTTTTTAAAGCTACAATAGTTCTATAACTCTTTTCATTACTATACGAATTAGTTACTTCATCAAATAAAACAGACTTTCGATATACTATTGGCGTATTAAACATCTGAGCTTCAAGAAGTGGTAATCCTAATGTTTCTAATTTCGAACTAAAAAGCAGTTGATGAGTCAGATAATATTGTTGTACTTCTTTAGGGGTTATCTTACCAATCAAGAAAATCGGCAAATTGTTTTGAATTATTTCTTGCTTAATTTTTTTTGCATTTTCACTTTCATTTCCTTCGAAAGTAAACACAATTTTAACTTTTTTCTTTTCTTGCTCAGTTAACTGCTTACATGCTTCTACAATTTCGAGATGATTTTTATATACAAAAGGAGCTGCTGGATAGATATATTTGTTTATAAAACCGTCTGCTATATACTTATGATCTTTTCCGATTAAATTAGAGATTAATTCACTGGTGTTTTCTACCACAACTTGATCTGAATCAATACTATTAATTTTTTTTAGAACACTAGACTTCATCCAATTTGTTTGAACGATTATTTGATCAGCCTTCTTTAAAGAATGTAAAATTTTCTTGGAAATTATTTTTTTATAAATCCATAACTTAGTCTCTTTTTTTACGGAAAAATTAATGTCTGTAAAGGGTATCGCATTATGCAGATACACTTTTTGTTTAATATTTTTAGGTGCCCTTACAGTCATATTTTGATAACTAATTACTTCATCCGCTTCATATTTTTTAATTAATCTTATCGAAATGAAGTAATCAAAAAACAGTCTATGAAACCAACTTTTTTTCACCCAAGGTAAGCTGACAACATCAATGTTGTCAGCCTTTTTTAAATAATCGCCACTGATGATGAAAATATAATCATTATGATCATCTAATGCTGCTTTGTATGCATTATTTAGTATAGTCAGTGCACCCAATTCTTGCGCAGGAACATTAAATATCATAATTTTTTTTCTCATATTCATTTTCCCCAAATTACCTTATTCACGATTGGCGTATAGCTTTGAATTACTTTGATCACTTTATTCGATACATTTTGATCCTGATAATCAATTACCGGTGCTGATTTTTCTTTATTGTTATACATAGCTAAGCAAAGCTCAACTGATTGAAGCACATCTCTTTCTTTAATTCCACCTAAAATGATTCCAGCCTTATCAAGTGCTTCCGGTCGCTCTGTTGATGTTCGAATCGAAACTGCCGGGAACTCTAAAATAGATGCTTCTTCTGGAATTGTTCCACTGTCTGAGAGAACACATAATGCATTCAGTTGTAAATTATTGTAGTCAAAGAATCCGAATGGCTCTAAGTTTTGTACCAACGGGTGAAACTTAAATTGACGTGCTTCAATTGTTTTCTTTGCTCTTGGATGTGTAGAGTAAATGACAGGGACTTGATATTTCTCGGCAATTTTATTAATTGCCCCCATAAGGGATAAGAAGTTCTCTTCGTTGTCGATATTTTCTTCTCGGTGTGCCGAAACCAAAATATACTTTTTACTTTCTAAATTCAACTGTTTCAAGACATCACTTTTTAAAATGGACTCTTGATTCAAATGCAAAACTTCTGCCATTGGTGATCCAGTGACATAGATATGTTCCTTTCGATATCCTTCACTAATTAAATATCTTCTTGCATGTTCTGTATACGGTAAATTGACATCAGCAATATGGTCTACAATTTTCCGGTTGATTTCTTCCGGTAAATTTTGATCAAAACACCGATTTCCCGCTTCCATATGGAAAATTGGAATTTTTAATCGTTTTGCTGAGATTGCTGATAGTGCTGAGTTTGTATCTCCTAAAATCAATAACGCTTCCGGTTTTTCTTGAACGAAGAGCTCATATGATTTACTGATGATGTTCCCCATCGTCTCTCCTAAGTTTGATCCGACAGCTTCTAAGAAATGATCCGGTTGTCTTAAGTTAAAGTCTTCAAAGAAGACTTGATTTAATGAATAATCATAATTTTGACCTGTGTGGACGAATACATGGTCAAAATACTGGTCAAACTTCTTAATGGTTTCACTGAGACGAATAGTTTCAGGACGTGTCCCTACAATCGTCATCACTTTTAATTTTTTAGTCATTTATTTTTCCCACTTCCATTTCAAATCGGTACGAATACAGGTCTTTATGGTCAATGACCCAATCGTACATTTCTTCTATCATCACTTCATAAGTTGGTACCGAAAACGTAAAGTCTGATCGTGTATTATATAAGCCTTTTAAGCTTTTCACATCTTCATTTTTTTGTATTATAAGTTCTTCATTCTTAAAATAACGATTGAAGAGACATAAAAGATCATACTTACTAATCAGTTCATTGTTTACCAGGTGATACAGGCCTGATAAATCTTCTTTTAATGCTTGATCAATGGCTTTCGCTAAAGTCAATGTCGTCACACCTGTCCATAGAACAGAAGTATATCCTCCAATTGAACCGCTCTGTTTCATAAACCAGTTAAATAATCCGATCCCCTCTTGGCTGATGTCTGGACCAATGATTGAATTACGGAACGTTAAGTCTTTTTCGTTAATAATTTCTCCTAATGCTTTCGAACGATCATAAAATGTCGGACCATTAGGTAATTGATTTTCCGTGAATAAAATGTTTTCTGATCCTGAATATACACAATCGGTACTCATATGAATGATTTTAGTATTGGTATTGGCAGTAACATCCGACAAAAAATGTGGTAAATAGCCGTTTAATAATACAGCATTGCTTTTATGATCTTCTGCGTCACTATTTAAGATACCGATACAATTAATGACAGCATCGTAATGATTAGATAGAATTTCTTTTTTGAGCATTTCGAAATTGGTGACATCCCCTATAACATTTTTATCTAGGAACTCTGTCCCTTTTCTAGAAAACCCTACGACATCATGGCCAGCCTCTTTTAGATAAAGTGAAATCATATGACCAGCCATACCTGTAGCACCTAAAACTAAAATTTTCAATTTACAGATGCCTCACTTTTTACTAGTTCCAATTGTTCACGTACATAACCAACTGTTAAAAGTAACTCTTTGATTTCATTGATACCGAGTTGCTTTGTATTATGTGAATTATATTCTGTTTCAGTTGATAATTCTTGGCTTCCATCCACAAAATATTTGTCGTAATTTAAGTCTCTTGTATCGGCTGGGACTCTATAAAAACCTTCAAGGTCATCCGACACAAGATGTTCTTCGCGAGTTAATAACGTCTCGTAGAGCTTTTCACCATGTCGTGTTCCCGTAACCTTGATTTCGTTGTTTGCTCCGAATATCTCAATCAATGCGGCTGCTAAGTTACGAATAGTTGCTGCTGGTGCTTTTTGAACCATAATGTCACCAGCCACTGCATTATTAAAGGCAAAGATGACAAGCTCTACGGCATCTTCAAGACTCATCAAGAATCTAGTCATGTCCGGATTCGTAATCGTCAATGGTTTGCCGCTCTTGATTTGATCGATGAATAAAGGAATGACTGATCCTCTTGAAGCCATTACGTTTCCGTATCGTGTACCACAAATCATAGTGTCTTCTGGAGATACTTTTAATGATTTGGCTACAAATACTTTTTCCATCATGGCTTTAGAAATTCCCATTGCATTGATTGGATATGCTGCTTTATCTGTTGACAGACAGATGACTTTTTTAACCTTCATCTCTATCGCTGCATCTAATACATTCTCTGTTCCTAATACATTTGTTTTTACTGCTTCTAACGGGAAAAATTCACAAGAAGGTACTTGTTTTAATGCCGCAGCATGAAATACAAAATCCACGCCGTACATGGCATTTTTAATACTTGAGATATCACGTACATCACCTAGATAAAACTTTAACTTCTCATTGTTATACTTTTTACGCATGTCATCTTGTTTTTTTTCATCCCGAGAAAAAATGCGGATTTCCTTAATATCTGTATGTAGGAATCGTTCCATTACAGCGTTTCCAAAAGATCCAGTTCCTCCAGTAATTAGTAACACTTTATCTTTAAACATGTTCATTCTCCTTCACTCTTCTATATGTTTTTTGTAGTATTTGATCAAGTTTCTCAAAAAAATCTTTTTTCGAGAAATTGTTTTCGTAATATCGCTTCGCATTTTCTCCGAATTCCTGATGTTTTTCAGCATTTCGTTTAAATTCAATGATTTTTTCTGCAAATGCTTGAAAATTTTCTGCTTCCACACAATATCCACAGTCAGATTCATGGATGATTGAATTCGTTTCCCCATCAATCATACCTAACACCGGTTTACCTGCTGCCAAATATGATTGAACTTTATTTGGTAGCGTATACGATACGATTTCATTTTTCTTCATTGATACTAAAAAAGCGTCCGCTTTGTCGTAGAACTCTTTCATCTTCTCAATGGGATGTCTTCCATGAAAAACGACGTTATTTAAACTATATTTTTTAGCCAAATCTACACAATTGGAATGAGCTGTCCCATCACCTACAATATGAAAAATAATATCTTTTGCATTTTTCAAGAGATTTGCAGTTTCAATAATATCTTCTACACCTTGAATCTCACCGATATTTCCTGCAAAAACTAAATCTAATGTCTCTTTTGGATTTATATTTTTTTGAATATCACCAAACAAATCTTCTGCATATACAGGAAGATAAGTTACCGTATTTTTCAAATGAAGTTCGTCTCTTAAATACATTTCAAATGATTTAGAGCTAATGACTAATTCATCTGCTTGTGAATAAATAAATCGACTGATATGCTTTACGATTTTGTAGAAAAACCCTTTATCATTTATGCCAACAGTCGTTAGACTTGCAGGCCATAAATCGTGACAATAGATTACCAATGGTTTTTTGTACAAGTATTTTAGGACGATTCCCGGAATGATCATAGAAACCGGGGAAACCTGATATACAAGAATAATCTTGTAATCTTTCTTAGGAATTTTAGTCAAAGCAGGAATAATGGATGCTAGCGCAAAAGAAACGTAGTTTAAAGCCAGACCACTTAATCGTTTGCCTCTCTCAATTAGAAAAGAACGCACTACTTTTACATCATTGTAGATTTGAATACGGTTTTTCTTTTTTTTATATTCTTGAGGAATTACTCCAGTAGGATAATTAGGCAAACCTGTTAAAACCGTAACTTTATTACCCCGTTTTTGATATTCAGTTGCAATATCATTCACTCGAAATCCTTCTGGCCAAAAATACTGCGTGATGAGCAATACGTTCATTTAAAACACCTGATCCATTTCTTTAAAAATTTTATCTGCCGGATAAATTTTATCTTCTAACAGTTTCAATGTATTCTCATGGATAAACTGATTTTTAATCGTTTTTTTGTTTATTTGATTCATAAGAACAACTGCTATTCTTGGAATGAAAACCGTTATCTTTTTTGATCCATACGTTTTCTTTAAGTATTTATATGTAAGCGGATTTTTATCAGCAACATTAAATACTTCACTACTACTTTTTTCTTTTCGTAATTCGTGTTTAACCACTCTCAAAATCGTTTCCATCGAACATAAAGATAACTTGGTATCACCGTTTCCTACCAAGTAATTAAAATCACGAATTCGTATTCTTCTATCGACATTCAAGAGGAATTTCGAACTATATACAGGTGCTAGTCTCAACGCGGAATAATGGAATTGTGCGTGTTTTTTTAAATACTGTTCTGATTGAAGTTTTGTCTTTGCATAAGGAGATTGTGGTAAACACTCATCCGTTTCTAAATACAACGTTTTATTGTGCTGCTCACCATACACGGAGATACTGCTTATATAAATAAATGATTTTATTTTCTCCAAAGAATTAACGGCGTTCACCAGATTCTTTGTCGGTATCAAATTATTTTTTATAAAAGCCCCTTCGCTTAAATCAGTTCCTTTATTATGTGCTAAAGCAGCACAATGGATCACATATTCGATATCAGGATGCTCTAAAAATAACTGATTCACTTGATCTGATTCACTTAAATCACAAGTAATGGTTTCGAACGGATTTACAATACCTTCATTTCTAGAAGTACCTATTATGTTGTACTCGTTTTTCAAAGAATCTGCTATTTCAGATCCGACATTCCCTGTAATTCCGGTAATAAGTATTTTTTTCAATTTATTTTATATCTCCTTTGTTGCAGCGGCTTCACGTGTCGGCTCATTAGTGTGAACACCTTCTTTCACACCTTCACTTTTGATCACCGTAAAAATGGTAGCGACAAAACATTTTATATCCATCATTAATCCGATCTTCTTCACATAATCTCCATCTAACTTGGCTTTGATCTCGATCGGTAGTTCATCGCGACCATTGATTTGTGCCCAACCTGTCAAACCGGGTAAGGTATCATTGGCCTGATATTTATCTCGTTCGTCGATCAAATCATATTGATTCCATAAAGCAGGACGTGGTCCTACAAATGCCATTTCGCCTTTCAAAATATTAAACAGTTGCGGTAATTCATCGAGGCTTGTTTTTCGTAGAATTTTACCAACACGCGTAATATATACATCCGGATTTGCTAGCAAATGCGTTGGTGTATCATTAGGTGTTTCAATGTACATTGTTCGGAATTTTAAAATATTAAAATAATTTTTATTTAGACCGACTCGTTTTTGCTTAAAAAATACTGGGCCTCGTGATTCCACTTTAATTGCAGCCATGATTAAGATAAAGACAGGAATTAATACTAAACAGGCAACAAAGGCAATCGAAAATCCAAGTGGACGTTTGATTTTTAAGTAATTCAAATTTCATTCCTCCTTTTTGATATCTTTTATCAGACTAAGTTTTCTTCACGAATCACAACGTCATTCGCAATATCAAGTAAGACGTTTCTTAATTGAAGTGGGGCATTCTTATGCCGTTCCACTACATTTAGAATATTCATGATTGGTTCTTTCTGACGTGTTCGCCCGACAAAAATTTTTGGATAAATTGCTTCCGGATCAACTTCGCCATCTTTCAGTAGTTCCTCATACATTTTCTCACCCGGGCGAATTCCTGAGAACACGATTGGCATCTCATCTTCTGTAAAACCACTCAGTTCAATCATATTTTTTGCAAGGTCAACGATTTTAACCGGTTCACCCATATCAAGAACAAACACTTCTCCACCATCCGCTAAGATACCGGCTTGAATCACTAAGCGACTTGCTTCCGGAATCGTCATAAAGAATCGCGTCATTTCCGGATGGGTGACCGTAACCGGTCCGCCCGCTAAAATCTGTGATTTGAACAGTGGAATCACTGAGCCACGACTACCCAGTACATTTCCGAAACGTACGACAGCAAACTTTGTCTGGCTCCGTTGTCCTAAATCTTGAACAATCATTTCTGCAATCCGTTTGGTTGATCCCATGACGTTTGTTGGATTGACAGCTTTATCGGTTGAAATCATCACAAACCGCTCTGCTTGGAAGAGGTCCGCCACTTCGGCGACGTTTTTTGTCCCATAGACATTGTTTTTGACCGATTCGTACGGGTTCGCTTCCATTAACGGGACATGTTTATGGGCTGCTGCGTGGAAAACGACCTGTGGTTTATGTGTCGCAAACACTTCTTCCAGTCGCGTGCGATCTTGGACATCTGCAATGATCGGGACTAAGTTAATCGGAAACTGAAGTCCGCGTAGCTCTCGTTCAATCAGGTAAATACTGTTTTCACCATGCCCCAGTAAGACAAGTGTTGTTGGATTGAATTGAATGATTTGTCGGCAAATTTCTGATCCAATCGATCCACCTGCTCCGGTCACAAGAACCGTTCGTCCTTCGATTTCAGATTTAATCCCCGAAATATCGAGTTCAACCGGTTCACGACCTAGTAAATCTTCAATCGAAACGTCCCGAATCGCACTGACAGAAACCTTACCGGTAATCAACTCTTCAATCATCGGCAACGTTTGGACGTTTTTACAAAGCGTTTTCGCTTCCGTGATCAGTTCAACCCGTCGTTGCTGTGTCATTGACGGAATCGCGAGTACAATCGCTTCAATCCGGTGTTTTTCAATGACTGCTTTTAAATTTGCAGTCGTCCCAACGACTTCGATTCCTTGAATCATGAAATGCATATTTTTTGGATCATCATCCAAAAATGCAACAGGCTTTAGCTCATGGAACGGAGATACATATAATTGACGGACTAACGAGCGTCCAGCTCGTCCGGCACCAATGACAAGTGTCCGTTTGCGTGACTTGACCATCCGGCGAGGTAAGGCATATTTTCGCCAATGTTGTCCGATTCCAAGTAGTCGTAGCGCAACACGAATCGCTCCGAGCAATAATAAAGAAATACAAAAACTAAGAATCGTGATCCGTTCGAGTACTTGTCCAAACACAAATTTTTGATAGATCATTAAACCAATCGAACTTGCCCCGAGTGACAAAGATAAGGTCAATGCTTCCTGAATACTGGCATACTTCCAGTTGACGCGGTATAGCTTCATCAAGAAGGCTAACGAGACAAACAGTAAGGCAAAGACGGCAGCTGACTGCACTAATAATTTACTGTCGATTAATTCAAACAGTTCTTTTGGATATAAGAAAAAATAGGTAAACCCCATCGCGATTCCTAAAGCGACAGCATCGATGCAGGCTAACGTCAGAGTCCGATAATAATAGTAGAATTTCAAAGGACAGTCTCCTTTCTCTTTATGATGGAGGACACGTGCTTAGACAAGCGAAGAGGCCTTCGCACGTTCTGCGAGTAAGTCTGCCATCATCTTTGCAACGTCATCTCCCAGGTCATCCCGTTTCAAGGCAAACTCGAGTGTCGTTTGAATGAAGCCCAGTTTTTCACCGACGTCATAGCGCTTTCCGTCAAATTCATAAGCAAAGACCCGTTGCATTTCATTCAGTCGTGTAATCGCGTCCGTCAATTGAATCTCGCCGCCTGACCCGACTTCCTGTGTTTCTAAGTATTTAAAGATTTCAGGTGTCAGTAAATAGCGGCCTAAAATCGCTAAGTTCGATGGTGCCGTGCCTTGTGCCGGCTTTTCAACAAATGATTTCACCTTATGTAAGTTCGCAGAGATGCTTGTACTTGGATCGACGATACCGTAGCGATGCGTATCTTTATCCGCAACGGGTTGAACGCCAATGATTGAACTGTTCGTAATCTCATATTGCTCGATTAATTGACGTGTACACGGAATATCGGCTTGGACGATATCATCCCCAAGCATGACGACGAACGGTTCGTTGCCAATGAAGGCCTTTGCTTGGAGAATCGCGTCTCCGAGACCCTTTGGTTTCGACTGACGAATGAAATGAATGTTGATGTTTGTCGTTGCTTCTACTAAATGCAACAACTCTGATTTATTTTTCGCAATCAAGTTCGCTTCTAGTTCCGGAACTGAATCAAAATGATCTTCGATGGCCCGTTTGCCTTTACCGGTAATGATTAAAATATCTTCAATTCCCGATTCAATCGCTTCTTCGATGATATATTGAATCGTCGGCTTATCGACGATCGGCAACATTTCTTTTGGCATCGCTTTTGTCGCCGGTAAAAAACGTGTGCCAAGTCCAGCAGCTGGAATAACCGCCTTTTTTACACGATTCATGAAATCAACTCCCAGATCTAATTCTAGATTCCCATAATATAATTAATTTGGTATTCTTTATGTAAATTAAGATACCACATCCAGTGTTGTATATTCCATAAAGTTTTCCATTTTTTAATAATGTAAGCGTTAACATAGAAAAAAGAGAGTGCCTTTTCACTCTCTTTACATTTTCTTGACATTACTTCCTTTATACCCACTGACCTTTCCAGTTCTTCTCAACCGGATTTGGAGGATTAATTGTCATGAGCTGATTCAGAAGAACCGCTTCATTATTCTCATAAATTTCTTCGTACAACCAGTCTTCTAATTCGTGTTCCAAATATTTTCGGCATTGTTCCCAGTAGAACGGACGTTTTTCAGTATGATGGGCGTCTGACGCCACGAGATGGGCTAGTCCGTTTTCGAGTAAGGCAACTGCAAACCGTTGGACGTCCTTGCCGTACTTCCCAATCAGACTGGCACAGGTCACCTGGCTGATCGCCCCATTCGAAATCAATTCAAATAATAATGTCGGATTTTGAATGATCGCTTTGTTTTTTTCCGGATGAGCGATGACGGGAATATAGCCGTCCGAAATTAATTCGGCAAACACTTGTCGCGCATACGACGGAATTCCGGTCGAGGGGAACTCAATCAGTAAATAACGGGAATTCGCGAGCGGTAACGCCATACCCTTTTGGACTTGCTCAATCAAATCACCCGTCAAACGAATCTCATGCCCCGGATAGACGACAATCGGAATATTTCGTTGATGGAGCAGGACGTTTAATTCATCGACGGTCAGTTTCACATCGACGTCTTCCGTCTCAAACTGCGGATGAAACAGGTGCGGTGTCGCAATGATTCGTGTGACACCTTCACTTGCTGCCTGCTCTGCCAGCTGTAACATTTGTTCGACACTCGCCGGACCATCATCGACCAGCGGTAATAAATGACAATGAAGATCAACCATGGTGGCACCCCTTATTCATAGGAATAATAGTATTGATACGCTGAATCATCCGTCAGCTCCCGGCGGTTTAAGACGACACCGAGGATCTTCGCTTCGGCCAGTTCGAGTTGTTCTTTTGCTTTAAGAACACGTTGACGATCTGACGTCATACAGCTGACGACCAGTACAACACCGTCCGTCAGTTTAGATGTAATCCGGCTGTCGGCCACTTGAAGTAATGGCGGTGCATCCAGGATGATGACATGATATTCTTCACGTAATTTCAAAATGAGGTTTTCCATCGCCTTGGACGATAACAATTCAGCCGGGTTCGGCGGGATCGGTCCTGCCGTTAAGATCGATAAATTTTCGACTTTTGTCGGCAAAATCGCTTTTTCAAGCTCGGCTTGGCGTGTCAGCAAACTCGATAATCCCAGACCATTGGCGACACGGAACGTATAATGCACGGTCGGACGGCGCATATCCGTATCGATGATCAAGACTTTTTTTCCTTGTTGCGCATATGCGACGGCAAGATTCGATGACGTCGTCGATTTCCCTTCACTTTGAGTGGCTGATGTCACAAGCATGACTTGAATCTCTTTATCCACTGCCATGAATTCAATGTTCGTCCGGATGGTCCGGTACTGTTCTGCAATCGGCGACTTCGGTTGAGTGACCGTAATCAGATTACGGGCATCTTTATTCATTTTATTTTTCTTAGCCATATTGTTTGACCGCCTCTCGTTTCGCTGCTTTCGCTGATGACTTGAAGACTTTGCTGTCGATATCCGGTATGCTTCCTAAAACAGGCAAATCAAGAATTTGCTGGACTTGTTCCTCTGTCCGAATCCGACGATCGAGGACTTCACGTAAGAAGGCTAATCCAACACCGAGCAGGAAACCAACAACTGCAGCAATTGCTGTATTCAAGATGATATTCGGACTGACCGGAGCAGTCGGAATGCCTGAAACAGATAACACTTTGACGTTATCGACGTTCATCAGGTCCGTGATGTCTTCACTAAAAACTTTTGCAACGGAGTTTGCAACGTTTGACGCAAGGGCGGCATCCGTATTTTGAACGGATACATTGATGACTTGTGAATTTTGTTCACTCTCGACAGTAATCATATTGTTCAAAGCATTGATATTATCAGGTGCGTTTTCGACTTCTGCCTGGACTTTTTCTAAGATAGCGGGACTCTTGATGATGACTCGGTATGTATTGACAAGTGTGACGGACGATTGGACTTGCGCAGCGTCAATCACATTGTTTTCCTGTTTTTTCGGTGTGACCAAAATTTGCGTACCGGCTTGATAGGTCGGTTTGATCAAAAAGGTACTGACGGCAAATGAGATGACGGCTGCGACGATGGTCAATGCGAGAATCCGCCAAAGCGATTTTCTCAAAATTGAAAATAATTCTTGTAAGCTGATCGTTTCATTCATGGTTTAATTATTCTCCTTTATTTGTCTAATACGGTGGCTTTTTTCATCAACTAGAACTCAGTATAACAAAAAATTGGGAAATGGTTGATTAAATTTCAGGAAATAACATACGTTTTTTGAAATTTGTTGCGTATAATAAAGAATGACATGTTTCTTTTTACATGAATTTCCGGATATCAACATAGGAGGAAGATCTTCATGCATCGCTCTCTACAAGCCCTTCAATACTATACATCTCACTCGGAAGAAGACATCCGTCGCCTTCACGAACGGATTCGTTTAAGCCTTGCTTCGACAGAATCGTTAACGGATACGATGATTCGTTTGACCGGCCAGACACCACTTGTTCCGTTCAAGCAGGATACAGTGACCGCCGAAGAATGGTCAGCCTTTTTAGCCGGCAAACACCATGATGAATTGGCTGATTTTTATGGAACACTTGTCGCTCGTCCCATCCTTAAAGAAGATGGACCGGTCGAATCGAAAGAAGAACAAGAAGAAATCGCCCCATCCTTATCGCGTACACACCGCGAACCAGAAGCTGTCCGTCGAAAAAAAGTGAAAACCAGACCAGAACCACGCGTTAAAAGAAAAATTCCCTGGGGCTGGGTTGCTCTATTGATCTTATGTTTCCTTCTTGGTGCCGGCGGAACGTATGTCTACTCGAACTACATCGCGAGTCCGTCTTCAAGCAAACCGAAGTCAACGATCGAACAACCGGTCACTGTTGAAAAATCAAAAGAAAAAACAGAAGAACCCGTACCGGATATCAAAGAAGAACCAAATGTCCTTTACGTCAAAACTAGAAATAGCAATATCTACAGTGATTCCGCCTTGACCGATCTACTTTTTGAAGCTGACTTTGGCGATGGTTATCGGGTTCTTGAAACAACCGATTCCATCAGTAAGGTTGAATTGACGGATGAATTGACGGGTTACATCAAAAATACCGATACGACGAAGTCATTAAAAGGAGACGCGATTGCCGACGAATCCTTATTGACGTGGGTCAGTGACAATCTCGATACAAGCTTTGTCACCGAGACGCTCATTGACCTTATCGGCAAAACCGCAGAAGATTTAAATAGTACTTATGGTCCACCGGAACGTACGTTTTCCGACGAGGTCAACACGTACCTGTTTTACGGAAATCATTTTTTTACACTTCAAAATAACAAGGTCATCGCAATCGACTGGGCTGAAACAGCAATCACCAATGCTGAACTGGCGACACTCGCTCCCCTCCAACTCGAAACAGAGATGACTGGGCTTGTGACAAGTAATTCTTATCGCCTGCAACGATTCGAACAAACAGAAACAAGTACCAGCCGTGTTCGCTTGGCGGAACAAAATCTATAACAACAAAAGGGACAATCCATTTTTCGGATTGTCCCTTTTGTTTACTCCAGACCAAGTGAGTAACGTAATGCCGTTTTTGTTTGTGCCAGTGAATCGTCTGTCGGATGCCAGTAATAAATGCCATCCGCTTCTTTTCCACCTGTTCCTTCAAGCTTTAAGTTCTTTTGATTTTTGAAAGCGTCCATGTAGTCAAAGGCAAGTGTCCGCATCGGTTTGAACGACACATTGGTCTGTGCATTTTTCCCGACGACATCCATGATCGCATTGAACTTACTGACCGAGACGTCTGATGATAATTTAGCGACGACTTGTTCGATGACTTGGCGTTGACGCATCTGGCGACCGAAGTCACCACGCGGATCTTCATAACGCATCCGGGTGTATTTCAAAGCTTCATCACCATTCAAATTGATTTTCCCGACGGTGAACTGTTTCTCGCCGACTTTGAAATCTAAATCGTTATTAACGGTCACACCCCCAACGGCATCGACCAGTGACGTGAATCCTTCCATATTGATTTCCGCGTAGTAGTTAATCGGAATATCAAGGAATTTCTCGACTGTCTTGATGGCCATCTCCGGTCCACCGAACGAATAGGCATGGTTTATTTTATCAGTTGTCCCGTGACCGACGATATCGACTTTCGTATCACGTGGGATGCTGATCAGACGACTTTCGTTTTGGGTCGGGTTGAGTGTCATGATCATGATCGAGTCACTTCGTCCGCGTTCCCCTGGGCGTTGATCAACTCCGAGTAACAAGACGGAAACCGGTTTTTGTTTCTCGACGACTTCATCCCCTGTATTTTTAACCGGTGACTGAATTTTTTTGACGGTTTGGTCGACCTGGTAATACGTATAACCGATGAAACCTCCGATTCCGACGACCAGCACTAAGGCGATCAACAGTAAAACTTTTAATGGTGTCCAGCGTTTTTTGACTTTCCTTCTTTTTTTGACACGTTCCATGTTTCCACGTTCCCTTCTATCTAAATTAGGCGAGAGTACTCCCACTTCTAAACGAAGTGAAAGTGGGAGGTGAATCGCCCCCCTCCCTTTCGGGTATAATACCTTTCAAGGAGGTGAAAATCATGTTGAAGCATAAGGCTTACAAATTCAGAATATACCCGACAAAAGAGCAGGAAATCCTCATCGCGAAGACCATTGGTTGTTCGCGCTTCGTCTTCAACCACTTTTTAGCGAAGTGGGATAAGACGTATAAAGCGACAGGTAAAGGACTGTCTTACGATTCTTGCTCGAAAGAAATTCCTATGTTGAAGCAAGAGTTCGACTGGCTGAAAGAAGTCGATAGCCATTCGCTTCAATCGAGCGTCAAACACCTGACCGATGCGTATGACCGCTTCTTCAAGAAGCAGAACGAACGGCCTCGATTCAAATCGAAGCGCAATCCCGTCCAATCATACAAGACCAATATCGAGAAGAAGAACCAACTTCCCGAAGTCTCGATTGTCCGCAACAAGTTAAAACTTCCTAAGCTGAAGTGGTTGCGTTTCGCCAACTCGAGGCAGGTAGTAGGACGAATCTTGAACGCCACGATTCGACGTAACGCTTCAGGAAAATACTTCGTCTCCCTGCTCGTCGAGCAGGAGATCAACGAAATGCCAAAGAAGGGCTCATCCGTCGGCGTCGATGTCGGGTTGAAGAACTTTGCCATCTTATCGGACGGCACGGTGTACAAGAATGACCGTTACTTCCGTTCGCTTGAGAAGAAGCTCGCACGTGAACAACGAACGTTGTCCCGTCGTCAACTCATCGCCTTGAACAAGAAATTAAAACTTTCCGAGGCAAAGAACTATCAGAAGCAAAAGCGGAAGGTCGCCCGCATCCACGAGAAAATCGCCAACAAGCGAGACGATTTCCTTCACAAGGTGTCAACCGAGATCGTCAAAAACCACGACGTCATCGGCATCGAAACCTTGCAGGTGAAGGACATGAAGAAGAACCGCAAGTTGAGCAAGTCCATCTCCGAGGTCAGTTGGTCAGAGTTCTTCCGCATGCTGGAGTACAAGGCAGAATGGTACGGGAAGACCGTCGTGAAAGTCGGCAAGACCTTTGCTTCCAGTCAACTGTGCTCCAGTTGCGGACATCAACACAAAGACGTGAAGCATCTTGGTTTGCGTGAATGGACATGCCCGATTTGCGGCATCCACCACGATCGTGATGTGAATGCAGGACTGAATCTCAAACAAGAAGCAGAACGCATCTTAGCTTCTTCAACCGTCGGGACGACGGGGTTAGCCTGATCAGGTTTCGACCGTTAGGTCGGATAACTCAGGAATCCTCCACCTCTAGGCAAAACGTAGGTGGAGGTAGTTCAAACTCATTGCTTGTTTACTATGTAACTTCATGAGTTCTCGTTACTTATCGGTCAAACCAAAAACATCTTATAGTCGAGTATACTGAAATTCGGCTGTGAATTGTCAAAAACGGGAAAAGATGAAAAAAAGAGTCTACCGGTTGGTAAACTCTTTTTAATCAAAATCAATACGAATAGTTCATGTTTCGTTGAATTAGAGCAATGACTCCATTGCTGATACTTTCTCGTACATAAAGACTTCGTAGATTTTTTTCTTGAAGTTGTAGTCCATGCTGACAACCATCCGTTTTTTCGGATCCGTCGTTTGGAAGACGTATGACTTCATCATGACCGGATCAGCAAGCCCCAACTTGATATCTGCTTTTGAAGCGACCGTGGAATAATCAAAGTGTCCCCAGTCCATCCATTCGCCAAGTCCCTTGCCCGTCAAGACGGCATCGAGCTGTTTTTCTGTCATGCCTTCTGTCAACTTGGCACCTTTAGTCAGTTGCATCTTACTTTCACGCACACCAAGTTTTGTTTTTGCCGTGACTTCAATCATTCTCGATGTCAGACGATAGACTGAATCCTTACTTTTTGTCACAAACGACAGCGAAGTATACGTTGGTGCCACTTTCACTTTCGTATCATGAAAGTCATACGCCACAAACTTCTGTCCATCTTCTTTATCCGAGAACTCTGGTTTTTTCTTCAACATCGTCGAACCGTCTTTTTTTGTTAATTGTGTTTTATAACTTTTTCCGTAAAGAACTTTTGCGACCTGCTCCATCGTCATGCCTGGTTTCAAAGCTTCAAACTGGACGGTTGCTTGCGTTTCTTCTTTCGTTGCCGCTTCTGCTGTTCCTGCAATCAGTGTTGAACCGGCGATGAGTGCTGCGATTGTTAATTTACCGAATGTTGTTGTCATGTGTAGTCGCTCTTTTCTGTTTTAGGATTAGTAGAGTACTTGAGTACTCGATATATTTTCCATCCAATCGACACGGTAGGTTTTTTTCTTGGAATCGAATGTCATATGGACTTGTAATCGTTTGTTCGAATGATTCGTCCGGAAAATATAGACCTTTGTTTTCCCTTCACCAAGACCCATTTTTTTCAGCTCTTGTTTTGAAAAGCTATGACTGAAATCTGTTGTCGACCATGTCATCCAGTCACCCAGACCTTTTCCTGTCAGTACTTTGTCGAGCTGCTGTTCCGTCATATCGTACTCGACTTGTTTACCTCGCTTCAGCTGTTTATCACTTTGCCGAACGCCCATCGGATTCTCTCCACTGAATTCAAGAGATCTTAATGCCAAACGGTAGACTTTATCTTTCGGCTTGGCTGCAAACAAAAACGTCATATAGTTTTTTTCCTGTTTACCGGGAATGAAGTAGAATACGAAGTCCAAGTCCTTAGACGTCTCTTCTTTTGGTGACTTTTCCTTTAAAATCGTCCGCCCATTCTTTTTCGTCAGGTGTTTTTTATAGGTTTTGCCATACCGTTGTTTCGCAAACTCGGCAATCGTCATTCCTGTCTTATACTTCGCAAACGCAGTCGTGACTTGTTTTTCCTGTGTCGTCGCCGCATTGGCCGTTCCACTGAATACGATCGATGTGGCGAGTGTCAGCATCAAGGTATATTTCCAGATATTCTTTCGCACGAATGACGCTCCTCTTTTTTACTTTACCTCGTCTTCTTCAAGCGTTAAGACAGAGTAGTAATTCACTTTGTATTTTTTATGACGATCATCATAATGCATGACCAGATCAATTTGTTTGTGCGGATTCGAACTGTCGAACACGTAAACTTTTGATTGCCCCAGGTACTTATACTTTTTCCGTTCCTGCTTCGTCTGGACGGCTGTATAATCCCAACTCCACCGCATCGCCACATGTCCCAGCCCTTGTTGACCCGAGACATGACGATCCAGTTGCCGTTCCGTTTGTCCGCTGTGTATCCGTGTGATATGAGGAATCGTCCGGGTACTTTCTCGTAATCCGGTGGGTGAATCCGCAAGAAACTGGAGTGCTTTCGTGGTGAGGTAGTACGTCGATTTGTTTCGTTTCGTATCAAACTCCAGTTCCATCCGCGTCGGCAATGTCTTCGACCGGTCGAAAAACGCATACGTCCGTGTCCGGTATCCTTGTTCGTTTTTGACGCGTATTGCCTTTTGCTTAAAGACTGTCGCCCCGTTCTTCTCAGTCAAGTGTTGTTTGTAGGACTTTCCGTACATGACTTTGGCGACTTGTACCAACGTCAGTCCAAACGCAAATGACCGGTAGGTTGCTAGCACCTGTTTTTCTTCCTTCGATATCGCCTGTACTTCTATCGTCGCAGTCAGACAGAGTACACCGACAATGAGCCCCGTGATCAGTTGTTTCAACCGTCTCATCGCTATCTCTACTTTCTTCATTTCAAGAGTCTCACAGCCCGGTCAGCATCAAGCCGTCCGTACCCGTACGACGTGTCATATCCTTTTTTCCCAAGGTCTTGTGCTGATTTTTTGAGAATGCTTTCGACTTCAGACGCTTTGATCGTCGGTTTTAAGCTGTAGAGGACGCTCGCGACACCGGCGACATGCGGTGCTGCCATCGACGTCCCGCTCCAGAAGGCCGATACCCCGTCACTCAGGTAACTTGGAATGTCTTGTCCTGGTGCAATCAAATCGAGTCCTTCGCCATAGTTCGAGAAAGCCGATCGTTTGTCGAACCGGTTGGAGGACCCGACTGAGAGCGCATACTGCGACCGTGCCGGATAGGACAGTTTGTTCGTTCCTTCATTCCCTGCCGCGACGACAACAAGAACTCCTTGTTTTTTCGCATAGGCGAGAGCATCTTCAATCGCCCGGGACGAGAATCCGCCACCGATGCTGATATTGATGACTTTGGCTTTCTTCTTCACCGCATGCAGGATCCCTTTGGCGATATTCGAGTTGGAACCGTAGTTGTCTTCCCCGAGCACTTTGATCGGGATGATCGATGCTTTTGCATTGATGCCAGACATGCCGTACGTATTATTGCTGTTCGACGCGATGATACCAGCAATGTGTGAGCCATGACCATGATCATCGATGGCGAGCTGACGGCGGTTGACGAAATCATACCCAAGATCCATCCGGACCCGTCCGGCAAAATCGGCGTACGTCGGGTTGATCCCGGTATCGATGACAGCGACGAGGACCGTCGATTGTTTTTTCGAAGTAATCCGCTTTTTCATCGCGTCGAAATTGATATCGGCTCCTTTGACGCCACCCCGTTGTCCGGTATTGTTCAACGACCACTGATACGATTTGAAGACATCATTTCCGAGTCCATGCATCTGACTATCGAGTTCGACATAGGCGACGCCACGTGTTTGTTCGAGTTGGCGTTTCGCGGCAAGTGCCTGCATGACCGTCCGGTACGTGAATTTCTCGAGCTTGAGTCCTGCGTCAATCGTTTCCCGTTTGACGGCATCCGTTTGCTCAGACAACTGCTGATTCTGATCAGCTGTTCCCGTCCATTTGACGACGAGACTGCTCGCTTTCGCCGATGTGCTCGACTGACCAATCGACTCCCGAAGCGGTTGTAGGCGTTCGAGTTTAAACGGGACGACAAACGCCGTATTTTTCTTTCCTTCAATCTCTATGTATTGACGTCCAATCCAACTGAGTGGGAAGATCAGCGACTGATTCGTAACTTGATCGTACCGTCCGTAGACCAGTTGTTGTTTATAGTCTGTTTGTGATTCATAGACCGTGACCGCTTCCGTCGCGTCCGCAGCAAACTTGAGGTGAGTGCCGCCCGTCAGGTAGGTTTTTGTATCAAAGTAAAACAAGGCTTTTCCTTTGCTGTCAAACTTTCCTTTAATGTAGGCTTTCTTTGTTTTCGCGTCCAGCGCCGGTAATTTTTGCGCACCGGTCCCTGCTGCTTCTGTTTGAATCGGTACGGCTGTTCCCAGTAGACCGAAAACCGTCAAGCCGACTAACCATTTTTGCATTTTTTCACTCCTCCATCCGCCTTTTGTCCTATGCATCCAGTATAATGGAAATTTTTACGATAAACACCTAATTTTTGATTTTTCATCAGAATTTTTTCTGGAAATTTAAAATAAATCGTAAAAAAGCGAATCCTTTGAAAGAACGGATTCGCCTTGCTTCATTTAATGTAACTGGCTGCTTTGTCGGCATTGAGACGACCCGATCCATATGTCGTATCGTACCCTTTACTGCCAAGATCCTTCGCTGATTTTTTGAGGATACTTTCGACATCGGTCGCTTTGATCGTCGGTTTCAGACTGTACAAGACACTCGCGACTGCCGCGACATGTGGGGCTGCCATCGAGGTCCCGCTCGCAAAAGCGAGTTCTCCGTCCGCGAGATAACTAGGAATAGAAACACCCGGTGCCACAAGATCAAGTCCCGTCCCGTAGTTCGAGAACGAGGCGCGTTTATCCGTCCGTCCCGTCGCCCCGACCGATAGGACATATTTTGAACGAGCCGGGTATGACAATGCCTTTTTCGCCTCGTTACCAGAAGCAGCGACGACTAAGACATTTTCACTTTTCGCATAGGCAAGTGCTGACTCAACAGATTTAGAGGACGCGTACCCACCAAGACTGAGATTGATGACCTTCGCGCCTTTTTTGACCGCATGATTGATGCCACTCACAAGATCCGACGTGTAACCGGCTCCGCTTTCGTCCAAGATTTTAATCGGAATGATCGAAGCTTTGGCACTGATCCCTGTCATTCCGTACGTATTGTCACTACCTGCGGCGATGATGCCTGCGACATGCGAACCATGTCCATTATCATCCCAAGCCGTCTTCGAACGATTGACGAAATCGTATCCAAGATCCATCCGGACCTTGCCGGCGAAATCGGCATAACTCGGGTTGACGCCTGAATCAATGACAGCGACGAGTGTCGTCGACTGTTTCTTTTTCGCAATCCGTTTTTGCATCGCCGTGAAACCGATGTCCCCTCCTTTGAGACCTTTTTTCTGTCCGGTGTTCAGGAGTGACCACTGGTGGTGTTTGAACGCATCGGCACCGAATGCTTGAACCGGCGTATCGTATTCGACGTACGCTGTCGCACTGGATTGCTCAAGTTTCTGTTTCGCCTGGTTCGCTTCCGTGGCCGATCGATACGTCAATTTTTCGAGTCGTAATTCAGGTGCCAATGACTGAACCGACTTAGCACCGACACTACTTGCACGCATCTTACCGGGTTTTGTTTTGACGATCAGTGCCGTGCTCGCCTTCGTTGTGACAGACGAACCTTTCGTCAAATCAACCGGTTCGTACCGCGACACACTAAACGGGACAGAGTACGTATCGCCAGGAGACCCTTCAAGAATTAAGTACTGACGCCCTTTCCAGCTGAGCGGGAAATACATCGTTTCGTCATTACGTTGAAAGTACCGGTCGTAGACGCGACCTGCATCGGCATCTGCTTTACTCGTAAATATCGTCCCGTAAACGTCCCAGTCGAGTTCAAATTCAAGATGCGTCCCGTCCGTGATAAAGTCGGCTGCATCCATGTACCAGACGTCAAATCCCTCTTCGTCAAATCGTCCTTTCATCGGTGCTCCGACGTAACTGCCATGGAACGTTGGTAATACTTTTGCATGCTCCACCTGCTGGCTACTGACCGTTTTTTGTTTGTCGATCGCTTCTCCGTTTAAACTAAATCCCATCAGTACACTTGCCGCAAGACTACCCGTAATGATCTTTTTCACCTTTCCACTCCTCCAATTGTCTTAGGTCTATACACCTATATACCCATTAATTATGGAATAATGTGGAATTTTAAAAATCATTTACCTGATTCGTTCAATTTTCAGACGAAAAAAATCCACCACCTGAGAGGTGATGGATGAGTGACTTACCTGACGATGACTTTGAAGGTCTTGACGACCTTGTAGTTTCCGACCGTCGTATAGGTGACGCGAATTGACGTTGTTCCTTTGCTAACTGCTTTGACTTGACCTTTTGACGAGACCGTTGCGACTTTTTTATTGAGTGACGCATAGCTGACGGACTTGATTTGATCCGTTGCTGCCGCGTAACCGATCGTCGTTACTTGACCTGGTTTCAATGTTTTTTGCGTTGCTTTGAGCGTAACGCTGTTGACTTTCGTCTCGATCGGCAATGTTGTCGTCAAGACGAAACCGTCTTTTAGTGTCACAGTTGCTGTGACCGTTGTCTTACCAGCTGCTTTACCAACGAGACGTCCCGTTGTATCGACTGTTGCTTTTGATGAATCGGCTACTTGATAACGAATTGACGAGACAGCTGATGAGCTATTTGCGACTTTCGTTTTCAGGTTGATGCCTTTTCCTTGGTAGACACTTGCTTTTTCAATCGTTGCCGTTGGTGCTTTTGTTGTTTGCGGAACGAAGACACCAAGGTATCCATTCACTTCTGCTGTTCTCATGCCTTTGACCGGAACCGTCAAGATACCGTTTTTATCTGTGACGAGTTTCGTCTTACTGACACCACTAGCATCGACGAAGACTTGGTTCGTGTGCTGTTTCCCCATATCGATTTTAATTGTCGTGTTGAGTGTCGATTTTTTACCGATGACCGTCGCAACACCCGTGTTGCGGTTTTTACCGAGACGTACGCTTGAAATCAAGTGATCTCCGGCGATTTTCGACGTGTTCGCTGTGTGCGACACGACTTTTTGGGCACCGTATGCGTACTGCTTGCGGACTTTCAGCAAGTTCGTGATTTCATCATAATACGGTGTTTGTTTCGCCATATAGGAAGCATCTGTCTGATACAAGTCACCATAATAGACGGTTGGGACTGTATCTTTGTTCGTCAGCAAGTATGCATATTGTGCGACAACGTTATCGACCGAATATTTTTTCTTCGTGCTTGCGAGTTCTGCATTATAGATGTTAAGTGCTTTTTTCTCTGTCTCTTTATCGTACATCTTTTCGAACGATTTCGGCTCTTCGCCTGCTGCGTACTGGACACCTGTTTTGATACCGTAGAGATCGAGCATGATTTGGTTGACACGGTTTTTCTCTTGGTCATGGTTGTTGACGAATGACCAGTTGGCGGACGCATCAGTCGATCCTGCTCCTGCCCGGTTAACAGTTGAACCGGTTGCGATGGCACTTAACGGACGTTTTGACATTTCGTTTCCGAGTGCATTCCGCATCGTGAAGTAGAGTGGTGAATCCATGATGAGCTGTTCATCATTGTTTGCTTTCATATATGATTTTTGCTCTGATTTGTAGCTTTCGATGTAGCTCAAATGCTCTTTTTTACCGAAGTGCTCTTTTGCGACTTGTGCTTCCGCCTTCAGAATCGCCGTATCATAATGGGACGCCGCATCGATTCGGAATCCGTCGAACTTGTACGTCTCAAGCATCCACTTCATCCAGTTCTTTTGCTCTTTGATGACTTCTGCGTTCGAGTTGGCCAAGTCTACTCCAAGCAGGAACTCGTCATTATTCGTCATCGTCTTGTTGTAGGCTTGAAGCGGTAAGCCGGCTTCATCGACGAACAGGAACTGATCTTCGATGTCGATGCCCGAATTGTCATTCTGATACGAACGTTCTTCTGATCCGTATCCGTAGACAGCTTGTGTTTTCATGTATTCTTCTGTCAATTTAGCAATCTTCGTGTTGTCAGGAGACGCAAGTAATGCTTCTTTTGTTGCAAAACCATTTTCTTTCATATAGGCGAGATATCCTGGATCTTTCGCATACTGCGACAACATCGGTTTCCAGTTTTGTGGCGATACTTCATACCAACCATCTGCCGCAAGATATGTATCAACGACGTTCAAGCTTTGTGTTTTCGACGCTTCCATCAACCATTCCGGGAGATAGTTTTTCTCGTTGTTTGGTCCAAAGTAACGGTACGGTTTACCGTCTTTGTCCGTCATGACACGTCCTGTACCTTGACCTTGAAGAGAGGTTCCGTTTAAGAAGGTTTTGTTCCATTCTTTGAGGTAACCGTATTTCGCTTGCCCCATTCCGCCCCCTTTTGTATAGGCGAGGTAAGGTGTCGCGAGTGTTTTCGTTGTTTGTCCACCCGTATACGGATTTGCGAACGGCTCTCCTGAGCTTGTCGCACGACGGACGAAGACGGCTTCACGCTGGTTCAAACCAAGCATTTGGTTTGGTACTAAATCCATCTGAACCTTGATGTTGTCGTCATGTAACATATCGACCATCATCTCGAGATGACTCGCTTTACCATATTTCGTCGCCGTCGCTCCACCTGGACCTTGTGGGAACTCACCAAAATCATACCGATCAGCGATCGCATATCCTTCCATGTAACGTGCCATGTCGAACGAACGATAAGCCGGTGGCATCCAAACGTCTGTCACACCCCATGAATTCAGCAAGTCACCTTTTTTAGCGAGTGTCCGATACATGTTGCTGTCATACGGTTGGTACAGACTGAAACTTTGGAAGATGACATGGTTATCCAGCTTTTCACCTGATGTGTAAGCTGCTGCTTGCTTTGGTGCGATACCGAAACTGCTTGCCGCTACGACGGTCGCGAGTAATCCGACTGATACTTTTTTCGTGTTCTTCATTGGTATTATTCTCCTTTATTGTCTGTATGTATTTGATTGTTTTTCCCTTTAATTACTAATCAACATGACATAATTTAACATCTTTCTTTTGTCATGACACCTCTATTTTAATAAAATAAGTCAATAGATTTCACGAAATGCAATCGATTGCGCTAATCATCACAAAAAAAACACCTTCCAGCCATTTCTGGACAGAAGGTGTTCAAGTAAATCGGATTATAACCCGAGAAGAACTGCTTTCTCGTAGCCACCAGTCAAGACAGAGTTGTCATACGACTGAAGATCTTTGTTGACAATGATGACGTTCGACAATGTTTTGAGTGTACCAGCTGGGACTTTGATCTTAACGATATCCAGTCCGTTCGATACGATACCATCCGAGTCAGCAAGCGAGATACTTGTTCCGACCGGAAGTGCTTTTCCGTTCAGGACGTAGTTTGCTGTGCTTGTCGCATCGTACATACCAGAGTATTGAACACCCTCTGTGAACTTGACGCGGATGACATCTTTTTCGTCTTTTTCGTTCGCTGAAACTTTAACGATTTCGAACGGTGTCAAGACCGGTTTCACAGGTGTTTTCATGAGTTTGAAGTCATGTGTTGCTGTTGCGACCGTGTTACCGACATCATCCGAAAGTGATTTGACGACGACTTTCCACTCTTCGCCGTATCCTTCCAAGTCGACAAGGCGTTGGAGACTTTCGTTCGCCTTCACTTGGAAGTTCATGTCTGTACTATCTGTGTAACCAACAACTGATCCGTCAACCGTAACGACTTTACCGTTCTTGTCTTTACCGAGGAACTCGACCGTTGTTTTTGGTGGCAAGACAGTACCCTCTGCGTTAATGAGTGGTGTATTGGCTTGATCTTTATCGAGCAATTTGACCGGTTCGCTCATCATGACGACGAAGTCCGTTGACATCATGACGCGATCGATCGTGTTGATCTCAGCACTCTTCAGATCTGGTGTGTTGAGTGGTGAACCAGCATAGTTGAGGTCGAGTACTAACGCATCATTCTTCTCACCGTTCGCTTCGGCCTGGATAGCACCTTTTGCGAGCGTGATGCGGAACTTATCGTTGTAGTAGTTTTCTTTCGTATTGACTGTATCGTAAAGATCCGTCCAGTCACGTTTCAACTCGATGACTGCTTCGCCAGTGAGTGAATCGTAAGATGTAACTTCGACATACTCACTGAAGTCTTCATAATTCTTCGTGTTCGAGTTGTAACGCTCAAATTTCATTTCGTCACCAAGCAGATCTTTGATGTCTGCTTTTTTGAGGTCTTTGCTGAACATCACGCGGAATTGTTCAGGTGATTCAACGACGACGCCGGCAGTCGGTTTGACTGTATCTGCCGCAACCGTGAAGTCGAGGTTTTGTGTCGTTCCGATGTTACTTTCATCCGAAAGTGCTGCGAAGTCCATTGTATCCGAGACTTGAAGTGAGTGTTTCCCTGCTGCGAAGTAGCCTTCTTTGACACCTGGATAGTCGTCATCCAACATGATGCGGACTGTATCGCGGCGATCAACACCTGTTTTGTTGTCAAATCCGTAATGGAGGACTGTGAAGTACTTTTCACCGTACTGTCCATCGATTTTGAATTTCGCAGAGTCGATTGCTTCAGAGAACTTGACTTCGAGTTGGTTGAGACCAACTGCCTTGACCGACGTTACTTCAGCCGGACGAGCATCCGTCAATTTGAAGCTGGCTTTTGATTTGACTTCTGTATCCGTGCTGCTCGTGATTTTCGCTGTCAATTTGACGACTGCGTTGTCTTGGAGTGGTGTTTCTTTGTCCAAGATCAATTCGAACGCTTTCGGGTTGGAAGGAATCGCTTTGACACCGATGACACGTTTCATCCCATCGAACTGCTCGATTTGGATGTTGTCGTTCGCCAAGTAATCTTCTTCATGAAGACCTTGCATGACTTTATCGAGTCCGAATGATTTGAGTAAGAGCTCACGTGAGACCGCTTTATCAAGGAAGACCGTGACACGATCTGCTTGATTCGATTCCGCTGCAAGGACGTTGATCATCTCGATCGGAGCCGGAGTCACAGCGATTGTGCTGAATTTGACTTTCGTCTCTCCAGAAATTTTACCAATAAGGTTTTTGTAATCGCCTGCTGCCGTTTCGATGATTTCTGCTCTGATGATCGCTTCGAGATCCGTGTTGCTGAACTCAGAAGTGAGGATGACCGTTGCTTTACCATCTTGGATTGTGACACGTTCTTTCGCGAGCGCTCCGAACGATGTCGATAATTTAAGAACGATATCGTCTGCATTTTGGTCGACTTCACCAGTTGCTTTGTCCTTGAGCAAGAACGTCACTTCTGTGTTGTCGGCACCGTTTGCGACGATTGTCGACGCTTTTGGTGAAACTTCAAGCATCCAGAGGTTTTCGACACCTTGTGTCATGAAGCTCATTGAACCGAGGTCACGAGCGACGCCACCGATCAAGATACCTTTCGCTTCAACTGTGTAGTCTTTGTCGTAGTCAAGACCTGACACGTCAAGGATCGCTGATTTTTTGTCTGGGCTGAGGTTAGCTGCCGTGACTGTTCCACCTGCGATTTTGAAGTTGTCGACTGAAACGCTATCAACAGCGCGTGAGAACGACACTTCAACTTTTTTGTTGCCGATTGCTTTCGCTGACGTCAACATCGTGTTTGCGATCGTGAAGTCCATTGCTGGTGATTTCACATCGCCAACTTTGACGACATAGCTATGCGTGCCTTCCGGGATTCCTGATTGCGAAGCCGTGAATTTCCCGTTTGAAAGCGTCCCTTTCGCAACGATCGGTGCTTTCGACATATCTTTACCTGGGTAGATCAAGAGATCCGCCATCGCGCCTGATGCTGCGTACATGACGTCTGCTTTAACAGAAAGTGTCTGATCATCGACGCTTCCCATGACATTCGTGATGTCAGCTGCTTTGACTTCATAGTTGATCGAACCTGTTACGACAGAGTTCGCACCTTTGTACGTGTAAGCAATTTTATATTTACCGGCTTTTGATGTGTCCGGTGTTTTGATGTTGAATTTGCTGATCGGGCGTTTAACGATGATGCCTGATTTGTAACGGATGCTGATCGTGCTCGGAAGAACGACTTTGCCTCCGACTGCAACTGGTGCGAGGACTGGTTCGAGGACATCAACGACATAGTTCTGAAGTTCTACTTTGAGGATTGCTTTTTTCGAAGTGCCGGCAACTGTACCGTAAAGCACTTGGTACTTGTTGATGTACTTCGTTTCAAACTTCACGGATCCGCTCCATTTGACTGAACGCATTTCGTACTTGCCGTTCGTGAGTTTGACTTTGACCTTTGTCGGCAACATCAATTTCTTGACGGCATACTTTGAACCACCTGCATGTTTCATTAAAATTGGTTCGATGTATTTAACAGAGACCTTTGAAGCCGCGTCTGCAGCAACCGGTGCGACGACAGATGCAGTGACTGCGAGAGCAGCTGCAGCAGCGTACAATTTGTTTGATTTTTTCGTGTAAGCCATGTTTACAATTCCTCCTCTTATCTTTCAAAACTAAATGCGACAACCCCAACCAGATAACCTACACTTAAAGTAAAATATTTGTAAATATTTACTTTATTCCATGCAACAGTCCTTCTGTCTTCTTCGGAGGAATACGTTCTGTTTCACGCGCCGATCCATCGCCTATTCAGTAGACAATCGTCAGTGATCCATTATGTATCCAGTTTGGGATGAACAGAAAGATGTTGTCGAAACCCTTAAATACGAAGGATTTCCGTATGTGGTAGGTTTGTACCAAATCACACTTCTAAAAAAGTGAATGACTCAGCTACAGGTTCAATATACAAAACTAGGAAACTAACGACAATAGGTTTTTTGTAAAAAAAAGGTGAATAGTAGTAACTAGTAAAATATATTTACAGGTTGTATATGGAAATTAAAAATCTGAACGTCCCTTTTTAAGAAAACGCTTACAAATATATAGAATTTCACGCAAGTCAATATTTTTGTGAAATAAAATAAAACCACACACTTTATTCGAAGTGGTGGTTTTCTACATCAAGATATACTTTGATTGGCTTGTTCGATCGCTTCCAAAAAAGCGTCCCGACGAAATCGATGGTCGGTGTCCGCCGTCAGTTCAATCACTTCATCAAGACGACGCAATTGAATCGGTAAGCCACGACCAATCCATTCGAGTTGCTGGTGCAGATGTCGTCTCGCCTGATCCATCGTATGTCGTTCTGCTGCTACGAATTGCCGTAAGTACTGTAGGACGTATCCGAGTCCGAATTCAATCGGAATCCGTAATTCAACCCCTTTGTCTTTAACCCGGATCACCCCCGCCCCGTAATGAATCGCCCGTTCCCACTCTTCACTAATTCGTTCGTACCAGTTTCCGTTCGTCAGGCAGTGAGTTTCAAGTGCGCCTTTGGGACCACTTGGCATGACAGTAAAGTAATCGATTTTCATGCGTCTTCTCCTTTTCTGTATAAAAAATAGGATGAATCCACAGTGGACTCATCCTATATGACAGTTCAGAAGGTTTGATTGTTCGAAAATGTTTTATTCGGACGTCCAATCCCTTCGTACTGGACGTTTCCTGGATCATTGACGTAAGCCCAACAGTTCCTGCCGTCCACCAGACGCGCTGATTTCATCTGTTTGACCAAGAGTTTTGGCGTGATCTGTTTGATTTCATCCCACTCCGTCATGATGACCGCAAGATCTGCACCTGCAACGGCTTCTTCAATCGAATCCTTTTGATCAAGCAGCGTCTTCGCTGCCGGATCATAACCGGTAACGATAACCCCCATCTTCATCAATCGTTCGGCAAGACGTAATGCCGGCGCATCCCGTAAATCGTCCGTTCCCGGCTTGAAAGCTAATCCCAGCAAAGCAACATGAAGACCGGGACTTGGATTGATTTTGTCGAGGACATATTGCAGTTGTGCTTCGTTTGTCCGGTCGGCTGCTTCAATCACATGGAGATGTTCCCCTTGTTGGTGTGCCAGAGTCGTCAATGCCGCAATGTCCTTCGGAAAACAAGAGCCGCCGTAACCAGCACCCGCTTTTAAGAACGCAGGACCAATTCGTGGATCAAGACCAATCCCGTGTGCTACATCCTCGACATCTGCTCCGACAATATCCGCAAGTCGCGCAATCTCATTGATGAAACTGATTTTGACGGCCAAAAAACTATTTGCCGCATACTTCGTCAGTTCGGCTGTCGTCGGATCGACATGCACGATTGGCGCATTCGTCTTGAATAATTCCGTCAAATTACTTGCCAACTGTTGATCATGTGTCCCGATGATGACGCGATGTGGGTTTCGCATGTCACGAATTGCTGTGCCTTCCCGTAAGAACTCCGGGACCATCGCAAAACGTAACGACGGGTAGGCCGTCTGCAACTTCTCCGTCGTGCCTGGTGGTATCGTCGACTTCATGACGACAGCCGCATCTGGTTGAATCGAATGGATTAACTTAACCACTGCTTCGACTGCCGATAAATCACAACTCCCATCAGCCCGTTCTGGTGTCCCGACGGCTACCAGGTACAGGTCAGATACCGGATACTCCGTCGTGAAGGTCAGACGCCTTTTATTTTGTTGTAACGCCTCTTCGATTCCTTCCTCGGTGATCGGAGCCACCCCGTTCGACAGTTGCTCCATCCGCTCTTTATTTAAATCGACACAAACCACCTCATGTTTCGCATCGGCTAGTCCAATCGCGGTCACAAGACCCACGTACCCTGTTCCAATTACTGTTACTTGCATCTCATCACGTCCTTCGTCAGTTTCCCTGTCTTCACTATACGTGAGCGAAAGCGATTTGTGCATCGAAAAAGCTTTTCGAATACGCTATACTGGATACGGGAATGGGAGGAATGCTCGTGGCGATTATCATCTTTTGCCTCGTATGTCTCTTCGCATATCGTATCCGCAAGCTTCCTGAAGCGATTCGGACGATCTTACTCATCCTCGGGTTACTCAGTGGATGGTTCGCGCTGTTTGAGATCATCAGTTATCTAGAAGCCAATCCTTACCTGGCTGCCATCCCGATTACACTCGGACTTGGCTACTGGTATTGGCGGCGCAAGAAAAAACGGACGACCGATTCTACCTCTCCTTGAGGTCGAGCGGTGTCCGCACATCAATCAAACAAGACTTGTTCCGCACGCGGGACTGGTCTTTTTTTGTCATAAGACGGCTGGTGGTCCAAACTTACCGTCGTGGTAATCACGGAAAGCTGCTTGTTTTATCTCTTTCGTATAGGGTTTCGATGAAGAAGATTCCTCGAAAGAAGCCACTCCACCTGAATGCAAGCATTCGAAGTGCATCCAATTTTTGTTCAACGGAATGCTTAGTTCTTGTCATAAAAAAGACCCCCCTAATAGAAAAACAGATTGTTTATTTCATCTGTCTACCTATTGAGGAGCATATCAAGGCGAGTAATTCCTTATGAACGAGACGATAGTGGCAGAACTACAATCTGCCACCCTCGTCTGTATAGAGATTGACTTTTGAGTCATCCCTTTCCGTCTTGTAACGTGTTATTTAAAAACGGTTCGCCTTCTGTTCCAGGACGGCAATCTTCTCTTCAATCTCGAGCAACTTCAGTTCGTGTTCGAGTTCGAGGCGACGTTTTTTCCGTTTCAGCTGGCTCAGTTCTTCTGCGACCGATTCCGGTGACGCTTCCGGACGTGGCGGTGCCGATTGATCCATCGATTGACGGAGCGGGTCAAACAAGTTCGACTTCGCGAACTTTGCTGCTTCCGGTCCAAACAAATCGTTGATGATCGGCAGAACTTTGTTCATCGCGTTGCCTGGAATCTGTGACTTCTCGTCGACGAGACGTTTTAACGCCAGTTCATCGACCAAGTAGCCTTTACCATCTTGTTCGGCATGCAGCTCGCCTGTCCGAATCCAACGACGGACCGTTTCTTCCGAGACACGTAACAATTCACTGATCTGTTTTGTCGTTAACATCGTCATCCCTCTTTCCATTCATTTGATACCCTTACTATACACACGTGTGTGCGTGTGTGTCAATCAAGACACACATTAAAAAGCCCCCTGAACCGATGAGGTCCAGAGGGTTTCACTTATCCTGCACGTCGTAGCAGTAACCACAGTCCCACTATAGCGAGACCTGCTCCCGTCGCTGCATATGGGAACGGTTTGTCTTCACCCGCTTGCGGGAGACGTTCGTTTGACGTCGTGTTCGTTGTTTGTTGATCGGCCACATTCGTCGCCGGCGCTTCGACCGTCTTGACCGATGATTTAGTCGGTGTCGGCTTCGGTGCTACGACTGGTTTTGCTTTCGCGATTTCTGCGAGAAGGAAATAGCCCATCGTCTCATCCGTCAACGTAACCGAATCCGTTGCTGCTTTTCGTTTAAACAGTTTGAGGAATTCATCGTACTCCTGGAATTCTTCTTCGTCTTCATCTGCCATTCCGACAGCGAGCGCCTTCGCTTCGACTTTCGTCAGCTCGAAGGACATCGCCAAGTCATCGAGTGAGACATGGTGCATTGCTTCGACCGTGTATCCGGAAGCAACTTCCGTTTTGATCGTATACGTTCCTGGTGTCATCTCGATCATCAAGGCATCGTTTTTTCCGATTTTCTCCGTATAGACGTCTTTTCCGGTGATCGCATCCGTTACTGTGTACGTCGCAGGAAGTGTTTGCTCAGAGTAGCCTGGAATCTTGTCTGCGTTCGCATCGAAGAAGTTCGTAACAAGTAACAGGTTCGCAAAGTCCATTTCTTCCTCATCTTGACCATACAGACCGGCATCGATCTTAACGATGTCACCTGCTTTAAGTTTGACGCGTGCCAGATCTTCATCATTCAGATCGGAATCAATCGTTGGATCCGTCCCTTGATGCTTAGGGGACGTGTAGTAGTAGCCGATATCCATGCCGTACACTTGGACATAATACGTGCCCGGCTTCAGGTCCTTGAACGAATAGAGACCGTCTTTTGTGTAGGCTTCATCGACGACGTCATAATCCGTGTTCAAAAGATAGACCGGCACATCACTGATACGCGTTTCTTTGTCTTGGCGGATACCGTCTTCATTTTCATCGTACCAGATGATTCCGTTGATCGTTCCTGTCGTTGCGACCGGTTGTTCCGTCTCCGGCTTCGGTTCTTCCGTCACTGGTTCTTCTTTGATCGGCTCCTCTTCAACAGGTTCCTCTGCAGGAGGATCTTCCTTGACCGGCTCTTCTGCAGGTGGTTCTTCCGTCACCGGTTCCTCTGGAGTCGGTTCTTCTTTGACTTCACGGCCAAACTCGATCAGGATCGTTTTTGTTTGATCCGCCGAGATGATTTTGACGACCGGTGCGGTCTCTGCTGTAAACGTCACGATCGGTGTCTTCGTGATGTCGATGTCCTGTCCTGTCACGCCATTTTCAAAGACCAATTCTGTTTCTGACTCGAGATTGACGACACCTTCTCCTGTAAAGGTCAGTGTGTACGGATTCGTCCCCGTTCCTTTGACATCCCACGATAATGCCGTTTCTGCCTGCGCTGGTGTGATGACACCAAAGACGAGCAGACAGGCGAGTATGTACATTCCGATTTTTCGCATGATGTTTGTTTCCGCTCCATTCTTTAACTAAATTTAGCGAGAATTCTCCCACCTCTAAGCGTCTCAGGGTGAAACCCAGCGTAGGTGGGAGATGAATCGCCTGTCTTTTCAAGACTCCAATCGTTCGATAAAATGAGTATAACGAATCAAATTGAAAGGAGTGATTGCTTTGCTGAAGGCGTACAAGTTTCGACTCTATCCGACGAAACCACAACAAGAATATTTCGTGAAGACGTTCGGTTGTGTCCGTTTCGTCTACAATAAGATGCTCGAAGAGCGTATCCGATTGTATGAAGATTCGAAGCTCAACCCTCACACGAAGCAGAAGCTCCCAACCCCAGCGAAGTACAAGCCCGAATTCCCTTTCCTCAAAGAAGTCGACAGTCTTTCTCTTGCGAACGCTCAGATGGACTTAAACAAGGCGTATCACAACTTTTTTCGAGATCAGTCTGTCGGATTTCCGAAGTTCAAGTCGAAGCACAACGACCGTGACTCTTACACAACCAACAATCTGAAGGGGAGCATCCGCATCGAAGATCGTAAGGTGAAACTTCCTAAAATCGGTTTTGTGAAGTTGAAACAACATCGTCCGTTTGATGGTGTGATCAAGTCCGCGACGGTCTCGATGACGAAGACCCGGAAATTCTTCATCTCCATCCTTGTAGATCAAGCCGAAGCGCAATGGGTTCCAGCCAAGAATAAAGTAGGAATCGACCTTGGTCTGGAGCACTTCGCCATCCTGACGAATGATGAGCGGGTTTCTGAGAAGGTTGACAATCCTCGTTTCCTTCGAAAGTCCGAAGAGAAGATAAAGAAGGCGCAACGCGCCTTGTCCCGCAAGAAAATCGGGAGTAAGAACCGAGAGAAGGCGAGGGTGATCCTCGCCAAGAAGCGCCCACTTCAATTTGCGAAGCAAATAAGTGGTGAGTTGTTCACATATGTGCTACCTAAATTTTAAACAAAGCAGGCAAATTAAACCAGTATATTTTTAAAAAATAACAAGATTTGAATTCCTTCAGACAAAAAAGAAGCATACGATAACCGGGGAACACATGGTTATCGTATGCTTCTTTTGGTTCAGCGAACGACTTCGAGCGGGATTTCAATCCCGCGTCCTGCACCTGCATCAATGATGAGCACCGGTAACCGGTTTTCGTCAAAGACTTGCTCTTCAATCGTCGTATCCGACGTATAGGTTCTGACTTCTCCCATTTTTTTCGCTTCGAATGAAACAAACGGGAACGGAATCGACTGATTGGCGACTTCCAAACGAATATCGACTTGTTGGTCGTCGAGTCGGATATCGTTTGCCGTCCGGATCGTCAGGCGCATCCGATCGTTTTCCGTCGCTGAGATCTGAGCTGAGATGTTTTCTGTTTGTCCGGCGCGTTTGACAGGATCGATGATGACCGTCGGGGAAGCGGTCTCTACCTTGTCCGCACGCTGACAACCAGGAATGACAAGCAACGAAATCGCCAATGGAATCATCCAGCGCTTCATCACATGTTCACTTAATCGCGAAAGTCAGTTCAGCAGTACAGGCGACTTCCCCATCGACTGTGGCTGTGGCACGCCCTTTACCAATTGGTCCACGCAGTTTCGTCAGTTCGACTTCCAGTTTGAGCTGATCGCCGGGTACGACTTGACGCTTGAAACGACAATTCTCAATCCCGGCAAAAAAGGCAAGCTTGCCTTGATTCTGTTCCATCTTCAGTACGGCAAAGGCACCGACTTGTGCTAAGGCTTCGACGATCAAGACACCCGGCATGACGTTGTAATCCGGGAAATGGCCATTAAAGAATTCTTCATTGGCCGTGACATTTTTGATGCCGACAGCCCGCTTGCCTTCTTCGACTTCTAGAATCCGGTCGACGAGCAAAAAGGGATAACGGTGTGGAATCACTTCCTTGATTTGTTCGATCGTATACATATCACACAGCTCCAATCACTGGTTAGTTTAAGATTTCGTCCAAAAATCGGTGATGCGGGTCCATGTGTCGAGCTTGAGGACATCCATCGCTTCGCCACCACCAAGTGTCGCATATCCAACCATCGCACCGATGACTAACGCAAGGACGACAAGAAGAAGAATGATCAACAAACGCGCAATGATCGGAACGCGGCGTGAGGAATACTCGCGTAATCTTTTACGCTGCCTTGGTTCCTGCTCTTGTTGTTCCTCGTTCTTTATCTGTTGATTACGTTTCAGACGTTCACGGGTCGGTTGGTCCGTTCCTGCTTGATTTTGTACCATCTTGATCACCTTTCATTGGTTCAGTCTAAAGAACAGTATAGCATATTAGTACCTGGTATTAAATAGTTGCAACTTAGGTACAAATCGGTTCTTTTTTCAAGTGTAACACGCACAAACGATGAACTTGTAAAAAAAGTTTCTCGATTTCTATATAAGGAAGCAAAGTGGATTCGAACCCTTTTTCAAAAAAACTTTATCGATTTTTCAATCCAAATAAAATCCGGGCGCGTATGCTGTTCAGAACGATACAGACAACAACTACCAAATACATGTTAGACACACCCAAATTTGAGAGGATGATATCAAGATGAAACACACTAAAAAATTCGCAGCAACAGCTATGGCAGCAGCACTCGTATTACCAGGAACGGCAGCATTCGCTTCTGGTGGCGGAGATGAAATGAAACATGAGGACGGCGCGAAAAACGTCACGGTCAACACAAAAGCCGCTGACCTTCGTGCGACACTCGACCAGTTACTTTCTGAGCACTTCGTGCTTGCCGTCATGGACATGAAAAAACAATATGACGGATCAAAAGATGCTAAGTATTACGAAGCAGCACTCAAACAGAACGCACTCGACATGACACCAGCGATCGCATCGGTCTACGGTGAAGAAGGCGCGAAACAGTTCGAGAAAATCTTCGTCGACCATAACAAATACACAACGGATCTCGTCAAAGCGGTCAAAGCAGACGACCAAGACGGCATCAATGCGTCAAAAGCGGAAACGGAAGAGTTCGTCCAAGACCTCTCGAGTTTCTTAGATACAGCAACAGAAGGTAAGTTGCCGAAGGCAGCAGCGGAAGAAGTGCTCCGTACGCATGAAGCAGACGTCTACAAAACATTCCAACAATATGCAGCCGGTGACTACGAAGGATCGTACAACACGTTCCGTGAAGGCTACAGCCGCATGTATGACATCTCAAAAGCGCTCTCAGTCGCGATCACAACACAGATGCCTGAGAAGTTCGACAACACGAAAGCCGACACAAAAGCAGCTGACCTCCGGTCAACACTCAACAGCCTCGCAGCTGAGCACGTCGCTCTTGCAAACATCAGCATGACAGCTGGCGTCGATCAAGCGAAAGACTACGATGCAGCGAACTGGGCGGAAGACATGCACACAGCGGACTTCAAAGCGGCCATGAAATCCGTTTACGGTCAAGCGGGTGCAGATCAGTTCGAGCAAGTCTGGACGAAAAACCATATCGAAGCACAAGCAAACCTTGTCACAGCAGCAATCAACGACGACAAGAAATTGATGGGTGACGCGCAAGACATGCTCAAAATGTTCTCAAATGACTTCGGTGCCTTCCTTGGCGCAGCAACGGAAGAAAACCTTCCGACAAAAGCAGCACAAGAAGCAGTTTCTGGTCATGAGACTTACGTCCAAGATACGTTCATGCAGTATGTCGAAGGCGACTACAAAGGTTCTGTCGACACGTTCCGTGAGTCTTACGCTTACATGTACGGCGTCGGTGCGAACCTTGGTGAAGCGATCGTCAAACAATCACCAGAGAAGTTCATGGACGGTACACCAGAATCAATGCCGAACACAGGTAACGGCGGTATGAGCGACAACAATACAGCAGCAACGACTGGCGCAATCGCACTCTTCGGTCTTGCTCTTGGAGCAGCTGGAATCGTGCTTGCACGTAAACGTCAAAACGCATAAGAAATTGGGTATACTAAAAAGGATAGCGCCTCGGCACTATCCTTTTTCTTCGTAAGAGACTTTGTCTCGGAAAGGAGTGACGTGTCTTGAAAAAATGGTTATTACCGGTCAGCATCCTCTTGATGCTCGTTTCAATCGGTACGTTAATTTTTCTATTGTTCGGAAACACAGATGAAACGAAAACAACTATCACACAAGGCGATGCAAAAACTGAGTCTGCGGCATCTTCCGAGACAAAGGAAGACCCACTCAAACCATCAGAAATCTTTAAAAAAGAATTTAAAAGTCTTTCGACCAATGAAGTCGAACTTCCAAAAACGTTAGCCATCGATAAAATCGATGTCAAAACGAACGTCGAGCAGGTCGGTTTAGATAAAAAAGGCGCCATGGGCACTCCGAAAAATGAACAGCAGGTCGGCTGGTACAAGTTCGGTCCTCGTCCGGGTGACGTCGGCAATGCCGTCATCGACGGCCATACCGACACGAAGACCGGTCCCGCCGTCTTCAACCGGCTCGATGAACTGAAAAAAGGCGACACGATCAAAATCAAGGATGAGTCTGGACGAACGCTTGTCTTCCGGGTCAAGAAGCTCGTAGAGTATGGTCATCTCGATGCGCCACTCGAAAAAATCTTCGGAGCGTCCGATCAACGGAACTTAAATTTGATTACGTGTATCGGTATCTATGATGAAAACGAAGGCACGTACGACAATCGTCTTGTCGTCTTCACAGAACTCGATCCAAAAGCGTCCGACCCTGTCAAAACGCCACCGAAACCGGCGACGAACGTCCGGGTATCCGGCGGTTTCGTCAACTGGTATGCATCTAAGGATGAAGAAGTTGTCCAGTACAACGTCTATCAGGAACAGGACGGGAAACGGAAAAAGTTAGGTGCGACGGAATCCATCGAACGTAAAGCCTTCCCGTTACCGAAAGACGCTACAGGACGATTCATCATCACGGCCGTCAATAAAGCCGGTATCGAATCAGAAGAAGCATTCAGTGCCGTTCAAAAATAAGTAGACTGACCGATTCAAGCAGATCTCTGCACGAATCGGTCAGTTTTTTTGTTGATGAAGCGGAACACGTAGCTGTTTTTCGCCCGACATCGTTTTGTAGCGCAAATCGAGGTGTCCAGCCGTCAGTTGCTTCTGATTCGTCGGAATAAACACCATTCCTGTTCGTTCTTCTCCAGCCCGATAAGAACCAGTCAGAGGATGTTGCTCATGCATGACAGGGACCGTTTTCCCACCTGTTTCATACTCCCCCAGCTTTTCTGACAGTTTAATCGGATCATTTGATTGATTCTTAATCGTCACCGTCAATGCCAACAAATGATCCGAAGCAGAGCCAATTCGAATTAGTTTTTCTTTCGAGATGGCTACACGTAACAACGGTGTCGTTCGGACCGCGTCCCGCTGTTTCATCGCTAACGTCTCGACTTCCAGTCCACCAAGCGTATAACGGACACCCACCCGATTTTCCAGGTCAAATTGTTTCAATTGATCCTCATCCCACTTTTGCATGATGGGAATCGGATTCGGCTCGACAGGTTCAGAGTCCGCTCCCCACCCCATGACGGGAATGATCCATTTCACGATGACTAAGATGACGCATACCGGTATCAAGACATACAACAGGATTGTTTTCACACCCATTCCTTCTTTCCTACTCTGACGTCAACTTTCTTCCCCCTTATTATGTCGCTTTCGATTCAATAATTATACATTTTTTCACAATTATAATCATACAAAAATACCCTCGAGCATCTGCTCAAGGGTAGATTCAATCAGTACGTGATATGTTGTTTACTCCAAGAAATCGATTCCTTGAACTGGCGAACGAGTTCTTCCGCCGGACCCGTCAAGGAATACGCCAAGCCTTGTACCTTTTCTGACATCTGTTGAAGGACGAGTCCATCTTCAATCAGTTCCTGCAGTTGCTCAAGAATCTGACCGTGGGATTGATCGAGACGCTGTTCAATCTCCCCGATCGTCAAGGCTCCATCCCGTAACACATAGATGACGCTCGACTTGAGACTGTTCTCGAAATTATGTTGAAACTTTTGGAGTGCTAATAAATCGGCCTGTTCTTCTACATGACGTTGATCCATCTGGCGCATACCCCTTTCGTGACACGATACACTACCTTTTCAGTATGACCGAACTGACCCGAAAATTCAAAGTCAGTCTTTTGTCGTCACGATCGTGCTAAACGACTTCTCGTCTTCCGCGATGACCATCTTCTTCTGTGAACGCAGATGATACAGACGACGGATATTCAAGATGATGACTTTCATGACGGCGTAGAACGGTACACCAAGCAGGACACCAAAGAAACCGGCGATGTTACCGGCAACCAGTAAGACGATGATGATCGTGAGCGGATGGACATCCAGTGTCTTCCCTTGGACGAGCGGTGACATGATATGCGAGTCGATCTGCTGGGCGACCGTCATGACGACGACCGCATAAACCGCTAGAATCGGATCCTGGATGAAACCGACGATGAGTGCCGGCACGACCCCGATGACCGGTCCGAGGAACGGGATGATGTTCGTCATCGTCGCAAACAGGGCAAGTAACAACGCATAATCAATCCCAATAATCAGATAACCGATGTAGGCGATGATCCCGACACCGATACTGACGATGACTTGTCCACGGATGTAACTCATGATCGTCAAGTGGACATCACTGAGGATTTTTTTCGTTTCCTTATGGTATTCGTAAGGCATCATCTTGACAAGGTTCCCTTTTAACTTATCCCCATCAAGCAACATATAGATCAACATGATCGGGATGATGATAATCGTGACGACCGTCGTCGTGATGACACTGACGAATCCGCCGACACCGGTTCCGATGTTTTTCAGAAACGACGAAGCGTATTCGGAAATGTTTCCGGAAAACTTATTAAACAGATCGTCCTGTCCCCCTAAGAAACGTGAGAAAAAGGCACTGTTTTGTAATTGGTCCCGGACATCAGTAAGCTGACGCTGGAACTGTGACGCAAGCGTCGGAATCGAGTTGACGAATTCCGTAATCTGATCCGACAACATCGGACCAAAGATGAATCCAAGCGTCGTCAAGATACTGATCAATCCGAGCAAGACGACAATCACGGCTGGTCGCCGCTTCATCTTCTTCTCAAGTAGTTCGACGATCGGGAGCAGAACATAGTAGAGGATACCGGCAATCGCCAGCGGTGGCACGACCATCTGCAATAAAATCGCTAACGGTCGGAATAAAAACGTCACATGATTGCCGACCCAGACGATGATCAATAGCGTCATGATCCACCAGGCACCACGGTACCATTTGTTCTCAAACATTTTTTGCATCTTGTCACTTCCTTATGATTAAAATAATGGCGTCTCCTTCATTAGATTCCCTTTATTCCGGCTTTTCTAATCCTTATTTTCAAAAAATAGTTGAGGGCATTCTTTTCTTTTTCTGCTCACATTTCGAACTTTTTTTTAAAAGATAACATTTGAAATATCTTTTTTACATCTTTAAGTGTTAAAGTTTGATGGAAACCCTTCTAAAAAGTACTATTAAACTATTAAATTATTTTTTTGAACCTAACAAAACTACATATGGAGGATAATAAAAGTGAAATGGATTAATCAAAAAATTGGTCGACAATTGATGTTCGCTTTTTATATGGTTTTTATCGCACTGAGCCTGACATCAGCGATCGTCTATAACTATACAGAACGTAAGATCGATCAAACGAATGCGATATTCGACGATCTACGGGAACGCCGGACAAACGCTAACGCGTTAGCCAACGAATGGACACGTGTGCAGAGCAACGTGAAATCGTATGTGCTGTTCGGAACACCGGAAATGCTCGATACGATCAAAAGCAATCAGCGTGAAATCAATCGTTTGACGGCGTGGTTCGAAGACAATGCCATCTATACCCAAGGAAAAGAATATGCGGGTGCCACACGGACGCTCTATGACGATTATTTCGGCACTGCCCTACCGCTATTGACGGAATATGTCGCAGGGAAAAAACAGGGTGCCATCGACGAATCGTTCCTCGACCCTAAAACACTTGCTTCCTTATCGAACGGTGACGATTTATTTAATCAAAACGGCACTTTAAAAGGGACGAATAGTCAATTGACGACCGATGCCGATGCAGCGGGAATCGATACGTTGCTTGCGAACTACTTGACCTTGATCCAAGAAAAGGAAGTCGAAGCGAAGACCAGTCTATTGGATGAGATGCGTGTCGCCCAGATCATCTGGTTATCGAACCTGGCCGTGCTTGTCATCATCCTGCTGTTACTCGTCCGCCCGTTCATCAGCCGGGTGACGAAGCAGGTCAATACATTGTCACGTGACAGTGCGTTACTTGCGGGCGGTGAAGACATTGCCGCGATCCCGTTACCAACACGTCATGATGAGTTGTATACCTTAACCACTTCGTTTAACCGGATGGCAGCATCCATCGCCGACAACAAGGTCCATCTGCTCGCGAAAAACGAGGAATTACAAGCGCAACAAGAGGAACTCGTCGCCCAGCAGGAAGAACTGCAGGCGCAGCAGGAAGAACTTGAAGAAGCACTTGAAATCACGTTACGAAGCGAACAGCACTTGAAGTACCGAAACGAATTGACGGAAACCCTTGCTTCCCGCGAGACGCTGACCGCTTACCCGGAAATCATCGAGAAGCTCGTCTCGATCACCCACTCGGAAATCGGTGCCTTATTGTTCCTTGACCAGCATGATGTCCGCTCGACGATCGAATACGGGATGACGGAAGAGATGGTCGGTCAACTCGTCAAGGACGACCAGTCGTTGTTCCACCGGGCGCGTGTCTTGAAACGACCGGTCCACTCGTCGAAACAAGTCGCACACGACAGTCCGTTACCGTATCCATATTATATGTATGAAGTCGCTGTCCCGATTCTTGATCCGAACGAAGAAAAAATCATCGCCTGCGTTTATCTCGTCCGTTACCGCGATGCCTTCACACCGGAACAGATGGGCGATATCCTCTCGTTCTCGCATCAGTTGTCACTGTCCTTGATGCGGATGGGGATTTACGAAAAAATGATGCACGAGAAAAACAAGACGGGCCAACTGCTGAACTCGATTCGAGAAGCCGTCGTCTACATCGAACATGAATCCGACGAGCTGCTCGTCAACGAACCGTTGATGAAACTGTTCCCGGAAGTCCAGACGGAGTACCAGGACGATAGCAACTTGTCATCGTTCCGCCAGGCGATGTCGGCCTTGTCGTCGATCATCGATGAGCCGGAACCGTTCGAACAGTACATCGAACAGATCGTCGAACAAAACCTGCCGAGCGAAAGTCTTGTCGTCTCGATTCGCTCTCACAATGCCTACATTCAAATCTATGCCGAAAAAATTCAAATCAATCAGATTTGGGTCGGCACGATGCTCGTCTTGCGTGATGTCACAAAAGAGACGGAAGCGGACCGGATGAAAGAAGAGTTCGTCTCAACGGTCTCCCATGAACTCCGGACACCGTTATCTTCCATCTATGGCTTTACGGAACTGATGCTGAACCGTGAAATTGATGCGATGAAACAACGTAAATATTTAACGACGATCCACTCAGAAACCGGACGCCTGACGACACTCGTCAATGATTTCCTTGACGTGCAGCGGATGGAATCGAGCGAACAACGTTACCAAATGGCGACGTTCGACCTCGTCCAGCTTGCCAGTGAACTGATTGATTTCCATGATGCGTCACATACGACCCATCAGTTGACGTTCGAGGCAGAAGGTCCGATCATGATCGATGCCGATTCCGAAAAAATCAAGCAGTTGCTGAATAACCTGCTGAGCAACGCCATCAAGTACTCACCGGACGGTGGGGATATCGCGATCCAGATCCAGAATCAGGACGGGTTCGCAGAAATCATGATTCGTGACCATGGAATCGGTATTCCACAAGAAGCGATGTCGAAACTGTTTGATAAGTTTTATCGTGTCGACAATTCGGAAACCCGCAAAATCGGTGGAACCGGACTTGGTTTATCGATCTGTAAAGAAATCGTCAAACACCACAACGGAACGATCGACGTCGAATCGACGGTCGGTGTCGGATCCACCTTTACGATCCGCTTTCCGATTGCTGTCATCTCGACGATCCTGACGTATGAAGAATAATGCAGACGACAAAGGGGCTGACTCATAAGTCAGGCCAAAATCAATCCTTGTGACGGACGGTTTCGACATCCTCGCTTTCCATGGGCGGAAGGTAAGCCGCGGCAGCCCACATTCCATGCGGTCATGCCGGGTCTTACCTATTCCTGACGGAAGCGCTAATCGCGCTTCCTTTTCCCATAGGAGTCGAGGATGAACGTTTCCGTCCTTCATCAATCAAATGGCCGATGATCCCATCTTTTCACGGGGTCATCGGCCGTTTCTATGCAAATTCTTATTGTTCACGAAGGAAAAGGGAGGTGGATTTCCGGATCAAACACCGGAAATCCACCTCCCTTCATTCATTTTAATCGAGAGACGTCTTTACTTTCGAGTCAGCCCCTTTGCTATTGATCCAACTGACTTATTTAAGCGACGTCACGATGCCCATCATCTGGTCCGATGTCGTCAAGGCTTTGGAATTGAACTGGTACGCCCGTTGAATCTGCGTCAAGTTCGTCATCTCTGTTCCCATGTCGACGTTTGACGTCTCAAGTGTCCCGACGGTCAACGGATTACCTGCTGCATTCTGATATTGCCCTGTCGCCGTGTAGAGCCCTGCTCCTGCTTCGGTCAATTCGCCGTGGTTCGGGATATCGGCGACGCCGATCCGGGCGAGTACACGCCGTTCTCCGTTCAGGATACCCGTGATGTTGCCGTCCTTGTTCAGTTCGATCGAGGTCGCATTGTCCGGTAACGTGATCGGTTCGTTGGCTTGATTGATGACCGACCGTCCCGCGTCATCCGTCAACAGGACTTGTCCGTTTGCTTGCGGTGACAATTCAAAGTTGCCGTCCCGCGTAAACTTCGTCACACCATCCGCATCAATCACACCAAAAAAGTGATGCGGATCACTGAGAGCCGCGTCCAGATTACGCCCCGTATTTTGGAACGTCCCCGTCGTAAAGCGCGTCGCTTCATTGGCAACATAACCGCCGACACCGAGGCGAAGTCCTGCTGGTGTCGTCAACGGACCTGTTGCAAGTCCTGCCGGTTGATTGTTGAGATTACGGACAAGCAGTTCATTAAACTGCGATTCACGTCGTTTATAGCCATTCGTATTGGCATTCGCCAAGTTATGTCCTGTCGTATCGAGCTGCTTCTGGAGCTGCGCCATTGTACTGGCGGATGTATAAAGTGATTGCATGGATTTCCTCCTTGATTAACGGACACGTCCGATTTCCGAGACCGCTCTTTCAGCAGTCCGGTCATAGGCCTGGATGACTTTTTGATTGGCTTCGAACTGGCGGAGACCGGCGTTCATCTGTGTCATCGTCTGTTCGACTTCGACGTTCCCGAGTTCAAGGACCCCTTGATCCACTTTGACAGCACCAGCGTTCAATGCGTCCGGTGACCGGAACAACCCGTTCCCCGTCCGTTCGAGCGTCTCCGGTTGATCCGTCACGACAAGACCCAGGTTCCCGATCGCTTGCCCGTTCCCGTCCGTGACAGCACCGTCTGCGCTGACGACGAAATCTTCATTGACGACGTTCAACGGTTGTCCATCCTCACCAAGTACCAGATCATTTTCAGTCGTCCGTAAAAACCCATCCTGTCCGACAGCGAACTGACCGTTTGTCGTATAAAGGGTTTCTTCTTCACCGGTCGTCGGGTCCGCATGGCGAACCGTAAACAGGGCGGCTCCTTCGAGCGAGCTGATTTGAATGTCTGTCGCATTTCCGGTCTCGGTGATCGAACCCAGGGCAAAGTTCGGTGTTGCTGCCTGCATGAAGACACCTGTCGCCAGTTTCCCGACCGTTCCGCGTGAGCGGATGCCCGACTGTTCATTGACGGCCGACTGCTGGATCATCATCTCAGGAAATGTCCGAAGGGATGCCTGATCCGCACGAAAACCCGGTGTCCGGGCATTCGCCAGGTTGTTACTTAACATTTCTTGTTGCCGTTGTAACGACTGCATGGCATTGGATGCCGTGTACATTCCTCGTAACATATGTGTTGGCTCCTCATTGACTTATTGTTCAATTCTCTTCTTTATAGTATATCGGTCAATTTTTGGGGAATTCGATGTTTTTTTCAAAATAAGGAAATGAAAAACGTAGATGCATCGAAAGACCTACCCCTTTCGTTCAAAAACATTTGCTTATTTTTCAACAGATTTGATATTTCCAACTCCCATAAATTGTTATAATTACACTATGACGACACGAAACGAGGTGAGGTTATGCCCTTCTTTAAAAAGAAGAATACAGAATCCTTCATCAATGGCTCCTTGGATTTTAAACAGCTTGTCGACGCGACCCATTTTTTAGAGAATCATCCGGATGCCGTCTATACCTTGAATCTAGAAGGACAGATCGTCTCCTATAATCAAAAACTTTCGCTTCTTCTAGGCTATGGGGGAAAACAACTCCAACACCAGCATTTCAGCGACTTCATCACACCAGCTGAAGCCAAACGAATTGCTCCGATCAAACAACGGGCATTGAGCGGCGAAACCGTCCACTTCACAGCAGAAGTCGCCCATCATGACGGGTATCGCTTAACGATGAACGTCACGAACATTCCGATTTATCAAAACCATGTCATCATCGGCGTCTACGGTATCGCCCGGGACATCACCCAACATGTTCAGCTTCGGCTTCAACATACCCGGCTGTCGGCAAAAGAACAATTGACGGCGTCACTTCCGGGACTCGCTTTTTTTGAGTACGAAACAAAGCAGGACCATCTCACTTTGTCGGCTCATTTCGCCTCCTTACTGAATATCTCGCAACATCGGCTGGCTTCACTCGATTACGATGAATTTTTACTTGAAATTCATCCGGATGACCGGCCCCATTTCAAAAAACAACTGACACTCCTTCAGACAGGTGAACCAACTGTCTCCTGCCGCTTGCGGATGAACCAAACACGCGACTACACACGAGGCGTGACTTGTCAGGGACTCCGCTCCGAAGAAGGCAACCAGGAACTGTTCAGTTTTCTGTTCCAAGTCGCTGCAAAAGCGACTGACGATTCGGAAACCGAGCCCGTACCGGACCAGACGATCCAACAAGAGGATATCCGGAAACTCTCTTTATACGATGAAGTGACCGGACTGCCGAACCGGACCTTATTCCTTGAAGAAGTCGAGCATCTAATCCGGACCGATCACCCGTTTACGATTTTATCGCTTGATTTTAATCAGTTGCATCAGATCAATGAACAGATTGGTTACGATATCGGTGATCACTGGTTAAGACAGACAAGCCACTGTTTGACGGAAAAATTACCGGATTTCTACTGTTCCCGACTTGCCGGCGACCACTATGCCGCCTTGTCGACACAACCGTTCGACGAAGTCTCACTAAAGGAGACGTGTCTTGATCTGTTGACGCTGAACGAGACCCGTTTTCAGATTGAAGGCTACGAGCTGGCGGCTGAACTGGCGATTGGTCTTAGTCCGTTCCAACATGACGAGACGACGGCAACGGAATTGCTTCACACTGCTAATCGTGCCTTGTCCCGTGCCAAACTAAAGGTACAACCCTCTTACGAATTTTATACGTCACAGCTCGACCTTGAAATCTATCGTCGTCATCAGCTCGAACAAAGTCTGCGTCATGCGATCGAACAAGACGAACTGTTTCTTGAATACCAACCAAAGGTCGACATATGGAGCGGACAGATTTTGGCGTGCGAAGCCCTGATTCGCTGGGATCATCCTGAATGGGGACGCATTCCCCCACAAGACTTCATCCCGTTATCGGAAGAAGGTCATTGTTATCTGCCGATCGGAGAATGGGTACTCGACACCGTCTGTCGGACCATCCAGTCTCTCATGCAACAACATGTTCCGGTCGTCCCGATTTCAATCAATCTCTCTTCGAATCAACTGCTTCACCGGGACTTCGTCCAAACGATCCGTTCGTGCCTGCACCGCTATCAAGTCCCGACCCGGTACTTACAACTCGAGCTTCAGGAAAGCGTGTTGTTGCATGAAAGCGAGTTCGTCAAAGAGACGTTACAACAGCTCCATCAGTTAGGAGTCCAGCTGATCCTCGACGGCTATGGAAGCGGTGTTTCTTCCTTAAGCAGCCTCCAGAGTTATCCGATCAGCAGTCTGAAACTTGACCGGTCGTTCGTCGCCCGACTCGAGAAAGACGATCGGTCCGTTCCGCTCATCAAAAGCATCGTCTACCTGGCGAAAGAATTTCAGTTATCCGTCGTCGCTGAAGGCATCGAGACGCTTAACCAACTCGATCAGTTCCGGGATTTTGAATGCCATGCCGTTCAAGGTTATCTGTTCAGCCGTCCCGTCGGCATCGAAGCGTTACGTCTTCTTTTGAAACAAGGAGTCCTGCAGCCGGTTGAATCGATGAAGAAGTCACCGAAAAAACCGTTGCCGTCTCTACACGGACTTATCTCGATCACACGATTGAATGGAAAGGATGTCAACGTCGGGGCTTCCCCGATCCTCATCACCCGCAGTACGAACCGTTCTGTTCATTTTTATGCGTCAATCCGCCTGCCGGTCGACCATCAAATCGAGCTGTCGCTTCAATTAACGGATATCGTCCACCCGAAAATACTGATTGAACCGCTCGCCGTGACCGAACTCGATAACGGGCTGTTCCATTATTCGGCCGACTATAAAATCCGTGCTCAGTCGGGACAAATCATGAAGGCACTCGAAACGTCCCAGCAACTGAAGCTCGATGAGTTCTTCATGTTATCCTGATGATCCTCCATCAAAAAGGCGATCCCAATGCAACATCGGAACCGCCTTTTTCGTATGAATCAAGAATGTTTTTTACTGAGGACCGCCGTTTGCGTCCGTTCGAGCACCGCATTCGTAATGACAATCAAACCGGTGAACAGGAACAACGCTTCAAAACCAAAGTGACCGGCAATCTGACCACCGGCCAGTGGTCCGAGGAAATTCCCCATGAACTGCGCCGACTGGTTGTAACCGAAGATCCGACCCGATGCATTCGCCGGCGTATGTTTGCGGAGAAGTGTCTGGACCGACGGCATCAACGCCGCGGTCGCAAAACCGATTCCCATCCGTAAGATGATCAGTTGGCTTGTATCCGTCACGAACGCCTGCGGAATCAGGAACGCGGCGAAAATCAGCAAGGCGAAGAACAGAACACGTTCCGCCCCAATCTTATCCGACAGGCGACCAAGCCGCTGCGCCGCCAGCAAGGCGGCAATCCCAGGTGCTGATGCGACGATTCCGGATAACAGCGCCAACCGTTCCGTACCGGGACTGAGTTCCCGGACGTATAGCGATAAAATCGGACTAATCGATTGAGCCGCGAACTGAATCAAAAACGTCGTCAAAAAGAGACTTAGAATCAATTCCGGATGACGCAGTGATTGAATGACTTCTTTGGCTGACGCCATCGACTTCGTCTGCAGCGGTACGAAGTCTTCTTTGACGAAGAAATACGTGACGAGGAACGTCAGAAAGAGCGGAATGCTCGTAAAGAGAAAAACGGGTCGAAGCCCAATCATATCGGCAAGGAATCCTCCAATCAGAGGTCCGAGTAATCCACCGGCAATCCCACCGGTCGATAATGTACCGAGCGCCCAGCCACTTTTCTCTTTTGGGGTTTGTGACGCAATCAAGGTGATTCCGGCGGAGATGAATCCGGAGACGGCACCCATCACGAGTCGTAAGAAGACGAGTTGATAGACATCCTGAACGAAGCTGATCAAGAACATGACGATCGACATCCCGAGGCTCGCGCGGAGCAACATTAGCTTCCGTCCTTTTTTATCCGCGAGTCGTCCCCAAATCGGTGAGACGATCGCTGCGACGAGAAATGTCGCACCAAACGCGACGCCGGACCATGTCGTGATTTCCTGACGACCACTCACGCCCAGTTCTTCAATGAATAAGGGCAAAAACGGTAAGACTAAACTCAAGGCAGCAGCGGTCAAAAAACTACCGATCCAGACGACAACTAGATTTCGTTTCCACAATGGCATTGTGGCATCACTTCCTTTTTAATGGTAAATCCGTGTTAATTCAACAACTTCTAATATACACTTCACAAAGTGAAATGTCTACGGATTAAACTGATTCCATTGCCTTATATCCAAATCTGTCCAAACGACCGATACTTAGGTAACAACAAAAGGAGAGTGAAGATATGAAACGTTTCATCGTTAGTCTGATCTGTCTCTCGCTCGTCAGTGCATTTCTTCCTGTGAAGAGCGAAGCGGCCGTCACCGTCACGCGTCACACCGTGATGTGGTCCATTCCTGAAGCGAAACAAATTTCAACGAAAGTCACACAGCTGGCAAACAGACAGATGAAACGTGTCTACCTGCATGTCGCTGTCGAGGGTGACCGAACTCTCTACCGCACATTCGTTGAAAAAGCTCATCTTGCCGGAATCGAAGTTTATTTCTTATTCGGTCAGCCCGGCTGGATTACGAATGAAGGGACGACGAACCGACCGAACGTCGAAGATCCGCTAGCTTGGATCAACGTCTATCTCGAAGAAACGATGGAACGACCGGACGGAATCAGTGTCGATCTCGAGCCGTATGCCTTACCTGCCTGGGAAACGGACCAAGCGGCCGTCATCGCTTCCTATCAACGCCTCTTGACGGCTTTTCATGATGTCAGCGCATCTCGTGGGCTTCCGTTGCAACTGTTCTTACCTTTTTGGTTCCATACGGTCACTGACGTCTCCGGACGCCCGCTCAGTGAATGGGCGATGGAGCTCGCTGATGAAGTGACCTTGATGAGTTACCGGACGGTCTACGGCGGCGGGAATGGTCTTGCCGCAATCACGATGACCGATGCCTTATATGCCGCGAGTCATCAACATCGCCTGTCCTATGCACTGGAATTCACGGAACTGCCGGAAACACCGAGCATCACCTTTTACGGAAAGACACGGACTACGCTTAATCAACTGATCAATCAGACGATGAACGGTTCGCTGCCGCCAAGCGCCATCGTCTATCATGATTTTGAAGCGTATCAGGCATTCATGCGGAGTACGCAATAATCAGGAAAGATTGGTTCCAGAATTATCACTTTTTCTTACGTTTTCCATACAACAAGGGGTCATTCCGCGATTGGAATGACCCCTTGTTTGATTCGTCTCATTTCCCTAAGTGATCGAGCATGATGCCTGTCCCGCGTGCGACACATAACATCGGATCCTCTGCGATCAAGACCGGAAGTCCAAGTTCCTTCGCGAGTAGCTGATCAATCCCGTCGAGCAGTGCCCCACCACCCGTTAGGATGATGCCGCGATCGATGATGTCGGCCGCAAGTTCCGGTGGTGTTTTCTCGAGGACACGTTTCGTTGCTTCGACGATTTCCATCGCCGCTTCTGCCAACGCTTCGTGCATCTCTTGTGAAGAGATCGTGATGTTGTCCGGGAGACCCGTCACGAGATTACGACCACGAATGTCCATCTCTTCTTGACGCCCTTCGTCTGAAACGGTCGCGACCGTCATCTTGACGTTTTGAGCCGTCCGCTCCCCGATGATCAGTTTATGGTGATCCTTGATAGCGCGAATGATATCATGATCAAACCGGTCACCCGCCACTTTAATCGTTTCGCCACAGACGATGTCTCCCATTGAAAGAACCGCGACATCCGTCGTACCACCACCAATGTCAATCACCATATGACCAGCCGGCATCCAAATGTCCATTCCGGCACCAACTGCCGCGACTTTTGGTTCGACTTCGAGGAAAACGGTTTTGGCACCCGATTTTTCTCCAGCTTGGCGAATCGCTTTAGCTTCGACCGTCGTGATGCTCGCTGGTGTACAGATCAACATCCGGACGCCACCAAACATACTCCGGACTTCAATCTTGTCGATGAAATGGCGTAACATCGCTTCTGTCATCTCAAAATCGGCAATTACCCCATCCCGAAGCGGGCGGATCGCGACGATATTTCCTGGTGTCCGACCGACCATCTGATGCGCTTCGGTTCCGACGGCATGAATTTTTCCTGTTGCTTTATCAATGGCGACAACCGATGGCTCATCGAGCACGATTCCCCTACCTTTTACATGAATGACGACATTTGCCGTCCCTAGGTCAATCCCGATATCCTTTGTAAAAAACATCTCGCGTGATCTCCTTTATCCACTGGCTATTATTCCAAAATATAGAACGTCGTTTGGACGTCTAACCCATTTATGTATACATACCTTTCAATTTTAGCACAGCAAAACAAAAAGAGACGACTTTCTTTTTGAGAAAGTCGTCAAGAATATAGTGGAATGAAATAAGAGCTTAAAGCTTCGTAGCTGCTGTTTCTTCAATCGCAACCGTTTCTTCCGTAATCCGCTCGACATCTGCGCCGAGTGCTTGTAATTTAAGGTGGAAATCGACGTACCCACGATCGATGTGGTGTAAGGCTCCGACACGTGTTTCGCCTTCAGCGATCAATCCTGCCGTGACAAGTGCTGCTCCTGAACGAAGATCCGTTGAAAGCACTTCTGCGCCTTGCAGCTGGATGCCGCCTGTGATGATCGATGAACGTCCTTCAATCTTGATATCGGCGTTCATCCGACGGAATTCTTCGACGTGCATGAAGCGGTTTTCGAAGACCGTTTCCGTGATGACTGACGTACCTTCTGCTTTTAAGACCAATGCCATCATCTGCGCTTGGACGTCTGTCGGGAAACCAGGGTGTGGCATCGTCTTGACATCAATCGCAATCAGCTTTTTCGGTCCGATGACACGAAGGCCTTCTTCTGTATCCGAGATTTTGACGCCCATCTCTTCCATTTTTGAGATCAATGGACGAAGGTGTTCGCGCTCTGCCCCGATGACTTCGACGTCACCTTCTGTGATGGCGGCTGCAATCATGAACGTTCCTGCTTCAATCCGGTCCGGAATGACATAGTGGTTGCCGCCATGAAGTTTTTCGACACCTTCGATACGGATCGTCTCTGTTCCGGCACCACGGACTTTTGCGCCCATTGCGTTCAAGAAGTTAGCGAGATCCACGATTTCAGGTTCTTTGGCGACGTTCTCGATGACGGTCGTTCCTTCAGCAAGTGTTGCTGCCATCATGATGTTTTCAGTCGCGCCGACGGACGGGAAGTCGAGGTAAATTTTTGCACCTTGGAGACGACCGTCGACGTGTGCTTCAACAAACCCGTTTCCGATGATCGTTTTCGCACCCATTGCTTCAAAACCTTTTAAGTGTAAATCGATTGGACGTGAACCAATCGCACAGCCGCCCGGCATCGCGACGCGCGCGCGCCCGAGACGAGCAAGGAGTGGTCCCATGACGAGAATCGACGCACGCATCTTACGAACGTATTCAAGTGGTGCCTCATCTTTGAGTTCTGCTTCCGCATTAACCGTCACCGTGTTTGCTTCTGCATCAAAAGTCACTTCTGCATTCAAATTACGTAGGACGTTATTGATCGTATAGACGTCTGCAAGACGTGGGACATTTTGAAGGACTGATGTTCCTTCTGAAGCAAGCAATGTTGCGACCAATGTTTTTAAGACTGCATTTTTTGCACCCTCTACTTTTACCGTTCCAGCTAGTTTACGTCCGCCACGGACAACAATTTTTTCCATTACTCATACTCCTCTGCTTTCGTTTCTGTTCTACTATTTATAATTCGCGATTGGTGTGAGTCATAGTTGAAGACCAACGCATGATAGAAGAGAAACACCCTGTAGTTGATCTCTCGTTCCAAATCCAACACGACTTTTCAGCTTCACAATGGTTTTGTTTCTTCATTATAAGAATACTATCCTGTTTCATACTAAATCAGATTTCCAATTTAGGGTTTACAATGAAGTTACAAGTTCACCCGACTAAGAACTGGAGACGCTGTGCGAATCCAGAATAATCGAGCAAAAAGCGGGCAACAAGTGAACCGAGCGCAATGGCAAGTGACACTCGTAAGGCAACCGCCTGTGGTCCTTTAGGATGTTGCAGGAACTTCTCCCACTTGACAGGAAGGAGTGCCCACCAGGCGAAGACGATCGCCGTGAGATAGACGAGCATACTGACTAATGCACTTAAACCGATTGACGTCACTGTTCCTGCACCTCTTCTGTTTCTATTTTAGATTTCTCAACCTTACCATGATTTCATACAATGAATGATTGCGCAAACAAAATGACACAAGATAATTTATTTTAGCGTATAAAATATATTATTGGAAGATGATTATGGAAAATTTCACATAATAAGATTGAAAAATGTGTGAAGAGGACACATATAGTGTACTTTTACGTTTTTGACCGTTGTTAAACCTGAATGCCTTCACTCTTTTGTGAAAACGGTTGTCCTAACGGATTTTATTGACCTGCCATCAAAAAAAGACCCGGTTTCCATGACGGAAACCGGGTCTTTTTACTTGGATCAATCGCGACCGTACTCTTTTAAGTTGAGACGGTTGATTGCGCGTTTCAATGAAAGCTCAGCGCGTTTGAACTCAAGATCTGATAATTTCGTGTCCTGGAGACGACGTTCTGCACGGACTTTTGCAGCAGAGGCGCGGTCATAATCGACCTTATCCGCTGCTTCAGCCGTTTCCGCAAGAACCGTCACTGTATCCTGGCGCACTTCCATAAAGCCACCGCTGATAGCGATCAACGTGCGTCCGCCATCTTCGTGGCGCAACTTCAAGATGCTGATGTCGAGTGGTGTTACGAGCGGTACGTGGTGCGGGAGAACCCCGATCTCACCAGATATCGTTTTCGCAACGACCATACGGACATCGCCATCATACACTTCGCCATCCGGGGTGACGATATTGACATGAAGTGTGTTCATCTCAAGTCCCCCTTATGCTTTGTCACTTAGACAAGCGTCTTCGCTTTTTCAATCGCATCTTCGATTGGACCGACGAGACGGAATGCTTCTTCCGTCAAATCATCGTGTTTCCCACCGAGGATTTCTTTGAAGCCGCGGATCGTGTCCTTAACCGGGACGTACGATCCTGTTTGTCCTGTGAACTGCTCAGCTACGTGGAAGTTCTGCGACAAGAAGAACTGGATACGACGCGCACGGTGTACAGTCAATTTGTCTTCTTCAGACAACTCGTCCATACCGAGGATCGCGATGATATCTTGAAGTTCTTTGTAACGCTGAAGTGTTTCCTGAACTTGACGTGCTACGCCGTAATGCTCTTCGCCGACGATTTCCGGTGAAAGGGCACGTGATGTAGAAGCAAGTGGATCCACGGCAGGATAGATACCCATCTCAGAGAGACGGCGCTCAAGGTTCGTCGTTGCATCTAAGTGAGCAAACGTCGTCGCAGGAGCCGGGTCAGTATAGTCATCGGCTGGTACATAAACCGCTTGGATCGATGTAACCGAGCCTTTGTTTGTTGACGTGATACGCTCTTGGAGCATACCCATCTCTGTTGCAAGTGTCGGCTGGTAACCAACGGCAGACGGCATACGACCGAGAAGGGCCGATACTTCTGAACCGGCTTGTGTATAACGGAAGATGTTATCGACGAAGAGAAGAACGTCTTGTCCTTGCTCATCACGGAAGTATTCCGCCATCGTCAAACCAGTCAAGGCAACACGAAGACGTGCGCCCGGCGGCTCGTTCATCTGACCGAAGACCATCGCTGTTTGTTTGATAACGCCTGAATCCGTCATCTCATGGTACAAGTCATTACCTTCACGCGTCCGCTCACCAACACCTGCGAATACCGAGATACCGCTGTGCTCTTGCGCGATGTTGTTGATCAATTCCTGGATGAGGACGGTCTTACCTACACCGGCACCACCGAAGAGACCGATCTTACCACCCTTGATGTAAGGAGCGAGTAAGTCAACGACTTTAATTCCTGTTTCGAGGATTTCAACTTTTGTTGAAAGGTTATCAAACGTCGGTGCTTTTTTGTGGATCGGAAGACGTTCCACGCTTGCATCGAGTTCTTTTTCATCAATTGGGTTACCGAGTACGTTGAAGACGCGACCAAGCGTTGCTTCTCCGACAGGTACCGAGATTGGAGCACCAGTGTCCAGTACTTCCACTCCACGGCGTACACCATCCGTAGAATCCATCGCAATGGTACGGACGACATCGTCACCAAGGTGCAAGGCGACCTCAAGCGTCAAGTCGATAGCCACTTCTTCTACTGTTTGCGGCGTATATTGAATACGAAGCGCGTTGTAGATGTTCGGCAAGTGTCCGTCGAACTTAACGTCGATGACAGGTCCCATGACCGCGACGACGCGGCCTTTTAAACCGAGTTCGTTCATCGTGTTTCCTCCTAGCTATCATTACGCCGAGTGGCTTACTGCTGAGCAGCGGCTCCACTGACGATCTCTGTGATTTCTTGCGTGATTGCAGCTTGTCGAGCCCGGTTGTAGACGAGAGTCAATCGACCGATCAAGTCATCTGCGTTATCTGTCGCACTTTGCATTGCTGTCATACGTGACGCATGTTCTGCTACTTTCGCGTCAAGAAGCGCACCGAAAATCAAGCTCTCCGCATAACGCGGAAGGAGTTCAGAAAGGATTTGTTCCTCACTTGGCTCGTACTCATAAGTCGTCGAAGACGAAGCTTCGATTTCTCCGAGCGGGAGAAGGGTTTCGACTTTCACTTCCTGGCTGATGACAGACATGAAGTGGTTGTAGCACAGCTTGAGTTCGTCGATTTCGCCGAGCGTGAACGCACTCACTGTACGCTTCACGATTTCTGCGACATCGACATACGAAGGAGAATCGTTTAGTCCTGTGATCGCGTCCGTGACCGTAATTCCGCGTGAACGGAAGAACTGGACACCGACTTTACCGACCACGAACAAGACGTAACTGTCCGTAGTATGCTTTTCATTGATTTCCCGGTAGACTTCACGCAGCACGTTGGCGTTATATGCACCAGCTAAGCCGCGATCCGATGTGATGACGATATAGCCTGTCTTTTTGACAGGACGTTTTTCGAGCATCGGATGGCTAGCACCTGTCGTGCCATTCGCAATGGTTCCGAGCACTTCCTGCATTTTCAGCATGTAAGGCTGGAACTTCGCGCTATGTGCTTGAGCGCGGTTCAGTTTCGACGCCGAAACCATGTTCATCGCTTTCGTGATCTGTTTCGTACTTTTCGTCGAGTTGATCCGCATTTGTATCTCGCGCAACGATGCCATTTCGATTCACCACCTTGTTAGTATCAAGAGCGTCCGGCCGAGCCTAAGAGAAATCTCTTAGACAGTCGGTTGGAACGTTTTCTTAAATTCTGAGATTGCAGTAACGATTTCTTCGTCAGCTGGAAGGTTACCTGTTTTACGGATCTCGTCGCAAAGTTGTTTGCGGTTTTGATCGAGCCAAAGGTTGAGTTCCTTTTCAAAACGACGAATATCTGAAACGGCAACATCATCAAGGTGACCACGAGTCAAGGCATAGATGATGATGACTTGCTTATCGACAGTCAACGGTTGGTTGAGATCCTGTTTCAGAACCTCTACTGTCCGCTCACCACGGTTAAGCTTCGATTGTGTCGCTTTATCAAGGTCAGATCCGAACTGTGAAAAGGCTTCTAACTCACGGTAAGACGCGAGGTCAAGACGGAGCGTACCCGCTACCTTCTTCATCGCTTTTACTTGAGCTGAACCACCTACACGCGATACCGAGAGACCCGGGTTGATCGCTGGACGGACACCTGAGAAGAAGAGATCCGATTGAAGGAAGATTTGACCATCCGTGATCGAGATAACGTTTGTCGGGATGTAAGCCGAGATATCCGACGCTTGTGTCTCGATGAACGGAAGGGCTGTTAAGCTACCGCCACCCAGTCCGTCATTCAATTTCGCTGCACGCTCAAGGAGACGTGAGTGAAGGTAGAAGACATCACCCGGGTAGGCTTCGCGGCCTGGTGGACGCTTCAGAAGAAGCGAAAGCTCACGGTATGCCGCTGCTTGTTTTGAAAGATCATCATAGATGACAAGAACGTGCTTGCCGAGATCCATGAAGTGTTCACCCATCGCTACACCAGCGAATGGTGCAAGGTAAAGAAGTGGCGCCGGCTGTGAAGCGGCTGCCGAAACGACGATCGTGTAATCGAGTGCACCGTTTTTACGGAGTGTCTCAACAACACCACGGACCGTTGATTCTTTTTGTCCGATTGCGACGTAGATACAGATCATGTTTTCTTCTTTTTGGTTGATGATCGTATCGATGGCGATCGACGTCTTACCCGTCTGACGGTCACCGATGATCAACTCACGTTGGCCGCGACCGATTGGAACGAGGGCATCGATTGCCTTGATTCCCGTCTGAAGTGGTTCGTGAACCGATTTACGTGCCATAACACCAGAAGCTTTACGCTCGATTGGGTTATAGTGTTCTGTTTCGATTGGACCAAGACCATCGATTGGCATACCAAGCGGGTTGACGACACGTCCGAGGAGTGCGTCTCCTGTTGGTACTTCCATGATGCGGCCCGTACGGCGAACAGAGTCGCCTTCTTTGATTTCAAGGTAGTCACCAAGAATGATGATACCGACGTTGCCTTCTTCTAAGTTTTGCGCCAAGCCCATTGTGCCGTTAGCGAATTCTACGAGCTCTCCCGACATGACGTTGTCGAGTCCGTGTGCACGAGCGATACCATCACCGATTTGGATGACTGTACCTGTCTCGTTCACTTCCATCGTAGAACCGTACTGCGCGATACGCGCTTTAAGCAGGGCGCTGATTTCTTCAGCTCTAATGCTCATGCGTTTCACCCCTATTTTCTTACGCTTTTAACAGCTCACGCTCAAGTCGCGTTAGTTTCGTTTCGATCGTGCCATCATATGTCGTGTAACCGATTTGAACACGAAGTCCACCGATTACGTTCATATCAACAACATTTTCTACTTCAAGCGTTTTACCTGATTTTTGGCCAAACGTTTCTTTCACATTCGTGAGTTCTGCGTCTGACAGTTTGTATGCACTTGTGACGATTGCTGTCGCAACGTTACGGTGCTCATTTAACAACGCAATGAAATGCTCCGGCAATGATAATACTTCCGCCGCGCGGTCGTTTTCGACCATGACGAGGATCGTATTCAAGACAATCGTGTTGAAGCCTGTGAAGCTCGTATGAAGTACTTGCTTCAGCTCTTCTGCAGAAATCGATGGGTTGTCTAACACCGATGCGAGCTCTGGTGTTGCGTGGAGCACTTCGCCGAGCGTTCGCACATCAGCTTCTGCTTGTTCGAGCACATGGTGCTCAAGTGCAAGATCGAAGAGCGCTTTTGCGTAGCGTCCCGCTACGTGGTCACGCATTAGTTCGTGCCCTTAGTGTCAGCAAGGAATTGATCGACGAGTGCACGTTGTGCTGCTTCGTCTGTCGCAAGCTGTGTTTTCATGACGTGGCGTGCTGCAGCGATTGCCTGAAGAGCAACATCGTTCTTCAAAGCAGCCTGTGCTTCAGCGCGTTCACGTTCGATTGCACGGCGGGCTTCTTCCTTGCTCAATTCTGTTTCAACACGTGCCTGCTCCATCGCACGTGCTTGTTCTGCCTCAGCTTGACGGCGTGATGCTTCTAAAAGGTCACGTGCTTCCGTACGTGCCTTGTTAAGTTCTGCTTGTTGTTGTTCTACGTAGACTTCAGCGTCTTTCCGGCTTTTTTCAGCCGAATTGATCTCGCTCGCCACATGCTCTTCACGCGCTTTCATCATGTTGATGAGCGGGCCCCATGCGAATTTCTTCAAGAGGATGAGGAGCAAGAGGAAAACGACGATCGTGACGATCATATTGGCAAGTAAGAGCTGGCTGCCTTCGCCGCCTGCCTCTGCCGCAAGATACGTGAGATTCATTCGATTACACTCCCCTCGTGGTTGGTCCTACTTCAATATCTACATAAGGGAGCCAAAGCTCCCGTGACGGTTCACTCTTGTTGAACGAATAGCGCCCTATGTAGCTCAGTTCTTTGTACGTAAGATTAAATACGGATTAAGAGTTGAGGAGAAGGAAACCGACCGCTACACCGATGATTGGAAGTGCCTCAACGAGACCGATACCGATGAACATTGTTTGACGAAGTTCGTTTTTGAGTTCTGGCTGACGTGCTTGTCCTAATACTGTACCGTTTACGATAAGACCGTTACCGATACCTGCGCCAAGTGCGCCGAGTCCGATGATGATCGCTGTTGCAATAAGTTCCATGATGAATTGCCTCCCTAGATTGTGTTCGAAATTTGGTCGTACCGTTATCGGAAAAGCAGATGCTTTACCTTCGAATTAATGGTCGTGCGCTGCCTTATGCCCGATGTAAACCATCGTTAAGATAAGGAAGATATACGCTTGGATTGCTCCGATGAAGAGCGAGAATCCTTGCCAGATAATCATTGGAATCGCTGACAGGATGACACCTACTGGTCCGAAGAATTGGAAATCGTTCGTTCCAGAGACGATACCGATCGAGAGAATGATACCAATCATGATCTCACCCGCGAAGATGTTACCGTAAAGACGAAGACCAAGTGTCAACGTATTTGCGAACTCCTCGATGATGGTAATAATGAACATCGGCGTCATAAACGTTTTTGCATAAGCACCGAAGCCGCGCATTTTCACACCATAATAATGGCTCATGACCACTACTAAAGATGAAAGTGCAAGTGTCACGTACGGATCCGCAGTTGGTGAGTTGAACCAAATGTAGTGACCCGTCACAACGTTAAAGGGAAGACCCATTAAGTTGGACACGATGATGAATAGGAACAGTGTCATTCCGAAAGTTAGGAAGCGACCCCCTGTTTTCCAGTCCATCGTACTGCTGATGATTCCGCGAACGAATTCGAGGAAAAACTCCAGCGTGTTTTGAAAACCGGTTGGCTTCATCGCAAGACGTCGCGTACCGGCCACGGCAATCAGGAAAACGAGAGCAGCTGCAATCAGCACTGTGATCAAGTTTGTCCAACTACCGTACAGAACGAAGTCGCCCCAGAGTGGGATTTCGTAAAGTGGCATTTCGTGGTTCATTTGACTATTCACCTCTTTTCCCGCTTAAGTTCGTGAGTGAAAAACTCACAAAATTGTATGACGTGGCCGGCGAGAAGGCCTATTACCACCGCAGTTAATGACAATTCGGTTTCATACTTCAAACCGATCATCACACAGAGTACCGCGACCGCCATGCGTGATACGGTCCCTCGAGACATCGGCTTACGCCCACGCTCGATTACACGATACATTCGATCGACGCTTAATCGCTGAAGCGTCAAAATCATGAAGCTACCTGCCCCACCTAGTGCCAGCCCATAAATCACCGGATCACTCGGATAACCGACAAGTAACAGGACGGCAAGGATTCCAAAATAGAGTCCAAACCATCTTAAGTACGCACGATACAACGCATCTTGAAGGATGATGTTCATGTCTTGTCTCCTAACAAGTGCCTGATCATTGCGATCATGCAGAGAATGCCGATGAAAATCCCGATGAACACTGAAAACGTCGCGCCCATCTTTTGCCACCAGTCCTGCTGTTCCCCATAGTTCCCAACAAGAAAGCCGATGACGATTGGTGCGGCAAGTGCCGTCGAAATTTGCGAGGCCATGACCATACTCGTCGCGAGCCCTTTTTGGCGCACTAGAGACGACCCCCTTTTCCCAGTTGTGAGCTCTTTTTCTTTCCCACAATTTGCGGATTTTCATACTAGTCAAGAATACAATGAGAACCATTTCATAGTCAAATGAATTCACAATTAAAATGGAGCGTCAAAACCATTGTATATCAACAATTGATAAGGTTTTCACAGAGCTATCCCGTGCCACTCTTTTCACGAAGATGTGAAGAAAATATGTAGTACTATCAACGTTTAGCGAGATGGTTCACTAGGTGAACAAAACCATTGAACAGTAACGTTATATCGTGTTTCGGAATGAGAAACAAGTCGTCTAAATTTGATTTGTGTCGATTTTGTGAAAAAACAATTTTTATTCACAATTGTAAACGCTTTCGTTTTGAGACAGAAAAACCCCTCTGACATCTGTTTGTAACAAAGCAAACGGACGATTTCCAATTCGTCTCGTGTGTGTCTTGTCACAGCGTAAAATGTCATCGGTCGTTTTCTCGTTTCGAGGTCATATGTCAGCTATTTTTAACAAAAACCATATATTCATTTCTATAAGTGAGTGACTTGACCTCGCTTTCTCATCTCGCTTTCCTCGGGCAAAACGCAAGTCGCGGTCATCTTTTCGATGACCGGGTCTTGCCTGTCCCTGCCGGAAGCGTTCCGCTTCCTTTTCCCGTAGGAGTCGAGCGCAGTCGCATCGGTCAAAATCATCCTGCTTCCATCACTGAATCAAGATCAGAACATCGAGTGATTCACCTGTCATGAACGTTCATGAAAAATAACTCGTGTCACCAATTAGTTTGCCCGAAACGGTTCTACTACCGGTCCTTGATTAAAATGTTGCAAAATCGCTGCTGCAATTCGTTCTGAAGCATGACCGTCTCCATACGGATTCGACGCTTGTGCCATCTTCGCATGGGCTTGTTCATCGTCAAGCAACTCACTCGCCATACGATAGATCGTTTCTTCGTCCGTTCCGGCAAGCTTAAGCGTTCCTGCTTTGACGCCTTCCGGACGTTCCGTCGTATCGCGAAGGACAAGGACGGGAACGCCGAGTGACGGAGCTTCCTCCTGGACACCGCCGGAATCAGTCAGAATGAGGTGCGCACGGCTGGCAAAGTTATGGAAGTCGAAGACGTCAAGCGGTGGAATCAAGGTGATGCGGTCGTGTCCTCCAAAAACATCATTCGCCGCTTCCTGGACGACAGGATTCAAATGGACCGGATAGACGATATGGATATCCGGGTGGTCATCGACGAGACGTCGAATGGCCCGGAACATTTGATGCATCTTCGTACCGAGATTTTCACGCCGGTGGGCCGTCATCAGGACGAGTCGTTTTTGACCAATTTGTTCGAGAACAGGATGGACGTAATCCGGTTGGACCGTCGTTTGCAGCGCATCGATTGCCGTGTTCCCCGTCACGAAAACGCCTGCGTGTCTGTTTTCCGACGCAAGGTTCGCTGCCGCCTGCTCGGTCGGTGCAAAATGCAGGTCGGCTAAAGCCGATGTCAACTGCCGGTTTACTTCTTCCGGGAACGGTGAGTACTTGTCATATGTACGAAGCCCGGCTTCGACATGACCGACTGCAATCTGGTTGTAGTAGGCAGCGAGGCTTCCGACAAACGTCGTTGTCGTATCGCCATGGACCAAGACAAGATCAGGTTTTACTTCCTTCATGACGGCGTCGAGCCCTTCCAGACCTCGCGTCGTGATGTCGACCAAGGTCTGCCGCGCTTTCATGATGTTCAAGTCGTGATCGGGCGTAATTTCGAACAGCTCCAATACTTGATCGAGCATCTCCCGGTGTTGGGCTGTGATCGTGACATGGACGTCAAACGCAGGATTTTGTTTTAAAACATTGACGAGTGGTGCCATCTTGATCGCTTCCGGTCGTGTGCCGAAGATCGGCATGACTTTGATGGGCATACAAACTTCCTCCTTTTTACTTCTTTTCTTATTAAAACATATTCCCCATCGGACGCGCAGTTCCCGTTTGTCTTCTCACTGAAAACGAAAAAAAGACGCTCCCTTCGCAGGAAGCGTCTCACGATCTGTCCGTTACTTCGTACCAAACAGACGGTCACCCGCATCCCCAAGTCCAGGAACGATGTAACCATGGTCATTTAATTTCTCATCGAGTGCCGCAAGATAGATATCGACATCCGGATGCTCTTCCTGAATCCGTTTGACGCCTTCAGGTGCTGCACAGAGGCACGCGAGCTTAATGCTTTGTGCGCCTTGTTTCTTTAAAGAGGAGATTGCGTCAGCAGCAGAACCGCCTGTCGCAAGCATTGGATCGACGACGACGAAATCACGTTCTGCGACGTCTGTCGGTAATTTGAGATAGTATTCTGTCGGCTCAAGTGTTTCCGGATCACGGTAAAGACCGATATGCCCTACTTTGACGTTCGGCATCATCCGAAGCATTCCGTCGACCATCCCGAGACCGGCACGCAGGATTGGAACGATCCCCAGTTTCTTGCCCTCGATCATCTTTTGCGTCGTTTTCGTGACCGGTGTCTCGATTTCAACGTCGGTAAGTGGAAGGTCACGCGTGAGTTCATATGCCATCAATGAAGCCACTTCGTCGACAAGCTCCCGGAATTGTTTCGTTCCTGTTTCGACTTTACGCATGATCGTCATCTTGTGCTGAATCAATGGGTGATCAAATACATGTACTTTACTCATTGTTTTGCATCTCCTCTCCATTCTCTTTTCGCATTGTACTCTAAAAAGCGACCGCTTGGGAACTGTTTTCTTCGAATCAATCTCCTAGCGTACTCTTCCCTTCCAGGATTGCCTTCGCAGCATAAGACCATTCGTTGTCTGGTTGTTTCGCTAATTCCTGTAACGTCGTTTTGTAGTTCCCGACTTTATTTTTTTGTTCGTAAACAGCCTGCATCCATAAGACATCACTCATGTAACCGGATTCCGGAAAATCATTCCGATAGGCTATGTAGTCACTTTGTTTTGTTTCCTTCAGCTTTCCGGCTGCGATCAACTTATAGAAACGCGCCATACCGGCTGTCTCTTTATTCGTCAGGACATTTCCGGTCAATAGTTGGTTCGCCGTTTTATACTCTTTGGACTGAACGGAAGAGACCGCCTCTTTAAGGGCTTGCTCAGGGTCCTTCGTTGACGCCTGTGGCTCCTCTGTTTCCTTCTCTTTCGATTGGTCGGCTTTTGGCTTTTTTGTTTCCGTCTTTTTTTCTTCAGACGTCGTCAGCTTCTCATTTTTTTGCTTCAGCTGTTCGACTTCTTTTTCTAAAGACGCAAGCTTTTGTTCGACGTTCGTTTGTTCCGAAACTTTTTCCGGCGTAGCTTCCTTGGAAAAATCAACCTGCGTAATTCCGACTACTAATAGACCGGCTACGACGATTCCACCTAACCACAACGGATTGGAATGAAGATTTTTTTTCCATGGCTTCAGTTGCGGATGGTTTTGTACAGCAGCAGGAAAGGTCGAGAAGCGTTTGCGGATTAATCGTTTCCCACCGATTTTCCCTGCGATCGCTAATCGATAACGGTAGATTTCTGCCGGTAACGGCAGGTTTTTCCATTGCATGAATCGTGCATCGGCCTGTTCATAAAAACCTGCTTGTTCCATGATGACAATTGCTTTAAAATCTTCAACCAGGCGTTTATAATCACGTTTCGATAAACTTTTATCTTCCAGCCATTTCGTAATTTGTGCAGTATTAATCGTCTCTAGTTCCGACTGTATGAATTTAGATAAGTCCATGGTTTAAATCCACCCTTAGATTATTCGTGTTCAGTTCAGTATATCAAAAATACTGCTCCAACTTTTATTTTTAGTGCGAAAACAAAAGTCAGAGCAGTATCCTGTTTTAATTGATTTCTTGAATCTGTCCATCTTCCATCCGTAAGACACGGTCACAATACGTCAGCATCCGTTCATCATGGGTGATGACGATGACGGTCTTCCCGTACTCATGTGCTTGCTTGCGTAACAGTTCCATTACTTGTTGCGCGTTCTGATAATCGAGGCTCGCCGTCGGTTCGTCCGCTAAGACGAGACGCGGATCGTTGACGAGGGCGCGGGCAATTGCCACCCGTTGCCGTTCCCCACCCGATAAGGCGTGCGGTAAGTGATCTCGTCTGTCACGTAAGCCGAAGACATCCAACTGGGCAGCAGCATCAATTGTTCGTCCCGCTTCTTCCGCCACGAGCTCCAGTTGTTCCGCTGCCGTCAGAAACGGAACGAGGTGTGACTCTTGGAAGATGAAGCCGATTTCTTCGAGTCGCATCTGACGTCGTCCCTCGTCCGATGTATCACTGAGCGGACTTCCATCGAACTGAATCACACCACTTGAAGGCGTCTGCAGTAGACCAAGCAATTGAAGTAACGTACTTTTTCCACTTCCACTCGGTCCGACGAGGGCAATCAGCTCACCTGTCTCAGCTTCAAATGAAACATCCTGCAAGACCTTCATCGCTCCATACGTTTGCTCGACCTGCGTCATCTTAATCATCCCGTCATTCCTCCCATCGCATCAGCCGGCTCCAGTTTTTTCAAGGCGCGCAATGGAATCAGACTCCCAAGCATCGCTGTCAGCACAATCAACCCGCCATATCCGAAACTCGTCATCCATTCAAATCGGAACGGTAGGCTGCCCGGTAAGAGCTGACCAATCGTCCATGTCAAAAGTAAACTGATCAAAAACGAGACTACCGTCAAGAGGAATACTTGTAAGACGAGTCCTTGTCCGATCGTTCGTGTCCGGATTCCAATCGCTTTTAAGATGCCAAGCTGTTTCATCTTCTGCATCGTCAGGATGTAGAAAAAGGCGGTCAAAATCAGGGAACCAATCAAGACGAGGGCAATCCGCATCATTTGGAATGAATTTTGTTCTGCCGCATAACCCGGTACTTGTTTGACGATTTGTTTTTTCGTATACGTCGCAAGATCCGTCTTGATCGGATCCTGACTGAGGAACGCTGACACATAACTTGTCTTCATCTTGTCCTGCCACGTGTTCCACGTATTTAGTGTCGTCCAAAGAACCGGTGCATGGCTATACCGTCCATCGCTGACCGTCCCGACGATTTCAAACGTCGTTTTTGTCCGGAAGTCCGTGATGGTATCACCGACTTTTGTTCCGCTTTGTTTTGCATACTCCGTATCGACCAAGACTTGTCCCGTCTTCAATTCCGACAATTGGCTTGGTCCATATGTCGTATCAGCTGGAGAGGCAAAAACTGTCACATCATCTTTTGTGCCATTCTTTTTCTCAAGGACCATACTTTGGACCCCTAACGCTTCCGTCCCGGACGGCTGATCGGCTTGATCTAAAAACGATCGTGTCAGTTGTCCTTCGGCGTCTTGACTGAGCGCCATCTGTTCGACCGGTAAGTTTCGGACGACGGCCCCGTTATCATACGCCAGTCCGTCCGCAAGACCGGAAATCATTAAAATTAATAAGACGATCAAGGTCGTCACGATTGCCATCAAGGTGAACCGTTGTTTCATCCGAATTAATTCACGCCACCCCATCTTCATCTGTTATCCCTCCTGCTTGTTCATTACAAGTCTTATCTTAGAGGCTGAAGATGAACGGAACATGAACAAGTTACTCGGCTCGGGGAAAAGTTAAGAGAAACGTCGTTCCGATTCCAAGTTGCGACTCGATCCGGACCGTCCCACCGAGTTGATGGATCGTTTCCTGAACGATTGCAAGACCCAGTCCCGTCCCGGCCGCCCCACGCGAGGCGTCTCCCTGATAAAATCGTTCGAAGGCATGTTCGATCATCTCATCCGTCATTCCTGGTCCTTCGTCACTGATCCGCACCATGACTGTCTTTCCATCTGTCTCGGCTTGAATCGAAATCAACTGTCCGTCTGTCGAGACATGAAGTGCATTCCGGATGAGATTGTGGAAAATCTGTTCCAGCGCCAGCTCGTTTGCGAAAATCATCGTCTTGTCCGGCACGGTCAGGGCGACGGCAATTCCTTGTTCGTCCAGTTGATAGCTGAGTGTCTGCAACGTCGACTGAATCGCCTGACCGAGCTCAATCGGATGCCGTGTCATCTGTCGTCCTTCGTCGAGTCGGGCGAGCACCAACAATTGCCGTGTCAGTTCCGCCATCCGCGTTGCCTCCTGTCCAATCGTCACAAGCTTCGCCTGGTCGTCCGGTTTCGCCGTCTGCTCCAGCTGTCCGGCGTAGCCTTTGATCGTCGTCAGCGGGGATTGGAATTCGTGGGAGACATTCGCGACAAACGTTTTTCGTTCCGCATCGGATTTTGCGACAGCTTGCGCCATCTCGTCAAACCGACGCGACAGTTCCCCGATTTCATCCTGCCCCGTCGTCGCGACCGTGACGGAATAATCTCCCGTCGTCATCTGTTCCGTCGCTTTCGTCAATCGTTTGATCGGACGGACGAGATAACGAATTGAAAAGACAAGCAGCAGAAAACTGATCAGGACGAGTAACGCGAGAAAGGCACCGACGAACAAATGCAACTCACGAATCTGCCGGCTTAAATCAGGTCGGATGAAGACAGCATCCGTTCCCGTGTCCGTTTGTAAGGACGCGCCGTACGTATTGATGACTTCATTATCAAATAGACCAAGTAAAAACAGATGGAACGGATAATCCCGCATGCCTTGATAGACTTGCCCGTCCCGAACCATCTGGACGATGTCAGGTGCGATCGTCTCATCCCGAAACGGATTGCCGTAGCGCTCGATTTCTCCTACTTCCGAGACGACATATAATTGAAAGCCGGTCGCACTGAGCATTTCGTAAAACGAGTCGATCTGTTGGTCCCCATGTTGTTCATAATAGGCAAAAGACGTCTGAACCGCCTCTTCGACCTTTTTACTATAAGAAGCTTGTAAGACGGTGTAATAAAACAGATTACTGATCAATAAGGCAATCAACGCTGATCCGAGCAAGACGAGGCAAACGAGACCAACAATCTTCGTATATAACGATTTCATGACTGGGTCTCCAATCGGTAGCCGAGTCCACGGACGGTCCGGATCTCAATCGCGTCCGTTCCTTCCAGGCGACTGCGCAGTCGTTTGATGTGGACGTCGATCGTCCGGTCGTCACCCATGAAATCAAGTCCCCAGACGTGTTCGATCAATTCCTCGCGGCTGAAAACCCGTCCCGGAAAACTGGCTAACTGGTGTAACAAATCAAACTCACGTCGGGGAATCGTTAAGCAGGTCGTCCCAATCGTCAGTTGTTGACTCCGTTTATCGATCGTGACGTCACCAAACCGTATGACCGGTACAACGGCTTTTTGATAACGCCGCGCGACGGCATGCAGACGAAATACCAATTCTTCCGGATCAAACGGTTTCGTGATGTAATCATCCGCTCCCGCCGTAAAACCATAGCGTTTATCAGTCAGCTCGCCGAGTGCCGTCAGCATCAAAATCGGAATTTCCTGATTCGCCCGCAACAGGGCGCATAATTCAAAGCCGCTTCGTCCCGGGACCATCACATCGAGCACTGCGGCTTCAAATACCTGCCCGTCAATCCAACGCGCCGCTTCGTTGCCGTCTGCGGTCGCTCGGACCCGGTGTCCGTCTGCTTCGAGTGTCTCGCGGACAAGCCGCTGGATGTTCAAATCGTCCTCTACTACTAAAATCTCCACTGTGCTCACTCCTTTCGTGTCTGGTTCATGCCATCAGAAAAACCACCCCGCACTTCTCATCGATCGAAAAGGTAGAGGTGGTCCTGATGCGTCCGAAACTTAACCGCGTTCCGGGTAAAGCGGGAAACGACCTGTCAAGGCCAGGACTTGCTTGTGGGCACTTGTCAGTGTTTCTGGATCTTCTGGATTTTTCAGAACGAGTTCAATGAGTTCTGCGATTTGTTTCATCTCGGCTTCTTTGAAACCGCGTGACGTCATTGCCGCCGTTCCGATCCGGATGCCGCTTGTGACGAACGGGCTTGCCGGATCAAACGGAATCGTATTTTTATTGACCGTGATGCCGGCTTCGTCGAGGGCATGTTCCGCTAGCTTCCCTGTGATCCCAAGTGGTTGCAGGTCAACAAGAAGCAGATGATTGTCCGTACCGCCCGAGACGATCCGCAGACCACGTGCCGTCAACTCTTCACCGAGGACTTTTGCGTTCGTAACGACTTGGTTGATGTAGTCCTTGAAGTCAGGTGCCAGTGCTTCTGCAAACGCTACGGCTTTCGCTGCGATGACGTGCATCAGCGGTCCACCTTGGATCCCTGGGAAAATCGATTTGTCGATTGCTTTGGCATGTTCCTCTTTACAAAGAATCATTCCGCCGCGCGGTCCACGAAGTGTCTTGTGCGTCGTCGTCGTGACGAAATGCGCATGTTCGACCGGGTTCGGGTGCACGCCTGCTGCGACGAGTCCCGCAATGTGGGCCATGTCGACCATCAAGTAGGCACCAACACTGTCCGCAATTTCACGGAATCGTTTGAAGTCGATGACGCGCGGATAAGCCGATGCTCCCGCAACAATCAGTTTAGGTTTGTGTTCTTCCGCAAGCTTCGCGACGACATCGTAATCGATCATCTCTGTTTCTGGATCGACGCCGTACTCGACGAAGTTGTATTGAACACCGGAGAAATTCACAGGACTGCCGTGTGTCAGGTGACCACCGTGTGACAGGTTCATCCCGAGGACGGTATCACCTTGATCAAGAATCGTGAAGTAGACAGCCATGTTCGCTTGTGCACCAGAGTGCGGTTGCACGTTGGCATGCTCAGCTCCGAAAATCGCCTTCGCCCGATCGCGCGCTAAGTTTTCAGCCAAATCAACGAACTCACAACCTCCATAATAACGACGACCCGGGTAACCTTCTGCGTATTTGTTCGTCAGCATGCTACCTTGAGCTTCCATGACAGCTTGTGAGACAAAGTTTTCTGAAGCGATCAATTCGATATTATCGCGTTGACGTCCCAGTTCCTTGCGCATGGCTGAAAAGAGTTCCTCATCTTGCTGTTTCAGATACGTAAGCGGTGTTTGTTCCATCTGAATTCCCCCATTCATTTCGATACAGCTATCTTAACACGAATAATTGATCACGCGCATCCTCTAAAAACACATTAAAAAAGCAAGGGGAATGCAACCCCTTGCGCAAATCATTCGTATTTAGCGCGAGCGCCACCAATCAGTTTTGGTCGTGTGACGGCGGCCGTCACGTGCGCTTCACCGATTTCACGGTGCGGCAGACGAACTGGGATGGCAACTTGTTTCAAATGCATCCCGATGAACGTATCGCCGATATCGATCCCGGCATCCGCCTGAATCGCTTCGACGACGACCGGAGCGGAAAACCGTTGATAAGCGACACTTGCCATCGAGCCACCAGCTTCCGGTACGGGGACGACCGTCACGGCTTCAAGTCCTAGACGTTCGACGATCTGCCGCTCGAGTGTCAAGGCACGGTTGATGTGCTCGCACCCTTGAAACGCAAGATCGACTTGATGCGAACGACGGAACGCGTCGAACACGTCAAACAATGCTTCCGCGACTTCGGGTGATCCTGCCTTACCGATTTGTTTGCCGATGACTTCACTGGTCGAGCAACCAATCACAAGCAACTTTCCTTTTAAAGGGAAGCGCTCATTCAGCTCGGTCAACGAAGCTTCGAGATCTTGTTTGATTTGTTCTATATCCATTTACTTCACCTCATAATCCGAGATTTTGCAGACACGGTTTTCGTGACGTCCACCTTCAAACTCGGTCTCAAGCCAAATCTTCGCGATATCACGCGCAAGACCCGGTCCGATGACGCGTTCGCCCATCGTCAAGATATTCGAGTTGTTGTGCTGACGTGTCGCTTTTGCGCTGAACGTATCGTGGACAAGCGCTGCCCGAATACCTTTGACTTTATTTGCAGCAATTCCGATTCCGATTCCGGTCCCGCAAATCAAGATTCCGCGGTCAAACTCACCGTTTGCGACCGCTTCCGCGACCGGAATCGCGACGTCCGGATAATCGATCGAGTCGGATGAATACGTGCCGAAGTCGGTATAATCCATTCCAAGTTCCTGTAAGAGTTCAGTCAGTTCTGCTTTCAGCTTAAAGCCACCATGGTCTGCTCCAATTGCTACATTCATCGTTAACTATTCCCCCGTTTGTTTAGGTTGTTTTTTCGGAAGTTTCCGGTTGTCCGGTGCTTTTCTTCCGTTTCCGTTCTGCGTCAATTTTAACACAAGACGGTTGACGAGGGGTTCGAGTTCATTTCGGACCTGCCGGTAGACGTTCATCGATCCACCGTATGGATCGTTGATGTCCCGTTCAAGTCCCGTCACATATTCATAGAGCGTAAACGTCCGGTCCTTCAGTTCCGGGTACCGTTCGCCGACTTCTTGTTTATGACTCCGCGTCATCGTCAAGATGATATCCGACCAACGTCCGAGGACGTCGTCAAACACTTGCGTATAATGTTCGAGTTCGATCCCTCGTTCGCGCAAGACCTGCAACGCGTTTTCAGAAGCATCGAATCCTTGCATCGAACGTAATCCAGCCGAACGGACATCAAATTCTTGATCAGCGACTTTTGAACGAAGTAACGCCATCGCCATCGGGCTTCGGCATGTGTTTCCTGTACAGATAAACAATACACGACGTGTGCTCATCTCAGTATCCTCCTTCTTTACGGGCGAATGATCCGACCACCTGCTGCCTTGTGGAGCCGATTTCGGACTGCTAGCCCAACCCCTTCTTCTGATAGGTCTCGTACAAAAATCTGATCTACCGTCGTCTGATCAAATCGCCGTAAACAATCGTAAAGACGTTGCGCTGCCGTTTCCATCGTTGAACCGAGGAAACAACGGACATCGGCTTCGATGTCTTCTCCGTCAAAGAGAATGACGCCTGTCTTTTGTCCAGTTTGGCGTGCTTCATCGATGAGTTGTTGCAGGAATGAGAGGTCGCCCACTACGACGGACAATGTCGCTTCCGGTGCGTAGTGCGTGTACTTCATGCCTGGTGCCTTCGGTGTCTGATTCTTCATCGATAAGGCAGGATCAAGTGCCACCGTGCCGATCACCGCTTCAATCTGTTCGCGTGTCACACCACCCGGTCGTAAAATCACCGGCGGGTTCGCTGTACAGTCGATGACCGTCGATTCTACACCAATCCCGGTCTCCCCACCATCGACGATTGCAGCGATGCGTCCCGAGAGGTCATGTGCGACGTGCGCAGATGACGTCGGTGAGGGTTTACCGGATCGGTTGGCACTCGGTGCGGCTAGACCCAGTCCGGTCGCTTCGATCAATTGAAGCGCGAGCGGGTGGTCCGGCATCCGTAATCCGATCGTATCCAGTCCTGCGGTGACGAGTGAGGACGCGCGCCCGTTTGAATCCAAAATGATCGTCAAGGCACCCGGCCAAAACGTATCCATCAACTGGGTCGCGACATCCGGAATATGAGTGACGAACTGCTTTGCCTGTTCGATGGATGCGACATGGACAATCAACGGATTGTCGGAAGGTCGACCCTTCGCGGCGAAAATTCGCCGAACGGCCGTTTGATTCGTTGCGTCTCCCGCCAGACCATAGACGGTCTCGGTCGGAATCGCGACGACCTCTCCTTCCAGTAACAGTCGTACCGCTTCATTTAACGTCTCTTGCTGAATCATTTCCGTCTTCACTCCGTACAATCCTTTCGTTCCGCATACACGATACGGTCTTTACCGTTTATATCTTTTAAAATACCCGTTTCTACAGTTGGATAACGTTTTTTTAACATCATTTGCACTTCATTGCCTTGATTGTGTCCGATTTCAAACGCAATCAGTCGAAAATCGTCGCGTAAGACCCGGCTGCTGTCCTCAATCAATCGGCGATAAAATACTAAGCCATCTTTCCCTCCAAACAAGGCGAGGTGGGGCTCATGGTCAAACACGACATCACTGAGTAATTCATCTTCTTCAATATAAGGAGGATTCGAGACCAACACCCGGACTGATCGGTCAGCAAGCGGTGCGAGTAAATCTCCTTCTAAAAAGGTGACCTCTCCGCCAAGTGCCTGTTGGTTTTCTTTTGCGACAGCGATGGCGTCCGCTGAAATATCGACCGTCGTGACGGGTTGTCCGAGTTCAAGCGCAAGCGTCAGACAAATCGCTCCGCTTCCGGTCCCGATATCGACGATTTCCCCTGCTTGAAACGATTCCCCTTGCAGGCGTCCCGTCACGAATTCAATCAATTCTTCCGTCTCCGGCCGCGGAATCAAAACAGCGGGGGAAACGCGGAAGTCGCGTCCGTAAAACGGCTGGTATCCGATCAAATGCTGGACCGGGACACCATTTAAATGGGCCAGTAAATATTCGCTGAACAACAGGTCCTGTTCCGGCTGAAGTTCGTCCGACAAGCGGATCAACAATCCGGTCCGGTCGACCTGTAAAACGTGCATAAGTAACCATTCGGCACTCGAGGCCTCGCGTCCTGCCGTCACGAGCATCGTTTGTGCCTGATTGAGACGTTTTGCGATCCGCATCAGTTTGCCGCCTCCGATGCCCGCGCCTGGTACTCCATGACGAGCGTGTCGATGACTTCATCCATCTCGCCTTGCAGAATCCGGTCGAGCTTCTGGATCGTCAGACCGATCCGGTGATCCGTCACCCGGTTTTGCGCAAAGTTATACGTCCGGATCCGTTCCGAACGGTCGCCTGTTCCAACCGCCGATTTCCGTTTTTCGTCGTACTCGGCCTGTTGCTCGCGTTGAATCTTATCGTAGACGCGGGCCCGTAAGACCTTCATCGCTTTTTCTTTATTTTTGATTTGTGATTTTTCATCCTGACAGCTGGCGACGATTCCCGTCGGTACGTGCGTGACACGGACGGCGGACTGGGTTGTATTAACCGACTGTCCGCCCGGACCGCTTGACGTGAATGTATCGACGCGGACATCCTTGTCGTGAATCTCGACTTCGACGTCTTCTGCTTCCGGCAAGACAGCAACCGTTGCGGTCGAGGTATGAATCCGTCCGCCCGACTCGGTTGACGGGACACGCTGAACCCGGTGCGCCCCGTTCTCATACTTTAGCTTCGAATACGCACCCGTTCCTTTGACGATAAAGATGATTTCCTTGTAGCCGCCAAGTTCCGTATAACTGGCGTCGATGATCTCAATCTTCCAGTTTTGTTTTTCCGCGAACTTCGAATACATCTTAAACAAGTCACCGGCAAACAACGCCGCTTCGTCTCCACCCGCTGCACCACGGATTTCGACGATGACGTTTTTATCATCGTTCGGATCTTTTGGTAACAGTAGTGCCTTCAGCTTCGTCTCGAGTTCCTTGATTTCCGGCTCGAGGATCGAAACCTCTTCTTTCGCGAGATCGCGCATCTCGGGGTCCGTCAGCATGTGACGCGCCTCTTGGTACGCTTCCATCTTGTCGCGGTAGACCCGGTAGACTTCGACGGTCGGTGCCAGCTGTGATTGTTCTTTTGACACCTCACGCAATTGATTTGTATCTTTAATGATGGCTGGGTCAGCCAACAGGTCATTTAATTTTTCATATCGATCTTCCAAAGCGCTCAATCGTTCTAACATTATCGGTCATCCTTCCTGCTGGTTCTTCTGTCGTCAGTATAGCAAATATTTATGAGAACGTTGCGCAGAAGAACCGTTTCTTCTTCATTAAACTTACCTTGATATGAGCCTCATCCCCCTCTATTGACTTACTAAAGGAAACTTCCTATAATTAGTGTACTAATTGAATTAATACACTTAAGGAGGTAATTGAATGTTTACGGTCGATCCCAAAAGTTCATTGCCGATCTATGAGCAGCTGGTCGCCCAAATCATCCGTGCGATTGCCCGTGGTCTGCTCCGGTCCGGCGAACAGATGCCGTCTGTCCGCGAACTCGCGAGTAACTTACTCGTCAATCCGAACACGGTCTCGCGCGCCTATCAGGAACTCGAGAGCTGCAACTTCATCGTCACGATGCGCGGCAAAGGATCCTTTATCTCTGACCTACCGCTCGAACAGGTCAAACACGCAGCAATCCAGAGTCATATCGTGACACTGTGTACCGTCGCTGACGAACTATCGATATCAAACGACGACCTGTATCAATTACTGATTCAGACAAGGGAGGATTTATCATGTTGACCGTGTCTCACCTGACCAAACAGATTGATTCCAAGATGATTTATGAGAATGCATCGTTTACATTACCCGCCGGAACGATCACGGCATTGATCGGACGCAATGGCGCCGGGAAGACGACGTTGCTCAAGACACTGGTCGGATCGCTCGAGCCGTCACGCGGGAAGGTCGAATGGAACCAGCAGTCGATCCACCATGTTCCGGCTACCCGGCAACATCTGTTTTTAGTTCCGGACTCCGTCAGTGTCTACCGTCAGATGACACTCGGCGAACTGATGGAATTTTATCAAGCCTTTTATCCGAACTTCGAACGGACCTATATCGAAAACTATTGCCGGTCGTCGAATCTAGATCGTGGACGTCGTGTGACGTCGCTCTCAAAAGGACAAGCACAACTGTTTTTACTTCAGCTGGCTTTTGCGACGAATGCTCCCGTCTTGTTGCTCGATGAGCCGACGGACGGTCTCGACCGGATCAATAAACGGGATTACCTCAAACAACTGGTCGCCTTGCTCGCGGAACGCCAGACAGCCGTCTTGATCGCTTCGCATCAACTCGAGGAACTGGACTCACTCGCGGACCGAGTGATGACGATCGAACAACACCTCGTCAAAGAACCAAAATTACTGGAAGATGCGAAATCGAGTATGCAAAAGTGGCAACTCGCTTACGAAATCGTTCCTGAATTCCAACATAATGATGTCCATGTCTTATCGCAAACAGGACGGGTCGTCACACTGATTGTCCGCTCGGAAGCAGGCGCCCAGTATGTCGAACAAACGTACCCCTTACTTAAAGACATGTTACCGGTTCAAATGGAAGATTATTTTTTAGGCACGTTCGGAGGCGATCATCATGTATAAACAGTTGATTCGGTATCATATCAAACAAGGCATCTGGCCACTCGCTTCATTTTTCCTGCTCGCCGTCTTCAGTTACGCGTTCGGCAGCTATACGGTCATCGATAACTTCGATACGTATGGCGGAGCTGAGGCAAAAATCATCCAGTCCGTCCTCGTCAGCCCAAGCTTTGCCGGATTCGGTGCGATTTTGATCGCCGTCTTCGCAATCCTGATGCTCGGACAAGAACGTGGCAGTGGCCGGAGCTTGATGCTCCACGCCTTGCCTTTTAAGAAAAGAAACCTCTACTGGGTCAAATGGGGACTTGGTGTCGTTGTCTTATTGGTTCTTCCATTGCTTGGTTTTTTCGTCAGTTGGCTCATTTTACAAGGTCTCGGCGGTATCCATCCGTTTGATTATGTGACGTTAGCTGATCTGGCTTTCGACTTCATGTCGTACTTCTTGTTTGATCTCGTCGTCTTCAGCATCTTTTTGTTGGCAGGAACGATTGCCGGCGATGTCATCGGACAATTGTTGCTCGGACTCTTTTTCCTGTTCTTGAACTACCTAACGTTTTTCGCCATCATGGCGGTCATGACGCTTGGGCTAGGGCAGACTGAAGAAGGTGCTTCCTTGTTTGATGTCTTGATGACGATCGCTTCACCGTTCACGTTGTTGTTCCAAGGTGAGCAACTAACGGGTGCCCTCTTGTTTCATGCCGTGTTACTTGTGATTTTAGTCAGCTTCGGCAGTCTCTTGTATGTACGGAGCGAAAATGAACGGCTTGGTCGTTTCACCGTCTTCCCGAAGATCCATCCGTTCCTGATCATCGTGTTCTCCGTCTATACGACGATTTTACTCGCTGCCGTCATCGGCATCATCTCGTCTGAAAATCAATTTCTATACTGGCTTGCCGTCGCGATTCTTGCTTGGCCGGCATTCAGCTCCTACCGCCGGATGATTGGGTGGAAACGTTGATTCCGTGCTACACTATGCCCAAACTCTTGGATAAAGGACGGAATGTATGATGCCAAAATATCTACACATCTATCACCAACTCGTCAGCCGGATTCAAGACGGCACGTTACCTGCCGACACAAAACTGCCGTCTGAAACGGAGTTGATGCAGGAATTCGAAGCCAGTCGCGGGACAGTCCGAAAGGCCATCGATGCTCTGCAAGAAAAAGGTTTTGTCCGCAAACACCAAGGCAAAGGGGTGTTCGTCCTTAGTCAAGACGCGATCGCCTTTCAGTTCAACGGCATCGTCAGCTTTTCTGAAGCCCACCGTCAAATGGGACAACATGACGTCAAAACCGATGTCATCTCCTGTACGACGATCGAAGCGAACGCTGAACTGGCCTACCAGTTTCATGTCGCACCCGGGACACCTCTGACAGAAGTCAAACGCGTCCGGACGATTGACGGAGAGCGGGTCATCTACGACATCAACCTGTTCGTGACGTCACTTGTTCCCGGTCTGACCACAGACATTGCCGGCGGATCGATTTACGCTTACATCGAACAGACGTTAGGCCGGCAAATCAGTTATGCGAAACGGAAAATCGAGGCGCAACCGGCAACGATCGATGATCAACAGCACCTCGATCTTGAAGGGACGACGCATGTCATCGTCATCACGAACGATACGTATTATTACGAAGGGCAACATTTCGAGAGGACGCAGTCGCGTCACCGGCTTGATAAATTCCAATTCACCGACATCGCGCGGCGTTGATGGCTCAAACTGTAAGATTATCCTTAGATGAAAAGGGGAGAACGGAACTCGAATTCCGTTCTCCCCTTTTTTTAAAAACGAATCGTTCATTCTCCCATTTCGATGTTATATTATAAAAATACGAACCAATTTTTAGGTTTATTTTGATATTTTTTAACTGGAGGTTTTGCTGTTGCCATTGAAGAAAGGACTACACGCCCTACTAAAACGTGGTCAGGATGTATCCGTCATTGATGAACATTTTGTGGAAAACCATCCAGATGCGATTTATACCCTTGATGTATTAGGACGTGTCACGCGTCTAAACGATAAAACGTCCCTGTTACTGGGCTATACGAGACAGGTTTTAACGAACCATTTTAAACACTTTGTCCATCCGGACGATCAAGATAGTACGGTGTACCATTTCCAACAGGTCATGCAAGGAAAAAGCGAAACGTATACAGCACGGATCCGGCATTCGAAAGGACAGTATCTGGAGCTGATGATCGTCAACATTCCGATTTTTGCAAACGGATTGATTGTTGGTGCTTATGGAATTGCTAGGGATTTAACGACGAGCCGATTGATGAAACAACAGATGGATGCGATCCAGTTTGATCAACAGTTGGTCGAGACGTTACCTGGAATCGCCCTCGCCACCTTCAGCGAAGAAGGGCAATTGGTCCGCTCGTCCGAGTCCTTCGCCGAACTATTTGGATTGCATCCGGAGCAGCTCAAAACATTGTCGAACCAAGACTTGTTACAGCGGATTCATCCTGCCGACCAGCAGGAGTTCCGTGAGTATCTGGATTTGTTGAAAACCAATCGCTGCTTGTCGTCACTGGATATCGAAACCCGTCTGCTTCATTCACAGTATGGTTATCAGGATGTTTTTTGCCGCTGCGCTTTCCACCAAGCGGAACATCATCCTCAGGCGGAGTTGACATATGTCCTCTATAACTTGTCCGATCATAAATCGTTGGACAAGCAACTTCATGCGGAAAAAGAAAAATTTTTGACGTTCCAACAAGTTTCGACGAGTGCCATCTATCGTTATGACATCACACAACACAAAATTGATTTTCATACCCGGGGATTTGAAAACATCTTCGACGGGTTACTGCACCGACACGAACAAGTGGATGGCATCTGGGAAAACGGATTGATTCTGGCGGAAGACCGATCGAAAGTCGAAGCGAGTTACCAACGGATCCTTGCTCATCATGAAACGGAAGTCTCTTACCGCATTCAGCATGATGGTGCGATTCACTGGATTTTGGAAAATCGGACACCGATCAGCAATCCGAGTGGTGCGGTATTTGCCTTTCAAAGTGTCATCCAAGACATCACTCAGTTAAAACAACAAGAAGAAAAAATCTTTCAGCTCGCGATGCACGACCGGGTGACCGGACTGCCGAACCGTACCCTCGTCCTCGAGCAGATGACGCAATGGATCGCGACGTATCCGACATTCAGTGTCCTGACGGTCAGCTATAACACCCTCCAGGACATCAACCATGATTTCGGATATTCGATCGGTGATAAGTGGTTGTCGAAAACAGCGACACAATTGTTATATCATCTACCGACCGCTTCTTACTTCGGTCATCTCTATGGTGATGAGTACATCATCCTCTTTCCGAACGTCGTCGCGGAATGTTCCATCAACAAGATTTGTGAGCAGTTACTCGAACTATCCAAACAAAAAATCATCATCGATTCGTACGAATGGTATCCGTCGATCGCTATCGGCGTCAGCCGCTTCCCGGAAGATGCCGATTCAGCGGAGGAACTCGTCAAGGCAGCGAGCATCGCGCTCGGACGGGCACGGGCAAATGACTACAGTGTCTATTCGTCGACCTTCAATATCGAGACATATCGCCGCCATCAGCTTCAGAAAAGTATTCGGACCTCGATTCGACGAAACGAGCTGTTTCTCGAGTACCAACCAAAGGTCAACGCCTGGTCCGGGACGATCATCGGTGCGGAAGCATTGATCCGCTGGCAGCATCCCGTATGGGGCCGGATTCCGCCCAACGACTTTATCTCGCTATCAGAAGAAAGCGAAATGCATATCTTGATTGCCGACTGGGTGCTCGAGGAAACGTGCCGGAACATCAATCAATGGATTTTGACCGGTCTGCCGATTGTCCCGATTTCGATCAATGTCTCACCGAAACGATTGATTCACGGAAACTTCGCCGAGACTTGCCAGGAAACGCTTAATCGGTTTGGGGTTTCCCCGAGCATGCTCGAAATCGAGATTCTCGAAACCGATGTCTTGTTCGACAACAGTAAAATCCATCAATCGCTTCAGACACTCAGTCAGATGGGCATCAAAATTGCTTTGGATGATTTCGGAAAAGGGTATTCATCGATTTCTTATCTGCAACAATACCCGATTGATACGATCAAAATCGATCGTCAGTTCGCAACGACGCTCATTCAAGACAAGAAAACCCAGTCCGTCGTCCGCAGTATCCTCTTCATGGCAAAGGAATTCGGGATGGATGTCGTCGCAGAAGGTGTCGAAACGATGGAACAACTGCACTTCCTCCGGCAGTTACAATGCACGACGATCCAAGGTTACTTGTTCAGTAAACCGTTACCGAAAGCCGATTTCGAACGGACGATGCAAGCACGGCAAATCCGTGCGACGGAGGCGATGACGATCGCCACGAACAATCGGACGATCGATGCGTCCATCACGATCCAACGCTTAAACGGACAAGACATCACCGTAGGCCGGACGGACATCTCCGTCTCGAAAGGAACGATGCACAGTGTCTTCTTTTATTCGACGTTGCACCTTCCCGTCCACGAAGGCATTGAACTCGTTTTAATTTTAAACCAACAGCCGATTCCGGTCCGACCGATTCAAACGGTTGAACTTGATAACGGCTTGATGGAGTACGAATGCCAGTATCTCGATTTGACCCAATCCCACCTTGTCTTTCAAGCACTGCAGTCCTCTTAATCGTTCACTCATTTCATTCCTAAAAAGCCGTTGTTTCGATGTGAATCGGAAGAACGGCTTTTTCTAGCGAACAACTGATTTACGATCCTTTCCAACCTTCATTTCGAACCCGAATAAACTTATCTATATAAGTGATTGACTTAACTTATATAGATAAGTTAAGATAAATGGGCGCAGATAAGAAAACGTTTTCATTTCAAAGGATGTCTTCAGTTCAATCCAAAAGGAGAATGTGAGATGAAACCCAACTACCGGCACATCGCAGAACAAATCATCGAACGGATCGGCGGCAAAGACAATGTCGAACAAGCCGCTCATTGTGTCACCCGCCTTCGCTTAACACTTAAAGATCAAAGCCTCGTCGAGCAGGAGGCATTACTCGAAGTCCCGCTCGTCAAAGGTGCCTTCCTGAACGCAGGTGTCTATCAAATCGTCATCGGAGCCGGTGACGTCGACCGTGTCTATGCTGAATTCATTCAATTGACAGGTTTGCAGGCCACGACAATCGCCGATGTCAAATCGTCGGGTGCGTCAAAAATGAATCCGTTCCAAAAACTGATCAAAGTCTTTTCTGATGTCTTCATGCCGATCATTCCTGCCATCATCGTTGCCGGACTCTTAATGGGGATCAACAATTTGTTCGGCATCGAGTTCGGCGGCAAGACGATGATTGAACGGTATCCGAACCTCCAAGGGTTATGGGATTTGATCAACATGATGGCGAATACCGCCTTCGTCTTCTTGCCGGCACTTGTCGGTTGGTCCGCCACGAAACGATTTGGCGGCAGTGAAATCCTGGGGATCGTCATGGGGTTGATGCTTGTTCACCCGGATCTCTTGAACGCTTGGAATTACGGACAAAGTGCTTTAAAAGGTGACATTCCGACCTTTAATATCCTTGGTTTATTTGAAATCGAAAAAGTAGGCTACCAAGGACAGATTTTACCCGTCCTCGCAGCCGCTTACGTCTTAAGTACGATTGAACGTTGGTTAAAAGACAGGGTACCAAATGCGATCCAGCTCCTCGTCGTCCCGATTACGACGATCACGTTGACCGGGTTCCTCGCCCTTGCCGTCATCGGTCCCGTCACCCGTCAAATCGGTGACTGGATCACGATCGGTGTCGTCAATACGTTTGAAGCCGTTCCGTTGCTCGGCGCTCTATTGTTTGGTGCCCTCTATGCCCCACTCGTCATCACCGGGATGCATCATATGTTCATCGCCGTCGACTTACAGCTGATCGGACAAAGCGGCACGACCTTCATCTGGCCGATGATCGCGATTTCGAACATCGCCCAGGGTTCAGCGACACTTGCAATGCTGTTCCTTGCGAAAAATGCCAACGATAAGAATATGGCATCGACTTCAGCGATTTCTGCCTACTTCGGCATTACCGAACCCGCCATGTTCGGGGTCAATCTCCGGTTCAAGTATCCGTTTTATGCGGCACTTGTCGGATCCGCCATCGCATCGTCGTTCATCGCGGTCAGTGGTGTCTTGGCACCAGCGATTGGTGTTGGTGGTCTTCCCGCCTTCATCTCGATCGTCCCTGGCTCGATTCTTTCCTTCATCATCGGGATGGTAATCGCGGTCATCGTTCCGATCGTCTGTACGTTCCTGTTCCATTATGTCTCGACGAAACGCGCCCGAAAAGCAGCACTCAAAGACGCGGCTTAACCGTTTTTAGAAAGGTGTGACCTGGCATGACCCTTACGACAACCGACTGGCGCAAATCCGCCGTCTACCAGATTTATCCGAAAAGTTTTTACAGTCCGGAAGGCACCGCGACCGGCACGCTCCGCGGTGTGACGGCAAAACTTGATTACTTGGCGCAACTCGGTGTCGACTATCTCTGGCTGACACCGGTCTATGCGTCCCCGCAACGGGATAACGGCTATGATGTCAGTGACTACTACGCGATCGATCCGTCTTACGGGACAATGGCGGACTTTGATGAGTTGCTTGCTGAAGCGAACAAACGACAACTCTCCGTCATGATGGATATCGTCGTCAATCACTGTTCGACGGATCACGTCTGGTTTAAGCAGGGACGGCATCCGGAAAGTCCCTACCATGACTACTTCATCTGGCGCGATCAGCCAACCGATTGGGTGTCAAAATTCGGCGGACCGGCTTGGTCGTTTGATGACGTCGCCAATAAGTACTACCTGCACTTGTTTGACGAGACACAAGCCGATCTCAACTGGGAAAACCCGGCACTCCGGGAAGCCGTCTATCAGATGATGTGCTTCTGGCGCGACAAAGGAGTCCGCGGCTTCCGGCTCGATGTCATCAACTTGATTTCAAAAGACGGGTCTTTCCAAAATGATCCGACGGGAGACGGACGACAGTTTTATACGGACGGCCCCCATGTCCATGACTACCTGCAGGAAATGAATCGACGGGTATTTGACGGTCACGACTTGATGACGGTCGGTGAGATGTCCTCGACGACACTCGATCACTGCTTACGTTACTCGAACACGAACGAGCAGGAACTCAAGATGACGTTCAACTTCCATCATTTAAAGGTCGATTATCCGGATGGTCAAAAGTGGACGGCTGCCCCGTTCGACTTCTTAGAATTAAAACGGATTCTGTCAGACTGGCAGGTCGGGATGCAGGGGAGTGCCTGGAACGCCATCTTCTGGTGCAACCACGACCAACCCCGTGTCGTCAGCCGGTTTGGCGACGATACAGTCTATCGTGTCGAAAGTGCGAAGATGCTCGCGACGACATTACACGGACTGCAAGGCACGCCGTACATCTATCAAGGGGAAGAAATCGGGACACCGAATCCGGACTTCACTGATATGACCGACTACCGGGATGTCGAGACGCTGAACGCTTATGCAGAAAAAGTCACTCAAGGCGAAGCAGAGGACCAGATTCTCGCTGCAATCCGTCAAAAATCACGTGATAATGCGCGAACGCCGATGCAATGGGATGCCTCGACGCATGCCGGCTTCTCGACGGCGACACCATGGATTCCGATCGCTTCGAATCATGCGACGATCAATGTCGAAGCGGCACTCGCTGATCCTGACTCTGTGTTTTATCATTACCAAAAGTTGATTCAATTACGCAAACAGTATGATGTCTTGACGCACGGGAGTTACAGACTGCTGACACCGGACGACCTTGCGCTTTGGGCGTACGAACGAACGACGGATGAAGAACAATTACTTGTCCTGTCGAACTTTTACGGTACGGCAGCTTCGTTCACGTTACCAAACGAGTGGCTGGACCATCAGGTATTGATTCAGAACTATCCCGATTTCTTGCATGAGGCGCAACAAGTCACGTTACGTCCTTACGAATCGGTCATGTTGTATAAGACGCTTTGAATTTCAAAAACCCCGCATTCTCGACTGAGAGTGCGGGGTTTTTTTGATTAACTTACTACGAGACTCATCGATTCGCTTCCTCCCGTTTCAACTGTTCACGGAACAGCCGGGTTTCGGCAATGACGAAACCGGACAATCCAATCAATCCGATCAAGTTCGGGATTGCCATCAGTCCGTTAAGACATCGGAGATCGCCCAAACCATATTCAAGTTCGTCGTCATCCACATTTCAATCAACGTATGAATCAGGCAATCAATTTTATTGATCGCCGGTCGGTAACGCTTGAGCGTCTTTCGCTTCTGCCGGCAATGCAATCGATTTAATCTCATTGAATTTCGAGAACGTCGAGGCATTTTTCATCGTGAATTCCGTTCCTTCTTCAATCTCAAATGCCATTTCCATGTCAAGCGTCTTCGGATAGTAGGTTTTTGCGTCATACGTCATCGAGTATTCCATCTTTTTGTAGTCGACCTGGTCCATGACATCTTTCATCTGCGCAAGCTGTCCCGACTGCTCGAGAGAATCCTTCATGAAGGCTTTCAATTGATCCCCTTTTAGATCAACATCGATTTGATAGACATCGCCGTCTTTTTTCATCGTCCAGTTCTCTTTATATTTTTTCAGTAACTGTAAACTTTGTTCCGTCGATGCGGATGACTCCATGTTTTCTAACATGTCACCGAGTTCGGATGTATCTTGTACTAACCACTGACCCGCTTGCGACATATACATCTTGTCATCAACGAGATATAGTTCCGTTTCCATATCGGTCCCGTCTTCTGCATTTTTCATCGTCATTTTTTGGTACATCGTCATCGGCTTTTGGATGATGTCTGCCGAAATCTGTTGACTGATCGGCATACCGCCAACTTCAGACATCATCTCACTGTCCATATGAAACGATTTTATGTCCTCCTGTGCGGCTGTAGCTTTTTTTAACAGCTCCGTATTCGACAGCTGGCTGGAATCAGTTGAAGCTCCACTGTTGTCGCCGGTCTGACTGCAGCCTGCTAAACCAATCGTTGCCGTGACAATCCCGATCGTCATCCATCTCATCTTCTTCATCGTCATTCCTCCTCTAAACGGATTATCTGTATTTACCCGCTCTCACTGGAAAATGTTTCAAATCCACATAGTACCTTATTACCGTTCTTCAAGTTTTCTACTCATTAAATTGATATACGTTCTTCATGAAAATTTACATCAGAAAAATGTTCATTTTACATTTGAACGCTACAGTTAGGTCTGTAGGTCGTACCCCATATCAACCAGTACTCATTTTCCTAAAGGAGGAACACCCATGAAATTGAAGCGAATCATTCCGATTATGGCGTTATCCACACTTTCCCTCAGCACGATGGTCTCGATGAGCGATGCCGAGGCGAAGACGAAACAACCAAAATCACCAGAAATCCGTAACGTCATCTTTTTGATTGGTGACGGAATGGGTGTTTCTTATACGTCTGCCCACCGTTATCTGAAAAACGATCCATCGACGCCGATTGCTGAGAAAACAGCATTCGATCAATACCTTGTCGGTCAACAGATGACCTATCCGGAAGACCCGGAGCAAAACATCACCGATTCGGCGTCTGCCGCGACGGCAATGTCGTCCGGTGTCAAAACATATAATGCGGCGATTGCTGTCGATAACGATAAATCAGAAGTCAAGACCGTTCTCGAAGCTGCAAAAGAGCGCGGCAAATCGACGGGACTCGTCGCGACGTCCGAAATCACACACGCGACGCCGGCCTCATTCGGTGCGCATGATGAGAACCGCAAGAACATGAACGCCATCGCCGACGATTATTTCAAGGAGCGGGTCAACGGCAAACATAAAATTGACGTCCTGCTCGGCGGCGGGAAATCGAACTTTGTCCGTCCGGATGTCGATTTGACGAAATCGTTCAAGAAAGATGGTTACAGCTACGTCACGGATCTTGATCAAATGCAGGCGGATAAGAATAAACAGGTTCTTGGTCTGTTTGCGGATGGCGGACTGCCAAAACGAATCGACCGCGAGAACACCGTTCCGTCCCTCGAGCAGATGACGAACTCGGCCATCAAGCGTCTTGATTCGAACAAAAAAGGCTTTTTCCTAATGGTCGAAGGTAGCCAAATCGACTGGGCGGGTCACGATAACGACATCGTTGGGGCGATGAGCGAGATGGAAGACTTCGAACGTGCCTTCAAAGCAGCGATCGCTTTCGCCAAAAAAGATAAACACACGCTCGTCGTCGCAACAGCCGACCATTCGACCGGTGGTTACTCAATCGGAGCAGACGGCATCTACAACTGGTTCGCCGAGCCGATCAAAGCCGCGAAAAAGACGCCGGACTTCATGGCGGCAAAAATCATCGAGGGCGCGGATGTCCAGAAGACTTTGACGACGTACATCGACCAAAACCGACTCGCTTTGACGGAAGACGAGATCCAGTCGGTCTCACGTGCTGCGGAGTCGAAGAAATTACTCGACGTTGATAATGCGATCGAAGCCATCTTCAATGAACGTTCACACACAGGCTGGACGACAGGTGGTCACACCGGTGAAGATGTCCCTGTCTATGCCTTTGGTCCAGCGAAAGAACGATTCGCCGGTCAAGTCGATAATACGGATCACGCCAAAATCATCTTCGACCTGTTGAAATCGAAGAAATAAGGAGACTTTCCATGAAACAGATACTTGCTGCCTTGATGCTCGGGACGATCCTTTCGGGTTGCGGCAATGCGCCAGACACCACACAAGAGAAGTCGTCAGAGAAATCGTCCCCGAAACAGGAGACGCCGGTATCGATCGAAAAGTCTGCCGCTTACGTCCCGAACCCACAATTACCAGATGATCGCGAACTGACGACCGTCAACCAATCGGTATCTGACGATAAAGGTGAATTGACGTTAAAACAGATGGTCCAGCCCGACGTGACACGCACCATCGGACCGATTACGATGACGATTGAAGAGGTGAAGGTTTTTCATGCCCGTCCGAGTTACGGGATGATCGACTTTTTCCATGGCTTTACCCATGAGGAATCATTCGACCTCGTCAAGACGCGTGTGACCATCACCAACACGGGTGACGAGCCGGTCACATTTAACCCTGTCGCCCATTTCAAACTCGACGCGAAGACCGAGAAGACGATCGAGGACGATGTCTATCTCGAGTCACTCGCGACGACGTATGCGCCAGCCGAGACACGGACCGGTAACTTCGGTTTCATCATCGAACAACCGCTCGAGTCTGTTGAATTATTGACAAGTGACGTCCTGAACGAGAAACGCGACGTCATCGAAAAAGGCGTTTCGGTCTCAACCAAACTTAAGTGAAAACAAAAAAACAGGCAATCCATTCCGAATGATGCGGAAGGGATTGCCTATTTTTGATACAACGCCGGAATCTGTTCGTGCGGCATCGGACGACCGAAGTAATATCCCTGCATCCGTGAACATTCCAAACGATTGAGGACGTTGACCTGTTCCAGCGTCTCGACTCCTTCGGCGATGACTTCGAGCTCAAGCGATTTCGCTAAATGGATGATGGAAGAAATCATCGAGTAGCCGGTTGTTGCCGGCTGGATTTTTTCGACGAACTCACGCGGAATCTTCAGTGTGTCAATCGGAAAATCCGCTAAACGGGATAAGGAAGAGTAGCCGGTTCCGAAGTCATCGATCGAAATCGTAAAACCGAGCTCCTTCAGTCGGTTCATCGTCTCGACCGTCTCTTCGATATCTTCGACCGCCGAGACTTCCGTGATCTCGAGGTCGATTCGTTTCGGATTAACCTTCGTTTCTTCCACTAAGCGGATCAGTGTCAGGACAAACGTTGGATGATGGAACTGTTGCATCGAGACATTCAATCCGACCTTCAGCATCAAGCCGTCATCTTCCCACCGTTTCGCTTGTAAAAACCCTTCACGTAATACCCATTCGCCCAGGCGAATGATCATCCCCGCTTCTTCTGCCATCGGAATGAAATCGTTTGGGGCAATCATCCCAAGTTCCGGATGATTCCAACGGATCAACCCTTCGACACCGACCATCCGGTACGTTACCGTATCGACTTGCGGTTGGTAATACAAAATCAATTGGTCCGTTTCGATTGCGATCGGTAGCTCTGACTCCAGCCGCAGGCGGTACGATGCCTTCTCGGCAATATCTTCGAAAAAGACGATGGATTTACCGCCGCTTGACTTCGCTTGATACATCGCGAGGTCCGCCTGTTTCAACAAGGTCACGACATGTTTACCCGTAGTCCGTGGACAGCTGACGGCTCCGATGCTTGGATTTGAGATCAGTTCGATTCCGTCAAGCGAATACGTCTTCTTTAAGCGGTCGAGCAACCGGGCCGTTCGATTTCGGCCCTGTTCGTCTGACATGACCTTTCGCAGGATGACGGTGAACTCATCGCCGCCTTGACGAGCGACGATGTCCTCCGGTTCGACGGCTTCTGTCAGCCGCTGCACGACTTGAATCAACAGCTGATCACCCACGTGGTGTCCAAATGAATCATTGACGAGTTTAAAATCATCAAGGTCGATAAAGCAGAGAATGATCGTTTCATCCTCTTGTTCCCCTTCAACCAAATGGTGTAAGACTTCCTCAAAATACGTCCGGTTGATCGCTCCGGTCAAATGATCGTAATAGGCAAGACGGCGGATCTTCAATTCATTTTCGCGGACGGTCGTAATGTCCTGACCAATCCCGTACATGCCGACGAAACGGTCCCGGACACGAATCGGGATGTTCGTCACATTCAGCAACACGTCCATTCCACTCGATTTCCGAAAAATCGTCTCAAATTGATGGGCGGTCGTCTTATCGGTCGCTGCCTGTTGTTGTTCCATCAACTGACGGTATGACTTGCCGACTAACTCGTTTGCACTTTGCTCCGTCAATTTTTCAAACGACGGATTGGCACTCTCGATCCGTCCTTTCAGGTCAAGCGAATAAACCGCATCCGGATGATACGTGAACAAGGACTTGTAACGCTCTTCGCTTACTTCCAGTTCATCTGCCTTATGATGAATTTCCTCAATCAAGTCTTGATTGCTCAAGATCATCAAAATCTGCCGGATCAAAATCAAAAGAATCGTAATTGCACAACCGAGCATCAATCCTGTTAAGCCCTCATCCCGTCGCGCATACAACGCCATCGTCGAAAACAGGAGAATCACCAACACATACGGTAGAAACAACTTTCCCAATTGCATCGTCCCACTCGAAAGTCTTTCCTGCCGCGGCTCTTCGGCGACCGGACTACCGATGTGTCCTGCGACACCTATCATCAACAAGCCAAGGATGAATAACGGATCAATCAGCCGGACGGCTTCATTGCCGCTGACCGTCGTCATATAGACGAACATCGTATCCGCTCCGACCTGAAGCAACAGACCGATAAACAAAAATTGAAACAACCGGAGACGTTGCTGCCACTCCCGTTTCTCAAACAGATAATAGATACTGATCATACAAAACAGCAACACGATGTCACACATCGGATACGCAAATGCTAAAATCACTTCCCCGCGTGACGCAAACGGTGTATCAAATAAAGGACGGATCAAAAAAAACCAACTGTAGGTGACTGCAACCGTCATGACGATCGCAATATCAAAAATAAAACTGATCAGCCGATTTTTCGTGACATGTCTGCGAATCAGATGTAAAAACGCCACTAAAAACCAAACGGATTGAAAAACATAAAAAATATCTGACACTCCCGGAAACGGGACCTCGACTTGACGGATATTCTCATACGACATCCAAATCAATTCGGCAATCAGATAACTTCCTGTCCCACACGCAAGATAAAGAAAAAACCGTCCTTCGTGTTGACGGAATTTTTGATGTGCCTGGAGCAGGAGAATTGTTGCCAGTAAGCAACCGATGATGGAAAATAGATTGTTTCCCAAAGCCGACAACGCCGGTCGGTCCTCTAAAAGAATGATCCAGAGGTAATAGATCGCGATGAAGATCAAGATACCCGGCAGATAATAAGATTTTTTAAGACTGATCATGGCTCTTCCTCCTTCATGAAAAAGTCCTTCCCCTTCCATTAGGGATGGAGCCTTCAAAGTCCTGCACAACGACAAAAAAGAGACCTGCTTCTGCTAGAAACAGGTCTCAAGACTTACAGATTATCCTTAAATCGTCCGTAACAGATTTGCCATCTCAATCGCTGAAACGGCCGCTTCATATCCTTTGTTGCCTGCCTTCGTCCCCGCCCGTTCAACAGCTTGTTCAATCGAATCGGTGGTCAGGACGCCGAAGATGATCGGTATGCCTGTCTCACGTGACGCAGTCGCAACACCTTTCGCGACTTCATTGCAGACATAATCATAATGCGACGTCGCCCCACGAATGACGGCACCAAGCGTGATGATCGCATCGTAGTTGCCGCTTTTCGCAAGCTTCTCCGCGACGAGCGGAATCTCAAACGCACCCGGCACCCACGCCGTATCGACCGCGTCGGCCGCGACACCATGTCGACGGAATGCGTCATTTGCGCCTCCGACTAATTTTGATGTGATCAATTCATTGAATCGTGCCGCGACGATTGCGACGCGTAGTCCCTCGCCTGTTAAAAATCCTTCGAATACCATGTTATTGTCCTCCTTGGATGTCGAGCAAGTGCCCGAGTTTCGTTTGTTTGGTTTGCAGATAATGTTTGTTTTCCGGAACCGGTGCGATTTCAAGCGGCACCCGTTCGAGTACTGTGATGCCGTATTGTTCAAGCGCTTGTTGCTTATCCGGGTTATTCGTCATCAAGCGGATCTTCGTCACACCTAAATCATGTAACATCGCGGCTGCGACTTTGTAGTCGCGTAAGTCCGTCGCATATCCGAGCGCGTGATTCGCTTCGACCGTATCGAGCCCCTGCTCCTGCAACTCATAGGCTTTGAGTTTCGCCATCAAGCCGATGCCCCGCCCTTCCTGTCGCAAATACAGGACGGCGCCTCCTTCTTGACCGATTCGTTCGAGGGCGGCGTCGAGTTGTGGTCCACAATCACAGCGTTTGGAGCCAAAGACGTCTCTCGTCAGACATTCCGAATGAAGCCGGACGAGCATGCCATCCTCTGCCTCACCGGACAAGACGGTGACGTGTTCCTTCGCATCCGGAGTCGTGTAACCAAGCATCCGAAATGCCCCATGATCCGCCGGCAGCAAGACGGCCGCTTCGCGTCGGACCGGACGTTCCAGGTAAGAAACAAGCGCGTCGATCGTAATCATCTTCAGTCCATGGACTTCTTTATACGTCAGCAAATCGTCAACACGTGCCATCGTCCCGTCCTCTAAGATGATTTCACAAATGACGGCCGCTTCTGCGCTTCCCGCGAGTCGTGCCAAGTCAACACCAGCTTCTGTATGACCACGCCGTTCGCGGACACCGCCTTCTTTTGCGATCAAGGGAAAGATATGCCCCGGTCGTTTGAATTGACCGGATCGATCCGTCAGCATCCGTTGGATCGTCAACGCGCGTTCCGCCGCACTGATACCGGTCTTCGCCTCTTCGTGGTCGATACTGATGGTAAAGGCTGTTCCATGCGGATCGGTATTGACGTCCGTCATCGGATTCAGTTCCAATCGTTTTGCCAGTTGCGGACTGACCGGTACACAGACAAGTCCTTTGCCGTAGGTGATCATGAAGTTGATTTGTTCCGGTGTCGCGTGTTCCGCGAGGAGAATCAAGTCGCCTTCATTCTCCCGATTTTCGTCGTCACAGACGATAATCGGACGTCCTTGTTTTAACTCTTCAATGGCTTCTTCTATGAGATCAAATCCGTTCATCCTGCTCCGCCTCCTAAAAATGCCGACCAATCCGTCTTTTGCTCCTGTTGCGTAAAGTGATACAGGTGTTTCGCCATTAAATCGCACTCGATATTGACGAGGGCTCCGCTTTGTAGCCGATCGAACGTCGTCACTTGTCGTGAGTGCGGAATCAATGAAATGGTCAGACTGTTCGTCTCGACATGTTGAATCGTCAGGCTCGTTCCGTTGATCGCAATTGACCCTTTCGGAATACAATATTTGCTCCAGTCGCCTGTCTCAAACCGATATTCCATCGCTTCACCGTCCGGTCGACGGCTTAACAGCCGGGCCGTCCCGTCAATATGACCACTAACGAAGTGACCGCCGAATCGTCCGTTTGCCGGCATCGCCCGTTCCAGTTGGACCGGTGTGCCGACACGCAATGTCTGAAGAGACGTCGCCCGAATCGTTTCGTGAACCGCATCCGCCGTAAATCCCGTCGCCGTCATCGCCGTGACCGTCAAACAAATGCCGTCGACCGCGATACTGTCACCGATTTTCGTTCCCTCAAGAATATGCCTCGCTTCGATTTCAAGCGCCAGACCGTTCGGACGCGGGACTTTCCGTTTAATCGTCCCGACTTCTTCAATCAATCCTGTGAACATGAGCCGTCTCCTTTCCGCGTATAGCTTAGATGCACATCCTGTCCAATTTTCGCGACATCCGTTAAATCGAACCGGTCTTCAATCTCGATCGGGCTCGTCAATCCAGTCGTACCTTGTAAGACCGACGGGGCTTGATAGATTTCAAGACGATCGACAAGGTCCGCTTCTAAAAACGCCGACTGAATCGTGGGTCCACCTTCAATCAATAAACTGCGGATACCTTGGTCATACAATGTGTCTAAAATCTGATTTGGTGTTACGTACGTACCGACGAGAACCGTGACGTTCGATTGAGCTGAGACACGTGGTTGTTCCGTCAGCCAGTACGTCGGATTCAAGCCGTCCCGAAAGACTTGGGCTGTTTCCGTCAACCGTCCGCGACGGTCGACGACGACCCGAATCGGTTCAGCTCCCGTTTCCGTGCGTAACGTCAACGCGGGATCATCGACTAAAATCGTCTCACTCCCGACTAAGATGGCGTCATGTGTTGCCCGCAGCCCACGTCCTGCAACTCGTGCCGCAACTGACGTAATAAAGCGTTGTTCACCTGTCGTCACGATCCCGTTTAAACTTTGAGCGACTTTCACGGTGACATTCGGTCGTTTTCGCTCGAGACTTTGCCAAAACGGTGTATAAAAACGAACTGCTTCGTCTTCCAGTAATCCGACTTCGACCGTCAGTCCGGCTTCGCGGAGACGCGTAATGCCCTGACCCGAAACGATTGCATGTCGATCTTCCGTTGCGACGAACACCCGCTTGATGCCGGCGGCTAAAATCGCCTCCGTACACGGCGGTGTCTTTCCGTGATGGTTGCACGGTTCGAGCGTGACGTAGAGATCGGCACCGCGCGCTGCTTCTCCCGCCATTTTCAACGCCTCGACTTCCGCATGCGGACCACCCGCAAACCGGTGCGCACCGAAGCCGATCACTTTTCCATGTTTCGTAATGACACAACCGACACTCGGATTCGGACTGGTTTGTCCGTCTAACATCTCTGCCAATTGCATCGCCTGATGCATTCTATTATTCATCGTTTCGCTCCTTTCAAAAGAAAAGACGCCGCTGCATTTGCAGGGCGTCATGATTGAAGGGTCACGAAAGAAACGTCTTGTTTTTCTGTTTAAAAGCATACAGAAATAGACCTTTTCCTGAACAGATTTTTTCAGAAAATGGTTTCAAGCACATTTTTTCGTTCTTCTCCCATCCGGACTTTACCGTCGGCCTTGGAGTCACACCAAGTCAGCCATAGTGCGTACACTATGGGTCGCGGGCTCGTCGATTCGGAAATCGCATCACCGCCGGTTGGGATTTTCACCCTACCCCGAAGAACTGGTTATTCAGTTGTACAGCTCAAGACTAGCACAGGTTATTTTAAAATACAAAAAAGAATTTGTTTTTACTTCCATTTCCGAAAAAAAGTATGTGCTATCCGACGGACTTCAAAAACATAATCCGTCGAACAGAAACATACTTTTCATTTTGTCTGTTACGCCAAATAGCCGTTTTTCCGGTCATGGAACTCTTGCTTGACCGTCCCGAGTAACTGTCCGTCCGTCAACAGACGTAACGCCGTCCGAGCCAGAATTTTTGCGCCGGTGATCAGGGCTTCGTCGCCTTGTTCCGACCGCGCCGCTTCCCGGAAACTTTCCGTGTGGGCGACCAAATCGTCCGCTCCAATCTTGATGTACGGATGGATCGTCGGCAGGACTTGGCTGATATTTCCGGCGTCCGTCGAGCCGAGTCCGGGACGTTCATCCGTCTTGACGTTTTCCCCAAGTGCAATCGCTTCTTCCCGGAAAATCTCGTCAAACGTCCGGTTGAACAGGAGATTGTCGACCTCATTTTGGAATGCGATGACCTCAAGCGTCGCCCCGGTCGCAAGCGCTGCCCCTTCGGCAACCGCTTTGACCTTCTTCGTCACGGCATTCAGCCGTTCGCGCGTCGTCGCCCGGATGAAGAAGCGGGCTTTGGCGTATTCTGGGATGATGTTCGGCGCGTCGCCGCCATCCGTGATGATGCCGTGAATCCGGACGTCGCTTGGCAATTGCTGGCGTAAGGCATTGATGCCGTTAAAGAGTTGGATGACGGCGTCGAGTGCATTGATGCCCTCTTCCGGTGACGCTGCCGCGTGAGCCGGCTTGCCGGTAAAGGCAAAATCGAGTGGATCGACGGCAAGCGAGGAACCGGTGATGCGCGTTTGTCCGGACGGATGGATCATCAGTGCCGCATCGATCCCCGTCAAGAGGTCGTGTTTGACAAAACTGCCTTTCGAACTGCCGTTTGGTCCACCTTCCTCTGCCGGTGTTCCGAGCACGACGACACTGCCCCCGACTTCATCGATGATTTTACTGAGTGCGATTGCCGCTGCGACACTCGTCGTGCCGATGATGTTGTGACCGCAGGCGTGACCAATCCCCGGCAACGCATCGTATTCGGCGAGGAAGGCAATCGTCGCCCCCGGTTTATCCGAAGTCTTTCGTGCCAGAAACGCCGTGTCGTGTCCCGCGACCCCGAGTTCAACTGTGAACCCTTCTGCCGTCAGACGTTCTGCATGATGGCGCGAGGCAAAATATTCCTCGTTCCCAATCTCGGGTGTCGCATGAATCCGGTGACTCGTCTCGAGATACGACTCGCGTTTTTGTTCGATGTCCTGTTCGATCGTTTGTGTTAGGTTTTCCCGTTTTGTCTGAACCGTCATTTGGGTCACGCTCCTTTGGGTTTTTAGTTATTCGCCGATGTCACTGAGTGGGACGAACGTCGGAATCGTGCTTCCTTTGTACTCTTTTTTGATGAAGGCCGCGACATCATCCTGTTGGTAGAGTGAAGCGATTTTCTTCAACGTCTTTTTGTCTTTGTCTTCCGTTCGTGTCGCGATGATATTGATGTACGGTTTCGCTGTTTCATTTTCATGGAGAATCGAGTCTTTGATCGGATTGAAGCCGGCATCAACGGCGATTCCGTTGTTGATGATTGAGGCGGATACATCCGGTAGGACACGTGGCGTCTGTCCGGCGACGACTGGAACAATCTTCAGCTTTTTCGGATTCTCGACGATTTTGTCGACGGATCCGTTCCCGTCAAAGTCCTCCGGCAGCTTGATTAGGCCTGCTTCCTGCAGCAACAGCAGTGCCCGTCCCATATTCGTCGCTTCATTCGGGACGGCAATCTTTCCACCGACCGGGATATCTTTGACGTCTTTGACTTTATCCGAATAGATCCCCATCGGTGCGATGACAGTCGTCGCAATCGGCGACAGCTTTAAGTCATGTTCTTTTTTAAAGGCATTGAAGTACGAAATTGTCTGGAACGAGTTGGCATCGATTTCGCCTTCTGCGAGTGCCAGGTTCGGTTGCACATAGTCGGAAAACTTGACGAGTTCAATCGTGATGCCCTCTTTTTCCGCTTTTTTCGCGACGTATTCCCAAACTTGCGTATCCGAACTGCTGACGCCGAGCTTGACCGTATTTTGATCCTCTTCACCGGACGCCGCACACCCTGCAAATAATACCGTCGTCAATGCTGCACCAATCGCTAATCCTTTTTTCATCCTTCATCTCTCCCTTATCTTCTCTATGTTTTTTTTAGTGTCTCCGAATTTTTCGTGCCAACAGGTTACCTGTCGTCTGTAACCCTTGCACCAAGATGACGAGAATCCCGACCGTGATGATCATGACGGTCGTATCAAACCGTTGGTAGCCGTAGGTGATGGCCAAGTCCCCGAGGCCTCCGCCGCCGATCGCCCCGGCCATCGCCGACGCCCCGATCAGTCCGATCGTCGCGATCGTCAAGTTCAGGACAAGCGAGCTGAGTGCTTCCGGCAACAGGAATCGGAAAATCGTCTGCAACGGTGTCGCGCCCATCGCTTCCGCCGCTTCTAAGACGCCCGTACTGACTTCGAGCAGTGAACTTTCAATCAATCGGGCGATGTACGGCGCCGCATAAAAGACCAGCGGGACGATTGCTGCTTGCGTCCCGATCGATGAACCGACAATCAGCCGCGTCAGCGGAATGATTGCGACAAGTAAGATGATGAACGGAACCGACCGGAAGATATTGACGATGCCGCTTAAGACATTGAAGAAAGGGATTTGTTCAAGCAACGCCCCTTTTCGTGTGACGACCAATAGAATTCCGAGCGGTAAACCAATCAAGGTTGAAAAGAGTAACGACAGACCAACCATCGTCAAGGTCTGCAGGAACGCGGTCCAAATATCCGTGTAGTTAACCAGCATCTGCGAGCACCTCCTCGACGTTGACATCTGACTGGTCAATGTATTGCAAGGCCCGACTGATTTCTGCCGTTTCACCAATCAGTTCGACGAGCAGACTGCCAAACGGGATGTTTTGCAGTTCCGTGATACTCCCGTGCAGGATGTTGACATCGACATCAAACCGTTTGGCGACTTGCGACAAGAGCGGCTGTCCGGTATGTGCTCCGAGAAAGTTGATTTTATAAATATGATGATTTGCTTCACGTCGTTCGATCAGTCGTTGCACCGACGCTGGAATCTCATCTTGCATGACGGACCGGACAAAGTTTTTCGCCGTCGCCGTCTGGGGATTCGAAAAGACGTCGAACACGGTACCCGATTCAATCAACTTGCCGGCTTCGATGACCGCGACCCGGTCACAAATCTCACGGATGACGCCCATCTCGTGTGTAATCAATAAAATCGTGATGCCATATTCCGCGTTGATCTGTTTCAGTAACCGAAGGATATGTTGTGTCGTCTGCGGGTCAAGCGCTGATGTCGCTTCGTCACACAACAGAATCGACGGCTGGATCGCGAGTGCTCGCGCTATTCCGACCCGTTGTTTCTGCCCTCCCGATAACTGATCCGGATAATGATCGGCTTTGTCCGCTAAGTCGACGAACGTCAGCAGCTCGGTGACGCGCCGGTGGACTTCTTCTTTTTTGACGCCTTGTAAGACCAGTGGTTTTGCGACATTCGCAAAGACCGTATTCGAATCAAGTAAGTTGAAATGTTGGAAAATCATCCCGATGTTTTGTTTCGCTTCCCGTAGTTGTTTCGCCGAAAGTGTCGTCAGTTCTTGCCCGTCGACCGTCACGCTGCCGGATGTTGGACGTTCAAGAAGATTGACACACCGTAATAAAGAACTTTTTCCAGCCCCGCTGAACCCAATCACGCCAAAGATTTCACCTTTTCGGATTTCGAGATCGACACCGTTTAAGGCAGCGATTGACTGATCTTGTGTCTGATAGATTTTTTTTACATTTTTGAATGTAATCACCACGTTTCCCCCCTTAAAAATACAAAAAGGCCTCTTCTTAAGAAACAAGAAGAGACCTGGATCCGCACAAAGGCAGAATCCACTCGACTCATCTCTCAGACAATCGTCTGATGGAATTGGCACAGTGCTCATAATGAGTCTGTTGCCGAGGTTTCGTAGGGCCAGTCCCTCCACCTCTCTGGATAAGTGTTGCGGTATGATATTCATATGTGTGTTGTTGCTGTTCAAACTTATGTCGTAAAACTAATTTTTACATTACAGAAAGATCTTTTAAAGGTCAACCATATTTTCAAAAATAAACCATATGACCCATATCGATTGGTTTCCCGGGTTGGGCTTCATCATAGAAAAGTTCTTGTCGCCGGTCAAGGACCGTTTGACAATCCTTTTCCGTCAGTGCTATCATCTTCTCAATGATTAATCCGACAATTCCTATATGTTATATCAAGAGTGGACGAGAGACCTGGCTCTAGGACTCCACGGCAACCTGCGATTTGCAAGGTGCTCCGACCAGCAAAGCAACCGCTTTGGATGATACACACGAGAAACTCGTTTGCCGTCCAAAGCCAAACGGGTTTTTATTTTGAAATGGAGGATGAGATGATGAGTATGAGTTATCCTGTTTTACCGGGCGCCGAAGCCTTTTTCTTGGAACGTGGATCAGTCGGCATTTTGCTGTGTCACGGCTTTAATGCGACACCACAAAGTGTTCGGGCTGTAGGAGAACGCTTCGCAGAACACGGTTTTTCCGTCTATGCCCCCCGTCTGCATGGGCATGGGACAGATGTACGTGACTTTGAAACGGCGACGGCCGAAGACTGGAAACAAAGTGTCCGTGAGGGCTTTGCTCAACTGTCCCGCCAGTGCGAATCCATCTTCATCGTCGGTCAATCGATGGGCGCGACGCTTGCGCTGGCTCTCGCTGCCGAAGGTCTTCCGGTCGCAGGAATCATCACGATCAATGCTGCTTTATCCGTACCCGCTTACGAAGCGTTATCATTTACGGATTGTCCGGTTTATCTGCCGGAAAGCCCACCCGATATCAAACAAACCGCTTTTGAAATCATCTATGATGTTGTGCCTGCGGTCTCTGCGTCCGAACTTTTACGCTTGATTCGCGAAACCATTCCAACCCTTCCCGCCATTCAAATTCCGGCGCTTATTTTATATTCTGCTGAAGATCATGTCGTCCCACCGACCTGTTCGGATTACCTGCACCGGACGATTGGTTCGACGGATAAACGCAGTTATTGTCTACTCGATTCCTATCACGTCGCGACACTCGACCATGACCAAGAGACGATTATCCGCGAAACGGCTTATTTCGTCGAGCAGTACAGTCAGTTGACACGGACCGGTTGATGTTCAAAAAAAAAACGAATGATTTCAGGCAGTGAGGCCAGAGAATCGTTCGCTTTTTCATATCGTGTACTCTTAATTTTGCTGTTGTTTTTTCCATTCCTGCAACGGTTGTGGTTTACCCGGGACTTGATGACAATGACGGCAACGTGGTTCATAGGATTCAGAAGCCCCGACTAAGATGATCGGATCATTGTAGTTGGCCGGTTGCCCGTCAATCAGGCGTTGGGTCCGGGAAGCCGGATCGCCACACGATAAACAAATCGCCTGTAATTTCGTCACGAACTCCGCACGTGCCAATAATTCAGGCATCTTCCCAAATGGTTCTGCCCGGAAATCCTGATCGAGCCCCGCACAAATCACACGTTTTCCGTCTTGCGCCAGTGCCTCGATGACCGCGACGATTTCATCGTCAAAAAATTGAACTTCATCAATTGCAACAACTTGCGTCTCTTCTGCTACCGCCGCGTACACGTCACGGCTTGTCGCCATCGGAATCGCGATGACCGAATTGCCACCATGCGACACGACATGTTCTTCGTGGTACCGGTCATCAATCGCCGGTTTAAAGACCTGAACCGGTAACTTTCCGTACTGTGCCCGTCTGACACGACGAATCAACTCTTCTGATTTTCCGGAAAACATACTCCCGCAAATCACTTCGATCCAACCATATTGATTGATCACATGCATCATCGAAAACACCGTCCTCTAAATTAGTCACTTTAACGAGTATAGCCCGAATCTAAATTGAGAAAAAGAGTTGACTTCTCAAAATCAAAAACCTATTTCCGATTTCCCTTATTCTTCATCTTGTCATTTCAACTGGTATCTCTTTCCTGTACAATAAAAGAGAAGTTTCTTTGAAGGAAGGTGACTCCGATTCATCACATGCTACATGAAGTCCTCCATCAATATGGAGCGTTCGGACTCGCCATTCTACTCGCTGGTGGTATCGTCGGGTTACCTGTTCCTGATGAGACGTTACTCGTCATGTCTGGTTTCTGGATGCATCGCGGTGATTTACCACTGATCGGGACGATTCTCGCAGCCTATGCTGGAAGTTGTATCGGCATGACGATCAGCTATTTGTTAGGTCTGAAACTTGGTATGCCGTTGCTACACCGGGTTGCCCCGAAATTACGAATTTCCGAAAAACATATCTTTCAAGCAGAAGCCGGATTTTTACGTTATGGAAAATCCGTTTTAATCATCGGCTATTACATACCCGGATTACGTCAGCTGTCCGCTTTTTTTGCCGGTGTCTCGAAGATGCCGTTTCAAGTTTTCGCGACCTATGCTTATACAGGAGCTTTGATCTGGATCAGTCTCTTTTTAGGAGCCGGTTATTTCCTGGGTCGTCACTTTTCCTTCGGTTTGCTGTTCGAACATTTTGCGAACAATCCGGATACGCTTCCGTACCTCGTTGGTGCCGCTGGAGCGATTGGGTTATCGTTTGTCTTGAAAACGTATTTAGCTTATCGCGCTAAGTTCAGCCTATACAAAAACAGCCTGCTCCAGTGATGGAGACAGGCTGTTTTTTAATACAGAAGTCGCAATTACTTGCGGCCGTATTTTTTGTTGAAGCGATCGACACGACCGTCTGCAGCGTTGAACTTTTGACGACCAGTGTAGAATGGGTGCGAGTCCGAAGACACATCCACGCGGATGAGTGGGTACTCGTTTCCATCTTCCCAAGTGATTGTCTCGTTCGAAGAACGTGTAGAACCAGTCAAGAATTTGTACTCAGTAGTTGAATCCATAAACACAACTTTGTTGTATTTTGGGTGAATTCCTTGTTTCATGGTTGTTTTCTCTCCTTCCGCCCTGGTTCATTTGCTGAGCCAGAGTAAGTTACCTTCCTATACTAAACGATTTTTTGACGACTCGCAATACCTATTTTCATGTCATTGTGTCTGTTTTCGTCACACGCGGTTTGACAGGCGCACGTCGGACCGGTTTCTTCTTTTCTTTGTTCAGTTCCACAAAAAATTCTTCATTGTTTTTTGTATCACGAATCTTCCGTAAGAAGCTGTCGACAAACTCATTTGACTCGTTCATCGTCCGGCGAATCGTCCACAAGGCATCAAGCTGATCTTGCGGTAACAGCAACTCTTCTTTCCGTGTTCCCGACTTCCGGATATCGATTGCCGGGAAAATCCGGCGCTCGGATAGTTTCCGGTCCAGATGGAGCTCCATGTTGCCGGTCCCTTTAAACTCTTCATAGATGACATCATCCATGCGTGAGCCCGTCTCGACCAGTGCCGTTGCAAGAATCGTCAAACTGCCACCATGCTCAATGTTACGCGCGGCACCGAAAAAGCGTTTTGGTTTATGGAAAGCAGCAGGATCGATCCCACCCGATAACGTCCGGCCGCTTTGCGGGACGGTTAAGTTATAGGCACGCGTCAAACGTGTGATGGAGTCCATTAAGATGACGACGTCTTTTTTATGTTCCACAAGACGCATCGCTCGTTCGAGTACGAGTTCTGAAATCCGAACGTGATTGTCCGGTGTTTCGTCAAACGTCGAACTGACGACGTCTGCTCCCGGTACGGACCGCTCGATGTCCGTCACTTCTTCCGGTCTTTCATCGATTAAAAGAACAATCAGCTCGACGTCCGGATGATTAACTTGAATCGAATTGGCGATTTCTTTTAATAGAGATGTCTTACCTGCTTTAGGCGGCGCGACAATCAATCCCCGTTGTCCAAATCCAACCGGCGCGATCATATCCATGACACGAACGGACAGATGACGTGGTTCGGTTTCGAGTCGCATCAGACGATCCGGATAGATCGGTGTCAATGCCGGGAAAAACAACCGATTTCGTGCCGTATCCGGTGCTTCTCCATTAACAGCTTCCACACTTAATAGACCTTGGAACCGCTCATTTTCTTTTGGCGGACGAACTTTTCCGGTCACGACGTCTCCATTACGGAGGTTAAAACGGCGAATTTGTGAGGCTGCAATGTAGATGTCTTCAGAGGATTGCGAATAGTTGATAGGACGAAGGAAGCCGAAGCCACCGTCATTTTGCATCTGTGGGTTACCGGGGATGACTTCTAATACCCCTTCGAGGAAATAAAGGCCAGTCGATTCCGCTTGCGCTTTCAGAATCTTGAACATCAGTTCACGTTTACGGGCTTCTCGGTACTGCGGCACATTTTTCGTTTTTGCGATTTCATATAAGTCTTTTAATGTCAGGTTACTCAGTTGAGCAAGTGTATAGGAACGTTCTGGTTTGTCGGTTTTTTCAGTTGGCATATGCATTCACCTATTCTTCATATAAATTCAGTTGCAAAGATCTCGCTGTTTATTTTACAAATGTAGCTTAATAATTTCTTTGTGCATTAAAGGTATCACATTTGCACCTCTTTCGTCGTGATTTAAAGAATGGGAATTTCTTCTTTGTAATATTCGAGCATATTATTGCAGTTATGTTACAAAAACGTCATGTTTTGTAGCGGAACTGAAAAAACGTTTTCATGTCTCCGCATGCTAAGATAATCGTGCAGAGAAAAACTTACACAGTTGTAAGGAAAACTGCTTAAACAAACACTTAATGAGATTGATCATATAACCCGGTTTTCAAAACTACTTTAAAATGACATGGAGGATTTCACATATGAAACGTTTTCTAGCATCGGTCGCGACAGCAGCATTAGTGGTTTCAGGATTTGCAACAGTGGGAACAGATAAGGTTGAGGCTGCTTCTACAGTAACGAAAGTCAAGATCACAGACAGCGGATTACGTGTTCGTACAGCTCCTTCTACAAAAGCAAGTATCGTCGGTAAAGTAAACGCAGGCCAATCATTTACATACAAAGGTAAATCAGGCAGCTGGACAAAAATTTCATACGGCGGAAAAACACGTTATGTGTCTACGCAGTACACGAAAACATACAAAGCTTCTACTGCAACAGCTAAAAAATCAACGACTTCGTCATCAACACGGACACGCCTTCTAAGCGAAGCAGCAAAACATAAAGGAACTCCTTATGTTTGGGGCGGAACAACGACTCGTGGATTTGACTGCTCTGGTTTTACAAGCTATGTTTACAAGCAAGCAGCAGGGAAAACATTACCACGTACGTCTTCTTCACAATACGCATCGTCTAAAAAAGTCAGTGTTTCAAACGTTCAACCAGGAGATCTTGTTTTCTTCTCACACGGTAACGGCATTCAACACGTCGGTATGGCGACAAACAAAACAAGTATGGTCAACTCGGAAACGGGTGGCGTTAAATACTCTAGCTTCAAATCAGGGTACTGGGGTTCACGCCTTGTCGGCGCGGGTTCATACCTTTAATTCACAAATGACCAAGCGGTTGAGCATCGGCTCGATCGCTTTTTTTCTATCCCATTTAAAAAGGAGGACGTATCATGAACGTATTGATCACCGGCGCTTCTGCCGGAATTGGGCGGGAACTAGCTTATCTCCATGCAAAACAAGGACACCACCTGTTACTCGTCGGACGAAACGTCGAACAGCTGTTTGAAACCAAACACTTCGTCGAACAACGCGGTGGTTCGGCAACAGTCTTTCCATATGACATTGGTCAAATACTTCATATCCAAGCCTTGTTACGGGCTACCGAACACATCCAAGTCGACATCTTGATCAATAATGCAGGATTTGGGCTTTACGGTGAATTTCTCGAAACGGATCTCTCGCGTGAATTGAACATGATCGATGTTAATATTCGTGCGCTGACGTATCTCACTAAAGCATTCGCCCAGCGGATGACAACACAAGGCGGAGGTCGCATCATTCAGATTGCTTCAACGTCCTCTTTTCATGGTGGTCCTTTGATGACTGTCTATTATGCGACAAAAGCTTATGTCCTCAGTTTTTCGGAAGCATTGGCGGACGAGCTCGCCCCGTACAATATTCAAGTGACGGCCGTTTGTCCGGGTGCCACCCATACTGATTTCGCTGCGACAGCGGATCTTGCGACGTCCGGACTGTTTAAACGACCGGGAATCATGGACGCACCAACCGTTGCTCAGCTGTCGTTTACTGGGTATATGCAAGGAAAAACGCTTGTCATACCGGGTCGAAGTAACGCCATTTACGTCTTCATGACCCGTTTCTTCTCCCGCCGGAAACTGGTTCAAATGACACATCAGCTGCAAGCTCCGACACGTGACGCTCTCGAATAAATCTTGTTCCTGTACTCGCTTTCCTCAGGCGAAACACGAGCCCATAGATGTCAACTTAGCTAAAATCGAGTAGATAATGATCTGATTTTTTTATCACTGATGGGTATTCATCAGTATGATTGACGGAAAAAAATAATTAAAAGCACAACAAAAAAAAACAACGACAGAAAGCAACTGAACTGAAA
>NZ_MOLV01000012.1 GCF_001870785.1 Exiguobacterium sp. KRL4
AATAATACGGCAGCTTTGGTAAATTTTTTGTCGATTGCGGCACGACTAATCTCGATGTCTTGATTCACGGCGCACTTCGTGCTCAATTCTTGAAGACTAGAGTCTATCAGATTTCCATGAATCCCGAAGAGTAAAGATAAAAAGTCATTGGCATCGAATTTTCGTTTCCGCTGTACAAAACCTGTCTCCTTCGCCATCTGATCGATTTTAGCCGGCTCTAGAAACGTAAATAATTGGTCGAGGAAATCGAATTTCGCTCGGGCTAACATATAAAAAAACTCCTCTCGTAGGCGGTAATATTCCTTACCATTTTTCGAGAGAAGTTAGTCATTTTCTTAAGTTGACATCTATGGAGGCGCAAGCCGCGCCTCCTTTGTCCAAAGGACATGGAGTCGGGTCTTACCTGTCTCTGACAGCACGGGTGACCGTGCTTTTTCCTGTAGGAGTCGAGTGAGTACACACGTTTTTCTAATTTTGATTCGGTATTAATACGATTTTCCCGAGCTTGCCTGTTTCTTTAAAGTAGGACTGGGCTGCCGCTGCCTCTTCAAGCGGAAATGTCCGGTCGATGACCGGTTCCAGTTTTCCTTCAGCAATCGCGTCAAGCATCCGGGCATATTCAGCGCGCGTTCCGAGAACAGAGCCGTAAAACGTCAAATGCTTTAAGTACATCGTTCGGAAATCGAGGTTCGTCTGTTGTCCGCCGGCAGAACCGGAAATACAGAACTTCCCGCCATTTTTCAAAACAGTCAGTGCCGTCTTGAACAATGGATCTCCGACCACGTCGAGAACAGCGTCAATCGGTCCCCCGTTAACAGCGATGATCTCGTCCGCCAATTGTTCCGAGCGATACGATACGACATGCGTGGCGCCAAGACGTTTGAGTGCCTCTTCCGTCTTCAAGTCTCCGACCACGGCAATGACGGTCGCACTAAACACGTGGGCGGCAATCTGGACATTCAAGGAGCCGACGCCGCCGTTTGCGCCTGTCACGAGGACCGTTTGTCCCGGCTGTAACTGGATTTGTTCGTTCATATGCCACGCCGTTAATCCACTGACGGAGAAAACAGCACTTTTCGTATAATCGGCAAGCGGCATCGCATAACACAGTTCTGCCGGCCAAACGACATACTCGGCATATCCCCCGTCATACTCTGATCCGATGAACGACATATCTTCGCTGATGTGTTCCGCTCCCTCTTGTCCACTTGACGTGAACGGGAACAGGACGACGTCTTGACCGTTGCGTGCTTCATCGACCCCGCTTCCGACTTGCACGATCCGTCCACTGATGTCAGAACCCGGGACACGGGGAAACTGAACGCCCTCCGGTTTCCAGCCTGATTGGGCATCCGTTCCGTAGGCACCTTCCCGCATCCAGATTTCTGTGTTGTTGATGCCGCATGCTTTCACTTCGACCAGGACTTCCCCGGCGCGCGGTGTCGGGACTGGACGTTCGACGACTTCGAGTTGCTCGACACCGCCGTATGCGTTGACTTGAACGACTTTCATGTAAACTCCTCCATCTTGAAACTGTTCTGCTTCCTTTACTTCATGCCCGATTCTTTACAATCTTAGACCAACTGTCTAGAATTTCAATGAAATCACCAATCATCTTAGTATATAGAAAATCAAAAAAGCAGCTCCTTCAAATATCCTTTGAATGGAACTACTTTAGCAGGTACTTATTCTAATCCAAGCGATTGTGGTAATTTGACGGCACGGGCATACGCTGTCTTGTAATCTTTTTTTGCAACCGCCTGTTCGACTTCACGGAGGGCCGGATGATTTTCTTCAGAAAATGCCCCTAAGATCGTCAAATAACGTTCGTAGACCGAATCATCTTCTTTACGCGCATGGAGTAATGCCGTATACAGCATGACCGTATCTTCACCGTACAAGACGGGTAAGTCTTCATTGATCAACAATAAGGAGTCAATCGCGTCCGAATCGACTTTTGAATTGTATTCCGTCATGACCTGTTCTGCCAGTGCTTCAAGTTGATCACGCCACTCGTTGTATTTCGGCTCATCATTTTCCAACCACTCGAACCAATCTTCTTCGAGCATCTGTTCCATCTCTTTTACTGTTTGTTCAAATGCCATTTGCTTCACTCCGTTCCCAAGTTAATTCAATCGTATACAAGCCGACCGGCTGATGATTCATCATCAAATCGTACTGGAATTGCATGCGTTGCTCCGTCATCTCGATCGTCGCTGTTTCCGTCTCCATCACCATTTGGCCAAACTGGCTCTCATAACCACTTTTTGTATTCTGACCTAAAATGAAGACATGGTGCATCGAGACCGGACCTTTTCGGTTCAAAGCAACCTGGTCATGTGACCACTTGATGGTCGTATCAATCGGTTGTTCATCTTCTTGCATGAACTTCAGGGCAAACCCGTCTTTTGTTTCAAACAAGGTCCCGTCTGCTTCTAATTCAACGGACTCCCGCATCGCGTCATCTTGAATCGATGTCACTTGTCGCAGGCGGACCGGATAACGTACTGGTTTCACTTCTATCACCTCATCGTCTAGCGTACACGATTTTCTTCTGTCCTGCATCTTCTTGATTTCTTTTTTAGCGACAGCAAAAGCCGGATTCGGCATCTGCCAAATCCAGCCTTGTTTTAGCGTACGCGGTAAAGGCGTGCTTCGAATGGTTGAAGCGTCAATTCTGTTCCTTCATGATACGTTGTCTCATAGTTCGCAAGCATGATGTTGTCCGCATGGAGAATGATGTCCGTATCGACTTCCGCCACTTCACCTTTTAAGTTCGTGACGATCAGGAACTGTTCGTTCCCAAGCGTCCGCGTATACGCGTAGACTTTTGTATCTTCCGGAAGAATCAAATCATATTCCCCGTAGATCAACGTTTCTTCCATCTTCCGAATTTGAATCATCCGTTTGTAGAAGTTGAGGATTGAATCTTCGTCTATTTGCTGAGCCGCAACGTTGATATCCGAGAAGTTCGGATTGACGCCGAACCATGGAGACTGTTCAGAGAACCCACCGTTTTGTTCATTCGTCCACTGCATCGGTGTCCGGGAGTTATCACGGGACGAGTTCCAGATGACTTCCATGATTTCTTGATGTGTTTTCCCTGATGCCAGTTGCATGTTGTACATGTTTTTCGTCGCGACGTCATCATAATCTGAGATGTCCGGGAACTGCACGTTCGTCATCCCGATTTCCTGTCCTTGATAGATGAACGGCGTCCCTTGCATGAAGAAATACATCATCGCAAGTGACTTCGCGCTTTGTTTCCAGTATTGTCCTTCATCGCCCCAAAGTGAGACGGAGCGGACCTTGTCGTGGTTTTCAAGATAAAGTGCGTTCCAGCCTGTTTCTTCGAGCCCCTTTTGCCATTTCGTCAAGACTTGTTTCAGCTTGACGACGTCGACGCCTTTTTCGGCATCGGCGCGCCACAGATCCATGTGCTCGAACTGGAAGACCATGTTCATCTTGCCGTTTTCTTCTCCGACCCAGAGATCGGCCTCTTCCGGTGTCACACCGTTCGCTTCACCGACCGTCATGATGTCGTATTTCGAAAACGTCTCGTTTTTCAATTCTTCGAGATATTCATGGATTCCTTCGATATTCATGTGCATCTCGAATGAAGGCACATGGGGCATACCGAGTGGATTCGGTAAGTCGGCGTAAGATTGATCCTTATTAATGTGGCTGATCGCGTCGATCCGGAAACCGTCCACCCCTTTGTCGAGCCACCAATTGATCATCGTGTAGACCGCTTGGCGCATGTCTTTGTTCTGCCAGTTTAAATCCGGCTGGCGACGTGAGAAGACGTGTAAGAAATATTGTTCCGTTTTTTCATCGTATTCCCAAGCCGAACCACCAAAGATACTTTCCCAGTTGTTTGGATCCCCGCCGTTGACGGCATCCTTCCAGATGTACCAGTCGCGTTTGTCATTGTCTTTTGACGAACGGGATTCAAGGAACCACGGGTGTTCGTCCGACGTATGATTGACGACTAAATCGAGTAATACTTTAATGTCACGTTTATGTGCTTCTTCCATTAATAAATCAAAATCGGCCATCGTTCCGAATTCGTCCATGATGTCTTCATAATCACTGATGTCATATCCATTGTCATCATTCGGTGATTTGAACATTGGGCAAATCCATAATACATCGACTCCGAGATCTTTTAGATAATCCAACTTGGCAATGATACCCGGGATATCGCCGATTCCATCATTGTTTGCATCATAAAAGCTGCGCGGATAGATTTGGTAAGCAACTGCCTCTTTCCACCAAGCTCGTGTGAGTGTTTTTTGTGCCGTTTCAGGGCGTGGTATCATTTGTGTCATTGTGGATAAATCCTCTCGTATTTCAGTCTTTGTTGTCCGTTATTTTATAGTATTCCTTGATGTTTTATATGAATCATCGGTTGATTTCGTTTAAGCGCAACCGATTGCGCAAATACCCTATATTCATCTTATCAAACCGAGTTGGAATGTCAACGTTTCCACATACATTCCGTTACTTTACATTCATTTTCCTCATTCGTTTTCCATCAAATTATTCAATAGAAAATACATTACATTTACTGAATTATCCTACACTGTTTATCGGTCAATTTCTAGCCTTTTGCACAACCTTTTTCAGAAAAGCGAATCTTTTTTTCAATCTTCGGGTATATTCTTAACAATGCGAATAAAAAAGGGGGATTTTGTAAGATGGACGGACAGTTTTTAATCAACGGACAGTGGCTTGATCATGAACGCGAGCGGACGGATGTCAAGAATCCGGCGACAGGTGAAATCGTCGGCAGTGTACCAAACGGAACAAAATCTGATGTCAACGATGCGGTTGAAGCAGCTCACATGGCTTTTCCGGAATGGTCGAAACGGACAGTTTATGAACGTGCGGCCCTTCTTGAAAAATTGTATGCCAAGATGCTCGAGAAAAAGGATGAACTGGCCCGCTTGATGACACTCGAGATGGGGAAACCGCTCGCTGAGTCGGAAGGCGAAGTCGAATATGCGGCAAACTTCGTCAAATGGTTTGCAGAAGAAGGAAAACGGGCTTACGGTCGGATCATTCCAACGCATGATACAAACAAACGGCTCCATGTCATCCAGCAACCAATCGGTGTCGTTGCTGCGATTACCCCCTGGAACTTCCCGGCTGCGATGATTACAAGAAAGTTAGCACCGGCGCTCGTCGCAGGCTGTACGTTTGTCTTGAAGCCACCGACAGCGACTCCATTGACGGCACTGCGGCTACTTGAACTCTGTCAGGAAGTCGGGATTCCGGACGGGGTTGTCAATGCCGTGACGGGCAGCGGAAAAGACTTGGGTGAATCGCTTGCGACCCATCCACACGTGGATAAGATCACTTTCACCGGTTCGACGGAAGTCGGTCGGACGTTGATGGCACAAGGCGCCGAGACGATCAAAGCGATGTCGCTTGAGCTGGGTGGACATGCGCCGATTCTCGTCTTTGATGATTGTGACCTCGATCTTGCCGTCGCGGAAACAATCAAATCAAAATTCCGCAATGGTGGTCAAACGTGTGTCTGCGGAAACCGGATTTATGTCTCGGATTCGATTTATGACGTCTTCGTCGAGAAGTTAGGACAGGAAACCGCTAAACTCAAAACCGGTAACGGACTCGATCGTGAAACGAAAATCGGTCCGATGATCAACAAGGCCGGTTACGAAAAAGTCAAAAAACATGTCGATGATGCAACGTCAGCCGGCGCCCGCATCGTCACCGGTGGAACGGGACACGCAGACGAGGAACAAGATGTCTATTATTATGAAGCAACGGTCCTCGCTGACGTCACCCCACAGATGCTGATCATGAACGAAGAGACGTTTGGTCCGGTCGCACCTGTCCAACGTGTCAGTTCGGACGAAGAAGCTGTCCACTATGCCAATCAAACACCGTTTGGTCTTGCTTCTTATGTCTTCACGAACAACTACGCACGGGCATTCCGGGCCATCGAAAATCTCGATTATGGAATCGTCGGTTGGAATGACGGTGTTCCTTCGGCGGCTCAAGCACCGTTTGGCGGCATGAAACAGTCCGGTGTCGGACGTGAAGGCGGTTCTGAAGGGCTTGAGGCTTATCTTGAAACGAAGTATGTCTCAATCGGCGGTCTTGACCAATGAACGCCGCCGAACGATTTGTCCAGTGTTTAGAAGCTGAAGGGGTCACGCATATCTTTGGTGTTCCTGGTGAAGAAAATATCACGTTACTCGAAGCAATCAGCAAGTCAGACATCACGTTCATCACGACACGTCATGAGACGAACGCCGCCTTCATGGCCTCGATGTTCGGACGGTTAAGCGGACGCCCCGGCGTTTGTTTGTCGACACTCGGTCCTGGCGCAACGAACATGATGACGGGAATCGCGAGTGCAACGATGGATCATTCCCCTGTCGTCGCGATTACCGGCCAAGGGGTGACATGGCGCCAACATAAGGCCTCCCACCAGATGTTTGATTTAGTTGAGATGTATCGCCCCATCACAAAATCGAGTACGTCGATTGCTTCCGGTGAAATCATTTCAGAAGTCGTCCGGCAAGCATTTGCTCAGGCTGCTTCTGAAAAACCGGGCGCGACACATCTGTCCTTCCCGGAAGATATCGCGAAGTCCGATGTCGATGCGAAAACACCGGTCTTACGCGATAGTGCCCCAACGTTCCTCCATCCGACGTCCGTCAAGGATAGCGCCGTCTTGCGTCAGATCGAACAAGCGACCAAACCGGTCGTGATTGCCGGATTCGGAATCAACCGAAGTGGTGCGACGGACGCTTTCCGTCTTTTTGTCGAACGTTTAGGGGCTCCAGTCGTCGAGACAATGATGGGCAAAGGAACGATTTCATCGTTCCACGAACTGGCAGCCCATACGATTGGTTTACCGAATGCCGACTACAATCAACGGATTCTTGACCAAAGTGATCTCATCATTGCCATCGGCTATGACATCACCGAATTGCCACCTTCAAAGTGGAATCCGAACCGGACACCGGTCCTGCACATCGATACGAACCAACATGAAATCGATCAATTTTATCCGGTCGTCGCTAATCTGATTGGTTCGTTACCGGACACGTTACAGTTGCTGTCCGAAGATGTCCCGAACCGGGCTTGGTCCGGCTGGCAACAGGATCGCGATCGCTTGCGTCAAGAAATTCAAGCGACGTATTCGATGGCCCTCCCCCTCCATCCGCAAAGCATCGTCCGGGAACTCGAACAGGCGACCGGTGAAGACGGGATGATTTTTTCTGATGTCGGTGCACATAAAGTCTGGCTCGGACGGCATTTTCAGACGACACGTCCCAATCAGCTGTTCATTTCAAACGGCTTTTCTTCGATGGGGTACGGATTATCAAGTGCGATTGCCGCTAAATTACTTTATCCGGAACGCCGTGTCTTGTGTGCCTCCGGAGACGGTGCCTTCTTGATGAACGGTCAAGATCTCGAGACCGCTGTTCGCCTGAAACTTCCAATCGTCGTCATCATCTGGCGCGACGGGACGTACGGACTAATTGAATGGAAACAACAGCAGGCATATGGGCGAGCGCCTTATATCGAGTTTGATAATCCCGATCTTGTTCAACTGGCTGTTGCCTTTGGCGCCCTTGGTCTTCGTGTCGGCGAACATGGAACGCTCGCCGCTTGTCTCAAGCAAGCTTTTACGAGTGACGGACCCGTTTTGATTGACTGTCCCGTCGATTACAGGGAGAATCTGAAGTTAAGTGACCGTTTACGGACTTATGGAGGATGATACTATGACACAACTGAGAAAATTACAATCGATTTCCGACTTTGATCAATTCGTTTCTGAACACACCACGTTTGTGATTTGTAAACACAGTACGACTTGTCCGATCAGTTCGGCTGGTTTTTCCGAGTATACGAAATACGCCGATACGACCGCGATCCCGACTGCTTATCTATTGGTTCAAGAAGCACGGACGTTATCGAACCATATCGCGGAACACTACAACGTCCGACATGAATCACCGCAAGTCTTGTTCGTTCAGGATGGTCGGGCCGTTTGGACGACGTCCCATTACGACATTACGACAGACGCCTTAAACACGCATGTCGGTTAATCTGTTTTCTTCTTTAAAAAATCCCTTCTCCCTGTTGCAATCAAACAGGGGGAAGGGATTTTTTTGATCAGAGCTGGTTCAATCGAACCTCATCTTGTTCACAACAAATAAAATTACCTTTCTTAGCTATTAATGTTTGTAATTTAATCTAAATCAGATTAAGATAGACAACAGATATAACGACCGTATAGAATTGTGTACTGTTAGTTCATTAAGGAGGAATACCATGCAACACGAAAAATCTACTTCCGCTCGTCCCCCTTACGGCATCCTTGCCGTATTGATGATCGGTGCTTTTATCGCTTTCTTAAACAACACACTACTTAATATTGCGTTGCCTTCGATCATGAAAGACTTAAACATTGAAACATCGACGGTCCAGTGGCTGTCGACAGGCTTCATGCTCGTCAACGGGATTTTAATTCCGACGTCGGCTTTCTTAATTCAAAAATTCTCCGTCCGCCGTCTGTTTATCTTAGCGATGACCTTGTTCTCGCTCGGAACGATTCTTGCTGGATTCGCGGATACCTTCCCGGTTTTACTCGCCGGACGGATGATCCAGGCTTCAGGATCTGCCATCATGATGCCGCTTTTGATGAACGTCATGCTCGTCAGCTTCCCGATTGAAAAACGTGGAACCGCGATGGGCTTCTTCGGTCTTATCATGATGGGTGCCCCCGCTATTGGTCCGACACTTTCCGGTTGGATCATCGAACATTACGATTGGCGGATGTTGTTCCACTTCATCACACCGATTGCTTTGATTGTCCTGGTTGGTGGAGTCGTCTTACTGCGTGACGTCAAAGAACGTTCCGATGCGAAACTTGACTTTACTTCCGTCGTCTTGTCTTCGTTCGGATTCGGAGGTCTTTTGTACGGCTTTAGTTCTGCCGGCTCCAAAGGCTGGGATAGCCTGCAGGTCATCCTGGCGCTGGTCATCGGTGTCATCGCACTCGTCACCTTCATTACGCGTCAATTGAAAATGGAACGTCCAATGCTCAACTTCAAGATTTATCGTTATCCGATGTTCGCTTTATCGTCCGTCATCTCGATGGTCGTGACGATTGCGATGTTCTCCGGAATGTTGCTGCTCCCGATTTATGTCCAGACGATTCGCGGTATCTCACCACTTGATGCCGGTCTGATGTTACTACCGGGTGCGATTTTGATGGCCGTCATGTCGCCGATCAACGGAAAATTGTTTGATAAAATCGGTGGACGTCCACTCGCGATCACAGGATTATTCATTACCGTCGTCACGAGTTATTACTTCAGTCAGCTCGAAATGGATACGACTTACACCCATTTGATCATCCTTTATTCACTCCGGATGTTCGGGATGTCGATGGTCATGATGCCTGTTTCGACAAACGGGTTAAACCAGTTGCCAACACGTTATTATCCGCACGGTACTGCGATGAACAACACGTTACAACAAGTATCAGGTGCGATCGGAACGGCTCTACTCGTGACGATCATGTCGACTCATGCGAAAACACGTGGAACGGAACTCGCACAAGAAGCAGCGAAAAATATGACAAGTCAACCAACGGCTGAAGCCGCTGCAGCGATGAAACAACAAATCGTGATGCAAGCAACGCTTGACGGCATCAACTACGCCTTCTTCATCTCGACGTTCATTGCTGGTCTTGCGTTTCTTCTCTCTTTCTTCATCAAACGAGCGACGCAAGCGGAAGACATTATCAGTAACCGTTCGCTCAACGAACAAATCATCAAACCACAAGTCTCGAACCAATAAGCAGATTGTCTATCAGATCCGCTTTGTCCTTTTGGATGAAGCGGTTTTTCAGTTATAAACAATATACTGGTACCCCCCATACCTATATGATATACTCAACATAATAACTATTACAGAAGAAAGAGGTGTCCCCATGAACCATGATCATCCCCTTGTCCCCCGCTCCTCTGAAGAGCAGGATGCTTTAACGAAACGCTTGAGACGGATCGAAGGACAGGTCCGCGGCATTGCCAATATGGTGGCGGACGATCGCTATTGTATCGATATCTTGACCCAAACCGCCTCGATTCAAGCGGCTTTACGCCAGGTCGAACTGCAAATCATCGAACGTCATGTCAAGATGTGTCTCCATGACGCAGCAACCGGACAGCAAGAGACCGATGTTTACGTCGACGAACTGATGGCTGTCATCGCTCGTCTCAAAAAGTAAGGAGGGATTCAGATGTCAAAAACGATTGAACTGAATATCGAAGGCATGACATGTGCCGCCTGCTCCGCCCGGATTGAAAAGGTCTTGAACCGGATGGACGGTGTCGAAGCGACCGTCAACTTACCTCTTGAGACGGCACGGATTGCGGTCCCGGACGAGATGGAGGAGCAGGTGATCCTTGATAAAATCAAAAAAGTCGGCTACGGTGCGACGCTCAAGACGACGCCCCACGAACAGGTTCAAAATCGTCGGATGCTCTACCGGTTTTTCATCGCCACGTTACTGTCGTTACCCTTGTTACTGAGCATGGTGTCGCACATTCCGAACAGTCCGCTTCACCTGCCGTTCCTGATGAATCCGTGGCTTCAATTTGCACTTGCGACACCTGTCCAGTTCATCATTGGTGCCCCGTTCTACAGCGGTGCCTATAAGAGTCTTCGCAGCGGCAGCGCCAACATGGATGTTTTGGTCGTACTCGGAACTTCCGCGGCTTATTTCTACTCAATTGCGGAAATGCTGATCCATCCACTCATGCCCAATCTCTATTTTGAGACAAGTGCCGTCCTGATTACGCTTGTCCTTCTGGGGAAAGTGCTCGAGGATCGGGCTAAACAACAAACGACCGGTGCCATCAAAAGTCTTCTTTCCTTACAGGCAACCGATGCTGTCGTACTTGAAGATGGCATCGAACGGAAAGTCCCGATGGAGCATGTCCAAGTCGGGATGCAACTCGTCGTGAAACCCGGACAAAAAATTCCGGTTGATGGCGTGATCGTCTCGGGAGATGCCTATCTCGATGAATCGATGTTGACCGGTGAACCGCTTCCTGCTCATAAAACTGTTCATGACGCTGTCATCGGTGGAACGTTAAATACGAATGGTCATCTTTTGCTGGAAGCGACCAAAGTTGGTCAAGAGACGATGCTCGCGAACATCATCCGGGTCGTCGAACAGGCCCAGACGGAAAAAGCACCGATTCAGCGACAAGCAGACCGAATTTCCGGTATCTTCGTCCCGATCGTCGTCGCCATTGCCATCGTGACACTAGCTGTCTGGTGGTGGACGACCGGCTCATTTGCCGAAGCCATCCGGCCAGCGATCGCCGTGCTCGTCATCGCCTGTCCGTGTGCCCTTGGACTTGCGACACCGACCTCAATCATGGTCGGAACGGGTAAAGGAGCAGAACACGGCGTACTGTTTAAAGGTGGTGCCCAGCTGGAATCGTTACAACATGTCGATGCCGTCGTCTTTGATAAGACCGGTACGTTGACGATTGGCCGCCCTGTCGTCGTGCAAACGTTCGGCCAGGAACAAGCACTCGATTTTGCGGCAGCCATTGAAAAAAAATCAGAACATCCCCTTGCGCATGCAGTCACGGAAGAACGAGATGTCGTCTTTGATATCGAAGACTTCACCGTCGATGCCGGACGTGGTGTCCGCGGAACGATTTTAGGACATCACGTGATGGTCGGTTCAGCACGGATGATGCGTGAGCATGAGCTGATTCTCCCCGACTGGACTTCCACTGGTGCGACGTTCGTCTATGTCGCGGTCGATGGACAGATCGAAGCCGGTTATGCGATTCGGGATGAGCTAAAACCAACGACGAAACACGTCATTCAAGAGCTTCAGAAAACTAAAGCGGTTTATCTGTTGACAGGCGACCGACAAGAAGTCGCTTTGGAGCTCGCACATGAACTTGGTATTCCGCAGACACAGGTCTTTGCCGATGTGTTACCGATTGAAAAAGCAGACAAAATCAAAGCCTTACAAGCAATGGGTCAACGGGTCGCGATGGTCGGCGATGGCATCAATGACGCACCAGCCCTTGCGACAGCAGATGTTGGGATTGCGCTTGGCAGCGGGACAGATGTCGCACTTGAAGCGGCAGATGTCACCCTGCTTGGACATGATCTGCAACAAGTCGCAACAGCCATCCGCTTAAGCGAGCAGACGATGAAAAACATTCGTCAAAATCTGTTTTTTGCACTCGGCTACAATACGATTGGAATTCCGATTGCTTTCCTCGGACTCCTTGCCCCATGGGTCGCAGGTGCCGCGATGGCCTTCAGCTCTGTATCTGTCGTCACAAATGCGTTACGCTTAAAACGTATTCCATTATCCAAAGGAGGAAAATGATCATGAAAGAAACAACTCTAAACGTCATCGGGATGACGTGTAACCACTGTAAAGCGAGCGTCGAATCGGCGTTAAACGAACTCGATGGCGTCACGAATGCCACGGTATCACTTCCGGACAATACGGTTACCGTCACACACGACGATGTCGCGACAGAACGTCTTGTCGAAGCGATCGAAGAAATTGGTTATGATGTACCGACTGCTTAAATATTTTGAGCCAAACTGTCTGAAAGACGCAGTTTGGCTTTTTTAATTTGAGTAAATCGGGAATGGTTTAACAAGGAGGGGTTCGTATGGTACCGAAAATCGAATTCGTAGAATACTTCGATGACAACAAAGGAAAACGATTTAAAATCGAACTTTGGAATCTCGGAACCTTCACATTTAGCGCTGAGTCAGCCAAAGGACCTGTCACTCGCTTTACGTCGATCGACATCCAATTCGTTCAAGACTGCGTAAGCCGGATGCGGTCGATCGTTGATGCCCAAAAAGCGTTTCAAAAGGATCAATTTGTCTAAATGATGGACAACATATATAACGTGTACCCTTCGCTTTCGAAGTGGAGATTCCACTCATGGTCACAGACCATGAGTTTTTTCATTTCAGGTCAATATTTTGTTAAGTAGGAGCAAATTTTTCAGAAAATGATTATTAGATTTCTAGAAACAGCCGATAACTAACAAGACACTAAAAATCTTAATTCCAAGAAAATCGGGGGCATATCGTGCGCAATCCATTTAAAACTAAATCATCGATGTCGACCTATCAGGCGACCATCGGATTTCCAGACAAACGACTGATTACGAAAACAAGTGATCCAAGCTTAACAGGACGCCTGGAATACATGGGCTACACGGAAGAACATTTACAAACCTTAAAGGCGATGGCACCTGTCGTCAACAGTGTGTTAGACGAAGTACTCGAGCAAGTACTCGATCATTTACTCCTTCATCCGGAAATGGTCCAAATCGCTCAAAATTCTTCGACACGGGAACGTCTGAAAAAAGTGTTTGCTGACTATTTCGGAAGTTTATTGACTGGAAACATGGATGACAAGTTCCTCGCGATGCGGACACGGATGGGGAAAACCCACAACCGGACGTTCGTCCCTGTCACGTGGTTCATCGCTTCTTACGCTGCTTTTAATACATTACTGATTCCGAAAATCGTCGAACATTTCCAACACGAACCGGCCCAATTGGCGAATGCGATTTTAGCATTGAATCATGCGATGAATCTCGATGCCCAAATCGTGACGAGTCAATATGTCGATGCTCGTTTACATGAAGTCAGTGCCGCCAATGACTCACGGAGCCGTTTGTTACAGGACGTCGTCCGGGTCAGCCAAGAAGTCGCTAGTACAGTTGAACAGACAGAAGGTGCGATTTTAGAAACAAGTCGCCGCGCCACACAAATCTTGTCTGAGACGAATCAAACCGAAAAAACAAGTCGTAATCTCGTCGGCTTGACATCAGAAAACGAAACGCAGATGGATAAAATGGAGCAACAATTTGTCCAAGCGACAGAACAAGTCAGTACGTCGTTAACAAGCATCCAACAGTTGAAAACAACGTCTGACGAAATCGTCAAGATGACGCAAGGAATTGAAGACATCGCTAACCAGACCAACCTGCTTGCTTTGAATGCTTCCATCGAGGCCGCTCGTGCAGGTGAACATGGTAAAGGCTTCTCCGTCGTTGCGATCGAAGTCCGTAACTTAGCGGAAAACGCTAAATTACTCAGCAGCAGCATCAATACCTTGATTCAAAAAAATAACGGTAATATCAACGAACTCGTCTCCCAGATGGAAGATATCACCCGTTCCAACTCAGCATCTCGCAATGAATTACAACAAGTGAAAAGCGGCATCCATACCGTTAAACAAGAGATGGAAAACTACTTGGATATGTTCGGTCGCAATAAAAATGATCTAAGCCAAATCGTCCAAACGATTCAGGGCATCAGTCAAACGACACAAGGACTCTCTGCCTTGACGACAGATCTTGTCGCAGCTTCTGAACTAAACGCTTAACGTCTCTCTACATCGTAAACAGCAAATGGACCAATCCGCAGTGGATCGGTCCATTTTTTATTTTTCCTGTTCGGCCGTCACGACCAATCGTTCATCGTATCCTTTTGATTGTGTGAACGTACCGATACACGTAATTAACGTTAAACGTTGTGCAAGTGTCGCACCGAAAATCGATCCGACTGGTGCTTGATCCACGGGGTATGATTTTACGTTTGTCACCACATACAAAACTTTTTCACCCGTTTTTGAACTCAATTCAATTTTTTGTCCTCGTTTCACCTTCGCTAAGTCATAAAACACAGCCGGACCGTCGGTGTCATCGAGATGTCCGGCCAGAATGACATTGCCGGTCTGATTGGCTTTTGCACCGTACTGATACCAACCGACTTGATCAGTCTGCTTCGGGACATCCATCCGTCCTTTCGTATCCTTCCCCACGATCTCTACATTGGCTTCAACATCAATGGTTGGAATACTTAAACGAGCGGGCACGAATGTTTCCATCTCTGTCGGTTCCGACTCCGAATTTGGCACTGGTGACTCAACGACAGGTGGCGCTGGTTCCTCGGAACGTGGTACAGATGGAGCAGGTTCCTCTGCTCCTCCACACCCCGCGAGCATCACAATGATCATTACAAGGAGATTACGCGTTTTCTTTACGACGGACGACATAGGCTGTCCCAACAAGCGCTGCTCCAGCAAGTGCTACGAGCGCCCAAGTTGTTGCCATCGAAGAATTTTCAGTTGTTCCGCCAAGACCTGTGTCCGGCATGGCTGCCATTTCACCGCCATCTGGAATCAAGAGGACGTCAAAGGCTGGTTCGCCTTCAAGTAGACCAATTGCGAGTGCTGTATAGTTTTTGCCACTATCGAGTTTAATGCCATCAAGTGCTTTGACGACGTCCGTTGCACCGGCTGGTCGTACTTCAAGATCGTACGTACCGGCATCCAGTGTACCGTAGTCAGAGACTTTCGAGAACTCGAGGTCGCTAAAGAGTGGATCTCCACCTTTTGGTGCGACATCAACGGCTGGTGCATCCGGTGCAAAGTGAGCGACACGGACCATTGATTTTCCATCTTCGCCTTTGCCGTTATCTTCCATGACAGCCAGTTTGATGTCTGCCAATTTACCGATTGCAGCTACAGAATAGAATTTTCCAGCTTCAATGTTGAGTGTTTGAGAAAGTACAGGATCTTTTGTTGTACCGGCTGCGAAGACTTCTACTTTACGTTCTCCGGCTGGGAGAGTCAGATAATCTGTGACATCCTTAAATTCTGCTCCTGAGACTGCTTTTTTGCCATCGACGGCGATGTCCACTGCTGGAGCATCAGGTGAAGCGTGAATCACACGAACCATTGCGTCGTCCGCTGCGCCTACTGGGAGCACAAATAGTGCGAATAGCAGAGCAGCTGTAACGAAAGATAAGAGTTTCTTCATCTTTTTTTCCACCTCTCATGTCATGATGTATTTCGCTCTCAAACCAACAATTTACTTTACATTAAGAACCTTTCCCTTGTGATGACATCTTAAACTTAAAGGAAAAATCCATTTATGTAAACGCTCTAATGTGCTAACGAAAGTCAAGATATCATCTACAAAAAAAGACCAGTTTCCAAATAGAAAACTGATCCTCGCTTGATTATATTATTTGACGAATCCAATCATCATCTCGCGTAACACTTTTGCTGCGGCAATCGCCGTCATGTCAGACTGATCATACGCCGGGCAGACCTCAACGAGATCGGCTCCGATGACGTCGACATCCGCACGTGCAATCATGTGGACGACTTCGAGCAATTCTTTTGTCGTCACACCACCGATTTCCTGTGTGCCGGTTCCCGGTGCAGCTGACGGATCAAGGACATCGATATCGATCGTCACGTAGACCTTTTTACCGGCAAGCTTCGGTAAAACCGCTTTTAACGGTTCGACGATTTCGTATTTAAACAAGTTGTAACCAGACGTCTTCGCCCATTCAAACTCTTCTTTCATCCCTGAACGAATGCCAAACGAATAACAGTTTTCCGGTCCAATCAAGTTCGCGATTTTTTTAAGCGGTGTCGAGTGCGACAACGGTTCGCCTTCATAGGAATCACGTAAGTCTGTATGTGCATCAAAGTGCAGCACAACAAAGTCATCATAATGTTTATCAAACGCCTTGACGACCGGCCACGTGACGAGGTGTTCGCCACCCATGCCAAGCGGGAACTTCCCTGCCGTCAACAACGAATCGACATACTCTTCGATCATATCGAGTGACTTTTGCGCATTGCCGAACGGAAGCGGGATGTCGCCTGCGTCAAACAGTTTCGCATCGGCAATATCGCCGTCAAGATACGGACTGTATTCTTCAAGACCGAGTGAGACTTCACGGATCCGAGCCGGACCAAATCGTGAACCGGGACGGAAGCTGACCGTCCAGTCCATCGGCATACCATATAGTACAGCTTTTGCATCTTCGTGAGTCGGTTGGCTCGCGATAAATACTTTACCTGAATAAGCTTCATCAAAACGCATCATTATTCCTCCAGTCATAGAAAGGAGTGCCCCTAAAAACGGAACACTCCTGACGTACAATTAAATCGTTAAATCTTTGACGAACTTCGGTAGCGCGAATGCTGCTGTATGAAGTTCCGGTGTATAATACTTCGTTTCGATCTCATGGAAACGCTCTGGTGCGACAGCGAGTGGATCATGTTTTTTCGATCCAATCGTAAATGTCCATAGACCGCTCGGATAAGTCGGAACGTTGGCGATGTAGAGTTTTGTGATCGGGAAGATCTCTTTGACGTCACGTTGCACATCACGAATCAAGTCCGGTGTGAACCATGGATTGTCAGATTGCGCGACGAAGATGCCGTCTTCTTTTAAGGCTTTTGAGATTCCAGAATAGAATCCTTTTGTAAACAGGTTGACGGCTGGACCGACTGGTTCTGTTGAATCAACCATGATGACATCATATTCATTGACAGCTTCTGCGATATGCATGAATCCGTCTCCAACGATGACTTCAACACGTGCGTCGTCAAGACCACCTGCGATGTTTGGTAGATATTTTTTCGAGTACTCGATGACTTTCCCGTCGATTTCGACAAGAACTGCCTTTTCGACTGATGGGTGTTTTAAGACTTCACGGATGACGCCACCGTCTCCTCCACCTACGACCAGAACCGATTTTGGGTTCGGGTGTGTAAAGAGTGGAACGTGTGCGACCATTTCGTGGTACACAAACTCATCTCGATCTGTTGTCATGACCATTCCGTCAAGTAACAACATTGTACCGAACTCGTCCGTCTCAACCATCTCAAGGCGTTGAAACTCCGTTTGTTCGCTCTCATAAACGTGGTTGACACGGAATGTGATACCGTAATCTTCCGTTTGGTGTTCCGTGAACCATAACTTTAATTTTTGTTCCATTTGCGATAGAACCCCTTTCTTTCATCAAGACAAAAGTTGTTCGTATGCGAGTGGCGTTTACGGCGCTTCTTAATCATACAAGTGCGAGTATACCGAACTTTGAAAGAAACTTCTATATAATTCGAAAAATCATGCCTGTTTTTTTAGTCGATGAATGTGACGATTTCGTCCAGACAGCGGCGTTGTTTCGCACGTTTTGGTTCGTCTGCCCGGTAACCAAACGCAACCATGACCGGTACCGTGAAAACAGACCGATCGAGCAAATCGTGTCGTGCCAAAAGTTGTTCTACCGCCTGTTGATCAAATCCTTCGATCGGACAAGAATCAATCCCAATTTGGGCTGCTGCGGACATCATGTTGCCAAGAGCAATATACGCTTGTTTCGCCGACCAATCTTCCATCGCCTTCTGATTATCCCCAATCTTAAAATCTTCTTCTAAGAACAATCCGTATCGCTTCGTCCGACCGGCTTTCGCTTCGTCTGATAAACCAAGTACATCCATCATATACGTCACGTGTGACCCGTCCGGCTGCATCTGCCCGCCTGTCCGAGCAAGGAAAATGACATAGTGGCTCGCGGTCGGTAACTGTCCTTGCGCTCCCCAAGCGACGTCCCGTATTTCGTTTCGGATCGCTTCATTTTGAATGACAAGCAGATTCCACGGCTCATATCCAAATGAGCTTGGTGAAAGACGTGCCGTCTCCAAAATAAATGAAAAATCGTCCGCTGTTACTTTTTTAGTTGGATCAAATGATTTGGTCGCATGACGGAACTGAAAGGCGTCGATAATCTGTTGTTTTGTTTGGTCGTGATTCATGTCGAATTCCTCCTGTTGTATAGTGGCTACTTGTTACGATATCAAACCAATTTTGTTGCGTCTGTTTTTTTGCTTCATCGATATACGTTACAAAAAACCAAGACCGGGAAATAATAAATAATCCACTTGAATCCGTCCGTTCATGAAAGTAAGTTTAAACCGCTCCATTACTGGATTTCCGACAAAAAAACGCATTGTTTTTCCACGTTTCCACTTTCCGTCATTACCCATTTCCATTTGCCAGTTGTCATCAATGTTTGTTAGGGTTGAAACTTGCGTGATAAAGTTTTAGTTTCAAATAACGCGGGTATCATTAATGTCGTTGTCTAAAGTCGTTGTCTAAAACAGATGCAAAACTCACATGTAAAATTCGAAAGAAGGTGTTGATCACGATGGAAAGTAAAAGAAAAAGTAAGATCACGAATGTCTTTATTGTCTCCGTCATTTTCTGTGTGCTCTTTACCATATGGGGAATCTTACCTGAATCACTCATTGGTGCCGCAAATCTTGGCAATGTCACGGGAATCGCTCAAAACTTTATCTCGAATGGTTTTGGTTGGCTTTATCTTCTCGGGATGAGTGCCTTTTTATTGGTTGCCATCTTTTTGATTTTTTCGCGTTTCGGCTCCATCCGACTCGGTAAAGACTCCGATCGTCCGGAATACGGACTCATTTCCTGGTTCGCAATGTTGTTTAGTGCCGGCATGGGAATCGGTCTCGTTTTCTGGGGAGTCTCGGAACCATTGACCCACTTCCATACACCACCGGTCGCAACCGGCGATCCGACAGAAGCCGCACGACTGGCCATGCGTTATTCATTTTTCCACTGGGGTCTCCATCCATGGGCACTCTATGCGATCGTGGGTCTTGCCATTGCCTACTCGACGTTCCGCAAAGGACGTCCGGCAACGATTGGTGATACCGTCGCTTCACTCATGAAACCAAAGTACCAAACTGCCGGTAAAGGAACGGTTGAAGTGTTGGCGATCGTCGCAACGGCATTTGGTGTCGCAACGTCACTTGGTCTCGGCGCCCAGCAAATTTCCGGTGGCCTGCATTTCCTTGTCGACAGTATTCCGAACTCATTTTTCACACAATTGATTATCATTTTAGTGGTATCCGTTCTTTACATGATGAGTGCCGCTTCCGGTCTCGATAAAGGAATCGTCCGCTTAAGTAACGCCAACATCGTTCTTGCCATTCTTTTGATGGTCGGTGTCCTGTTCCTTGGACCATTCAGCTTCATCATGGATCTGTTTGTCCAAACGACAGGTGCGTACTTGCAGAACCTGCCCGTCATGAGTTTCCGCGCATCAGCGTTTAACCCTGAGGAACGAGGATGGATCAACGATTGGACGATTTTCTACTGGGCATGGTGGATTTCCTGGTCACCCTTCGTCGGAACGTTCATCGCCCGCGTCTCAAAAGGACGGACGATTCGTGAGTTCGTCCTTGGGATCGTTTTAATCCCCACCATCTTTGGACTACTTTGGTTCTCCGTCTTCGGTGGATCAGCGATTTGGAACGAATTATTCAACAACATCGATTTAATCTCGACCGTCAATGATAAAGGTGTCGAAACGGGGATGTTTGCCTTGTTCGAGACATTTGGTACGCTTGGTACCTTCCTCAGCATCATCGGTGTCTTCTTGATCACGACGTTCTTCATCACGTCTGCCGACTCGGCAACCTATGTCCTCGGGATGTTGTCTTCCGGTGGTAGCCTGCTTCCAAGTCTGCGCATCAAGTTGACATGGGGCATCATCCAGTCTTCGATTGCAGCTGTTCTGCTATATGCAGGTGGGCTCAGTGCCTTGCAGGCAGCCGCTGTCCTTGCCGCCTTCCCCTTCATCTTCGTCGTTGGGATGATGGTGATTGCCCTGTTCATGGATCTTTCCAAGGAACCGGACGCAACCAAAGCAGCGAATGATTTGAAAAAAGAAGCGTAACTGCAGTTAGACCCTGCCTTCCCTCATGCGGAAGACAGGGTCTTTTTGGTATGCTGAACAAAAGAAAAGAGGTGGGATTTTTGCGCGTTAAAAAACGCTGGTATCTTTCAATCGGAATCCTTGCTCTCAGTAGCTGGTTTCTGTATCGTGAAAACAATCAAATCGAAACGACGTCGGTGACCGTTCAATCGGAGCGATTACCTGCTGCGTTCAATGACTATACGATTCTTCAGATTGCTGATTTACACGGAAAATCCTTTGGCCGCAAACAAAAGTATCTCCTCAAAAAAGTTCACAAACTTCAGCCGGATATCATCTTGATGACAGGCGACTTGATCGACTCTCGCCGTGACGGGGAAGCAGAAGCCCTTTTATTGATGGAAAAATTAACGGCCGACTATCCTGTCTATTTCGTGACCGGTAATCATGAAGTCCGTCGTAATTTGACGATTTTGCCGAAGCTCGAGCAGCTCGGTGTCACAGTTCTTCGAAATACGTCCGTCCCACTTGAAAAAGGCAATCAGTTCATTGAGTTACTTGGGATTGATGATCCTACGACGACTCGCTGGAGTGAAGGTTTACAAGAACCGGACGGCATCCGCCAAAGTCTCGATCAGGCCCAATCGACAGTCGATACAGATGCCTTCCAACTCTTGATGGCCCATCGTCCGGAATATTTGCCGCTGTATGCGGAACGAAAAATGGATCTCGTGTTATCCGGTCATGCCCACGGCGGACAAATCCGTCTTCCGTTCACAGACGGGATGTATGCACCCGGTCAAGGATTTTTCCCGGAGCTGACGGCCGGTGAACATATGATGGAGCAAACCAAACTGATCATCAGCCGGGGTCTCGGTAACAGCCTGTTCCCTTTTCGGATTTTCAACCGCCCTGAATTAATTGTCGTGACGTTACGCACATAATCGATCAAAAAAATGCCAACCCTTTAACAGAGTTGGCACCTTTATTTTAAGCTAGCGCTTCATGCAATTCAGGTTCCGCATTGGCCCACATCTCGGGTTTATGTGTTTGTAAGAATTCACGTAACAATTGTTTGGACGTATCGTCCATATGACTGACGACAATCCGTCCTTTTAACGATTTGTCCATCTTGTTGACGTGATCCGCCAAAATCTTAAAGCCGCGCCGTGCTTCAACGTCGACTAGCAAGTCACACGCCGCGACGCCACCGTAATAAAATCCTTCCGGCTTTCGCCCCACTGTCACCCAGACGATCCAGTATGGTTTCCCGTTTGGTGTGTCTGCTTGATCCGTCGTGAACTTGATTCGCTTTTCGATGGCGGCTTTCGCATGCATCGCCCCCATATCGATATAGGCTTCACCATCTTCCGGTGAGATGATGACCGGCGACATGCTGTTCAGACTGAGTGTCCCGACACCAAATCCACCATGACCATCTGTTGAGTTATCTGAAATGATATTAAAATTAATTTTCTTTTCCATCGTTTACTCGTCCCCTTTTACCACTGTTGCTTCTATCATACCGCATCCAACAGTCGACGCAAGTCTTCCTTAACGTCTTAATGGCTCGAGCTGCTCCCGTGTGACCCGACGGATCGTCGGCAAGCGAAGGCACTCCAGGGACGTCAACTCTTCATGAGCCGGTGGGTTGAGCTCTTCTAACTGTCGTAACGCTTGGTCATACAACGTTTGGGCAGCACGACCAAATAAGACAATCCGTTCAAGTGATGAGCATCTCGAACGAATCGCCCGTAATTGATTGGCAAGCTCGCGGATCCGTTCTGAAATTTCTTCTTCGATGTCAGGTGTTGGTTTCCGGTTTTGAAAAATCGGCTTGAAACGGTCTTCATCCCGCAATAACGTCAACATTCCGTACCGTTTTGCTTCTTCGTTTCCGACAAGTAACGCTAATTCCTTATCCGTGACGAGACGTCCAAACGGAATATTTTGATCGAATAGTACTTCCGCCACTTCAAGACCTTTTGCTCCCGACAACGGATATGTTTGATCTTCTGGTAAAGCGCGGTCAAAAATCAATAGGGTATGGATTTTCTTACGGATCACCGGTTCCATCTCCATGCGTTCACCTCATCCTTATGTTTTCTTAATTAAGTAGTTCTCGTTTGATACAGTCTATTCCTGTACTATACCCGTCTTTAGCAATTTAAATGTCACTGTTTGACGGAACCCAGGTGACGTACGGTATACTGATGGCGTGTTGAACTTATGCTAGAAGGAGGAAAATTAGATGCCTTACGTTACAGTCAAGATGTTAGCAGGACGCACCGTCGAACAAAAACGGGCGTTGATCGAAAAAGTCACAGCGGCCGTTTCCGAGTCCGTGGACGCTCCAAAAGAAAATGTCACCGTCTTCATCGAAGAGATGGAAAAAACAGATTACGGTCAAGCCGGCGTGATGTTTGCCGATAAATAAGTACAATTCGGGAGGAACGATTTTCACTTGTCGTTCCTCTTCTCTATACAGTTCACTCACGAAAGGATGAATCTAAATGGCAACAGTAAGCTTACTCGGTGCGACGGGACGAACGGGTCGACCATTGCTCGATTTATTGTTACAAGAAGGACACGAGGTTCAGGCGCTTGTCCGGTCTGAGCAACATGCCTTACCTGAACATCCTAGTCTGACAATCATTCATGGTGATGCGACGAATGCCGATGATCTAGAACGAGTTGTTCACGGGACGTCAGTGGTCTTCAGTTGTCTAGGCACCGATCAAAAACAAATTTTATCGGTCGCGGTCCCACACCTCATCATTAAAATGAAAGAACAGCATATCGATCGGATTGTTTTCGTTTCGACGGCCGGAATTCTTGATGCTTCGGAAGAACCCGGGAAATATCGTTTTCAATCAAGCGAATCCCGTCGCCGTTCAACCATCGCGGCAGAAGATCACCTAAAAGCGTACTTGACCTTAAAGGATGCGGATGTTGATTATACTGTCATCTGTCCGACTCAATTGGTCGACGAAGCTGCGATTGACGATGTCTTGATCGAATCCAATCGATTCACCCATGACACAGGTCCAATCCCGCGCATCAACGTCGCCCGCTTCGCCTATGCTGCGTATGATGAAAAGCTATTTTCACGTGAACGGGTCGGGATTGCTTCGCGTGGTTAAATGCCCCCATCTCGAATACGAAAAAAGAAGGACCCGATTTAAAAAATCGAGTCCTTCTTTTTCTAGGAGCGACTGATCCGTCACTGCTGTTTTGATTAGATTAAGACACTGACGACAATTGCCGTCAAGACGCTAACAAGTGTTGCCCCGTAAAGTAACTTCAGACCAAAGCTCGCTGCGACACTGCCTTGACGATCGTCCAGTCCTTTGACAGCACCCGCGATGATCCCGATAGACGAGAAGTTGGCGAATGAAATCAGGAAGACGGATACGATTCCAAGTGTACGAGCTGAGAATTCTTTTGCGTACTCAGGCAAGCTGAGCATCGCGACGAATTCGTTTGTGATCAATTTTGTTGCCATGACACTACCGGCACTGACCGCTTCCGCCCATGGAATCCCCATGATGAAGGCGACTGGTGCAAAGATGTAACCGAGAATATCCTGGAACGAGATGCCGAGAACCATCAAGAAGATATCGTTGACCATTCCGATCAAGGCGTTGTATCCGATCAACATCGCCCCGACGATGATCGCAACTTTGAATCCATCCATGATGTATTCGCCAAGCATTTCGAAAAACGTTTGTTTTTCTTCGATGATTTCCAAAATGTCCTCTTTTGGATCAACCGTGTACGGGTTGATGATCGAAACGATCATGAATCCACCAAACAAGTTCAAGACGATTGCTGTGACGACATATTTCGGTTCGACCATCGTCATGTAGGCACCGACGATTGACATCGAAACCGTCGACATCGCCGACGCACATAATGTGTACAGACGATTTGGCGGCAATTTACCGATTTGTTTTTTGACGGTGATGAACACTTCCGACTGACCGATTGCTGCTGAAGCGACGGCATTGTAAGACTCAAGTTGTCCCATCCCGTTGATCTTCGATAATCCAAATCCGATTCCACGCATCAAAAGCGGAAGGATTTTCGTGAACTGCAAAATTCCGATCAAAGCTGAGATGAAGACGATTGGTAAGAGGACGTTAATGAAGAATGGCTGTGCCCCTTCATTTGCCAATCCACCAAAGACAAAGTTGATTCCGATTGCCGCATATCCCAATAATTTATCAAAGACTTTTGCAACTCCACGGATGACGATATAACCAAACGATGTGTTGAGTAAAATGAATCCAAAGACTAACTGAAGCACTAGCATGACCGCAAGCGGTTTCAATTTGATGCCTTTACGGTTGCTACTGACAAGGAATGCCAAACCAAACACGACGACAAGTCCTAGTATTGCGATTAAATATTTCACGAACTATCCCTCAATCCATAGTTTATTTTATTAGTTGTACATAAGTACGAGGTCTGACGTTCAATCTCTTCCCCAAGTACTAGAATAATCAACATTCGGAAGAACTGCAAGGGGTAAAGTTCATTTAGTAACCGCTTTCGTCATTTTCATAAACTTTCAATACAATGTTTTCCATCCGTTCCCGAACATTGGCCTGACTAATGTTCGCCTTCCCATATGCTTTCCAACCGGGATAAACATCGAGGTGTTCCGGTCCCATATCAAAAATAGCCGTCAAATCCCATTTTCGATCATACGAAAATCCGCTTAACTTGATATATTCAGCTAAAAATTGATCGGCAATTTCAATCGATTCAAGTAAAGCTAAATTTAATCGACAATGCGCGACGTCCGCTTCAATCGGTCCGACACAGGCATTGATCCAGCCCACTACGTTATACTGTTCGCTTGAATCGTATAACACATTAACAGGATGGAAGTCGCGGTGGATGAACCGGATTTGCTGACTCGCCGCCGGTTGTTCCGATACGGCTCGTTGCCATACGTCTTTTTGGGTTGTCCAGGAAGGAATGGTTCTTACGGTCGTATATGGTGCATACCGGTAGTGTGTCTTCGGAACCGGTAATTGATGAATCGCAATCAACGTCTTGGCCAGTCCTCTGAGATACTCTGCATCTAACGGTTCCAGTCGTACTGTACCTGGCAGATAGGTCATCTGAATCCATGGTGGGAGATCATCCTCCCACGTCAGTTGATAATTCTCGGCATCCGGGCCAAGCATTCCCGTTGCCTGTAACGCAAAAACCTCGTGCGCGACGAGGTCTGGTTCCTGCTTGAGCCATCTAGTATTCGTATGAATCCGAAAGACACTTCCCCCTGCCCGAAACACAGACGAGGACGTTGCTCCCTTTAGTGGTTCTACCGTTTCCGCTTCTAACCCGACCCGCTTTAAAATTCGTGCGATGACGTCCTTCATGATGGATCTTCTCCGAGCAACAACTGATCAATTTGCATCTTTTCATTCGCGAATTCGCGTAAATCATGCAGGATTTCTTGCGGGTAAAATAACTTTTCATCCGTTTGACGTGAATTGGCAATGGCTTGAACGAGTGGAGAGACTTGTGAAATTTCTTTCATTTGTCCATTTTTCATCTGAAGCATGATCGGCTGTTTACTGATTTCGCCATTGTCCCCATACAAGTCATACGGCAGACGACTGAGCTTGTCTTCTAGTAAATAATACGTCGGATCAAGACCAATCTTTTCAAATAACAGGCAGAGTTTTTCATGGACACGTGTCCGTTTTTCTGCCGGATAATCGACATATTTAAACAGTTTCCGATCAACGAAGCGACGGGCCAGGTCACTCAGCACCATGTCTTCTTCTTCCGCCCATTGTTGGAAATAGAAGTAAACAATCGTCTCGTCGAGCGCCAAATAGTTTTTCAGTAACATCTGTTGTGTGAAGAGTGGACTTAAATGTACCGGATCAATCGCAAACCTGTAGTCGCTTGTATACAGTTCTTTGGCCCGTTCGAGGATTGCTTTGAGCAAGTAATCACTCGACCGGGTGACTGGATGGAGATACACCTGCCAGTACATCTGATACCGTCGCATGATGTAATCCTCGATCGAATGCATGCCCGACTGTTTGACGACCATCTGGTTCGGTGCCGGACGCAGGACACGCAGCATCCGCTCGAGATCAAACTTTCCGTAACTGACACCGGCGAAGTGGGCATCCCGCAACAAATAATCCATCCGGTCAACATCAAGCTGGGAACTGATCATCGTCACGAGCAATTGATTCGGGTGTGTCTTGTTGATGATCGAGGCGACTTCTTCCGCAAATCCTTCCCCGACTTGATCAAGGACCTGTTTAATTTCCGTATCCCCAAGAATGATTCGTTCCGTCCACTCTTCATGGTCAACACCAAAGACATTTTCAAATGCATGCGAAAACGGACCATGTCCAACGTCGTGAAGAAGTGCTGCGACGAGCGTCAATTCACGGTACTGATCATCCCAGTCCGCCCGCCCGTTAAAGACATCGATCAGCTGACGGGTAATCTCATACACCCCTAACGAATGATGAAAACGTGTATGCTCAGCTCCATGGAAGGTTAAAAATGATGTCCCCAGTTGTTTGATCCGGCGCAAACGTTGAAATTCCTTTGTTCCAATCAACTGCCAGATTAATTGATCGCTGACATAGATGTAGCGGTGAACGGGATCCTTGAATACTTTTGTTTCTTTTAGTTGTCCCAGTGACTGATACATGTTTTCTCTCCTTTGGTCATTCGTTCTCTCTCGTTATATTTCGGTTTTAAATGGTCTGTTCCTGTCCCTTCACTTGCTTCTTACAGAAAGTTTACATCCCCTTATGCTATAATGATGTCGCAAATCCAGAAAAAAAGGAACGGGTCTATGGGAATCGAACTCTTAAAACAAGAACATTATCGTATTTTTGATCAAACGTCACTCGGAAGCGCCTTTCATGCCACACAATCGTTTGCGATGGACGATACATTATGCGCCTCTGTCGCAACAGAAGGTGCAGCGATCCGCTCTTGGGTGCACCATGAAACGGTTGTCCTCGGAATCCAAGATGCGCGTCTGCCTCATCTCGATCAAGGGATTGAGGTCTTACACGCACACGGTTTCCAGCCGGTCATTCGTAACTCCGGTGGTCTTGCCGTCGTTCTTGATGCCGGTGTCCTGAACATCTCACTTGTTCTTCCGGAACGTGGTGGAATTGACATCGACAGTGGCTACGAAGCGATGCTTGCACTTGTCCGCCATATGTTTAGAGAAGAGACGGATGCAATCGTTGCCGGAGAAGTGGTTGGTTCGTATTGTCCCGGATCGTATGACTTATCGATTGCCGGGAAAAAATTTGCCGGGATTTCACAACGACGTGTCCGCGGAGGCGTCGCTGTCCAAATTTATCTCTGCGTCAATGGAAGCGGAAGCGAACGCGCACGACTCGTCCGTGATTTTTATGCTGCCGCCTTACAAGGAGAAGCAACAAAATTCGTGTATCCGACCGTTGTGCCGGAGACGATGGCTTCCCTCGAAGAATTACTGCAGCGCCCGTTAACAGTCGAAGCCTGCCTGTTACGTGTCTATCGGTCCTTAATGGCACTTGATGCGACATTAACACCGTCCGTCTTAAGCGAAGTCGAGAATGAACGCTTCGGTGTAAACCTGGGTCGGATGTTAGATCGAAATGAAAAAGTCCTAGGTGGATAAAGGAGAGAACGAACATGGTACGTTTTATTACAGATAGCGGTGCGGACGCACCAAAGGAATTACTCGACGCCGCTGGCTTCACCGTCATGCCGTTTGGCGTGTTGATCGGAGAAGATACGTATTTTGACGGCGAATCGATTTCGCCGGTCGAACTCTACGCTAAAATGCGGGAAGGTGCGGCCCCGAAGACGTTTCAAGTCGAGGTGTCACGGATGGTCGAGGTCTTCACGGCGCACTTTAAACAAGGGGAACCGTTTATCTACCTTGCTTTTTCAAGTGAGTTGTCCGGTACGTATCAAACGGCGACGATGCTTGCGGAAGAACTTGCTGAAACGTATCCGGATGTTCCATATGCGATCATCGATACGAAAACGGCTTCGACCGGTCAAGGCCTGTTCGTGTTAGACGTCGCTGCATTTGCAGAGGGCCACACGTTTGAAGAAACAAAAACGTATGCCGAACAAAAGATCAATACCGTCCGTCATCTCTTTACCGTCGAATCGCTTGAATACTTGATGCGCGGCGGTCGTGTCTCGCGAGCGAGTGCCTTCATCGGTGGTTTGTTGTCAATCCTTCCGCTGTTGACAGTCGAGGACGGTAAGCTGATTCCAAAAGAAAAAATCCGTGGTCAGAAAAAAGTCATGAACCGTATCGTCGAGTGGATGGAAGAAGCACGCCCGTCAATCGACGGACACCGTATCATCATCGGTCACGGCGATTCGATCGAACGGGCAGAACAGTTGAAACACTTAATCGAAGAACACTTTGCACCAAGTGAAGTCCTGATCACGATTGCCGGAGCAGCTATCGGTTCACATACTGGACCGGGATTACTCGTCATCGGCTATGATCTATAAGTCTGATTCGCATTAAAAAAATCCGAATGTCCCCACCTCTTCTTTTAGACAGAGGGATGGGAGCATTCGGATTTTTTTAGCTGTTTTATTAAAAAAGATTTTTTTCGACATCCGTTAAAATCATGTTTGATTTCATTCAGATTTGCCTGACACAACCGGTTCACCTTGATTCAAGTTGACCGTCAACGGTTTCACCGTTCCTTTGCCCGAGAAATTCTCAATCAAGTCTTTGACGTCGATTCCGGATGACGCTTTGAGTGTTTCCTGCAACGATGCCATCAAATCGGTTGCGTAGCCGGTCACCCGGTTCGCTCCACCGCCTTCGCCGCTTCCCGTATCGACGACCGTGATCTTGTCGATGTTGCCGAGTGGTGCTGCGACTTGTTTCGCATATTCTGGCATCATCCGGATGACCATGTCGAGAATCGCCGCTTGTCCAAACTGTTCGAAGGCTTGGGCGATTTTTTCTTTTGCTTCGGCTTCCGCGAGACCCTTCAGGCGGATGATATCTGCTTCCGTCTCCCCTTGCGCCCGCTCGGCTTCCGCTTTGGCTAGACCATCGAGACGAATCCGTTCGGCGTCGGCTTTCGCAGATGCCTCGATCCGGTATTTCGTCGCGTCCGCTTCTGCGTACTGTTTTGCCCGGTCGGCTTGGGCCGCCTGTTCAATCGAGTAGCGATCGGCATCCGCCCGTTTTTTGACTTCGGCATCATATTGTTTCTCGCGGCGGAGAATCTCACGTTCTTCGAGCTCAATTTGTTTTTGGCGTTCGATGATTTTGATCTGCATTTGTTGTTCCGTGACTTCCTGTTGCGCACGGGCATTTTCAAGATCATATGCTTGGTCGGCTTTCGCCTTCGCGATGTCTTGCTCGCGGCGGTAATCGGCCATTTTTAGCTGATTTTCTTTTTCCGCTTCTGCAATTTCCGTCGCCCGTTCCAGTTCGGCTTTTTTGGCATCTTTTGATGCTTCCGCCCGTTTGATCCGTGTTTCTTTTTCTGCATCAGCTGTTGCAATATCAGCATCCCGGCGAACTTGGGCAATCCGCGGTTTCCCGAGTGATTCCAAATAACCGTTTTTATCGCGGACATCTTTGATCGTAAACGATACGATGACAAGTCCCATCTTCGCTAAGTCCTGTGAAGCGACACGTTGGACTTCTTGCGAGAATTTATCCCGGTTCTTATAAATCTCTTCGACCGTCATCGAACCGAGGATCGAACGCAAGTGACCTTCGAGGACTTCACGGGCTTCCCCTTCCCGGTCTTCCTTTGATTTACCGAGAAATTGTTCGGCCGCCGTCGCGATTTCTGAAATCGAGCTTCCGATTTTAATGATTGCTGTTCCGTCCGCCATGACCGGAACACCTTGTTCCGTGTAGACTTCCGGTGTCGTTACCTCTAACTTGCTCGACAGTAAACTGATCGGTGAAGCCTGTTGAAAGACAGGTAAGATGAATGCTCCACCCCCACGAATGATTTTGACCCGGTTCCCCGACTCATCGGTGTTGACGGTCGGACTATTCCCGAGATAACTTCCGGACACGATTAAGGCTTCTTCCGGTCCAACTGTGCGGTATTTCGTTACGAATAAGGCAATCAGCGCTAAGATCAGCGCCCCGGCAATGATAGCAACGATAATGATCGGATTCACGAAAACATCTCCTCTTTCCATTGAGTGGGATAGGTCATGACATGGGCCACGCCTTGTTTGATTTCAACGATGATGACTTTTGTGCCTTGTGCTAAAGCGGGACCTTCAAAAAGAACGGCTGATTTAGCGATTCGCCCCGAAACATCGTCGACGAGAATTTCACCGTAGCCTGCCTCCGGAATCGGGATGATGACGATGGCACTGCGGCCTTCGAGGGTCTGTTCTGAAAAACTGATTGATTGCTCTGCTTTGGCAAGCGGTACAAAAATGAATAAATGCAGTAAAGACGTCAAAAGGAGACTGATGCCGGCACTGATCAGCAAAATAACGAGCGAACCAAGTGACGTCAGATGTTCCAGTCCGAATCCAAAGGCGGATGTCAAAATGATAAAGGACAAGATTAACGTCGGATGAAAGATTTGATCGATGCCCGGAATCAAATCGGAAAAAATGACGGATAATAAGACACCGCAAGCAGCGGCGGCCAGCGCATACAGATAAAGGGTACTAACGTCCATCTTCTGTCACCTCGATAAACGGATTCGATCCGTATAGTTGACGATAGGCTTGAAGATACGCATGTCGATTTTCTTCATATAATAAATCAGCTAATTCCTTTTCCCGTGGACTGTCTGCTTCCTGGCGCCTGCGGGCATACTTTTTTTGTGCCGCGTAATGACGCGCCAACAAACTTTCCAGTGTCCGTTGATTCTTTGGTTCAGATACCGGCCGTGTATCCGAAAGAGATCGTTTTTTCATCCGACTGCTCCTCTCTTCTGTGCTGAGCTCATCTTTATTTACGGTTTATTTTTGGGAATAGTTTCAAAATCCCCTGAATTTTTTTGACTTTTTTCTGGAATCTAAAAGCAGCATCCACAAAAAAGAGGCTGACGCAAAAAAGGAATCACTCTTTGTTCACGCACTTTCTTCAGGCAAGACACAAGCGAGTTTTTCTGCCTGGTTCAGGCAAGAAAACGGGTCTTGTTTGTCTCTGACAGCGCAGATTAACTTGCGCTTTTTTCCTGTAGAGGTCGCGTGAAGCGAGTGATTCCTGTTGAACGAGATGAGATTGACTTGGTGCGGTACGATTCTTTAACCGTCAAAAAGTCTTATGCTTTTTTCCGAACAATCAATAAGGTATAGACAAGTAAAGCCAAACAATCAAGCGTCATGATGATTAATCCCATCGGTAAGGCCGAGTCTTCGCCCATCACCCCGACGAGTGGTGAGACGAGTGACCCGACAAGCATCGGCAACAGACCGAGTAACGCCGAAGCACTTCCTGCCGTCGAACCATAATTTTGCATCGCCAAGGTAAAACCAAGTGTCGAAATCATACCGACACTCGAGACGACGAAGAACAACGGAATCATGACAAGAACAAGCGAACTCGATAAGGTCAAGGCAAGGAATAGACAAATGCCTGCTAACGCTACGACGGTCAAGGCAATGCGCATCATCTTTTCACTGTCGACGCGACCTGCAAGTCGTCCCGCAGTTTGTGCTGCGATGATGATCCCAATCCCGTTTAGACCAAACAAAAAACTGAATTGTTGTGGAGTCGCCCCGTAAATATTTTGTAAGACGAACGGAGAACCGGAAATATACGCGAACATCGCGCCCATCGCAAAGGCTTGAGCGAAGGCATACCCGATGAACGTCCGGTCCGATAACAACCGCCCGAATGTTTGGAACGTCGTTTTTAAATTCCCCTCGACGCGGTGATGGACCGGAAGTGTTTCCGGTAAACGGAAGGCCACCGCGATCAGCATCAGCGTACTTAAGATCGCAAGGAGATAAAACACAACCCGCCAGTCGCCAAACCGTAAAATCTGTCCTCCGATGATCGGCGCGAGAATGGGTGCCGTTCCGTTGACCAGTGACAGGGCCGCAAAAAACTTCGTCAATTCCGGACCTTCAAATAAATCACGGACAATCGCTCGTGAGATGACGATACCGGACGCTCCAGCCGCCCCCTGAGCGAACCGCAGGGCAATCAACACCTCAATCGTCGGCGCAAAGGCACAAGCGAGTGACGCGAGCAGGTAAGCGAATAATGCCAGCAATAACGGACGTTTTCGACCGCGGACATCACTGAGCGGTCCGACGATGATTTGTCCGAGAGCCATTCCGAGCATACAGGCTGTCAAACTCAGTTGGATCGACGATGCACTCGCACCAAAGGAACGGGACATATCGGGAAATGCCGGTAAATACATATCGATCGAAAGTGGTCCAAGCGCTGCCAGTGATCCTAAAATCAGGATGAATGTCAGTCGTTTCGTTTGAATCAGTGAGGTATTCGTCATGATTTCCCTCCTTTTAGGATGTTACGTAATCCAAGTCATGCAAGACATAGGCCAGGAAAAAGACGACCGATGGATTTTCGTAGACCGTCTGGACTTTCTTTAATTGTGCTCGGTACCCTGTCTCATATTCGACTCCGTTCAGTTTTCGTTCCATGTTCATCTTGATCAACGCATCAAGCTTATCGACGACATCGACCATCTGTCCTTCGTACGTCTCATCTTTTGCCTCGACAACGAACCGATGGAATTCTTGTCGCATGGAAGACGGCAACAGATTAATTAAAGCCTCGCCTTCTGTTCGCTCATAAGCCTCAAAAGCCGCCGCTGTAACGGGCGTCGCATGTTTGACGGGACCAAGGACGTCTCCTGTCGTCCCTTCGACCAAGTCATGACAGAGCAGACGTGAGACGACTTCTGCCGTATTGATTTCGACACCGTATTTTTTGGACTCAATCAATCCGTTGAACAATCCGAGCGATGCAGCACGAAATGCATGCGTCGCATCATTGTCATCAATCGTATTGAACCGTCCTTTCCAACGGCGAATCGTGTCCATCATTAAGATATTATCAATGAAGCGGGACATCAAATCCCCTGCAAAGACGGACTCGGTCAATGTCCGAATCGCGGACAACGGATGATCCAATAAAACGATTTTCAGTTCCGTCGTTTTGGCCGTAAAAAAGGCGGATCCCGTCATTTCTGCTTCTCGTTTTGCAAACAACATCGCATCAAACGTATCGATTGCTTCGACCATCCGTCCTTCTGTCGATTCATCTTCAGCAAACACTAAATAGCTCGTAAAATCGGGTTGTAACGATTTGGACAGCAAGGCGACGAGTTTCTCACTCGCTTGTTGTTCCATCGCTTGGATATGAGCGTGAAGCGTCGGTTCTTTTTTTGTTCGGTGTTTAATCGGTCCCGTGATGACTTCGTTCATATCATGAAACAAAGCTTTCCCGAGCAACGACAAACGATCGTATTTGACGCCTGTTGCTTCTTGTTCGAGATAACTCGCCATTAAACTAAATAAGGCGACCCGAAAACTATGGCTCGCCGCATTATCCGGAAAACGGGGTGCGTACTCATCCCAGCGTGGTACATTTTGCATCCGTGTCAGCATTCGAATAAAATTACCGTTTTGCATCGTCCTCACTCCTCATAAAAAACGGACAGAGGAATGATGATCCTGTCCGTTTTTCTAATTGTTATTTTTCTGTTTTTGTACCGCTTCTAAACCAACCTAACACCAAAATCAAGACGAGCACAACCCAGAAGATGGATTGCCATAATGTGCTTTCCGGAAATTCGTGTGGCAAGACGTGAATGGATGGGTGCGCGAGTGTCATGACGACGAGCTTGACACCAACCCACGCAACGAGCCAAAAGGCGGCTTCTTCGATTCCCGGTCGTTTCTGTAACAACACGACAAACCAGCTCGCAAAGTAACGCATGATGACAAGGCCGATAATGCCGCTAAAGAAGACGACCCAGAATTGTCCCGTGTTCAGACCACCGATCGTACCACCGATCATCGGTAACGTGGTTGCCATCGCAACTGCCGCAAGCGTCGAGTCAACAGCAAATGCCAAGTCGGAAAATTCGACTTTGACGACGGTCCACCAAAAATTCGGTGAGGCCTTTCCCGACGCCAGCGCGTCCGGAACTTGGTGTTTGTTGGAACGTGCCTCGACGATTCCTTTAAACGCGACGTAGAAGAGGTACACCGCACCAAGTGCCTGCAATTCCCAAATCGTTGCTAAATACGAGGCAAAGAAAATTGCGATGAAACGTAAGACGAGAGCCCCGATCAGTCCATAAAATAAAGCTTTTTTTCGTTGCTCATCCGGTAGCGGACGAACGAGGACCGCCATGACCATGGCGTTATCTGCCGACAGTAATCCTTGTAAGATGATTAAGACAAGTCCAACCGTCGCATACTGCGTAATTAATCCAATATCCATAAAAACGAATCTCCTTTTTCTTCAGTAAGTTTATTATAAGTCGACTTACCTAAAAGAAAAAGACTGAAGACTTGGAACTGATTCATCTTTTTACCCGGTCTTTCGGATTATTAGACAAAAAAAGACTCTCCGTGAAGGAGAGCCCAAAGATCTTACAGATGTTTTTCGACTTTCTTTTGTGCATCTGGATTTGATTTTGTTTTTGGAGAAGAGAACCAACCCCAAAGTGCGAGACTGACCATGACTGTCCAGAAGAAAATCTGCCATGGTGTACTGTGGGCAAATCCTTCTGGAAGCTTCATCACTTCAAAAATCGTTCCTTCAATCGATGCATGGTATTTCGGGTGTTCGAGTGCAAGGACAGCGAGTTTGACACCGACCCACGCAACGATTGCGAAAGCGGCTGTTTCAAGACCCGGACGTTCCGCGAGCAATCGTACGAAGACACGTGCTGCAAAACGCATCAAGACGACACCCGTCAATCCACCGGTTAAGATGACGACGAAGTGACCTGTGTTCAAGCCACCGACTTCACCAGTTCCCCAGTTTGGAAGCGCAACAGCCAAGGCGACAGCTGCCAAAATCGAATCGACCGCAAACGCAAGGTCAGCGAATTCAATTTTTGCGACTGTTTTCCAAAACTCTGCTTTTGAAACCGGTTCTTCTGATTTTGGTTCTGCGTCGCGCTCATTTTCAGCTCCATGATTCTCACCGATTCGCCGGGCCTTGACGGTTTTATAGATATGCCGCAGTCCCATGATCAACAAGTACGCTGCACCAAGTGCCTGGATTTGCCAAATGTCGACGAGGAATGAGATTGCGAATAATGCCGCAAATCGAAGAACAAATGCTCCTGCCAATCCATAAAATAAAGCTTTTTTCTGTTGCTCGCCGGGTAAATGTTTTACCATTACCGCTAAAACAAGCGCGTTATCTGCCGAAAGGAGTCCTTCTAATGCGATTAAAACGAGGACAACCCAGGCATATTGAAGTACTAACTGCCAATCCATCTACTTCATTCCTTCCTATTACAATATAAATTACATCAAAAATTCACAGGACACAATAGTTTACACGTTCACATGAACACATACTATACGATAATGTGCCCGATTGCAAGCAAGTTATGCCTCTAAATAAGCAAACTGTTTCTTCCGAGCCTTGCGGGTTTCGTTTTTAGAGGCGTTCGTGATAAAATTCATATCAACGATACGTCGCGAAAACACATTCCCGGAATCACCAGACTTGCTCGTCTCTAGCATTCCTGTCATGTTATTACTACTTGTACCACTACAAAAGGACAAAGGGGCCGATTAGAATGTCTACCTACCCGATTACATTGCCAACCAAAGAAGAGCGTCACAAGTTGTTTGGTTCAGTTCCTCCTATTAAAGGAACAAAGCCGACTGAAAAAGAAAAAATGATTGATCTTCAGAATACACCAAAAAATTTCTTGTTTGCACTGGATGCAGTCGGAATCTCGAACGTCAAACATCCCGTCGTCATTCAAGATGGTGAGACGACACAAGCTACAATCGCGACGTTTGAACTGTCGACTTCGCTTGTGCAAGACCGTAAAGGAATCAACATGAGCCGCTTGACGGAGCAACTTGACCAGTACCATCACGAAGGTTGGGTCGTCACAAATGAATCACTCATTCAATTCGCACGCGATTTAGCAGAGCGGATGGAACAAGCAGAAGGTCAGCTGACAATCCGGTACCCATGGTTCTTTTCGCGGAAAGCACCAGCCACGGGACTCAGTGGATTGATGAATGCCGAAGTCTGGCAAACTGTCAGCGTCAATACGGAAACGGACGAAGCTACTTTATCGGTTGGTCTGACGATCAACGTCACGACACTCTGCCCGTGCTCAAAAGAAATCAGTGAATACAGTGCCCACAACCAACGGGGTTACGTCACGATGGAAGCATCGTTACGGGACGAAGCCGAAGAGTTCAACTGGAAACAGGAACTCCTCGACGCAGCAGAATCGAATGCTTCAGCACCACTTCATCCTGTCCTCAAACGTCCGGATGAAAAACGCGTCACTGAAATGGCGTATGAAAACCCACGTTTCGTTGAAGATATGGTGCGTTTGATTGCTGCCGACCTTTACGAAATGGATCCAATCGCGTCGTTCTTCGTCGAATGCCGGAACGAAGAAACGATTCACCAACATGATGCGATTGCCCGAATCACGTTTGATAAAGACGCACAATAAGAATCAAGGTCACGGGGCTGACTCAAAAGTCAGCTTTTACACTTAAAAAATCAGCCTGATATCAAAACCGCACAGACCGTCACTTCTTCGAAGTGATTCGTCTGAGCGGTTTTTTTGATTCAATTCAACTCAAGTCATTTTCGTACCGTTAAATCAGTTGCCCGAACGGTTCCCCAAGGTGAGACATCTGCTTTGACCTCTAGTTTTTTAGCATCCTCATAGCCTTTGCCCGTGCCTTGTTCCACGTAATACTGCGTCAATTGTGGAATCGTCACGTATTGATCATAATAATCGCCTGCAACAGAACCAAAAAACCGTTCATTTGAAATCTGATCAATCTTTGCATAACCATCCGCATCGGTCGTAAACGTGACATAGACCAATCCTTTTTGGATCGAGTCCTCGGGCTTCAAGTCAGGATACTGTAACATGACATATTCACCGTAGACGGGATTAAACGGATCAAAGGGTTCCGCCCGAAAACGATAGCTGTCACCAAACCAGGAAATCGAATAAAAGCTGAGGATCACACCCAGGACGACGATAATTTGTAACACCGGAAACAGATACCGTTTCATGACGGAACTCCTCCCTCACGACGTTTTCGAATCCACCACAGGACACCGGCAACGAAGAAGACCAACAGCGCACCGACCAAGAAGAAGAGCGACATGTCGAGACGATCCCAGGCATAGATGACGTAGATCGTCAGTTGGACAGCAATGAAGTAGACAAAGGCAATCGTCAAACGATGACCTTTGCGTTCCTGTTCGATCAAATAGACAAACGCAATGATTTCGACGAGGGCTGCAATCAAAATCGCTTGTTCGTCAAACCACAACAAACCGAACAGACCCAGTGGTAACAGCCAGAGCAGCGGACGGAATTTTTGATACATCAAATACCCGATCGCAACAGCAAAGATGGCAAGGGCGATGGCTTCGCCCCAAGGAATCGATGAGTTCGTCGTTTCGGCACGGACCGTCAGATACACTAGCGAGTTGATGGCTGCAACAACTAAATACAGGTGATATAAAAACTGACGATGGACTTCTTGTTTGACGACAAGTAACAGCGGGACAAGGATGAACAAGGTCCAGATCGGCCAGAGCACACCATCATACGAGACGAGTGCAAACAATTCCAGCCCTGAAAAATAAAGAAATAACCAACTGAAGACAAGTGAAGGTAACGACTGGCTAAAGTAAAACCAAGCGAGTGAGACGAGCACAAGGAAGACGATTGACGTCCAGTCGAGAAACGTCGCTTGTTCACTCCCAAATCCCCCGATCCCCGTGAAGATGTTCAAACCTGCAATAAAGGCGAAGACGGCATAGGCCGTATGACGCCACGTAAAAAAATGAGCGAGCGCGGCGACAAAGACTGCCCAACCGATGAAGGTCCCTTGCATCGACATATGAAAACTCTGAACCGTTACGATGAGGGCTCCTGCGAAGGCGACCAGTCCAAGAATGCGAAAGGCGACGGGATTCCAAATCGTTCGACGCTCTGACAAATCGGCAAGCACATAACAGCTGACCATAATGACTAAGACCAATCCGATTTTAATAAGAGCGGGAATCACCTGCCAGTTCGCCGCCAAAAAACTGAGTAGCGCCAGACCGACGAACGTCAGTCCGATTATCAGTAAAAGCGGGACGCGTTGCTTTTTTTGACGATGTGTTTCGTAGTCTTTAATCCGTTGGGTCGTCTCTGCATCAATCAGACCAGCTTGCTGCCATTCCATTAATTTTGTCAGCCGTGCCATCGTTGACACCTCCCGATTACAAGTTGCCAGGCTATACAAGTATTTTCCCGTTTCTTGTTCTATTCAAGCAACATTTAGCAGAAATTTGGTCTACGACAACGTCTTTTTCAAACCAAAAACGATCGCCACTCGAAGTGACGATCGTTTGAAGGATTAGACTTTAAATCGTGAAACGAGGACTTGTAATTCTTCCGCCATGTCCGACAACGTTTTAGCCGATTGTGAAATATCTTCCATCGAACCAAGCTGTTCTTCAGTCGTTGCGGCGACACGTTCCGATGCCGCAGAATTCTCATCGGCGATATGGGCGATTTCAGTTGCCGATGCCGACACTTCCTGAACGTTGGCGGCAATTTCTTCGACTGTCGCCGTGACGTCTTCGATTCGTGGTGTCATCTCTTGTGTCCGTAACATGATTTGTTTGAAGCGGACGGCAGAATCTTCTGTCGTTTCGAGTCCTGCTTTTGTATGATGTGATACTTCTTTCATCAAGAAGACAGATTGTTCTGTTTCTTGTTTGATGTTTTGGATCAAATGCGAAATCTGTTTCGTCGATTCCTGTGATTGTTCAGCGAGTTTGCGGACTTCACTTGCGACGACCGCAAATCCTTTTCCGTTCTCACCGGCACGTGCCGCCTCGATTGCTGCATTCAAAGCAAGCAGATTGGTTTGCGTCGCGATGCCGTTGATGACGTCGACAATCTTTCCGATTTCATTGGAACGGTGGGCAAGCGACTGGATGACTTCCCCAAAGTTTTCGACCGATGTATCAATTGCCTTCATCTGCTCGACGTTTTTAACGACTGCTGCCGTTCCATCTTCCGCTTCCGCTGCTGTCGCACGCGATAATTCGGAGACATTCGTCGAACTTTCCGCAATCCGCATGACACCCGATGTAATGGCCTGCAAAGAAACCGCATTTCCGTCGAGCTGACGCTTCGATTGACCGGCACCTGCCGCCATCTCTTGGATCGAACCAGCGATTTGTTCGGATGCTGCCGTCGTTTGCGCCGCATTCGCCATCAATTCCTCTGACGAAGCTGCGACCTGTCCGATCGATTGGTCAAGATTCGTAATGATCGAACGGAGCGATACGATCATGACGTTAAAGCTTTCCGCCACTTGCCCGATTTCATCGTTGGATTCGACGACGACCTGCTCCGTCAAGTCCCCTTCTTGAATCCGCTCCGCACTTTTCGTCAATCGACTCAGCGGACTGAGGATCGAACGTAAGATGAAAAATAAAAGAATAGCTGCAAAGACGAAAGTCACGGCGATGACGCCAAGTGTTGTCCAAAGGATGCTCGATGATTCATCCGTGATTTCATGGTCGTACAGCGTGCCGGCGACCTTCCAGCCCGTCAGATTGTTCGTCATGAAGTCCATTTGTTTTTCTTCATTTTCAAACAGGTAGGAAAATTGCCCCTCTTTGCCGGCGTAAATTGAATCCACCCAGTCCCCTGAGGCTTTTTCACCGGGTTTTAGCGTCGGGTGACTGACGAATTTTTTACCAGAGTCCAAAATCGTCACGTAACCTTCTTTACCTATTTTGATTTTTTTGGCGATTTCTGCGATCCGGTCGACATCGACGTCAACCGCGATGACGCCTCGTCCATTGCCACCTGTTTGTGAGAGGGTGACCATCATCTTTCCGGACGCCGCATCGACATACGGATCCGTGATGACGACTTTTCCTTTCGCGTCTTCTGCTGCTTGATACCAAGGACGATCCCGTGGGTCATAATCCTCCGGCATCGACTGCTCTGGATAAATCGTCATCTCTCCAGTCGTCGTCGCATAATAAATATTGGCGGCCTGGGGATGTGTATCTAAGTATTCGGTCATTTTTTCTTTTAAGTCGAGGTTCTGTTTGCCTGATTGATACAAAGTCCCGTCAATCCGGTCCGCAAAAAACGCGACATCCCGTCGCATCGGATCGACGATATTCATGATTTCGTCATTCATCCGGTCGACGCCGGCATGTGCGGATTGAAGAATCTGGTCCGTGATTTTTTGTTTGGCTTGACTGTAAGAGACAAAGCCGATTAATAGTGACGGAATCAATAATAAGAGCATAGAGGTCAAAATCAGTTTTTGTTTGATGCTCAATGTACGCTTTTTCTTTTCTTTCATGTCCAACTCCCATTCTCGAGTACGATGACTCGTTGTTCTATTCTTTTTATCGGCTAGAATGTGTATTTTTTCACAGCAAATAAAAAAAGAAGAAAATTCCTTTTTACAAGGAACCTTCTTCTTTTCACTCATTTCAGTTAAGCTTCTTGATTGCCCTTCCAGTTCATCATGCCGCCTTCGACATTAATGATGTCGTAACCGTACTGTTCGAGGAACCGTCCGACGTTCTCACTTCGGGCCCCTGCTTTACAAATCAGATAATACGTTTCGCCTTCTTGCAGTTCGGTATAGCGTTCACCAATCTCAGACATCGGCAGGAAACGGACGTTTGGAATATGACCGGCGTCGTATTCGTCTTGTTCCCGGACATCCACGACGTGTAACGCTTCGCCTGCTTCGAGCTTTTCTTGTAATTCATCAACATGAATCGTCTTCATAATTAATCCTCCTCTGACGTATCTGTGTCCAGTGTAGCAAAACCGTTAGCAAAACAGAACAAAAGAGACCAGCCAAAGCTGATCTCCTTCATTCATTCGCCAGACGCTTGATCCAGTGGTTGACGCTTTTGTTTATGCATACCCCGTGCATAATAGACAGCAATCAAAATCACGTACCAAAGTGGTCCAACGACAAGTGCGATCCGCGTCCCCGCATCAAACGCCATCAAGACGATGACACCCGCGAGAGCGACTAACGCGATATAGTTCGCAATCGGGAAAAACGGAACCGCGAATTCAGCTGTTCCATGGACTTTCCGTGCCCGCATCTGGGCAATCAAGATCATCGCCCATGTCCAGACCGCACCGAACGTCGCAATACTCGTGACGATCGCAAAGACATCATCCGGTAAGAAGTAGTTCAAGGCGACGCCAACCAACAAGGCAACTCCGGAAAGAATCGTTGCCAGTGCCGGTACACCATTTTTTGAAATCTTCGCAAATCGTTTCGGCGCTTCCTGATTTTGCGACAAATTCATCATCATTCGTGCCGTCGAGAAGATCCCTGAGTTACATGACGACAAGGCTGCCGTCAAGACGACGAAGTTGATGATCCCAGCCGCTGCCGGAATACCTAATGATTCAAACAATAATACAAACGGACTACTGTTATTCTGTCCGACTTGATCCCATGGATAAATCGACAGAATGACGAACAATGCGCCGATATAGAAAACCAGGATTCGCCAAAAAACGTTGTTGACGGCCTTGCGAATCGTTTTCTTCGGATTTTTTGCTTCCCCTGCTGTGACCCCAATCACTTCAATCCCTAAGAAGGCAAACATGACCATTTGCATCGCAAGTAAGACCCCACCAAATCCGTTCGGTAAGAAACCGCCGTGCGACCAAAGATTTGAAATCCCGACCGGTGTACCACCGTTCCCGAAACCAATGACGATCGTCAGTGTTCCGAGGATGATCATCGCAACGATGGCGACGATTTTAATCAAAGCAAACCAAAATTCAAATTCACCATAAAACTTAACGGCAATGAAGTTAATGCTCGTCATCAGAATGAGTGCACCGAGTGCCCACATCCACGTTGGTGAGTTCGGGAACCATTCTTGCATGTAGATCCCGACGGCCGTAATTTCGGCCATACATGTGAAAATCCAGAGTAACCAATAATTCCATCCTGTCAGGAAACCGGCTAGCGGGCTGACATATTTCCGAGCATACTCGGCAAAACTGCCTGATACCGGTTCACGGACTGCGAGTTCCCCAAGAGCACGCATGATGATAAAGATAATAAGACCACCGATTAAGTACCCGATCAGTATTCCCGGTCCAGCGAGTTGAATCGCCTTGGCCGACCCCAAGAACAACCCGACACCGATTGCCGCCCCCAGCGACATCAATGTAATGTGACGTTCTTCTAATCCCCGATTCAGTTCTGTCTGTTGTTTCATCTGTATGACGTCCTTCCCGTCTCTGTTTGTTTCCTAGCAGTTCCCCTAACCGCTACGTTGTCAGTATAATGAAATTGTGTCCGTTTTGTAAACGTTTTCACGTGATATTTTTGTTCAAGAACACATACTCGAAATATTCTGATTTATGTAACGAAATATGAAAGGAGCAACCACCTATACCAAATAGTATACATGACAGCTCCTTTCACAGAAGTTACAAACCTTATTCAACTTTAGCGAGACGTGATTTTTCAGACGATGACTTCTGTTCGGTAAGACGGAACAAAGCATTTAACGCCAGTGCCGTCAGTGATCCTGCGACAATCGGGCTGTCCGTCAAGACGCGGACTTGTTCCGGCAGTGACGCGACAATCGCTGGATTCATACTGATGCCAAGCCCGACACCAAGCGCTAAAGCAACGGTAATCACGTTATCATTTTTGGCAAAATTGACACGGGATAAAATCCGAATCCCGCTCGCTGCGACCGTTCCGAACATAACGAGCATCGCTCCACCGAGGACAGGTTTTGGAATCAAGGTCGTGAACGTCGCGACTTTTGGTAAGAAACCAAGCAAAATCAAAAAGAATCCGGCAAAGACGATAACTTTCCGTGTCTTCACACCGGTCAGTTGAACGAGACCGACATTTTGGCTGTACGTCGTATACGGGAAACTGTTAAAGATTCCGCCAATGATCGTCGCTGCCCCTTCCGCCCGGTAACCACGCGCCAAGTCTTGATCGGTCAACTTCTTATCGGTCATCTCACCAAGCGTCAAGAAGACACCCGTCGACTCGACCATCGACACGAGACCGACGAGTGTCATCGTCAGAATCGCCGTTGCGTTGAACGTTGGTACACCAAAGTAAAACGGTGTCACCATCTGGAACCATGACGCTTGTGCAACGGGACTAAAATCAATCATTCCCATACCGAATGCGACCAGTGTTCCGATCAAGACGGCAATCAATACAGCTGCCGCTTTTGAAAAAACAGTCCCGTATCGGTTAAAGACTAAAATCAAGACAATCGTCAACCCGGCGAGTCCTAAATACCGTAAGTCCCCAAAGTCTTTTGCCCCTTGCCCGCCACCGATATCATTGATGGCCGCTGGAATCAGCGAAATCCCGATAATCGTCACGACGGATCCGAGGACAACCGGTGGAAACAGTACCGCAATCCGGCTGAATAATCCGGAAATCACTACGATGATCAGTCCGCTCGCGATCAAGGCACCATAAATCGCTGTGATTCCTTGCAGGCTCCCGATTGCAATCATCGGACCGACTGCCGTAAATGTACATCCGAGGACGACCGGTAAGCCGACGCCGGTATATTTTGTCACGAAGACTTGCAGTAACGTCGCCACGCCACACATGAATAGATCAATCGCGACGAGATAGGCCAGTTCTTCACCGGATAAACCAATCGCACTGCCGACAATCAACGGAACAATCGCAGCCCCCGTATACATCGCGAGGACATGTTGCAGACCAAGGCTCGCGGCTTTTACGTTCGATAACGTCTTCATACGTTCACCGGGTCAACGAATGTCGCTTGTCCGGCTTCGAGCTTTTCGATGCGGGCAAGGGATTCAACACGGAAACCGGCATCAAGTAACTTTTGACGTCCTGGTTGGAATGATTTTTCAATGACGATGCCGAAGCCTGCGACTTCAGCTCCTGCCTGTTCGACGAGTTTCGCGAGACCAAATGCCGCTTCACCGTTCGCCAGGAAATCATCGATGATCAAGACGCGTTCGCCCGCTTGCAGATATTTTTCAGCGACGGTGATCGTACTGGTCTGTTGTTTTGTAAACGAGTAGACTTCCGCTGAAATCGTGCCTTCGTTTAGCGTTAACGACTTTGTTTTCCGGGCATAGACCATCGGGACGCCAAGACGTAAGGCTGTCATCATGGCAGGTGCAATCCCTCCCGCTTCAATCGTCAAGATCCGGGTAATCCCGGCATCTTTAAACCGGTCCATGAATTCATACGCGATTTCCCACATCAAGGTCGGATCGACCTGATGGTTTAAAAAGGAATCGACTTTTAAGACTTGATCCGATAAGACCAGTCCTTCTTGTGTAATCATTTCTTCCAAACGTTTCATAACTGATTTCTCCTTTTTTGACGAAAAAAAACGCACAGCCGCTACCCGGGGGCAGCCACTGTACGCTAAAAAAGAGAGCAGTAACTCACCACCCGTAGTCGGATCGTTACGGCGATCCGGTAGAGACTCGTGGGCCAATTCCCACTATTATACGAGCGTTGCTATACGTTTATTCGTTGATGCGTGATGTGTTCCATTTTACGGAGTTCACTGAAAAAGTAAAGCCTTTTTCGAAAATGGCTTACGCTTGGCGTTCTTCGACTGCTTGTGCCGCCGTGATGATTGCTAATTTGTAGACATCTTCTTCGTTACAACCACGCGAAAGATCGTTGACCGGTTTGTTCAGTCCTTGAAGGATTGGTCCGATCGCTTCAAAACCACCGAGACGCTGGGCGATTTTGTAGCCGATGTTTCCAGACTCAAGGCTTGGGAAGATGAAGACATTCGCTTGACCGGCAACATCTGATTCCGGTGCTTTTGATTTCGCGACACTCGGAACGAATGCTGCGTCGAATTGTAATTCGCCGTCGATTGCGAGTTCTGGTGCCCGTTCTTTCGCGAGACGTGTCGCTTCAACGACGCGTTCTGTTTCCGGTGATTTCGCCGAACCTTTTGTCGAGAAGCTGAGCAAGGCAACTTTCGGCTCGATGCCGAATGTTTTCGCCGTTTTGGCAGAAGCGATGGCGTTTTCTGCTAAATCGTTAGCGTCAGGCGCGATGTTGATCGCGCAATCGGCGAACACGTACTGCTCATCGTCACGGACCATGATGAAGACACCTGATGTCTTTTTGTAACCTTCCTGCATCTTAATGATTTGAAGTGCCGGGCGCACCGTGTCACCCGTCGCGTGCATCGCACCCGAGACAAGACCTTCTGCTTTTCCGGTGTGAACGAGCATCGTGCCGAACGTGTTGACATCTTTGAGGATGACTTCACGCGCCTGCTCGGCTGTCGCTTTTCCTTTACGGCGTTCGACGAATGACGCAACCAGTTCTTCGATTCCGTCATATGAAGCCGGGTCGATTGTTTCGAGATCCGTCACATCGATTTGGTTCGCAGCCGCTGTCTCTTCGATTTTAACGCGCGGTCCGATGACGATTGGTGTCACAAGACCATCTTTTTTCAAACGGACAGCTGCACCAAGAACACGTGCGTCAATTCCTTCAGGGAACACGATGGTTGGTTGGTGGGCTTTTACTTTTGTCTCAAGCATTTCGAATAATTGCATGATATTAGCTCCTTTTATGGCGAATAAGTGTCAGTTTCTGTTGTTGTTGCATTCCATTGTTCATTATACACAGTTCTGTTTCGTTGTTAAAACAATTTGCAAAAAAGTGTGTTTTTCATTCCTACGACTGACTTTTCGAATACTATTACAGTATTTTTTTCATATAGTACAGTTCCGGACACTCTGAAAATCTCACACCCTTTAAGAGCATACCCTGTTCCTTCGGGATATATGTCCGGTCCGCTTTTGAAATGAACCGTTTTCTTACGGGCAATTTGAAAAGATATGGTAAGATTGAACATGGATCAACCCGTTTACCATTCCAGATTCAGGAGGTTTTCTTATGCAACATCAATCATCAGAACCAACCGTTACGCAACAAGCCGCCGAAACACTCGACGGCTGGTATACATTCCATGATTTCCGCCGGATTGACTGGAGCCGTCTCAAGCAAGTCGAAGCTACGGTCCGGACAAAGATGATTCATGAATTCCAAGCTTTCTTGAGTGAACTCGCACAGGTCGAAGAACAAAAAGAAGGAAGCCATGCCCTCTATACGATCATCGGTCAAAAAGCCGACCTCGTCTTGATGGTCCTTCGTCCGACGATGGAAGACATTCAAGCCGTCGAAGTCAAAATGCAGAAACTTGATCTCTACGACTACTTGATTCCAACGTATTCATACGTCTCTGTTGTCGAACTTGGAACATACCGTGGGTCAGGAGAAGGTAACCCGTACGAAAATCCGTATGTCCGCGACCGTCTCTATCCAATCCTGCCAAAATCGAAGCACATCTGTTTCTATCCAATGAGCAAGTCACGCCGCGACGGTGACAACTGGTACACACTCTCGATGGAGAAACGCAAAGAGCTGATGTACCGTCACGGGATGATCGGTCGGAGTTATGCCGGCAAGATTCAACAAATCATCGGCGGATCGACTGGATTTGACGATTGGGAATGGGGCGTCACCCTCTTCGCCAATGATATTCTCCAGTTCAAGAAAATCGTCTATGAAATGCGGTTTGACGAAGTCAGTGCAAAATATGGTGAATTCGGTGAGTTCTTCATTGGTAACCGTCTCGAGTCGGACGAGCTCGAAGCACATTTCGCACTTTAATCTGCTGAATCACGTTTCATAGGAAAACCCTACGGGAATATACTCTTTGCGGCCACAAAAACTGTCAGATTTGTACCTGAAGGAGGAATTACCATGGGGAATGCTATGAACCGATCGACACGATCGCGTGAATTGCAATTCGCTGTGCTTTCAAAAGAGCTAAAGCCAGTCGCGGAACGTGTACTGGATCGCTATGAGCAAGCATTATCGAAGCTAAATAAAACACAACCTGCCAAGCGCTGAGGCATCTGCTTCCATCGCTCTATATCGTACCGGTGAACAGACGACGTTCTGTTTGCCGGTTTTTTTGCGTTCATCAGAAAAGGATCTATCCGCTTCATCCGTTTCTCTGTTCGAGTCACGTGAAGCGAGTAGATCCTTACAGATTTTACGAACGGGAAAGCCCATATCGGGCATAGCCCGCCTTTAGGCATGGGATGAAAGTGAGTTCGGATGTTTTCACATCCGACGTTCGGGTATATCTATCCCGACGTTCGGGTATATCTATCCCATAGACAAGTACAAGTCTCTAAAACGCCTGTGTCCATCGCCCCTTGAAAATCGTATACGGTTCGGTCACGAAAACATGTGACCGGTAAAACGATGCCTGTCGTCACGCAAAAGACGCTAAAACACCAGGTGGACACACCTGCAACGACCTGTGGTGGATGGTAACAGTCCATCAGCCTGAGAACCTATACGGTCTGTCTCAGGAGGGGTGATGGCACACCCTCATCTGAAGGCTTGAGCCAAACAGAAATGGACTGCGCTCGCACAAGCACTTCAGAATCCCACGGTTTTAATCGTGGGAGTGTCAAAATCCTTTATACGCCCCGATAGCGACAAAAATCCAAGCCGTGATGAACAGGACACCACCAATTGGTGTAATCGCTCCCAGTTTCGTCACTCCTGTCAACGCCATCACATACAGGCTACCGGAGAAGAAGACGATTCCGGCGAGCATCAACCAGCCGGCCAGTGAAAATTGTGAAATCGACACTTTTAATAACATGCCGCCCAGTGCCAAAATGCCAAGCGAGTGAACCATCTGATAGAGGACACCGGTTTGCCAGTTCGCGAGCATCCGCTCGGACAACATATCTTTCAACGCATGGGCACCAAACGCCCCGAGTGCCACTGCCATCATCATCGACAGTGCCCCAATCATGATTAAGATTTTCATTCTTTTTCTCCCCCTAAACGTCGTGCTGGTAAATTCCATTCATAATAATAGGATAGCATACGTAAAATCGTGATCAGCCCCAGTAATGTGAACAAATGGAGAGGATTGGTCAGTTCAAACCGATCGATGACGAGTGCCGCCATGACAGCCCACATCGCATAGATTTCTTTATGCAGGACCAGTGGTTTGCGACCGGCGAGCAGATCGCGGATCACCCCGCCGCCGACTCCCGTCAAGACAGCTGCGGAAATCGTTGCCGATAACGGCAATCCTTTGGCGGAAGCCATCAACGCACCTTGAATCGCAAACGCTGATAAACCGAGTGCATCAGCGAGCACTCCCCACCGTGTCCAGTGCGGTAAAAACAATTGCGGTAAAACGAAGATCAGCAAAGCGACTAAAATTGCGATTAAAAACAAACCGCCTTGCGACCAAAGCGCGGAGACCGGGACCCCAATCAACAGGTTACGGATGGCACCGCCGCCGAATGCCGTGATCAACGCGAGTAACCAAACACCAAACAAATCATATTTTTCTTCCATCGCGACAATTGCGCCACTCATCGCAAATGCTACCGTTCCAATGATATTTAATAAGTCCCAGGACATACGCACATTTCACCTTTCTCAATAGAAATTCCAATACTTACTATACGCTCTTTTTCAATTCCGGCAAGCTTATTTTTTCTGTCACCGATTCGACCGTTTGTAAGTGTCGTTTTTAGGTAAAGTATCCTATACTGAAACAAACTGTAGAGGAAGCGTAGGTGAAGGTATGAAACGTTGGGCGCTTTATCGGATTTTCATCATCGTAACGATGTTCGCTCGTTACATTTGGACGATTTATCGATTCACCCGGAAGAACCGACCCGGTACGAATAATGAAGAATTTGAGCGCATCATGATTACGATTGCGCGTGACTATAAGAAAAAAGCGCTTCGCCTCGAGGGACTGCTCATTAAACTCGGACAGTTTCTCTCGATTCGGGCCGATCTGTTTCCTCCATCCGTTTTGATGGAGCTGACGGAACTCGTTGATAAAGTTCCATCGAGTAAACTCGGCGAATCCCGTAAAATCATCGAAGAAGACTGGGGCACCTCAATTGAAGATATCGTCGACAATATTTCCCCGCGTCCGGTCGCTTCTGCTTCGATTGGTGAGGTCTACAGTGCGACCTTAAAATCAACTGGTCGAAAAATCGCAATCAAAGTCCAACGGCCGAACATCGAACAAATCATCAAAACGGATTTCCGGGCCATGCGCATTGTCATCGCCATGTTGCGCCGGACGTCACTCAATAAATCAACTGATTTACAGAGCCTCTATCGTCAGATGGTTTTCGTCATCGGAGATGAGCTCAACTACCGGACGGAATTGAAAAACGGACTGTATTTTAAAAAAATGTATGAAACGAATCCCGTCATCTATATCCCAGACTATTTCGAAGAACATTGTACGAATCGTGTCCTTGTCATGGAATGGATCGAAGGCACCCGGATTACCGATCTCGATTATCTGGCGAAACATAACATCGACCGGGAAGAACTAGCCCGCAATCTGTTTTTAAATGCCGGTGAACAGTTGTTGTTCGGCGGAAAATTCCACGCCGATCCCCACCCAGGTAACGTCCTCGTCCAAAGCGATGGTCGAATCGTCCTCCTTGATTTCGGAATGATCGGGGCGACGACGGCTGATGACATGCGGGCCATCCAACGCATCTTACAGTCATTCGTCACACTCGATTACGATGCGATCGTTGACGGACTCGAAGATTTACGTTTTTTGTTACCAAACGCCAACAAACAAAATATCCGTCAAGCGATTGAAAAAGCCGTCACCTTCTATCTGGAAAGCGACATGGAAAACGTCGATACGAAGTTGATCGAAAAAGTATTATCGGATATTGAATTATTGGTTCGAAACGAACCGATTCAATTGCCGGCTGAGTTTGCCTTTTTTGGTCGAGCCGCTTCGACGATTCTAGGGATCTTACAAATCCTATCTCCGAAGATCAACCTTCTTGACCTAGCGAAGCCGATGGTCCGAAGGTGGCTTGATGAAGAAGGGAAAAACCAAAACCGTTACTTACAGATCGCCGGTTCTTATGGCGCACGCCTTCTTGCCTTCCCGCGTCTCGTCAACGATGCGCTCAGCGAACCCACCCGGTGGCGTCTATTCGAGCAACAGAAATTCTCTCGGATCGCCAACATGGAGTCTCTGAAGATTCGCCAGTGGACCAGCTCCCTCGTCGGAATCGTCAGTCTCCCCGTCAGCTATACCGGCTATTTCCTGGCCCATTATGATCTGATGGGTGCATCGCTTACAATTGCCATCATTGCTTTATGGAACGGACGACGAATCGGTCGTCAAATTGTCCGGATTGCGGACGAACCCTTTAAATGAGTATTCAAAAACGTTCTCCACGGAGAACGTTTTTTATTTTGAAATAACTTTTTTTAAGTTCTTCCATGTTTTTTAAGCCTGTTCCCGGGGTACATCTTCAAGTAGATAGAAAGAAAAGTAGAAGAGGTGAAATACGTGATTGATATCTTAATTGCACTCGTACCGGCCTTGATGTGGGGGACACTTCCGTTAGTCGTCTCTAAAATCGGTGGTTCGACGGAACAACAAATTATCGGAACGACACTTGGAGCTTTGATGTTTGCTGTCATTACGTTCTTTTTTGTCAGTCCTGAACTTTCGACGACGGCTTGGATTGCCGGATTTTTCTCCGGTGCCTTTTGGGCACTTGGTCAAATGAATCAGTTTGCGGCCTTTAAACAAATGGGTGTCTCAAAAACGATGCCAATCTCGACGGGGATGCAACTCGTCGGAACCTCTTTATTTGGTGTCCTCGCCTTTGGTGAGTGGTCGAACCGGACCGCTCTGCTACTCGGAATCAGTGCGCTTGTCTTAATCGTCGCCGGGGCAGCGTTCACTTCTTATAAAGAAGACAAAAGTAAACAAGATGAAAATATCGGAAAAGGGCTGTTGTTACTCTTGATTTCGACCGTCGGCTATGTCGGCTATGTCGTCATCGCCCGCTGGTTCAACATCAACGGCTGGGAAGCAGTCTTACCCCAAGCGATCGGGATGGTCATCAGTGCCCTACTCCTCTCGTTGCGCAAAGGAAACTTGTTCACGAAAAAAACGGCCGGCAATACGATTGGTGGTCTGATGTGGGCCGTCGGAAATATTGCCCTGCTATTCGCCACAGCCAAAGTTGGTGTCGCAACCAGTTTTTCATTGTCACAAACCGGTGTCGTCATCTCGACGATCGGTGGCGTCCTACTCTTAAAAGAAACAAAAACAAAAAAAGAAATGACGTTCGTCATCATCGGCTGTATCTTAGTCGTCGTTGGCGGGATCATGATTGGATTTACGAAACAATAAGGAGGAAATCATCTTATGTATAACAGTCTAAAAGGAAAAGTCGCGATCGTAACAGGTGGATCAATGGGAATCGGTGAAGCAATCGTTCGCCGTTATGCGGAAGAAGGTATGCGTGTCGTCATCAATTACCGGAGTCACCCGGAAGAGGCGTCTAAAATCGCAGAAGACATCAAACAAGCCGGCGGTGAAGCTTTGACCGTTCAAGGGGACGTCTCAAAAGAAGACGATATGATTAACCTCGTCAAACAAACCGTTGATCACTTTGGACAACTTGACGTCTTCGTCAATAATGCCGGTGTCGAGATGCCATCACCTTCTCACGAGATGTCTCTTGAAGAGTGGCAGAAAGTCATCGATGTCAACTTGACCGGTGCATTCCTCGGCGCCCGTGAAGCCCTCAAATATTTTGTGGAACATGACGTCAAAGGCAACATCATCAATATGTCGAGTGTTCACGAAATCATTCCATGGCCAACGTTTGTTCATTATGCGGCCAGTAAAGGCGGCGTCAAACTGATGACGCAGACACTGGCGATGGAGTACGCTCCAAAAGGAATTCGCATCAATGCGATCGGACCAGGTGCGATCAATACGCCGATCAATGCGGAGAAATTCGAAGATCCGAAACAACGTGCTGATGTTGAAAGCATGATTCCGATGGGGAACATCGGAAAACCGGAAGAAATTTCCGCGGTCGCCGCGTGGCTCGCCTCCGATGAAGCAAGTTATGTCACTGGCATCACGCTATTTGCAGATGGCGGGATGACACTTTATCCATCATTTCAAGCAGGACGCGGGTAAGTCCCGCGTTTCTGCTCTCTAAAGGGAGGAACCCTCATGTCGAATTTCTTTGTTTTATTAAGGCGCGGAAATAAATCCGCTCTTGCTGCTGCGATCGTCAATACCATTATCGCCATCATAAAATTCGTTGCGTATGTCTTGACCGGAAACATTGCGATGTTTGCGGAAATGATGCATACAATCGGTGACGCAGCCAATCAATATTTTGTCTATATCGGTTCAGCATTAAGTAAAAAAGCACCAACAAAACGTTTTCCGAACGGCTTTGGCCGCCTCGTCAACCTTGTCCTGCTCGCAGCGATTCTTGTTGTCGCGATTCTCGCCTACGAAACAATCCGTGAAGGTATCTTACACATTTTACACGCGCCAGGTGACAAAACAAGTGGTCTTTGGATCATCTTGACCGCACTCGGCATCGGTGTTGTCCTTGAAGTCGGTGTCTTTTATAAAGCGATGATTGAAATCGCTCATGAGACCGGTTTAAAATCACGTGGTCTGACACTCGTCGGTCAAAGTTTTACGAACTTATCTCAAGCAAAACCAGCGACACGACTTGTCTTCATGGAAGACTTGGTCGCGACACTCGGCGGGATCATTGCCATCATTGCCGTATTGATTTCGCACTATACTTCGTTTTATCAAGCGGAAGGAATCGCTTCGATTCTGATTGGTTTAATGATGTTTTATGTCGTTTATAATGTCTTCATTCAAAACGCTGCTGGTGCCCTTGGTGAGATTGATGAAGTATTGACAGCGAAGATCGGTGAAATCCTGATGCGGGATCCTGACGTCCGTGACATCGAAAAGCTCGAAGTCATCAAAGAAGGGGATCACTTCCATGTCGAAATCGAACTGGAAGTCGACCCTGAACTGACGATTGCACAAGCGGACGATATCAAGGATCGGCTTGAGTTACAGATTCGGATTCTTAAAGGCATTACGGATGTCACGATCGCCTTTGATGAAGATGATAAGATTCAACATTATCAACCCCCGACGCAGCCCTGATCACAACAGTAGCGTACATGTAAAAGAGGTACCTCCGATTTTTCGGCAGGTACCTCTTTTGTGATGAACGTTTAATTTGCAGCCCGGATAAACCCTGCTTCTTTCGCTTCTTGTTCACTGCAAAATATCTCTTCCGGATTCACTTCGTCATACGAGCGTCCCCCTTCGATGTGATAGATTTTTTTCCCTTGGCGGTTGATGTTACCTTTGATGTTTTCACAGTCATCCGTTTGCTTCACCGGCTTCTCGGTCAGGACGGAAGCATCAAATCCACGATCCGTCGCATAACCGGTCGTCTCCCAAACGCCTACCTTCTTCTCTTTTGCTTCTGCTTCAATCTCTTGAAACGTCTCGACGTAACGCGTATCCGGTTCATAAATATAGGCGACACGCGCCAGACCCTGCCTGAGCAATTCCTGATTGATCATCTTTCCGTCTGCCCAGACATACGCGAGCAACCGTCCGTATCGATCTGTTTTCGATTGATCCCGTTCAATCAGGACATCACTGCCGGCGGGCAGGGCGTCTTTCGTAAAACGCGAGGCTTCTGGTCCGTACGGTTGAACCGGTTTTTCCGGATTGACCGTTTCTGGTGTATCGATCAACAGCAGGCGGACATCTTCTGTCTGACCGTTTTTTAGCCGGACTTTGACCGTATCTCCATCGATGACACGATCGACGGTCACTTGTGTCACTTTATTGCCATCCGGCTGTTGAATCCCGGTCTTTGCATCCGGTTCTGAGTCAAGTGCACAGCCGGTTATGAACATGACGCCGATTATGAGTAGCATATAACTGATCCATCTTTTCATCTGAAGGTTCCTCCCCTATCCGATTACGTGTCATGAAAAAAACGCCGACATGAGACGCGTCGACGCTTTATTTCCTTAATTGATCCGGCAATCCGTCGTACAGCTGACGGGAATGACCCGATTTTTAGCGACGCCGTCATAGATCACTTCACCGATTCCGAGACGAATCGATAACGAGACAAACGGATACGCCGGTAGTAGAAACGGCAACGTCTTTGTCAGTAAACGAATACCATGAATCCCGGCATACCGGACACCTTGTTCGGTTTCGACATGCATCCGCTTAAGTAAGGCCGGCTGTTCAAACGTCCGGACTTGTCGCGCATCGATGAACGTCAACTGATCAAAACGATCCAGCTGTTCCAGGAATCGCTTGGACTTCTGACAAAGTGGACACCATCCGTCAAAATAAACCGTCAACGTTCTCATTCGGTAGCCAGCACTTTTTCCACGTCTGTTTTGTTCGTATACAACGTATAGAAGGCTTCAGCCACATTTTTCGGATCAAGCGCCGTTCCGCGTTTGACTTCACCCGCAATCGTGACCGTACCGACGTAGACGTTGTCGTCTTTTAACGTGTCATGCAGCATATGCGTCAATTGACGCACGCCTGCTTTCCCGATTGAGAGACCAGGCAGTGATTTGATGGCGTGAAGAGCGGCACCACCGCCTGTAATGAGGATTGCCCCTTCTTTACGCGCAATCATATCCGGTGCAACGATTTGTGCGGCATGTAACGCCCCGAGAACATCGATCTCGAATTCTTTTGTAATCTGTTCTGCCGAAACCTCAAGGACCGATGCCTGATGTAAAATCGAAGCGTTGTAAACGAGGACATCGATTTGTCCATACTGATCTTTTGTCCATTCGACAAGCGATTCCAGATCCGTCCGACGTGACGCATCACATTCGACACCAACGGCTTCGATGCCTTGTTCCTTCAATTCCGTGATGACGGCAGCCAGTGTTTCTTGCGTGCGCGCAGCACAGACGACTTGAAAGCCTTCTTTTCCGAATCGTTTACTGATTTCTGCTCCGTTTCCTGGACCTGCTCCGATGACGATGACTGTTTTCATAATCTGTTCCCCCTTGTTTTTTTCCTTCTACTCTATTCCCGGAATCAATTTGATTTATTCAAAAATCGAGTAAAGACGGTCCTTTTTCCTCTTTTTCCTGAGTCACTCCCATGAATCGGGCAAGCATCGGGTCAACTTCCGGCGTTGTCGGCTGGGATGCCGGCATCATGACAGATGTAGCCGTTTGTTCTGTCTGAGGTTGCTCCAACAACAATTCACAGTAGGCTTTCATGGCCGCAATGTGTCCCGTTTGATCCGTGCCGCTTGTCTGTTCGATTTTCGCCATCGTCTGGCGCATTTTTTCAATGACTTGTTGTTCTGTAATCATCTTGCTCACCTCGTATGATAGATTGAATGTATTAACTGAAAAGGAAGTGTCCTTTATGATTCGTACCGCTTTAGTTGGTTTTGGACTTGCCGGAGAACATTTGCATGCTCCGTACATCACTGCGCCTGATTATCAACTCGTTGCCGTCCAGTCAAGTCGTCCGGAAGCCGTTGCTGCGCGTTATCCGGATGTTCCCGTCTATCCTTCATTTGAACAATTGTTAGCATCAGAAACGATTGAACTGGTCGTGATCGCGACACCCAATGCGGAACATTTTCCCCTCGCCAAAATGGCACTTTTAGCAGGGTGTCATGTCCTGGTCGAAAAACCCTTCACCGTCACCTTGACGGAAGCAGAACAACTGACTGATCTCGCACGTCAGCAAAATCGTTTACTGACAGTTTACCATAATCGCCGCTATACAAAAGACTTCCGGACGTTACGACAACTTGTTCAAGATGATGAACTTGGCATCGTTCAAACATTCGAAGCGCATTACGACCGCTATCGTCCGACCGTCCGAGCCCGCTGGCGGGAACAAGACGTCCCCGGTGCCGGTCTCCTTTACGATTTGGGTTCACATTTAATCGATCAAGCTCTGATGTTGTTTAGCGAACAACCGGATCGTGTTTTTTGTGATCAGACAATCCAACGCCCTGATGGTCCGGTCGAAGATTATACCCACCTGATTCTGGCATTCGGAACACGGCGCGCCATTCTGCATATCGGATCACTTGTGCCTGCACCCGGTCCTTCACTTGCTGTCCATGGAACAAAGGCCAGTTATTTCGTCGATCACGTCGACACGAAAGAAACGACATACAGGTGGGGCAGACCGGAGCAACCCCTCGAAGAACGTCCTTTCCTTGAATCCGGCTTTAAAAACTATTATCTTGATCTCGCAGCAGCACTCCGGAACGAGGTACCACTGACCGTCACGACGGAGCAAGCCCTACTTGTCATGAAAATTATCGATTGTGCTCAAAAGAGCGTAAAAGAGGGTAAGTGGATAGAAGTAGAATAAATTACTCTATTTCAAATGAACAGGGGGAAATATGCATGTTTTCAAGTACGGAACGAACAGCATGGCTCGAAGAGATGGGACAGGAACTGCTTGATGTGTTGGTCATTGGTGGCGGCATTACAGGTGCGGGGATTTTACTTGATGCGCAAAGCCGGGGTATGCGGACCGGATTGATTGAGATGCAGGATTTCGCAGAAGGCACATCAAGCCGTTCGACGAAACTCGTCCACGGTGGCTTACGTTACCTCAAACAATTTGAAATCAAGTTGGTCGCGGAAGTCGGAAAAGAACGGGCCATCGTTTACGAAAACGCCCCACACGTCACGACACCGGAGTGGATGATGTTGCCGCTGGTCGAGGGCGGGACGTTTGGTAGTTTTTCCACGTCCATCGGCTTGCGGGTCTATGATCAACTGGCAGGCGTCAGACGGCATGAGCGACGGAAGATGTTATCTAAAGAAGAGACACTTCGGTATGAACCCCTTTTACGGACTGAACACCTTGTTGGCGGCGGACGTTATGTCGAGTATAAAACGGACGATGCACGCTTGACCGTCGAAGTCTTAAAGGCAGCTGTCGGATACGGTGGACGTGCCGTCAACTACACGAAAGCTGAATCACTGGTCTATCACAACGGTAAGGTCGTTGGTGTCGAAGTCCAGGATGTCTTAAGTGGCAAAACGTATACGATTCGTGCCAAAAAAATCATCAATGCGACCGGGCCATGGGTCGATGAGTTGCGCGAAAAGGACGGCTCGAAATCCGGGAAATCGCTGCATTTGACGAAAGGTATTCACCTCGTCATCGATCAGGCACACTTCCCACTCCAACAAGCGGTCTATTTTGACGTCGCTGACGGTCGGATGATTTTTGCGATTCCTCGTGAAGGGAAAACGTATGTCGGGACGACGGATACGAATTACCAAGGGGATATCCTCGAGCCCGGTGTAACGGAAGAAGATCGCGACTATATCCTCGATGCGACCAATCAGATGTTTAACGTCGACCTCCATGCCGAGCATGTTGAATCGACGTGGTCTGGATTACGTCCTTTGATTCACGAAGATGGAAAAGACCCAAGCGAATTGTCACGAAAAGATGAGATTTTCGTTTCAAAATCCGGTTTGATGTCCATCGCCGGCGGCAAGTTGACGGGTTACCGGAAGATGGCCGAACGGATCATCGATATGGTTTCCGATCAATTCAAAGATGAAGAAAATCGAATTTATCTTGCATCACGAACACACGATATCTTACTCGGTGGCGGACATCCGGATGGCAGTAAAGGGTTTGCCCGTTATCTGAAAGAACAACAACCGAAAGGCGAAGCACTTGGGTTGTCTCCGACGGAAACAACGTGGTTGATTCAGCGCTACGGCACGGATGTCGAACGTGTCTTCGAATTGATTCGTTCGCGTGGAAACGAAGCGGAACGTTATCAGCTGCCATTGCACTGGTTCGGGGGACTTCTATATGGATTAGAAGCGGAACTCGTCATGCAACCGGGCGATTTCTTGAACCGCCGTGCGTCTGCCGTCTTCTTTGATTATCCGAATGCCGAAAAACATGCCGATGGTGTGCTTGCTTTAATGCGAAGTGAGCTTGGCTGGTCGGCAGAAGAAGAAGCAAAAGCGAATCAAAGTATTCAACGGGAATTCGAAGCTGTCCGAATCAAAAACTCGATTCCAGCATTATGATGCATCAGTGACGGAACTCCTATTTGTTTGAAGTCATCAAAAAAATGCGACCCCTCTCGGGATCGCATTTTTTTATTTTTCGTCTGAAGCTGCGATTTCAGTAGCCGGCATATTTCCTGGTTCTAGATTCGAGTTCTTTCGGGCAAAGGCGAAGTAGAGGACAAGTCCAATCGCAAGCCAGATGAAGAAAGCAATCCACGTCTCAAGCTTCAAGTTGAACATCAAGAAAAGACATGAAGCAATTGCTGCAATCGGCACGTACGGCATTCCCGGGCATTTAAATGCACGTGGAAGATCCGGTTGTGTTTTACGAAGGATCAAGACAGCGACTGAGATCAAGACGAATGCTGCAAGTGTCCCCATGTTAACGAGGTTTGCGATGACATCAAGCGGGACTAATCCGGCAACTGTCGCGCTACCAAGACCAATCATCCAAGTTGCTTTGAACGGCGTTTTGTATTTCGGGTGTACTTCTGAGAAGACTTTTGGGAACATTCCGTCACGTGAGATGGCGAACGCTAAACGCACCATTCCGTATGTCATAACGATGATGACGGTTGTGATACCGAGGATTGCACCTAAATCGATGAATCCTGCAACCCAGTTTTGACCTGCCATTTGAATCGCGAGTGATACAGGGTGATCGACACCAGCAAACTGTTGGTAAGGAACGATTCCTGTCATGATTGCGGCAACGATGACGTAAAGTACTGTACAAACTGCCAACGAACCGATGATCCCACGTGGTAAGTTCTTCTGTGGGTCACGTACTTCTTCTGCCGCTGATGTAACAGCATCAAAGCCGATGTAAGCGAAGAAGACGATCGCTGCTCCTGAGAAGACTCCACCCCAACCGAATGGTGTGAACGGTGCCCAGTTCGTCGGTTCAACATAGCCGACACCAACGACGATGAATAAGACGACGACTGCTAGTTTAATGATAACCATGATATTGTTAACACGTTTTGTTTCCTTGATTCCCATCGATAACAAGCCTGTGATCGCAAGTAAAATCAGGAAGGCCGGTAAGTTGAAGAATGTTTTGGCGCCTTCTATCGCACCGGGTGCTGCTGAGATTGCTGTCGGAAGATGAATACCAAACCCACCGAGAAGCGATTGGAAGTAACCGGACCACCCTGCCGCGACGGCACTAGAGGCGAGCCCATACTCGAGTATCAAGTTCCAACCGATGATCCAGGCAAAGATTTCACCCATCGTCGCATACGTATACGTATAAACGGATCCACTTACCGGAATCGTTGAAGCGAACTCCGCATAAGCGAGTGCCGCTAACCCACAGGCAATAGCAGATAAAATGAAAGAAACAATAAGACCAGGTCCTGCTGTTAGTGCTCCTGTTCCGGTTAGGACAAAGATTCCCGTACCAATGATGGCGCCAATTCCTAAAAACGTTAAATCCATTGCGCCAAGATTTCGAGCAAGTCCGCTGTTTCGCTGACTCGCAGCAATCATAGCGGAAATATCTTTTTTCCGCGTCAAACTCATGATGATCTTCCCCCTGTTGTGTTTTTATTTATCTTTTAAAAAAGAACTTAATCAAAAATTTACAAAGTTTTCTGATAAATTGATATAGTTCTTTAGACCTATTTATTTTTTGCGTTACGCTTTCATAAGTTGTTGCACTAAAAAAGATTCTTCTGTAACACATGTTACATACCATGTGTCCAAAAGAATCTTTTAAGTCTTTCCTTCTCCCATTGCTACATATCAACGTACCTGAAGCCAGTCCAGAAACACTTGAAAATCAAGCTTTGTCCGCATTGTATAGGCTTGTGACCAGCGCTGGATTTGGCGTGTAAATTCAGTATCTGACACACCGATTGATTTGATGATCACGACATCTGCATGATGGTTTAAGATATTTACGCCAATTCCTGCATCCATGTCGGCCCGCGCATGTATTTTCGCAGTTATCTGACCTTGAATTGATAAGACGTTTTCGAGGTCTTCCTGACTTTTGATGTGTTTAGCTTTTAACTTTTTTTTGTAAGGCGATCGTTCCCGAATGTAATATTCTTTTTCATTCATCGTGACGTACCCAAGGTAAGGATCTTCATGCGCCTGCATCGCCTTTTGTGACGTCACGACACGGCGTCCCTGATGAATCGTTTCGACATCCTCCAGATAGACCGGTAAAAAAAGAGAGGGCACGGATGTTTGTGCCTGCTTCATTTCCAGAATCAAGTCTTTGTGCTCCCCCCCTTCTCCTTCAACGAGAATATAATAGCGTTCGAGACCAATCGATGCCGTCCCGCTGTCGAGTTTATAGACGATGTCTTTGATATCATAAAAAGCCGTACCCTGCCGATCTTCTTCATCAATCGAAGCGATATAATCCGGCCAGACGGCTTCTATTGCTGCATACGTTGCTGCATCCACTCGTTTCATATCCGCTAAATCGATAAATTTCCGTTGACCATCAATGACAGTCGTCCGCTCGCCAAGTAATTCCGTTTTCTTTTTTTCTGCCTTTTTGATCAGTTTCCGAATCGGTCCTTTTGTATTGTCGATCGTAAAACAAACTTTGCTCGGATTTTTGCCTTTGGCATATTGTCGTAAGTCATCTAAGTAGTGTTGAATATAGGCTGCAATGGCTGGCTCTGCGTCATAACCTGCTTCTTCAGCGAACAATTGAACGGAGACCGCCATCCGGATCAAATCATATAGATAAGAACCGAGATATCCTTCATCAAAATCATTGACGTCATAGATGATCTCCCCTTTAGCATTCCCATGAACACCAAAATTTTCGAAGTGAAGGTCGCCTTGGATCCAGGTCGGTGTCTCACTAGGCGTATCGAACCCTAACGGAATTCGTGTCAAATCATAATAAAAGAGATGGGAGCTCCCACGGAAAAATAAAAAAGGGCTCGTACTCATCTTTTGATACTTGATTTGCCGTGCCGCTTCATCAAGACCACGAATTTCATGATCGTAAAAATCGAGTACCTTTGAGATGGTCAGCTGCCGGATTTCTTCATACACACGTGTGAACATTTCAACGCCTCCTTAAAAGTGTGGTAAAAAGACAGCAAAACGAATCCGCTTTGCTGTCTATCTGTCTTACTCATTCGAAGTGTTTTTTATATTCCCCATATCCTGCCGTCTCAAGCTCTTCTAACGGAATAAAGCGCAGAGACGCTGAATTGATACAGTAGCGTAAACCACCCAACTCTTTTGGACCGTCATCAAAAATATGACCAAGATGACTATCAGCGTCAGCCGAACGGACTTCTGTCCGTGTCATGCCGTGTGTCGTATCAAGAGTGACTTCCATTTTGTCTTCAGAAATCGGTTTTGCAAAACTCGGCCATCCACAATTCGAGTTAAATTTATCTTTTGACGTAAAGAGCGGTGTTCCGTCGACGATATCGACATAAAGACCTGGTCGCTCTTCATCCCAGTACTCATTTCGGAAAGCCGGTTCTGTTCCACTTTCTTGTGTCACCTTATACTGAATCGGTGTCAGACGTTGTTTCAGTTCCTGCTCTTTCCCTTGATCTTTCCATGCTTCTTTGACGAATTTTGCTCGACCTGACCCTACACTATACATCTGGTAGCGGAACGGATTTTTTTTGTAATAATCCTGATGATAGTCTTCTGCCGGCCAAAACGGTTTCGCCGGACGGATATCGACCGCTACCGGTCGCGAGAACCGACCTGATGCGTCAAGTACCGCTTTCGAACGTTCAGCTGCTTGTTTTTGTTCTTCATCGACATAAAAGATAGCCGGTTCGTACGATTGACCACGATCATTAAACTGTCCGCCTCCATCGGTCGGATCAATTTGTCTCCAAAAAATTTCGAGTAATCCCTCATACGTGATGACAGACGGATCATACGTGACTTCTACGGCTTCTAAATGTCCTGTCGTTTCTGAACAGACCTCTTTATAAGTCGGGTTTTCTGTATGACCACCTGTATAACCGGAAATGACTTGTTCGACACCATCATATTTATGAAATGGCTTGACCATGCACCAAAAACAGCCACCTGCGAATATTGCTTTTGCCATCTAGCTTCCCCTCCTCTGTATATGCCTATTTTAACGCGTTCCGTGCCACTCCCCTACTATCTTGCTCAGTCAATCTTCCGGATTCGCTTTTAAGCGCCGCATCACAAAATAAATCGCGGCAAACACTAAGATCAATCCACCGAGCGAATACCAGATGTTGTTCATTCGATAAAGCATCTGATAAATCGCTAACGTCACAAGCAAAATCGCAATCGGAATGAATGCTCGTTTAAAGTGATACCAATAATTCACTGTAGTCGCCTCCATTTTCTTTTATCTTAATCGATTTTTTACTGCTTGATTGTATTTTTCAACATTTTTCTAGCAACGACACGACAAAAAAGCCGATCCCGTTCACACATGGGATCGACAATTTGATTATGGACGAGGATGTTCCGGGAATTCCATTTCTGAATAAGGAACAACCGATGTCCGGTTTTTAAATTTATGACCTAACCAAAAAGCAAGGAATAACGGAATACCGACATACGTCGCTGCGATTCCGACCCAATCAATTTGATCCGCGAGGAAAGCAGCATAGTTTTGACCAACAATGACAAGGAAACAAAGTCCAAAGGCAAACAGTGGTCCAAACGGGAATGCCGGGGCGACATACGGCAAGTCGCTTAACGAATGACCTTGCGCGACGAACCCTTTCCGGAAACGGTAATGACTGATTGCGATACCAAGCCATGCGATGAATCCCGTCATCCCGGAAGCATTGAGCAACCAGAGATACACTTGACCACCAAACATCGATGTCAGGAAACAGAGTGCTCCGATGGCACCCGTCGCGAGCAAGGCATTACGTGGTACACCGTTTTTTGAAACTTTAGCAAACATTTTTGGTGCATCACCTTGGCGTGCCAGTGTATACAGCATCCGTGTCGACGCGTACATCCCCGAGTTCCCGGCTGATAAGACAGACGTCAAGATGACGGCGTTCATTAATGCTGCCGAGAAAGCGAGACCGGCTTTTTCAAAGACAAGTGTAAACGGACTGACGGCTACATCGGTAATATCATTTGAAACGAGGTTCGGACTTGTATACGGAATCAACATCCCGATGACAAAAATCGCAAACACATAAAAAAGTAGAATCCGCCAAAAGACTTGTTTAACAGCTTTCGGGACATTTTTTTTCGGATCTTCAGACTCACCCGCCGCGATTCCGACGAGCTCGGTTCCTTGGAAGCTGAAACCAGCGACCAGAATGATACCAATGACAGCAGGAATACCGCCGACGAACGGCGCGTCACCTAATGCAAAGTTTTTAAAGCCGACCGGTGCTTCCGACGTGAAGACGCCGAAGATCATGGCAACTCCGACGATCAAGAAGATGATGACGGTGACGACTTTGATCATTGCAAACCAATATTCCGCTTCTCCGAACCCTTTAACGGAGAAGAAATTTAAACCAATCATCAACAACAAGAAGATGGCACTGAAATAAAAACCAGGTACGTCTGGGAACCAATACGTCATGACGATTTGTGCCGCAACGAGTTCAACGGCAATCGTAACCGCCCAGTTGTACCAGTAGTTCCAACCTAGCGCAAAACCAAACGATGGATCGACGAATTTTGCACCGTACGTTGAGAACGAACCGGCGACTGGCATATAGGCTGCCATCTCACCCAGACTCGTCATCAGGAAGTACACCATTAGTCCGACGACCGTGTACGATAACAACGCACCTCCCGGACCCGCAGCAGCAACGGATGCACCGGATGCGATGAAGAGTCCGGTTCCGATCGCGCCACCAATCGCAATCATCGACATATGGCGGGCTTGCAAACCACGTTTTAATCCTTCTTCTGTTGAATCAAGTTTTCTTTGGGGTTGTAAAGTGTTCATGACATTCGCTTCTCTCTTTTTTAAATTTTTGAGAGGACACTTTTTGAATCTAAAAAAACAAAAAGCGCCCTCACCTTCCAGAAGGAAGATGAGAACGCAACATAGTAAACGGATGCGCCCCATTCTACCGTCGTGAAAGATAGCTCCCCACAAATCAAATCTGACTTGTGACAGTATTAGACCTGTTTGATCTAATCCCAATCGATCATCTTCAAAGCGATGATTGATTTCGGCAATTCTTCCTTTTCAGTCACCTCATCTGCCGCTTGACGACATCCGTGACTGTACTCTTAAGAATCGCAACCTCCATCCCACTGGTTGAGTGAGAACTAATTCAATTAGTTATAAATTTCGTTATTACTTCGTCATGTTACACAAATCGTCTTTAAATTGTCAATTACTTTTTTGAATTTAGTGCTGTTCATGGTAAAAATCCGATATTTTTAGTACACTAAACTATAGAAGTTAACGGAAAGAAAGGATGTTGCTTGAATGCCACAAGAACGTGATCAACTGACCTATCGATTAGAGGAACAAATGCGTGTCATTCTCCGGACATTACGCCGGGAACTAAATCGCCTCTTCGAAGGGACTGCGACCCGAAGTGAATTTTTTATCTTACGCAGTTTGTCTGAAAATGGTCCTCAACGTCCGACCTTACTCGCAGAACAGTTTGAGCTTGCGACAAGCCAGGTAACAGCTTTGACCGATCGTCTCTACAAAGCAGGATTCGTCACGCGGACGCGTTCGACTGACGACCGGAGATCGATCGTCCTTGCATTGACAGACGAAGGGGAAGCCGCTTTTCGGGAACTTGAAATCGTTCGCCGTAAGTATCTGCAGGAACGCTTCGGTACATTGACTGAAGAAGAACTAAATGTGATGGTCCGTGTGTTTGATAAGATCCTCTTGACGATGGACGAAGAGGCTGTTTCTTCATAAAAAATAGCCATTCAAAAAAATATACTTTTTTCTTGGACAAAGTTCACTTGACTGTGTACTTTGTCTTTTTTGTCGACTTTCCTTGTTTCACTTAACATTTTTCCATTTCTTGCCGTTAGTAAAATGAGTATACTAGAAATATATTACTTAAAAATGCGTGTATAAGGAGCTGGGAGGATTTGTTGTCCATCATGAATAATTTCATCATCAATTTTTGTCTACTGTTTACAACGATCACTCTTTTGTTTCTACCGTTCCGGAATCGACCACGGGTTACCCCAAACACGAATCTGAATATCCGGCTCGCCTTAGGTGGGATTGCTGGACTGATTGCCGTTCTCTTGATGTTCAACAGTATCCAAATCGATGTGGCACGTGTCGATTTACGAATCGTTCCTGTTGTCATCGCCACGATGTTTGGCGGATGGCTAAGCGCACTTGTGACCGGTCTGATCATCATCGTTACACGCTTTGCGTTGACGCCTGTCGAACAAATCGATGCCGCGATCCTTTCATCCATCGTCATCGGATTGTTTATCATGACGATTTCCATCGTCAGACGATACGCCCGAATGACACTCTGGCATTTTGAATTGATGGTTGGTATCGGAATCGTCTATTCTTTACCCGCGATCTATCTCTTAACGAATAGTTGGTCGACCTTCATCGAAATATCACTCGCTTATATTTTCTTTAACTTGATTGCCGGTTTAGTGACCTATCATCTATTGGCGGAGCTACGACGACACTTCGAAAATATTCAGTATCAGCAAAAGCTGGCGATGACCGATGCTTTGACCGGACTTGCCAACCGTCGCCGGCTCGATGACTCCCTGTCTCTTGTCGGTTCAGCGGAAGAGGGCTATTCTCTTATCCTGATTGATATTGATTTCTTTAAGCATGTCAACGATACATATGGTCATGACGCTGGGGACGACGTCTTACGCCAACTCGGGACGACCCTCGCGTCACTAGCTCGTCCGGACGACTTGGTTGGACGGTACGGCGGCGAAGAATTTTTAATCATCTTACCCAATACATCTGCCCTCGACGCCAAAAAAATCGCCGAGTTGGCTCGGATGACCGTCGCTCGAAATCTTTTCCCGACGACACTGGTTCCCGATCTGCAAATCACGATTTCACTGGGGATTGCTCACTCAAGTAGTTCTCATACTTCCCTCGAAGCCTTACAACAAGCCGATAAAGCGCTGTATCGTTCAAAAGATACAGGTCGCAATCGAAGTACCCTCTACACTAAACAATTTGAACTCGAACAAGCATAAGCAAACCGCCCTTACCTTCATGGTAATCGGGCGGTTTTTAAATACCATCCTGCACTTTATTCGGAAAACGATATTTTCGACCGTGCCGAAGACGATCATCCGACTCAATTGATCCGCCATATACGAAGCAGAATACGGCCGGTCGTTCCGGAGCCACGATATCAATAAACCAAATTGTCCACCAATGACATAATTCAACAATAAGTCCCGGTCGACTGTTTGACCGATTCGGAATTCGACCGCTCGCGATTTTTGGACTGACGCTGATGACGTATGGGACATGGGAGTTGACTCAACTCGATATGGAAACGTCTTATACTTCCATCATGGGTATCTATATGCTTCGTTCGTTTGGAATGGCCTTCATCATGATGCCGATCATGACGGCAGGTATGAATGCCTTGCCGATGAAGATGATTCCCCACGGAAATGCGACGCAAAATACATTGCGTCAAGTCGCTGGTTCGATTGGAACCGCCATTCTCGTGACGGTGATGACACGTCAAACGACAGCACACCTTGCCGATGACGCCAATCAGTTCACGACACTTGATCCGACACTTTCGCAACACTTAGGCGAGCTTGGTCAACAATTAGGCAGTTCACAAGCCGCTTCGCTCAGTTGGATTTCCCAATTGACGAAACAGGCGACAATCAACGGAATCACCGATGCATTTTGGGTCGCTACCGTCTTATCGGCGCTCGCCTTGCTTTTATCCTTTTTCCTGCATGGAAAAAAAGAACCCAATCTCGATTAAGACCTTTTGAACCCGTTGATGGCACATCGTCAACGGGTTTTTAATCGTTCGTCTTTGCACTTCCTTCATAAAATCGCTACACTAGGTTCATTGAGTTTCATATCCAAAAGGAGATGCTTTATGGTTGCCTTTCTGCAGTTTTATGCGTTTATCTTTGCTTGTTGTTTTGCCTGGCAAGTCGGACGCCCTTCATCCTGGTCTCAAAAAGTCACCCGTGCCTTTTTAACGAGTATCAACAGTTTATTTATCTTTTTTAGAGCCTCTGTATCGATTTTCCTATTGATCGGACCTCTTTTGCTTATTTCTTATGTCTCGTTCCCGAACTTATTATACTTTGCAGGTCCGTTGTCGATCATCATCAGTATTCTTGTGATCGGTCTGCTCGACCGCCTTGTCAGTTTAGTCATCTTACCAATCGTCCGGTCCTTCTTCTTGAAAAAAAATCGGATGATGCCTCAATTGCTGGAGGCAACTCTCTATACACTCTCGATGGCTGTTCTTCTTTACTTGAACTTGACCGTCGTTCCCGGTGTCCAGTTGAATATGGTGATTGCGCTATTCTTTGGATTCACGATTTATTTTGCCCATTACCTGTTTGCTTTGTTCCGACTTCGTCAACTGAAAAAAAAGTTAATGGCTTCATCTGAGAAACGCTGATTTGATACAGCGTTTTTTTAATTAACCATTGACAATGATAATCGTTATCAATTATATTCTAAGAGTACTTACGTCAGGAGATGATCACCATGAACGCCCGACAACTGATTTTGGAACGTCGCTCGGTTCGTGCCTATACGGATCAACCGATTCCAAACGAGATGATTGAAGAAATTTTAGAAGCCGCCATCTATGCACCGACTCATAAATTGCGTGAACCTTGGCGATTCGTTCTTGCCAATGCAGATGGACAAGTCCGGTATGTCGACCAATTGATGACGTTGCTTGCTAAACGGGGTCAACTCGATCAAAAAACAGACGAACAACGTCAAATGATGCGTCAAAAATTTGCAGACGTCCCCGTTTATCTGACTGTTTTATATGAGGTACAGGGAACGGAAGATCAGCAGATGGAAGATTTGCTCGCGACCGCTGCCATGATTCAAAACGTTCAACTCCTAGCGACTGAACTTGGTTTAGGCTGTTGTTGGAAAAGCGGAAAACATTGGTTCACGGATGAATATGCCGAAATGATCGGTGCTGCTGAACATGAACGTGTCGCAGGCGTCATTCAATTCGGATGGCCTGCCTTGATTCCCCCGCTGAAAAAACGAACAGCTGCACGTGACAAGTTAACGCACTTCTAAACCGGTGCGCATTCTGCGAGCTACCCCTGCTCGCGCCAATCAAGCCCCATAAAATCATCTAAAGCGTCCCTCTTTCCATTCCTTCCCCAAACGGAATCGTGAAAGCTGGACGCTTTTCTTTTTCCTTTGAATCAAAAACAGGTTCATTCCCCGGATGAAGGAATGAACCTGTTTGATAGCGTGTACAAGTCTTTTGGCATTAGACGGTGTTCATCTTTTCTTGATGTGCAGGCGTCTCCGGGAGTGCTCCCGTCAAGACATGATCGACGATGCGTTTCGTCGCCTGTCCATCCTGATACGTAAAGAAACGTGCGGCAAAACGTTCAATCTGCTCCGGTTCAAACTGATTCGCTTTGATCCACGTAATGACGTCATTGAATGACGACACGATGGGTCCCGGCACAAACGATTCGTACGGGAAGTAAAAATCACGTTCTTCCTTATACGAATTCAAATCGTTGACCAAAAAGATGATGGGTTTTTTAAGCAAGGCAAATTCGAAGATGACGGAAGAATAATCTGTCACCAAAATATCCGAAATTTGCATTAAATCATTGATGTCAGGATAATCCGTCATGTCAATGATTTGATCGGAAAATTCTGCCGGAACGACCGGACGATTCAAGACAAACGGATGCATCCGTAACAGAAGAATATGATCCGGTCCAAGCTGTTCGCGAAATTGTTGAAAATCAAGCTCCTGATCGTAATGGGCGGTCGTCTGTCCGTTCCCACGAAACGTCGGTGCAAGCAAAATCAACTTTTTCGAACGCCACTCGGGATGACTCGCATATAATTTGTTCTCAATCTGAACCTGTCGCTCTTGATTCAACAACTGGTCCGTCCGGGGAACACCAAACGGGTGAATCCGTTTTGAATCCATTCCAAACGCTTCTGCAAACGGTGCGACACACGCTTCTCCCGAAACATAGACTTTCGAGTAGTTGCGATGAATATCAACCATTTTTAAATAGTCGTCATCCGGCGAATAGGACTTATCGAGGACACTGTACCCGAACTTTTTGAACGCCCCGCACGCATGCCACAATTGAACCACTTCAGTCCCTCTGCGCAGTGACGACACATACACGGGGTAGTAGTAGTCATCGATGATGAAGTAACGAGCCGTCGCCAGTTCATAGGTTGCTCGCATCATATGAAAAACGTACTTCACCTGACCGAACAGATTTTGCGGGAACCGTTTCAATAAAAACACATAATGAAATCCAAGTTCCCGACTTTCCAGTTCATCATAGACGGCGCGGAAGTTATCGACGAGTTTGTCCGAACGATACGTGGCGAAGACGACTTTTTTAGGTTGTACCGGAAAAAGTTTAGACATCCAGTACGTTACCACGAGCAGATAGTGGACCGTTCGTCGTTGAATCAACCGTAATTTCTGTTTCATAAAGTGATCCCTTCTCTTCCCGATCTCATGCTTACATACACCATTCCATGACGGTTTTCCCAAAACGGTTCGTCAAATCACTTTCAAAGGCCTGATGAATATCTTCGATTTGGCGAATCTGGAATACGCCTGAGACAAGATTCGAGAGATACGCTGGAATATCTGGATACAGTTGATACAATTCCATCGTCCGTGCAAAGTCAGCCGGTGTACTTCGGCTTGATCCATAGACACGAAGTCCCTTTTCGAGAATCATCCGCGTGTTGATGGCGACCGGTTCTTCTGAAACACCGAGTAAAGCCATCGTTCCTTCCGGGATGATGTAGTCAATCATCTGATTGATCGCGTATTGACTACCGATTCCACCCACACACTCAAAACCATGGTTAAACGAAACACCTTCTGGAATTTGGTCGATATGGTATGTCTCGTCCGCAAATGAGAAATAATCCAGTTTGGATTGTGTTTTTCCGAACACAAACAATTTCGCTTCCGGATATAATTTCCGAAGCATCAGTGCTGTGATGAACCCTAGATTCCCGTCTCCCCAAACACCAAATGTTTCGCGGCGTGGATGGGCGATTTGATCAAAACGAGTCATCGCATGAACCGACACACTGACAAGCTCCGTAAAGGCTGCAACTTCTGGATCGAGATCGGCTGGTACTTCAACAAGACGGTCTGATTTGATGAAGACATAATCCTGCATGTAACCATCATAGCCACTCGAACGGAAACGACTTGTCCGTAAATAGTTTTCCCCGATGATGTCATCTGTTTCTGACGGTGTATTCGGAACCATTGCAACTAATGTACCGATCGCAAACGTTCCAGACGGATCATGGACAACTTTACCGATTCCTTCGTGAATCATCGCCATCGGTAATTTCTTCGCCAATACTTCAGCACTCCGGCTTCCCGTGAAATACCGTTGATCGGCATGACAAATCGACAGGTAGGTCGGGCGTACGACAACCCGGTCCGAATTGAGTGACCGTTCGTCATACGTCACCTCGATCTGGCGTGGCGCCACGAGTTGATAGACTTGGTTAATCATTGGTGAATCCGCTCCTTCAGAATTGCATTGGCGATCCGCAGATCATACGGTGTCGTGACTTTAATGTTAAACAGTTCACCTGTCACCAGTGCAACATCTTCGCCTTTAAGCAATAAGATCTTACACGCATCCGTTAAGATGGCTCGTTCTTCTGCTGACAACGCTTCGTAATGGTTTTTTAATTTCGTGATTTGGAAACTTTGTGGTGTTTGTCCTTGATACATCTGATCACGAACCGGAATGTCTGAAATTGTTTTCCCGTCTGTCGAAGCAACAATCGTATCGATGGCGGAGATTACAGTATCGCAAGCACCATATTCCAAAGCAGTCGAGATATTCTCTTTGATGATCCGGTGTGTCAAGAAGGGACGGACCGCATCATGCGTAACGATGATGTCTTCGTCAGACAGACCGTTTTTGTCTTCAATCCAGTTGATAGCAGCCATGATCGATTCGTTTCGATCGTTCCCGCCTGCCGTGATGACAATCCGTGTATCATTTCCGATATACTTATCTAAAATGTCACGTGTATAGTTGATCCACGCGGTTGGTGTCACAATAATGATTTGATCAAAATCTTCGTTTAAAAGAAATTTTTCGACGGTATGCACGAGAATCGGACGCTCTCCAATTGAGAGGAATTGTTTTGGACGGTCCACGTTCCCCATTCTTGTTCCTTTTCCGCCAGCTAAGATTGCTGCATAAATCATCTTGTATCGCAGAGTGATCATCCATCAACGATGGCGCTGTCATGAGTCACTCCGCTTCCCTCCCTTATAAAAAAGTTTTTTGTTTCCACTTGCCAGCGATGTGGGTATCTCTTAAAATATGGTGTTTTTTTCGACGATTCCATCAAGCAAACCAAAAAAAATAGACAAAGTTCTATTTTTTTTGGTTCGTCACGATATAATGATGGATGATTTCTAATATCACTATACTATGTTCATGCTGATTTTAAAAATCTGTCATTATTGTGTAAATGCATTGTAATCATTTAAGCGAGGAGAGATTGTTTTGACAGAAGAAATACAGATGCCACTACTACAGGCACACGTTAACTATCTAGAACTAGCCGGAACAAAATTCCGCTTCGAGGCACGCCTTTTTGGATTAACTGATTTTCTTCAGGCCGAGCAGTTACTTTTTGAAAATCCAGCTACTCCTGAACTGACAGAAGAAACACAGCCGGAAGATGGTTACATCCAGTCTGAAGCTGCCGAAGAACCGATTCCACTCGAGCGGGCAATCATCTTCCGGAACAAACGAAATAAACGAACGTTCATCCTACGTTTCCCATTCGAAGGCGACTGGGCTGAGGAAACCTTTAGCGGAGAACTCGACCTCAATCACATCACACCAACCGGTCGTCCTTTACCGATGGGCTATTTTGATGCTTTCTTCGCTATCGTCCAAGGAGAATCGATTTTACATGAAGCTCCATTTGGTGATACGCGTCCTTTGATTCCTGTCATCTATCGAGTCGATACGAAACATAGTAACCTGTTGCTTAAACTAGAGTACGAAGTGGTCGTCCAGTACTCAGAATACAGTAATACTTTAAGTTTCCATTCCCTTAAGCAAGGGGAGACGAAACGTTTTATCCGGATGATTGAAAAATTCAATAAAACGAAGAAGAATTGGCGAAAACGGGCGTTCAAGTTCCGTCGTTTTACGTTTAAGGCCATCTACAATGTGACGAAGTGGACACAGCCGATCCAAGAGAATAAAGTCATTTTTGCTTCCGACTCTCGGAGCGATGTCAGTGGGAACTTCGCTTACATCTTAAATGAAATCGAACGACGTGACTTACATTTAGACGTTAAAACGTTTTTCAAACCGAATCTCCAATCACGACGCGATTGGCGCGACAAATTTACGTTACCATATCATCTCGCGACGGCAAAAACGATTTTAGTGGATGATTTTTATCCGATGATTTATCCGCTCAACATCCGTAAAGGAAGCGATCTTGTTCAGGTCTGGCATGCTGTCGGAGCCTTCAAGACATTCGGCTACAGCCGTCTCGGAAAACCAGGCGGTCCAAGTGCCAACTCGCTCAGTCACCGGAACTATACGAAAGCCATCGTCAGTTCGCATAACGTCGCACGTCATTATGCGGAAGGATTTGGCTTACGCGAAGATCAAGTCGTCGCAACCGGTATTCCACGGACGGATATGTTCTTTGACCAAGACTATATCGCCGAAGCGAAGGAACGGATTTATGAAGAATATCCGATTTTCAAAACTAAAAAAGTCATCATGTTTGCTCCGACGTTCCGAGGTAATGGTGCGAAGAGTGCGCACTATGATTTCAGCCAACTCGATTTGGATGCCTTGTATGAAGCATTCCACGAAGACTACGTGTTTGTCTTGAAGATGCACCCGTTCGTCCGCCGCCGGATGGAGATCCCGGAAGTCTATGCGGACTTTTTCCTTGATCTGACGGATCATCGAGAAATCAATGAGTTGCTGTTCGTCTCTGACATTTTGATTACTGACTACTCGTCGACTTGTTTTGAATTTTCACTGCTCGACCGACCGATGTTGTTCTTCGCCTATGATTTAGAAGATTACATCTCGAAACGTGACTTCTACTATGACTTTGAAGAATTTGTCCCTGGACCGATTGTTCGAACGTCTGAAGAATTGATTGAGCGGATCAAAAACGAAGACTTCGAGATGCAAAACGTCAAAGCCTTTGCCGAATATTTCTTCGAACAGCAGGACGGGAAATCCAGTCAACGTTTCGTCGATCAAATCATTCTTGGAGAAAACAAATGAACCAAACACCAAAACCAATGACCGTACCTTATGATCATTGGCTCGGGAACTACAAAGTGTTACTGATCTTCATGGTCGTGTTTGGTCATCTGATTGAAACGTTCCGTAACCTGGATGGCAACGACTCCGTTCAAATCGTCTACAACATCATCTACTTGTTGCATATGCCAGCGTTCATCTTCATGAGCGGTTACTTTTTTAAGGAGGTCCGACCCAGACGGATCATTTCGTTCGTTGTGCTTTACTTGATTTGGCAATCGATCCATGAAGTCTATCTTGCTTATGTCAATGAAAAGACGGTCGATGGATTGATGGACGGGCTACTCCATCCGCTCGTCCCGAGTTGGACCCTGTGGTACCTGCTTGGCATCATCATCTGGCAGATCGTGACCCCTGGTTTCCTGACGCTTCGGTATCCGCTGTTGATCAGTGTGGTGTTTGCCTTACTGATCAATGCCAATCCGGGTTCCATCACGAATTTCCTGTCCCTCCAAAAGGTCGTCAGCTTTTATCCGTTCTTCTTGATGGGGTATCTCATCAAACAACGCGGTTGGCTCGCTAGTGGTCGAATCCGTGACCGCTTGACGTCTCCCATTGGTCGTTTGACCGGATTGATCGTCTCGATCGCGATCGCCGTCGCTATGGCCGTCTGGACGAAAAATGGATTTGATACCGTTTGGTTGTTTTACCGGGATACTTACGGGGAGTTTGAAGTTCCCTTGCTCAAAGGGGCACTGATTCAACTCTTTTTATATGCGGTCAGTACCGTGATGATTTTCTCCGTATTAATGATGATTCCACACCGTTCGTTCGGTGAACGGTTTGATCAAATCGGGATTCAGACGTTGGCGATTTATTTGTTGCACTCATTCATCGTCCGACTGTTTCGGGATTCCGTTCCACCATGGATTGCCGAATCGCCGGTGTTACTGATTGGTTCCTCCTTCTTGCTCGCTTTGTTCTTCGTTTGGATTTTATCGAGTCGTCCGGTCGTCCGACTGTTCCGACCGCTACTATCACCAAACGTCAATTGGCTGTTCAAGAAAACACTTTGACGCTTTGACTCCCATTGATATGCTCCCTTCAAAAGTAGACAGTTTAGTTATTTCAACTGCCTACTTCTGAAGGGAGTTTTTTTTATGATCAAGGAAGAACAACGACTAAACGGCCTGAGTTCCCTTGAATTCAGGGTTCAGGCCGTCAGACTATTTTTTATTATTTTACCTGTCTACTTGACGGACAGCCGTTCAAAGAAAAGACGGCCTTCTTTTGTATTCCGGTCATTCCTTCACAAAAAAGTCCGGCTTTCCGATGATCAGATGCTTCGCACTGAAGCGGATGATGTTGTCCTTGCGCAGCTTCGACAGGACGCCGGACACCGTCTCTCGCGACGTCCCGGACAGACGCGACAGTTCGATCGTCGTGAACGGACAGCTTACGTGAATCCCATCCTCCCGCGTGTCCCCGAGGTCCTCCATCAGGAAGTGGATCGTGTTGATGACGCGCACCGTCGCGTTCGGCGTGATGATCTCCTGGACGCGCCGCTCGTGCAGGTCGAGCAGACGGTTCATCTGCTTGATGATATGGAACAACATGGCCGAGTGCCGCTTCGCCATCTGCTCAAGCTGGTACGTCGGGACATAGTAGACCTCGATGTCCGTCAGTGCTTCCGCCGTGTACCTGTAGAATTCGTCCTCGAATATCCCGCTGTAAGGGAAAAGTTGGCATGGCTTCAGGTAATCGGAATACTGGAGCGTCCCGGCGAGATTCAGCCGCTCTAACCGGACATACCCTTCGAGCAGGAAGTAGATCCGCTCGCGCGGGTCCCCTTCCATGAACAGCAGTTGCCCTTTCCGGTACGTCCGGTGGAAAACGTGCGGCAGAAGCTGCGCGAGCTCCCGCTCCGTACATGTTTCGAAGATGTCGAGACCGCGCAGTTCTTCCGTCGTCACGTTCCGGTTCATCCCGTTCACTCCTTCACTCGTTCTCCTCACTATCATACATTCCCTCATCGAGCCGTGCGTATGCAGGATGTCACGGTTTTAAGGCAATCGAAAAGGAGCGGCCGCAGTCGCTCCTTTTCCTTCAGACGAGCTGGTTGAACGAGACAGCGATCATCGTGCCCGTCTCACCGGCAAGCGCCTCCTTCACTCGGTCGAGCGAGGTGATGACGGCACGGCGTCCGTCCTTCGAACGGACGAACTCGAGCGCGGCCTCGACCTTCGGCAACATACTCCCGGGCGCGAACTCCCCGCTTGCGATATATCGCTCAAGCTCCGCGGCGGTCACTTCCCGAAGCGCCAGCTCGTCCGGCTGATGATAGTGGATCGCGACATGTTCGACCGCCGTCAGAATGACGAGCGTGTCGGCCTCGATCAGCTCAGCGAGTTTCTCGGCCGCAAAGTCCTTGTCGATGACGGCCTCGACGCCGACATATCCTTCTCCTGTCTCGACGACGGGGATCCCACCACCACCCGAGGCGACGACGAGATGTCCTCGTTCGACGAGGTCGGTCAACACGTGATGCTCGATGATCGACTGTGGGCGTGGGCTCGGGACGACACGCCGGTAGCCGCGCCCCGCGTCCTCGCGGTAGACATATCCGTTCATCGTCAGGGCATTCGCCTCCTCCTCGCTATAGAACGGACCAATCGGTTTCGTCGGATTCAGGAAGGCCGGGTCATTCGGATCGACGACGCAACGCGTGACGACGGTCGCGACCGTCGGCGGACTTTTTCTGTGCAGGAACGCATGGTCGAGCGCGTTCTGAAACCAGTAGCCGATCATCCCTTGTGTCATCGCAACACAGACGTCGAGTGGCATCGCCGGGATTGCTGGGATCGACGCCGCCTGCTGAAGTAGCAGGCTCCCGACCTGTGGCCCGTTCCCGTGGGTGACGACCATCTCATAGCCTTCCGAAACGAGCCCAGCGAGCGCGTCCGCTGTCCTTGCGACGGCCCGGATCTGTGCCTCAGCCGTCGCTTCCTTTCCTTGCTGAATCGCGTTCCCACCAAGCGCGATGACGATTCGTTTTCCTTTCATGTCAAACTCCTCCTAGATGGATAAATTGCCATTCCACATTGCGATGAGCGCAGCAAACGCGAGGACTGTCAGTACCGCAGTACCCGTCCATTCCCATTTCGTCAGTCCTTTGATGCCTGCCTCCCGTTGTGCCTTGACGTACAGAAGCGTACCCGGTGCGTACAGGAGCGTCGTCAGCAGGAGATAATCCATGCCCGCCGCGTAAATTAGCCAAATGCCATAGGCGGAAGCGACGAGCCCGAGCATCAGGTCGCGCGTCCGTTTCTCACCCGGCGCATAACCGATCTCGCCGCGCGACACCTTCACCTGGAAGAAGGCAGAGACCGCGTAAGGGATCAGGATCGCGCTCGAAGCGAGCGAGAAAGCAAACGTGTAGGCGGCGTCCGAAATCAGGAAGGTGAACAGGAAGAGCTGAATCAAGCCGTTCGTCAGCCAAAGGGCATTGACCGGTGCCTCGTTCTTGTTCTCTTTCGCAAACCATTTCGGGAAGACCCCATCCTTCGCTGCGATATACGGAATCTCGGCCGCAAGCAGCGTCCAGCCGAGCCATGCCCCGAGCACCGAGATGACGAGCCCGATATTAATCAGGACAGCACCCCATTGCCCGACGACGCTCTCGAGGAGATACGCCATCGCCGGACGGTCAATGGCGGCGAGATCCGCATTAGACATGACACCGAGCGACATGACGGAGATCAGAACGTAGATGATGAGTGTCCCAATCAGACCAATCACGGTCGCCTTTCCGATGTCAGAGCGTTTATTTGCGCGCCCTGACAGGACGACCGCCCCTTCGACACCGATGAATACCCAGAGCGTGACGAGCATCGTCGAGACGACTTGCTCCTTGACTGAGCTGAAGTTGAAGCCGCCTTCACCGAAGAACTGGAACGTGAACTGGTCGAGGTTGAAGGCAAACAATATGAGCGTGATGAAGGCAAAAATCGGTACGAGCTTCGCAATCGTCGTGATGATGTTGACGAGCGAGGCCTCATGGACGCCGCGCAGGATCAAGGCGTGGACGAGCCAGAGAAGAACGGATGCCCCGAGGATCGAGGCGAGGTTCTGCCCGCCCTCAAAGACGGGGAAGAAATAACCGACCGAGCTGAACAGGAGCGTGGCATAGGCGACGTTGCCGAGCCAGGCCGACAGCCAGTATCCCCAAGCCGAGTTGAAGCCGACGAACGGACCAAACCCTGCACGGGCGTAACTGTAGATGCCGCCGTCGAGGTCCGGCCGTCGCATCGTCAAGTTTTGGAAGCTGAGTCCGAGCGCGATGATCCCGATACCGGTGATCACCCATCCGATCAGGACAGCACCGGCGCTCGCGCCAACCGCCATGTCGGCGGCGAGGTTGAACGCCCCGCCACCAATCATCGAGCCGACGACGACTGCCGTCAGTGCGAAGAATCCTAATTTCTTCTGTTGTTTCGCTGGCGACGTACCTGTCGTGCCGGTCGTGTCATGCGGTTTGGTAACCATAACTCTCATCCTTTCTGGTGTGAGAAATCAGTTCCACATGTCAGAGCAATCCGTCATCGTCGCCGCCATCACGGCCTTGATCGTATGCATCCGGTTCTCTGCCTGATCGAAGACGGAGGAATGTGTGCTTTGGAACACCTCATCCGTCACCTCCATCTCGCGTAGTCCGTATTTCTCGAAGATGGCGCGCCCAACCTCCGTCTCCTGATCATGGAAGGCAGGCAGACAGTGGAGGAAGATGACATCGTCGTTGCCCGTCTTGCGGATCATCTCCATATCGACCTGATACGGTGTGAGCAGCTTGATCCGCTCCTCGAACTGGGCTTCTTCACCCATCGAGACCCAGACATCCGTGTAGATGACGTCTGCCCCGTCGACGGCGGCGTCGATGTCTTCCGTCACCATGATCCGTCCGCCGTTCTCGGCAGCGACCGCTTCTGCGTATTCGATGATCGCGTGTTCCGGCCAGAGCGATTCCGGCGCGCAGATCCGGATGTCCATCCCGACCTTAGCCCCGCCAATCAAAAGGGTATTGCCCATATTATTGCGGCCGTCACCGACGTAGACGAACTTGATGCCTTTCAGATGCCCTCTCTGTTCCTTGACGGTCAGGAAGTCAGCGAGGATTTGCGTCGGATGGTACAGGTCGGTCAAGCCGTTCCAGACCGGGATGCCTGCGTCCTTCGCGAGCCCTTCGACCGTCGCGTGGCTGAAGCCGCGATACTGGATGCCGTCGAACATCCGGCCGAGGACGATCGCCGTGTCACGGACCGATTCCTTCTTGCCAAACTGGATGTCGTTCTTACCGAGGTACTCCGGATGCATTCCAAGATCGATTGCAGCGACTGTGAAGGCGCAACGCGTCCGAGTCGACGGTTTCTCGAACAAGAGCGCGATGTTCTTACCACTAAGGACACGGTGCGGAATGCCTTCCTGTTTCTGCCGTTTTAGTTCTGCCGATAGATCAATCAGGTAATTGATCTCACTTTCTGTAAACTCATTCAATGAAAGGAAGTGACGATTCCGGAGATCAATATGCGCTGTTTTCGACATGATAGGTTCCTCCTCTTGGTTTTAGATATCTTCTCGTACCAACGGACAACTCATACACCGCGGACCACCTCGTCCACGTGACAGTTCGCTCGACCCAATCTCGATTACTTCGATTCCGTGTGACCGTAGCAGCTCGTTCGAGACGTAGTTTCGGTCGTACGTGACGACGACGCCCGGTGCGATTGCGAGCGTATTCGATCCGTCACTCCACTGCTCGCGGGCCGAGGCGATCGCGTCCCCTCCACCGCACGGGATGAGGACAAGGTGGTCGAGATGGAGCGCTTCCTTCAACGTCTCGAGCAGGTCGGTCCGTTTCGTGATCGTAATGTCGTCCGCACCGCGCGTCAGCTCAAAGATGTTCATCTGCCCGCCCGATCCCTGTATCGCCGAATGGATCGTGAACTTGTCGTAGTCAACCATCGTGAAGACGGTGTCGAGATGCATAAATGCGCGGGATTTCGGAATTTCAATCGCGATGACCTTCTTGAACTCGCTCCGCTCGAACAGGTTGCGTGCAAGCCGTTCGATACCTTGTGCCGTCGTCCGTTCCGAGATACCGATTGCGAGCACTTCTTTCGACAGAACGAGTTCGTCGCCCCCTTCCATCGAGAAGCGGTATTCACGGTCCGACCAGACCGGGATGTCATGCTTCGCGAAGCGGGGGTGATATGTGATGATATAGTGCATGAAGAGCGATTCACGCCGCCGCGCCGGTTCCTTCATCCGGTTGATCGTCAGGCCGTCTCCGATCGCAGCGGCTGGATCACGCGTGAAATAGAGGTTCGGCATCGGATCGAGATAGAACGGATATGTGTCCTCGATCATCTCATGCAGGTGCGTCCGCTTGCTGTGCGGAATTTCCGTCTTGCGGATACCCGCCATGACGGCCTCGACGAGCTGCTCGTTGTCGAAGCTGAGCAGATAATCGCGGAGCTTCTCGTACGACCCGTTAATGTTCGACTTCGATTCCTCGAGTACGTTGGCGACGAACTGTTCCCGCAAGTGAGGAATCGCGAGTACCTCCTCCATCAGCTTCTCGAGGTAGAGCACCTCGATTCCTCTGTTTCTCAGGACAGCGGCAAAATAGTCGTGCTCCTTTTGGATGACGGGCAGGTGCGGGATATCGTCGAACAGCAGACGACCGAGATGGTCTGGTGTCAAGTTCTCGAGCTCCCGGCCCGGCCGTTTCAAGAGTACCGTCTTCAACTCACCGATCTCGGACGTGACGTGGATTGGTAAATTTCGTATCGCCCCAGTCGTCCGTTCATGTCCATCTAGTGATTGTGTCATGATGAATCCTCCTTTAGGGATATCATTCCTGCTTACACCCTTAGTTTATGCTCACTGTTGAGCATATGCAGCGGCCTTCCGTCCCTAACTATGTAAGCGTTTACACATATGACCAGAACTTTTATGCAAGCGAACGTATCCCCATGCAATAACATCCTGGTCGCTCCCCAATTGCACCCCGAATCCTTGCATTGTTTTTGCATGAACGAATCTTGTTTTTTTTCAAAAATATGTAATCCTTCATTTAATTGATGAGTCTGTTAGCAAAAATAAGAGAGCTGGCGGATGGACACAGACAAACCTAGACTACGAAGTGAAGCACGGGGCGTGAGTCAGACAAATCGAAAAACTGTAACCTTTTTTGTGGGAGCAGTTCAGAATCACTCCTTTTCACTTTAAATCATCGTTTGTCTGTTTTAAGCTTTTTCAACGCTCTAAATTGACACGGTCTTTCCCTTGAAACTAAGATAGTAAAGGTACATACACTAAACGCTGACAGTAGCGTCCAGAAAGAAGGGATCCCCTTGCAAGCGGATCAACGTAAAAAATTAACGGTCCTGATGATCAATATGTTCATCGCCGTCGGGAGCTTCGGGATCATCATTCCGATTCTGCCCGCTTATTTAGCTTCAATCGGTCAAGGCGGAACCGCTGCCGGTCTGATGATTGCCATATTTGCCGGAGCACAACTCATCATGTCACCCGTCGCCGGAAAATGGGCGGATCAATACGGTCGCCGGAAGATGATCATTTATGGTTTGATTGGGCTGACGTTATCGATGTTCGTCTTTTACTTCTCGAATTCCGTCACGATTCTCTATATCTCGCGGGCAATCGGTGGTGTCGGTGCGGCCTTATTGATTCCAGCGATCTTTGCCTATGTCGCGGACATCACGACGATGGATCAGCGCGCAAAAGGGAATAGTTATGTCTCTGCAGCGATGTCACTCGGAATCGTCATCGGTCCCGGAATCGGCGGTTTTCTTGCTGAATTCGATTTGAAATTGCCACTGCTCATCTCAGCACTCGTCTCGTTACTTGCTGTTTTGTTCAGCGTTCTGTTGCTTCAAGAAAGTGACGTCCATGACGCAACGGCGATGGCACCGGATGAAGGTTCGATGTGGAGCAAGCTCGGAGCGTCGTTCCATAAACCGTACTTCGTCCCACTCGTCATCACACTGGTCATGAGTTTTGGGTTGATGGCCTATGAGTCCGTTCTTGGTCTGTTCGTCGACAATCAATTTGGGGCGTCTCCAAAAGACATCGCCATCATGGTGACGTCGACCGGAATCATCAGTGTCATCGCCCAAATTTTCGTCGTCGACAAGTTGTCGCGCAGTCTCGGCGAAGGAAAAGTCTTGAACATCTTCCTGTTGATTGCGACACTCGGTTTCTTGTTGTCGTTACTGACAGCGAGCTACGGTGGATTCTTTGCCGTCACACTCGTCATTTTCCTTGCGACATCCATCCTGCGTCCGGTCTTGAACACGATGATTTCCAAGCTTGCCGGAAACGAACAAGGGTTTGCGATGGGCATGAACAATGCCTACATGAGTATCGGAAACGTCCTCGGTCCGACACTTGCCGGATTGTTATATGACGTCAACATTCTCTATCCGTTCATACTCGGACTTGTTTTCCTCGCTGTGACCTTGATTGGTTCTGTCGTCTGGCAACGCCGTCAATCCCGGCTGATCAAAAAAATCGAACAAACGTCTTAATACCAGACAAAAAGCAACTCGCTTCCGATATCACATCCGGAAGCGAGTTGCTTTTTTCATTTGCTGGCTGCTTTTAAATCACCCGTTCCAAAATCAGCATCAAAAGTCCGACACCAAATGACGACACGGCTGTGTTTCGTCAAATCCACTTCTTTCGGGAGGACGTAGTTTTGGTCTCCCTGATTCCCTTTTAACGCCCCGATACGAATCCCGTCTGCTGTCTTTTTACCTGGCTCGACCAAGTAAACAAACAAGTCCGGTCCGTTCGTCGTTTGAAAATCTTCGAACCGCAGATATAACGCATCGTCTGCCGTTACCGTTTTAATTTTTCCGGACGTTTGATAATTTTTTTCACCGTCCACGAACGTTCCTGAGAAGTCAGCCGGTGTTGCCGGTTCCGACTTGTCCGTCTCGGATGCTGGTGTCTCATCTTCTTGTTCTATCGTCGAAGAACTCGGCGGCAATTCTTCATCCACGGCTTGATTCAAGAACAGCGGCGACACGAGCCACCAACTCAACGCCAGTACACCGACAACCACGATTGCCAATATGATTTTTGATCCGTTTCGCACCGTCTTCACTCCATTCCTCCGCTTGAAGAACTCCTGACCGTTCGTTTAGCCATATTGTTTTTGATGCGCCTTTTTTAACGCTAAATATTCTTCATCCGCCCGAATCAAATCCCATTTTTCTTGAAAAATCTCAGCCGACTTTGCTTTTTCTGGATCAATTTCCCGCTCGTTCAACTCACCGGTCTCTTTGTTTTTATACTTCCGTCCACCTTTGTAATTCGTATAGCGGCGCGCCCGTGTGTGTCCCATCTGAATGAACTTTCGCGCCATGTCCATTCCGACGAAGTCTCCGACCGCTTTATAATCGAGATACATCTGATAGATTTTTTCAGAAGATTCCTTCGCAATCTCCGGCGTCTTAAATCGCCAGTGCGGCAGGATTTCTCCTTTATACGGTTCAACGAGTAAGACACCCTGCTCGCCCCGTCCGACCCGATACTTTTCCGGTTCTTTGCGGAAGTCCGTCGTCTCAAAATCCAAATCGTAATCAAATGCCATGCTTATCGCTCCCTTTCCCTAAAGGATTCCCGGGAACAGCCGGCTTTAATCGTGTGGATACAGTCCGGTCGTATAAACAGCCGTCAAGGTTTTCGCGATTTCGTCAATCGACGCTGTCGTCTCTTCGCGGACGACTTCGAACAGATACATTTCGTTTGCAAAAAACCAGCCGCGTGCGACGAGTGTCGGATTGAGGTCCGGACGGGCAAGCCCCGCTGCTTGCGCATAACGGATATCGCGACTGATCCGCTCGATGAAGCGTTCGCGGATTTGTTTCCACTTGGTCCGGATGGCATACGATACGCCGATTGCCTGTTCGACGATCCGGAGCATCTCCCGTTCCCGCTCAGCAAGCTGTAAGAAAGCCGTCGCCTGCTGTTCAATTTGCTCGCGTGCTTCTTCGGCGGTTCCGGGCTCAAACGGCTGTTCCGCCACTTGATGAAAACGATCCATGACGTCTTCCATCAGTACGATCAACAGTTCATCTTTTCCTTCAAAATGGACATATGCCGTTCCGTAGCCAACGCCCGCCCGCTTAATGATTTGTGAAATCGTCGTCGTTTGAAAGTCGTTTTCGAGAAAAACTTCCCGAGCTGCCACCAACAGTTTTTCCCGCGTTCGCATCGTCCGAAGATGCCGTTTATCGATTTTCATGTCGTCTGATTTCATGATTTCCCCCACCTCTCCTGCTTCTCTATCCGATAATATTGACACAATGTCAATTTGTTTGCTACGCTTTTCTCAAAACTGATTACTGATTCATTCAAGGAGGAACGGACATGACATTGAACGCATCACGCAAGCATGCCATCGAACAGGATCAACAAGATGTACTCGCTCCATACCGTCACGAATTTTATCTGCAGAAAGATACGATTTACATGGACGGCAATTCACTTGGATTGTTGTCAAAACGTGCGGAAGCGACATTGCTTGAATCACTCGCCGATTGGCGGGAACTTGGAATTGACGGCTGGATGAAAGGACGCCATCCGTGGTTTGAACTGTCGGAAAAACTGTCTGCCTTAAACGCTCCTCTCATCGGCGGAAGTGCGGATGAAGTCATGGTGACCGGTTCGACGACGGTCAATCTGCACCAACTCGTGGCAACATTCTTTGCCCCGTCCGGACAACGGACAAAGATTTTAGCCGACAGCTTAACATTCCCGTCTGATATTTATGCGCTCCAAAGCCAACTTCGGTTGCGTGGACTCGATCCGGCAGAACATCTCGTTCAAGTCGAGAGTCGCGACGGACGATTCCTCGACGAAGCGGATATCATCGCCGCGATGACGGAGGAGATTGCGTTGATTGTCTTACCGACAGTCCTTTACCGGAGTGGTCAGATTTTAGATATGGAGCGTCTGACACGGGAAGCCCATGCCCGCGGTATCTTGATTGGCTTTGACGGCTGTCATTCCGTCGGTGCGATTCCGCATGCCTTTCATGACTGGGGCGTCGACTTTGCCTACTGGTGCAACTACAAACATTTAAACGGCGGTCCGGGAACGGTCGGCGGACTGTTTGTCCACGAACGGCATTTCGGCACGTTGCCGGGTCTGACCGGCTGGTTCGGCTCCCGTAAAGATAAACAGTTTGATATGGATCATACGATGACTCCCGCCGAAAACGCTGGTGCCTTCCAAATCGGAACGCCGCACGTCTTGAGCCTTGCCCCGCAACTCGGTGCACTCGAGCTGTTTGCAGAAGTCGGGATCGACGCAGTCCGGACAAAGTCACTCGCACTGACGGACTACATGATGACGCTCGTCGATCAGGAATTGACGCCGTACGGCTTTGTGATCGGCAACCCGCGTGACGACAAACGACGTGGTGCTCACTTGAGTCTCGAACATCCGGAAGCGGCACGGATCTGTAAAGCGTTGAAGGCGCATCACGTCATTCCTGATTTTCGGACACCAAATATTGTCCGCCTGGCCCCTGTCGCCTTGTATAATAGCTTTGAAGATGTCTATGAGGTCGTCTCGATTTTGAAAACGATCATGGATGAAAAACAATATGAACAATTCAAGAACGAACGCGAAGTCGTCGCGTAAGGAGGAATTATGAAAGAACACCCTACTGAACTACGGCGTGACTTAAAAACACGTCAACTGACGATGATTGCGATGGGTTGTGCGATCGGAACGGGACTCTTTCTCGGGAGCGGACTCGCCATCAGTCTCGCCGGACCAAGCGTCCTCGTCAGTTACGCGATTGGTGCCTTCATCGTCCTGCTGTTGATGGGTTGCCTCGCGGAAATGACCGTCGCCCATCCGACGTCCGGCTCATTCGGAACGATTGCCGAACAATACATCAGTCCATACGCCGGATTTCTTGTCCGCTACTCCTACTGGGTGGCAAACGTCCTTGCGATCGGCGTTGAAGTCAGTGCGATCGCCATCTATATGAAATATTGGTTCCCGGACGTCCCCGGGTACATCTGGATTTTAGTCTTTGCGGTAGCGTTGATTTATATCAACGCTACGACCGTCAATACGTTTGCGACGTTTGAATACTGGTTCTCGGTCATTAAAATCAGTGCGATTTTAATGTTCATGATTCTCGGTGCGTATCTTGTCTTCGGCAGCAACTCACCGGACATCGGACCGCAAAACTTCACGAACGACGGCGGATTCCTGCCGTTTGGTTTTTCCGGACTCTGGGTCGCCGTCTTCATCTCGTTGTTTAGTTTTCTCGGGACGGAACTGATTGCCGTCACGGCCGGCGAAGCGAAAGATCCGGATGTCGCTGTGCCAAAAGCACTGAAGGCCACCGTCTTCCGCTTATCGACGTTTTATGTCATCACGATTGCCTTGATGCTGATGATCGTGCCGTGGCAACAGGCGGGCGGCGTTGATCAAAGCCCGTTCGTCAAAGTAATGGAGATGCTATCGATTCCCGGGGCTGCCGGCATCATGAACTTCATCATCCTGACTGCTGCCTTATCCGCGATGAACAGTCAGTTGTATGCATCGACGCGTATGATGTACTCGTTGTCGAAAGCGACGTACGCACCGCGGATTTTCAGCCGCTTGAATACGAAAGGTGTTCCCTTGTTCGCACTTGCTGTCTCGACGCTGGGAATTTTCCTCGCCGCTGTCATCAGCACCCAGTCGAGTGTGTCTTATCCCTTCATGATGGGGATTTCAATGTTCGGGGCAATCTTCACCTGGTTCATGATTTTCATCTCCCACCTCTATTTCCGGAAAGCCTGGGAACGGGACGGCGGCCGGAAACTGCCGGTTCGCATGATGGGGTATCCTTATCTGACCGCGCTCGGGGCTCTCTTATTATTCGCCCTCGTCATTACGACCTGGTTCACGGATTTCCAGATTGTCTTGAAGTTCGGGGTTCCGTGGCTCCTGTTCTTGACGATTGCCTATGTATTTTGGAAACGCAACAATCCGCCGCAAGCGGATCAGACAAAACGTTCACAATCACTTTGATGTAAAGGGGATCGATTGGAATGAAACAGACGGATGCGACGCAAATCGAAGAAACGATTCAAACCGACTTCAAAAAAGATATGTCTTACGGGGATTATTTACAGCTCGACTCACTCTTGACGAGCCAGCAACGCTTATCGGACCACCATGATGAGATGCTGTTCATCGTCATCCATCAGACAAGCGAGCTTTGGATGAAGTTGATTTTGCATGAGATGACGGCCGCAACTAAAGCGATTGCCGATGATCAGCTCGAGCGGTCGTTTAAGATGCTCGCCCGCGTCTCGAAAATTCAACAACAATTGATTCAATCATGGAGTGTCCTGTCGACACTGACACCGGCTGAATACTTGGAGTTCCGTGACTCACTCGGACATTCGTCCGGATTCCAGTCCTACCAGAACCGGCAAATCGAATTTGCCCTTGGATTTAAGAATGCACAGATGCTTCGGGTCTATGAACATGAAACGGCGCTGTTCGCTCAATTGAACGATGACTTAAAAACACCGAGCATCTATGACGAAACCGTCCGGGCGATGAATCGGCGCGGCTTGCCGATTGACAAAGCAATCCTCAATCGGGATATCACGCAAGACTGGGAAGCCGATGCGAGTGTCGAAGCTTCCTGGGCCATCGTCTATCAAGATGTCGAACAGTACTGGGACTTGTATGAACTCGGTGAAAAGTTACTCGATATCGGCAGCCAGCAACAAATGTGGCGCTTTAACCATATGAGCACCGTCGAACGAATCATCGGTCAAAAACCGGGCACGGGCGGCTCGTCCGGTGTCAGTTACCTGCGCCGGGTGCTCGACCACCGGTTCTTCCCGGAACTCTGGTCAGTTCGGACAAAACTTTGAGGAGGAATGTGAAATGAACCGTTGGATAGATGTCTCACAACCGTTAACCTCGTCGATTACGACATGGCCGGGCGATACGAAGTTCAACTACACGATCAATTGGAGTAAAGCCGACACCGGTTCCGTCAACGTCGGTCAAGTCACGATGAGTCTGCATACCGGCACTCACATCGACGCACCGTTTCACTTTGACGATGCCGGTCAAAAAGTCATTGATCTTGATCCAGACCTCTACATCGGTCATGCCCGTGTCATCTACCTGCCCGGTCGAACAGAGATTATCGCAAGTGACCTCGATGCGTTTGATTTAACCGATGTCCGCCGACTCATCATCAAAACGGACGGATGGGTCGATAAGGCGATTTTCCCGGAAACGATTCCGGTCCTGACACCGAGTCTTGCCGAACGTCTCGGAGCACTCGGCATCGAATTGATCGGACTTGATTTACCGTCTGTTGACGCAATCGACAGTAAAGAAATGAGTGCCCACCATGCCCTCGCAACACACGGTGTCCACATCCTGGAAGGACTCGTGCTCGATGCAATCACACCGGGTGACTATCATCTAAACGCCGTTCCGCTTCCGATTGTCGACGGTGACGGCAGTCCTGTCCGCGCGTTGATGCGACCGTATTAAAAAAACCGACAGAACTCTCTTCCAAGAGTTTTCTGTCGGTTTTTTCAGTTTTCCTTAACCGATACGGGGAACAAAACTTCTTCCGTCCGTTGCATGATGCGTCCGAGTACTTGAAGTGACGCATCGACATCAAAATCGATATCTAGAGAATGATTAGCTCCTTCCGCCTGTTCGAGGACTAGGTTCGACCTACCGCACCGTTCAAACGCTTCCGGACTGTACTGATGATCCTGATCCCCGATGACTAGTAATCCTCGATGCCGGCTTTTCGCAATTGCTTCGACGATTGCCGGATCTTTCAGTAACGGTGTCAACAGAACGACACGGGCTTCCGGAAACAATCCACGGTTCATCATCGAAACAAGCGGTACCGTACCAAGAGATTTGGCAATGAAGTGAATCGTCTGATACGTTCTTGCCCGTAACACCTCATCGATGACCGCTTCAATCCGCCGACTCATCTCCGCATCTCCCTGCTCGTCCGGTAAACTGAACAGGTCGTCCGAGACATACTGAATCTCAATCACGTTGATTCCCCGCTTTAGTAACATCATCCGGCTGAATTGAACTACCTCCACCTACGCTTCGCCTAGAGGTGAAGGATTCCTGAGTGATCCGACCTAACGGTCGAAACCTGATCAGGCTAACCCCGTCGTCCCGACGGTTGAGGAAGCTAAGATACGCTCGGCTTCTTGTTTGAGATTCAGTCCTGCGTTCACATCCCGGTCGTGATGGATCCCGCAACTCGGGCATGTCCATTCACGCAAGCTAAGATGTTTCACGTCCTTGTGTTGATGACCGCAACTCGAGCACAGTTGGCTCGATGCGAAGGTCTTGCCGACCTTCACGACGGTTTTCCCGTACCAGTCCGCCTTGTATTCCAACATGCGGAAGAACTCCGACCAGCTGACGTCCGAGATGGCCTTGCTCCACTTGCGGTTCTTCTGCATGTTCTTCACCTGCAAGGTCTCGATTCCGATGACGTCGTGGTTTTGGACGATTTCAGTCGATACCTTGTGCAGGAAGTCAGTGCGCTTGTTGGCGATTTCCTCGTGGATACGGGCGACTTTCCGCTTCTGCTTCTGATAGTTCCTCGCCTCGGAAAGCGTGACCTTCTTGTTCAGGGCGATGCGTTGACGGCGGGAGAGCTTGCGCTGTTCGCGCGCCAGTTTCTTCTCAAGCGAACGGAAGTAACGGTCGCTCTTGTAGATCGTACCGTCCGACAGGATGGCAAAGTTCTTGAGTCCGACATCGATACCGATGGATGAACCGGTCTTTGGCAGTTCGTTGATCTCCTGCTCGACGAGCAGGGAGACGAAGTATTTCCCTGAAGCGTTGCGTCGGATCGTGGCGCTCAAGATACGGCCTGTGATCTGTTTCGAATAGGCGAAACGAACCCATTTCAGCTTGGGAAGTTTGAGCTGGTTGCACACAATCGAGACTTCAGGAAGTTGAGACTTGCCCTGGATGTTGGTCTTGTAAGACTGGACGGGATGGCGCTTGGACTTGAAACGAGGGCGTTCATTCTGCTTCTTAAAGAAGCGATCAAACGCATCGGCAAGATGTTTAACGCTAATCTGAACAGATGTACTATCGACTTCCTTCAACCAGTCGAACTCCTGCTTCAACAAAGGAATTTCTTTGGAACAAGAGCCGTAGGACAGTCCTTTTCCAGTGGTCTTGTACATTTCATCCCACTTCGCCAGAAAGTGGTTGAAGACGAAACGCGAACATCCAATCGTCTTCGCAATCAGAATTTCCTGCTCTTTTGTCGGATAGATTCTAAATTTGTAGGCCTTGTGTTTCACCAAGATTTTTTCACCTCCTTCAAAAAAAATATACCCGAAAAACAGGCTGGCGATTCATCTCCCACTTTCACTTCGTTTAGAAGTGGGAGATGAATCACCTAATTTTTTGGTAAAATTACGGATGGTCATAGGCATAGCCGACTCCGGATAACATAAAACAAACCGCATCCGAATCGGAATAATAAGGGTTATAAGCAACCGTTTGATCATCCAGTTGCACTTCGCAACGACGAATCTCTATCAAGATCCCCCCTTTATTTTTCCTTATTTTACCATTAATGCTATCAGTCGTCTATTTGAATTCTCTACATACTAAACAGCCCCCTCCAACGCTTTAGTAGCGACGGAGAGGGCTGTTGGTTTAACGGACCAGTTGATCCGGTGTAAAAACTGACTGTTCGACTTGTTTTAAGGCATAAAAAGCACCTTGTCGTGCCATCAAATCGGCATACGTGCCGACTTCGACGACTTGACCTTGCTCCATGACAACGATTTGGTCCATCTCCTCGAGTCCTGCGAGACGGTGACTGACCAACAACAGCGTTGCATCCGCCGCACGTGCGAACAAATGCTGTAAGATGGTCTGTTCCGTCAAGGCATCGACCGATGAGGTCGGTTCGTCGAGCAGGTAGAGCGGAGCTTGCCGCAAGAAAATCCGGGCAATCGCCAGCCGTTGTTTTTCACCACCGGACAGGTTTTCCCCTTTTTCGAGCACCCGGTCGTCAAGAGCGAGCAACGAAAGACCCACTTGATTCAGTGCTTCGGTCATCTGATCATCCGTTGCCTCGCTACTGGCCAGCTGCAAATTGTCGCGGATCGTTCCGTAAAAGAAATGGTTTTGTTGCAAGACGACATTCGATTGTCGCCATATCGCTTCCGGATCAATCTCTTGACCTGGCGTTCCCTCAATCCGGATTCCGTCTGCCGGATACATGCGCAACAACAGTTGCAACAACGTCGATTTCCCGGATCCGCTCGCTCCGACGATGGCTGTTTTGCTGCCCGCAGGAAACGTCACGCTGACGTCTCGTAAGACCGGACGTTCCTGATCGGGAAACGCAAACGTGACCTGTTCGGCCCGGAGTTCCGGTGCCCGCGTCAGCTCAAACGGACGATAGTTCGGTTCAACCGTCGCTTCGACCACATCATCGAGCCGTCGCGCCGCGTGGCGGCTGTCTTCAAAGAAGCCCGGCAAAATCGCCATTGGGGCTGCATTTTCAAACACAGTCAACGAGGTCATGACGAGTAAGGCCAGGAAAACACCTTCGAGCTGACCGTCGGCGACCAGATAAGCACCGAGACCAAGGACAATCCAGGAAATGATCAAGGTGGCGAGTGTGTTCCATGCAAGATTCGAGACGGCGTGCAGACCGTTACGTTTTTCTTCCGCGACGTATCGCGCTGCGACAGCATTCAGTTCTGCTTCCTTGTTTCCGAGTTGTTGGTAAATCTTTAAGTCCCGGTATCCTTGGAAGAGTTCCGTCACTTCCGTCGACAGTTCCCCGCGCCGTGCCCGGACGGACCGCGCAAAGCGTTGTTCCCGGTAGGCAAACCAGCCGGGAATGATGAATCCCGTCAACAGAAGACCGATCACGAGGACAAGTGCAACACTGAGCGAAAAGAAGCTGACGAAAAAGATCGTACAAAGAAAAACAAGCACTAAGATGATCGGTGGATAAACAACACGTAGAAACGTATTTTGCAGACTTTCGACGTCGCCGACGATTCGTGCGAGCAAGTCACCGCTCCGGTACTTGGCAAAGATGCCTGGTGCGAGCGGTTCAAGTCGTTTATAAAACGTCGTTCGTAAATCACTGAGAATCGTAAACGTCGCCCGGTGCGAATAATAGCGTTCGGCGTAACGACTCGCCGCCCGCGTCAAGCTCGACAGCTTTTGTAAGGCAATCAAGACAGCCAGTGTCTGGATCGGTGGCAACAGTGCTGCTTTCGAGATTAAAAATCCACTTGCCGCAAACAAACCGACCGCTGTGACTCCAGCCAGAACACCGAAGAAAATTGAGAAGACGATGTCTCGTTTTTGGTGCAACATCAAGCGAAAAATTCCCATCAACTCTTTCATCGTGTCTCCTCCCCTCGTTGAACGGCACGCATCATCGCATACTCCGATTCACGTCCCATCAACTCTTCATGTGTCCCTCGGTCGACAATCTGTCCTCCTTCCAGAATGACGATTTGATCCGATTGTTCAATCGTATGCAACCGGTGGGCGACCGTGATGACGGTCGCTTCACGTCCTAAAACCGTGATTGCTTCTTGCAGCAAGCGTTCCGTCTTGACGTCAAGACCGGTCGTCGGTTCATCAAACAAGATGATGTTTGGTCGTTTTAAGAACGCACGCGCCAAAGCAACGCGCTGTTTTTCTCCGCCGGATAATCCGCGTCCGCCTTCCCCGATCACCGTATCGAGTCCGTTCGGCAACTGTCCGATCAGTTCCGTCAGACCGGCGTCAGATGCCGCCTGTTCAATCGCCGAACGTGATGCCTCGCGTAATTCACCAATCGCGATATTTTCCGCAAGTGTCCCTGCATACAAATACGGATGCTGGGAGATATAGCTCAGTTGGCGGAACCAGCTTGCTTCGGTGATCATCTGACGGTCTTGACCGTCAAGTAACAGCTGTCCGTCCTGCGGATCGGCGAGACCCGCCAATAACTGAAGGACCGTTGATTTACCGGCTCCGCTGCGACCGATCACCGCGACCTTCTGATACGGTTCGATCGCAAGATTCAGTTCGGTCATCGCAAACCGGGCATCGCGGTATGAAAAAGCGACGTCCTTCAATTCGATCCGTGGTGGACGGGCTGCCGGCAGTTCCGTCTGTCCGAAAACGACGCTCCGGTCATCTTCCGTCAGTTCCGCCGCAATCTGTTTCGCGGCCGCGACACTGCCCCGTCCCGTATGGAACGCTGCGCCCATTTCCTTTAACGCCAGATAGTATTCCGGCGCCAATACCAACATCAAAAAGGCCGGGACAAAGGTGATGCTTTGGAACAGAATCAAACGTAAGCTGACTTCAAGCGCAATCATTCCCATACTGAGCATCGAGATGAATTCGAGCATCAGTGATGACAAGAAGGCAAGTTTCAACACCGTCAATGTCGCATCCCGAAAGTCAAGGCTGCTCCGTTCGATGACGTCCTGTTGGGCCTTCGCCCGACCAAATAATTTCAACGTCGTCAGTCCCTGTAACGTATCCAGAAATGTTCCGGAGAAGGCATTCATCTTCTCCAGCTGCGTATCGGCCCGATTTTGGGTCATGATTCCGATGACGATGTAAAACAACGGAATGAACGGGGCTGTAATCATCATGACGAGTCCCGTGACCCAGTCATAGCTGAAGGCTGCGATCAGCACCATCAGCGGGACGATTGACGTCTGGATGACTTTCGGCATGTACTGACTGTAATAACTGTCCATCTCATCGACCGAATCAAGCAGGACACTGACCTTTTTTCCGGATTGCCCTTCGAGCATCGATTCAACGGAGTTTTTTGTATATTTCGCGACAAGTGCCTGGCGTAAGTCCTGTTTGACCCGTGCCGCAAGATTCGTCCCGAGACGTCCGTTCCAGTACGTGACGCCGACGCGCAGGACAAGCATCAACAACAGGACACCCAGCAACGGAATGACTGCCGCGAACGGATCTTCTTGCAGGAAAATCCGGTCGACGATGATGACGATCAAATAGGATTGACCGATGACGGCAACACCCATTAAGACGGCCGCCAGCATCAGTTGTATTAAAATTGAACGCGGAATCGTGATGATCCCTTTAAGTGGATTCATAATCAAACGCCCTTTCACAAAGTGTGAACGACTTTTAGTGAATATTTTCACATATCGTACATTCAGTATACCGAATCCATTCTGTTGATGCCACGGGTATGCTGCCGAAAAGGTGTGACGGTTTTGTGAGGAGCAAAAAGACGTTCTAATTAACAGAACGTCAGCGTTTAGGGTTTTGATTCCATATAGGAAATAAGATCAGAAAGGCAGAACCGCGCAGCACTAGCAGAACTCGCACCGAATACGTTTTAATTCCATATAGGTAAGATCGGAAAGTATCAAAGGAATACTATTACGACGGTGGTGACGCGTTTTAATTCCTTATAGGTAAGATCGGAAAGCTGATGCAGGAGCGGCTATTCGAGACACGACTGGAGTTTTAATTCCTTATAGGTAAGATCGGAAAGTCCAAAGATGGGCTTCATCCATGGTCAAACGCCAGAGTTTTAATTCCTTATAGGTAAGATCGGAAAGGTAACACTTGGATTGTCAACACTAAACTAGACAATCCAAGATCGGAAAGTGACGTAACCGAATACGCAAGACGATTGAACCCTCATGAGTTTTAATTCCATATAGGTAAGATCGGAAAGTCACTGACTAAGGAGTTCTATTAATCATATATATGGTTTTAATTCCATATAGGTAAGATCGGAAAGTCGATATGAATGCCGACATGAAAGAACTTCACGCTCACTAGTTTTAATTCCATATAGGTAAGATCGGAAAGTTATTGGCAGAACTAAAAGAGGCAAAGGCACGTCTTGCGTTTTAATTCCATATAGGTAAGATCGGAAAGGGTGTAGCCTCCATTACTGCACTGACAGGCACACATACAGTTTTAATTCCATATAGGTAAGATCGGAAAGGATGCTGATATCCTCTTATGGGGTACAAAGACAAAAAAGTTTTAAATCAAACAAAATAAGATGTAGAAA
>NZ_MOLV01000013.1 GCF_001870785.1 Exiguobacterium sp. KRL4
CCATTCAGGGTTCAGTTCACCGGAGGAAAAGCAGATGGGGTTTTGTGTCTTTTACAGTTAGACCGTTTGGCTTGATTTGACGTATGAAACAAGTGTTTCCGTGAATTTTTCACGTTCGTCGAGGAACATCCCGTGTCCGCTCTCTTCGAATACTTCGAGACGTGAACCCGCGATGTTTTCATGCATGACTTCCGCGAATTCAAACGGGCAGACTTGGTCTTTTTTACCGTGCATGATGAGCGTATCAACCGTAATCTTCGGCAGACCGTCGCGTAAATCTTCATCACGTAAGGCAATCGCCGATTGGATCGTTCCGTGAGATGAAGCGACGACACTCAAGTTATGGAACCATTGTTGAAGAGGTTCCGGATGTTCTTTCGCAAAGAAGATTTCCCCGAATCCTTTCAGCATCGACGGACGGTCCTGTTTCGTATCTTCGATCAATGCATCGACTTCGTCTTTTGTCATCCCGTACGGGTAACCATCGCGTTGTGTGAAGACCGGTGCGGCTGCTCCCGCTAAAATCAGTTTCGAGACGTTGGATTCACCGTGATTCAAGAGGTATTTCAAAGCGATGCCGCCTCCCATCGAGAAACCAAGCAACGTGACATTCGTCAATTTTAATTGCTGAATGACTTCGTTGATGTCGGAAGCCATCGTCGTATAATCATATCCAGTGGCCGGTGCATCTGATTTTCCGTAGCCTCGGTAATCGACGCCGATATAGCGGTATCCTTCTTCAAGAAGGCGGTTTTTTTGGTATTCGAACATGTTATTGTTTGCTGGCCATCCGTGAAGCATGACGACCGGTTGTCCTGAACCGATATCTTCTACATAAATCTTCGTTCCGTCGACTGCCTGAATAAATGTACCCATCTGTAAAAACCCCCGTTGTTTTAATTGATGTAACTTCCGTGCACAATTAGAAGATACCCGGTTATAACAGGAAACTAACATCTTAATTTTAAACTGTTTTCGCAAAGTCTGTCGTTTTTGAAAGGGTTATTGATTTATTTTTAAAATAACACATAATGGAAATAGGTATTATTCAACTAACAGGGCAGAATTGATGAATGGAAATATGCGGAAAAGGCGGTAGGTTCTATGGAGATAAAAACTAAACGATGTACTGTACGTCGGTTTGAAAAAGAAAATCTTGATGATTTTATGCAATATAGAAATGATGAAAACTGGATGCAGTTTCAAGGATTCAAAGGATTGACCAAGCAAATGTATGCTAAAGAATTACTTAGCGAACCCTCTCTTTTAAAAGGTGTACAACTTGCTATAATCAACAATACAACTAATCGATTGATTGGTGATATTTATTTAAAAAGGGATCATTGCACTTTTTGGGTTGGATACACTATAAGTCCTTTTCACGCTAAGCAAGGCTATGCATATGAAGTACTTGCCGCAATTGTAGCCTGGGTCAAGCAAAAAGGTTGTGTCAGAATAAATGCGAGTGTGTCACCTGAAAATCTTCCTTCAATCAACTTACTTAAAAAGCTTAAATTTACTTTTCTATCTTCAGATGAAGGAGAACATATATATATATTGGATTTACAAAAGATGTGAACTAATTCTCAATAATCAATTCGCATAAAAGAAAATAATAATATTTGTGAAGTGATTCACTTAAACTATCGCGGGCTTTAATTAAAGAAGGACCATCAATAGGTGATCCTTCTTTACTATCCTTAAGAACTCCACTGTGGTTTTATTCGATTTTTGACAGGCTCAACTTCGCAAATTTCTTATAGTTCTTAACTGTGTCCGTACAAAGCAAAAATTTCAGGTTATTTTAGGTCAATGTACTTTCCGATTACGGCATCAATTTCCTCTGCTCTTACCCGACCTGTTCCCACTCTCAGTGCAATGCGTACAAAACTTTATGCCTCCAATAAAACACGGTAGATATATGTATGCCGCTCCTTTTAGCGATTTTAGACAATGTATAACCTACTACCATCATCTCCATAAATATCAGGATATCTGGACCCTGAAAATGGCGTGTTGGTCATTTCATTGAAGGTTTTATTGCAACCCTTACAGAGACAGCGTTGACGCGTTTTATATTTTCCGTTTCTTTTGGCCGCTGTGCTGCCGCAATGGACGCAAGCCATCCCGCTATTAAACCGGCTTTCACGAATGTGATTTAACAGCTTTGTTATCTTATCTGGTTCTTCGGGGAATAGGTCTTTTTTAAGTGCGTTGAAGGGCTCTATTTGGTCTTTAGTTGACAGTTCATATGCCTGTTCATATAGCTTAGTCCATATTGTCCAACGCCTCACTGGATTGTATTATACCAACTTTCTATTTTCAAATTTGAATTTTATTGGAAGTGAAAGGGTGTCCTCATGGTAAAATATTGTTAAAAGAAGGAAGGGGCGATTACCATCAAGAAATCTGTACTCGCAATCAGTTTTGCCAGCAGCCTGTTCCTGACGGGATGCGGGACAGAATCCTTATTACAGTTAGAACGCAATCCGAATTACTGGGAAGCTGTAAACTTTTCGGATGAATTATTTGAACCGGTACCAAAACAACAGTCAGCCTACCTCTTAAAAACATGCGAAAACACAAAAAAGACGGCTCCCCTGCCGAAGCGATACCGAACGCTTGGTGAATATGGACTTTACTTTAACTTACAACAAATCGGCACCTATACCCCGCCGATTGAATTACAATACATCGCAACAGGAGATACGTACTACTTAACGTGTCGTTCACCGAAAACGAATCGGCTGACGGCGCACCTGATTCAATTAAAAAAGCATCCTTGGCTGAAACCAACTTCAGGTCAAGAACGTACACCGATCACAGAACCGGCTTTAACCGTCCGTACATATAACAAGGCAGCAAAACGGAAGGAAGAGGTTGTAGGTGTATCAAAGAACGTGCAGCGTCTGTCAATCGAGTTTCCGGTGACAGGGCAGATCGTGTTTTTGGAAAAAGAAGAAGACGGACAACAGAAACCCCTTTTTGGCTTACCGGCATCGTTTTCCTATCCTAAAATTGAACTGTCATTTGAAAAGACAACGGATGGGCTGCAGTCTATGACCTATGCACTGGTGATCAAGTCAGACCAGTACTTTAATCAAGAAGACATCGTAAACAGGATGGGCAAACAATCCATTGAGTTGACCTATCACCCGCTTCCTGACGCCTTACCGGTGAACAAGACGATTCCGTACGTGACCTTCCAATCAAAAGACACGGAAAAGCCGCTGAATAAGACGATTTCTCTGCGTTATGAGACAACAGTAAAAGATATTCGTGTCCGCGGCTTTAACGGGATTGGAAATGATAACAAGGAAATCCATGGATTTCTGCATCCGAACGACGCTGCACTCAAAGACGGAAACTTCCGGCAATTATCTCTGTTACCGGACATGCTTGCCAAGCAGGTTTCGAACGATTTAAAGGAAGTAACGCTTGAAAAAACCCAAGGGAAACAGGCGGGCATCCGGTATATGACGTTGATTCAAAACGGGAAAAGCCAATCGTTTGAACTGTACGTAAAAGCACGCGCCAACAAAACCGATATCTATGTCAAAGATACGAAAACGAAAAAAACAGCGAAACTGTCCGGTGAAGTCGCAGCCGACCTCCTGACAGAAGTGGAGGAATAACCATGCGTCAACTGATTCCAATAGTGCTTGGAGCCGTCCTGTTGAGCGGATGCAGTCCGGAGGCAAAACCAATCCAATACACCTACTTACCGGAAGTGTATGATACGTTGAACCTGACTGACTTCAAGAAAGATGATCCGAAGCTTGGTGTTCTCATTAAACAGGTGTGCGCGACGAAACCGGTTGCCGCACCGAAAGAGTATGCAATCGGCAAACAGTATTTCGTTAATCTCGTCAGTCAGTTTCCGGAATCGATGGGCGAGCAGGCCGTCTATTTGAAAACAAAACAGGGTCGTTTTTTGTATTGCCATGATTATGTGTCAAAACCGGGTTATCACAAATTGACACGAAAACAGGACCGCTTTTCATCCGAACATCTGGTCACTCCTAAAAAACAGGTGGAGTTTCAGAAGTTATCTTCCAACTTCGAAGAAAGTGTCCGCCTCTCCGGCAGATCCTTGATGAAATCCGCGCGACAGCTGACGGTCCCGACAACCGGCTATCTCGTCGTCCGGGCAACAAATGAACAAACGAAGCAGACGGTCGTCACGAACATCATGGAACTGACACCGTTTGTCGGAGCCGTCCCGCTTGTCCTTGAATCAAATTTTCAAATTCAAGAACCGTATGAAGTCCAGCTGAACCTGATGGGACAAATCCGTTATCGCGCGTCGATCTATTCGTCGAAAGAGCGAAGTACGATCCAGTTCAAGGAGGCACCGCATACAGACGGCACTTACGGTACGGTCACGGTCAAAGAAAAAACCGGAAAGACGACCCGCTACACGCTGACCATCAAGCACGAACAACAACTTCCGCCTAATCTTGACGTGCCGCCGGACGAACTGTACGACGCGGACTATTCTTTACCGCGTTTCGCCCTGTTCCATGACCGGCCGCTCGGAAAGTTTAAATTTGTGAAGGGCGATTTAGACATAGCGGATCCGCTCTCACCCGAAGCCTACATCGAGACGTCACTCGAAGAATCAAAACGGTTGGTCCGGCTGATTGAGGACAGTGAAGAGGCAGAGCCAAAAGGGCGATTGGCCGAGCGGCAGTATTTGACGTTACTGAATAAAGGGAAAGCGCAACAGTTCAAGATTTATCTCGACCGGCGAATCAAAAAAACCGATGTCTATCTCGAAGATGTCCACCGAAAGATCAGTTTTAAGCTGTCTGCTGCAGGACGCGACGTATTGCTTGATACGTATCACATCAAATGATTTAAAATACCAGATGTTCGACAGCGTAGAGGACACCGCAAAATAAGATGAAGGCGATCCCTTCGTGTAACCACTCTTCGCGGGTCAACTGTTCCCGCAAAAAAGACGCACAGGCAATCAGCAGTGCAAAAAAGTACAGGTAGACAAAACCGCCGGACAGGAAAAAACCGATGATGAAAATCATGCCGAACAAGACCGTTAATCCTGAAACGATGCCTTTACGTGTCGTCATCTTCCCTCACCTCTCGAGGTTCAGTTTTAATCCTTTTACCCGCTTTCCGGTTTATCCATTCCAGGCAAAAAACCGTCTCTTCCCTATTCGCGGGAAAAGACGGTTTTGTTTAGGCATGCGTATGATCGGCGACGACGGCATATTCCGTCACGGCGTTTGACAGGACAAGCGGTTTGACTTCCGATGTCCCCTCGTCCCGTTTCTTATGGACGCCTTTATAGGCTTGGCTTTCTTGCCAGGCATGGAAATGCGCTTGTTTTTCCCACGTCGTCATGATCGTGACGATATCATGTTCGTCTTGACTGAGATCGACTAAGACCTGCATCCGGATAAATCCTTCCATCTGCTCGATGCCTTTAGTCGTTTGAAAACGTGCCGCGACTTGATCGGCTTTCCCGTTTTGTACACGCAATTGGTTCATCACAATCCACATACTAGATCCCCCTCTTTCTTGACTATATTCAGTATACCGAACGACTAGATCATCTTCCCACTGAGAGGACTTCAATCGAGCGTATTCGACAACCGGCGCAACTGTTCGTTGCCTTGTCGGTCGACAGCCTGAATATCAAAAAAGAGCGAACGGGGAAAGGCTTTCGGCAACGCTTGAATCGTATGGAAATGATCCTTTCGCCCGATATCAAGCGTCCGCTTGATATCTTTTAGTGGCAAAGTTCGCTCATGTTTCCCGACGGACGTGACTTTATACGGATCGAACACTAAGCGTCGCATCGTGTTCGATTTATTTTCACCATAGACGACAAAATAACGTTTTTGATCGACTTCCAGTAACCGTCCCTCAAACCAGTCGATCGGTTGCGGTGCTTGGCGAATCAGATGGACGACACGATAAGTGGAATCCGTTTGTTTTAAGATAAGCAAAAACTGCGCTTCCGACGTCTTGACGAAAGCGATCGTATGCCTGTTACCAAGCGGTTCGATCCAGTAGACTTGTCTGGTCGAGAACGGAATCTTTTCCGGTTGCTGCTCCATGACGTCGACCAGCGCTTGAGGGGTCACGCCGTAAACGACGGGCTGTGCCGTCTGTTTCAGTGGTGAGACCAGCACACCAACGAGAAAGGTGACGGTTAAGAACAACCCAATTCGCTTTTTCATGCTGATCCTGAAGACGGAACAAGTTGTTTGACGAGTGTGTACTGCGAGAATCCGGGTGGATAGTCCGCAATCACACCGACCGTCTCGTATCCGTGTTTTTTATAAAAGGCATAGGCCTGAAAAGAAAAGGTCGTCACAAGAACACGGTCGATCCCGGATTGACTCGCCAATGTTTCAATTCGGTGCAACAGTTGGCTGCCAAGACCTTGTGTGCGTAAGGAGTCCGGGAGATAAAGAAATTCTACCTCGAGCCAATCCCAATAGATCTCTCCGTAGATTCCTCCGACAATGTGCTCTTCCTCGAATACCATCACATGAACAGGACGTACTGCAGTATGGCGCTTTTTGGCATGGTGCGGGGATTGTTCATCATTATACGCCCGGATTTTTTCTTGTAGAAACGTTTTGTAGGGTGCGGATTCTTCCGTCCCTTCCTGAATTGTCAGCATCCGCCTCTCCCCCTTTTCTCATTTTCCGATTGAAAAACCTTCGAAGTAACGACCGCCTTGCGCATCGAGCCACTGTTCTAGCAAACCGATGACGGCTTGTTTTTCATCCAACCGGAAATACGCTTCAAAGGCGTCTGTCAATCGTTTGGCCTCGACCGGATCGACGATTGCCAGACTGCGGATCAGCCATTTTCCCTGCCCTGTCCAGTGACCGGACGTCCGCAAGCGGAAATCCGTCGCTTGTTCGAGCAATCGTGCTGCAATTCCGAGCCCTTCCGTCCGGTCCGTCACACCGATGAAATCATCGAGCAGATCGGTCAGGAAATAACGCGCACGGTCCGCTTCGGCAAGCGACAGCACCGGTGGACCGGCGAGCAGCTCCGTTTGCGCTTGAGCTTTTAGCGGTGCAAGCAGTGCGTGATTCCTCAGGACGAGTCCTTCGGTGACCATCCGTTGTATCGAAGGACGTCCCCGTTCCCGGTCCTGCCGGAAGAACTCCCGGATGGTCGTACTTGAATGGATGAACGCTTCAACCGGATACCCATCACTGGTGAACGATTCCCGGTAAGAGTCCGCAACGGATTCGTTGAAGACGATCAGATCTAAATCGGACGTCGCGGTCGCTTGTCCCCGGACAAAACTCCCGGCAAGTAACGCAGCGTCACAATCCGGATAGCGGGTCTCGATAATCAAACGGGCACTCTGCTTGGCACGTGACACTTGATCATTCATGGGGCTGGTTGTGTAACATCGTGTTATCGGAAGCAAAAACAGCCAATTCATCGCTCGGTACGGCGACGATCGAGACAAGACCTTTATCCGGTAACGTCATGTCGATGGCCCAGGATTCGTAATATGTATCCGACCCGTTGATGACCAGCGTTTTCCCTGAACTGAAGGTAATGAACAGATGCGGAGCAGCTTTTCCGATCCGAACGGCAATGATTCGTTCTGTATGTAATGTCACAATCAGGTGAAGCATCTCTTCTTTTGGCATATGGCGAACGACCCAGTCCTTCGAAGATTCGACATCCCCGTAATACAGACGGTCAGTCTCGATCCGGATTGAGATATCTGGAATCGTGGCATCATAGAGATTAATCAGTTCAATGCTGATGAAGCCTGTCAGGTGAATCGTCGAGATTTGAGTTCCTGTCAAATAAGTAGACACGAGCTTACGGGCGATTTGATGATCTTCTTTATTCATAATTCCACCTCTTTACGAAATAGTTGACGGTGATGTCGGTCGTGTTGTCATTTTTCTTTCTTATAAATTTACCACATATTAGCAGACGACGGGAGAGGCAACAAAAAAACAGATGACCGTTCGATGAACGTCATCTGTCTTAAAAGGTCAATTCGCTTTTTTCAGGATGTTCAGCAACCACTTCTGCAAGTCTTTGCCGCCTTCATAAAACGAACAATCGCGGAGCTCAATCGTATGTCCGCCTGTTTGAATCAATTCGTTGAACGTATTTCCGAGATCGCGGTTTTCCCACGGGCGTTCATCGTTTAAATATTTGAAACCGAAGTTGCATTCGACATTGAAGATGATATGGAACGGTTCCTTAAACGATTGGACGGCGCGGATCATTTCAACTAAAATCATCCGTTTTGGTGTTGATTTTTTAAATGTATCGATGACAGTCGTCCGGCGTCCGTGAAATTCGACGACCCGGACCGCACGTCCTTCATCGGCTTTGAAATCATAACTCGTCCGGATGGAGACGATGATTTCGCGTTGATCAGTCTGTTGCATATTCTACCACTGCCTTTCTCTCGCTTGAGTATACATCACTCGTGGCATGTCTTGAAGGGTTATTTCACAATCCGTCCCAAGAACGATTGAAACCTCCTATTATTTGGCTTATAATGAAAAATATGCTGAAAGGAGCCCGATTGTGAAACCGTTATTTTCCATTATCCTGACGATTTGTTTAATTTTTACGGGCTGTTACTGTACGCTTGACGAACAGACGGAAGGTCCCCACTTCAAGTCTCGTGCCCGAACGATCTCGAAGTACCATACGTTTGACATCGAATTTTCAAAAGGCTTACGACCGGACCAGGTCTCGAACCGGACCGTCACGATCACGGATTCGACCGGAGAACGGATGCAGACGGAACTCGAAGTCATCGATGGCAAGGAACTGCGGATCAAACCGCCCCGCTCCGGTTACCAAAAGGGTCGCCGGTACATCATACATATCCGGGACTCGATCGATGCACGAAAACAAATCAAAAGTAATACGATAAAAGAACGAATCTTCACTGTTGACCGCTGACAGGAAGGTTCGTTCTTTTATCCTTAAGTACGAAACGGGGTCCGGCACGTGCCCCGTTCAGACCGCCAGTCGAAATGTTGTTGAGGATAATGCTATGTCCTTGTTCCCGGTATTGTTGACGAGAACATCCAGTTTTCCGTACGTGGTAATCGTTTCGTCAATCAGCTGACGGACTGCCGCTTATCCGTCTTGATGGCATGGGCTGTTTCCCCGCGTCATGTGATTGCCTCAGCGACCTGATTTGCTCCGTCACCATGAATATTAGAAATAACGACTTTGGCCCCTTCGGCCGAAAATATTTCTGCCATTGCCTGACCCATACCGGAAGCTGCTCCCGTGACGATGATGACTTTTCCTTCTAAACGCATGAATAACTCACCCTTTCCGTTTGAGTTTGTCTTTTCCCTTTTTTTGACTAAACAGTCGACAAGTCAAGACGACTGGACAAAAAAACAGGAACTTAAATAGAAATGGACGACTCAATTTTTCCCAAGACATGGATAGTCCTCTGTCAATGTCATTTTACGTCGATTAAAAAAGCGACGTTCCCGTCTCCTTTTCCCCACCAAGCCGACACATGATACGTGTAGAGACCTTTCTCCGTTGGAACGGTCAGCTGGTTATCTTTCAATCGCACCTTTTTTCGGGTGCCGTTTTGTTGCCACTCCTCGACTTTAATTCGTTTTGGCGTCGGACCATCGTTGTAAGTGACATCGATGATCGCACCCGGTTTGATGACGGTCGGTGTTTGTTTTGCCGTCATGTCGAGTGGCGTCGTATAGATGTAGTCGACGCATTGTCCCCGCAAAAGACTATGCCAACAATAGGAACCACTTGTCGTCTCGAGAGAGGTTCCTTTAACCGTGACCTCCGGTTCCGGTGGTGCACCGCGGAACGGTTCAAAAAATAAAATCAATCCGCCGACTAATAAAAGAATAAGCCAAAATCCTTTTCGCATCGTTTTTGTCCTTTCTGCCTTTGAACTGTCCGTCCGAGGTTTGCTTATGCTTAAAAGAGGTTAATACTTCTAGGGTTGAGTTAAAAAATATGTAGGAGGTTTTTTGAATGATCGAAAACAAAGTCGTCATCATTACAGGAGCATCAAGTGGCATCGGGGAAGCCACTGCCAAGTTACTGGCTAAACAAGGCGCGCAACTGGTCCTCGCAGCACGCCGGGAAGATCGTTTGAAAACCTTGCAACAGGAAATCGAACAACTGGGCGGTAAAGCCGTCTATCAAGTAACGGACGTAACGGACTCAGCACAAGTCGAGCAACTGGCAAAGCTTGCGCAAGACACGTTTGGTGCGGTCGATGTTCTCGTCAACAATGCGGGCTTGATGCCGTTATCGAAACTGAACAAAAATAAACAGGATGAATGGAACAAGATGGTCGACGTCAACATCAAAGGCGTTCTCTATGGCATCGGTGCCGTGTTGCCGTACATGCGCGAGCAGAAACGCGGACACATCATCAATATCTCCTCGATTGCCGGACACGATGTCATGCCATCGAGTGCCGTCTACAGCGGGACGAAGTTTGCGGTCCGTGCCATCACGGAAGGCTTACGAAAAGAAGAATCGGTTGAGAATAACATCCGGGCGACGATCATCTCACCGGGAGCGGTCGATACCGAATTGAAAGATCACATCACGGACGAAGACATCAAACAAGGCATCGGCAACTTAAAAGCGATGGACGCAGGTGCGATTGCCCGGGCGATTGCCTACGCCGTCAATGAACCGGATGATGTCGCGGTCAACGAAATCTTAATCCGCCCGACAGCACAACAATAAGTCAAAACGAACACCGCCTGCTTATAGGCGGTGTTTTTTAATGGAGCAATTGTTCAGCGATCAACTGATAGGACCGGATCCGTTTTTGCTGATCAAAGGCGTTGTTGATCAACAGAAACTGATCGGTCTGATACCGGTCGGACAAGTCCCGCAGTTCTTTAGCGACGGTCTCCGGTGTTCCGACGATCGTCCGCCGGCGGTCGTTTTGAATACGCCGTTGCTGTTCTTCGTTCCACTGTTTCGTTTCAGTCGTCGCAAACGACGGGACGATCGAATGGCCAAGCCGGATTCCTTGAATCCAGGCATCTTGCGTCCGTGCCAATTCTTTCGCCTCGTCCATCGTCTCGGCACAGATGACGAAGACACAGACGATGACGTTGGGTGTCCGCCCGTCGACGGGAACGAATTCATCCCGATATGTCTGTAACGTCTCTTTCCACTTGTCGGGATTGATGAAGTGTCCAAACACGAGTCCGTGTCCACGCTCAGCAGCGAGTGCCGCACTGCGCGGCGACAGTCCGAGCACGGATAACGGGATCCGTTCCTCGACACGCGGCGTCGTCTTGACGATCCGGTACGGATGACGCGACGACAAGGAATCTGTCAAAAAACCTTCAACCTCGTCGAGTAACCGCGGAAATTCAGCAACGGCGTTATCTGCCCCGTCCGTCAAGGCGCGCCGGGTCCGTTCGCTGCCACCCGGTGAATTGCCGATTCCGAGTTCGATCCGGTTCGGATAAAACGCAGCCAGTGTCGAAAACGTCTCAGCGATTTTTAACGGACGGTACTGAGGTAATAACACCCCGCCGGACCCGAGTTTGATCCGGGAGGTTGCGTCCCCCATCCGGGCGATGAATAATTCCGGTGCGGCACTGAGCAGTCCGTTCGTATTGTGATGTTCAGCAAACCAATAGCGTTCATACCCGAGACGTTCTGCCTCGACGACCAATCGTTTTGTCGCTTCCATCGTTTGTACAATCGAATCCCCTTCGTGTAACGGGATTTGATCCAAGATGCCTAAACGCATGACCTCGCCTCCTCTACACATTCAGTGTACGCGGTCGATGCGGCGAATTCAAAAAGAAGGTATCGTCAGACACGGACGAGCCGGCGGTCTTCGATGATCAGTCCGTCGCGCATCTCGATTTTCCGGTTCGCCCGTTCGGCGAGAGCCGGATCATGGGTGACGAACAGGACACCGCACCCCTTTTCTTCATTGAGGGAGCGCAACAGGTTAAAGATGATTTCACCCGTTTCCGTGTCCAAATTGCCGGTCGGCTCATCCGCAAGCAACCATTTCGGTTCGTGGACAAGGGCCCGGGCGACGGCAACCCGTTGTTGCTGACCGCCGGATAGTTGTGACGGCAATGAGCTGGCTTTGTCCGCGAGTCCGACTTTCTCAAGCAAGGATAAGGCCCGATCTTTTTTGTCGTATGCTACTTTCCGTCCAAACAACGGCGCCATGACGTTTTCAAGCGCCGTCAGCGTTGGAATCAGATGAAACTGTTGAAAGATGAAGCCGACGTTCTCGAACCGGAAATCAGACAGTTCTTTGCTCTTGAGCTGATGAATCGATTGACCGCCGTATGATAACGTGCCACTCGTCGGACGATCGAGTGTCCCAATTAAGCTCAGTAGCGTCGATTTTCCCGACCCCGACGGTCCGATAATTGAGATGAAATCACCTGCTTCGAGCGTGAGATTGATATCCGATAACGCATGGGTCTCGATCCGGTCACCGGTAAAGGATTTTCCGATCTGTTGACAGATGAATGTATCTTGCATGTTTTCCCTCCTCAAGTAAGCAGCTGTCTACCTGTTTCTCCTTTTTATTGGGAATTCCTGCAAAAAAAGACCTTCTTTTTCAGAAGGTCTGCTTACGATGACATCGAAGGTCGATTGGACGACATCTTTTTTTGATACATCCATTCATACGGCACGATATAAAACAGGCAGGCAAGCGTCGCAAACTGGATGATTCCGCTGAGATTACTTCTTGATTCGACGAATGTCATCTGTCCAAAATAATCATAAAAACCAATGAACAGCAGGATCGTAAAGATGCCGGCCGTCAAATAGATTAATACCCGTAACGGAAACGGGTAACGTTTCGCGATCCATAACATCGGCAGACCAACGGCGAACGTAAACAACGTCGTCGCAAACGTGCCGAATTGATATAAAAATTCATTTTCAACGTTGGTCAAAAAGGCATAGGCTGTGAACAACAAAAAGGATCCAATTGCACTGACGGCTGAATAACTGACCAGACGCATGATGACATTTCTCCTTTCAAAAGTGAAGGCGTTTTCAAAAAAAGACAGACGACCATCATCTTGCTGACGCAAGACGATGAATGACATCAGATAAGGTTTCGGCTTCGAGTTCCGCCTCGAGTGCCTGTTGTGCACGCACGAAGGTATCATCGAGCGTCGATTGGATATTCCGACCGACCGGACAAGCTGGGTTCGGTTGTTCATGCATCGAAAATAACGTCTCTTTTGGTTCGACGGCACGGTAAATCATCAATAACGTGATGGCAGCCGGATCTTTCGTCAACGTTGCCCCCGTTTTTCCGGCGACGGTCTGCAGTAGACCTGCTTGTCGTAACAATCCTGTCAGACGGCGAATAACGACCGGATTCGTATTGACGCTTCCGGCGATGTATTCGGAAGACAATTGCTCCGGATGGGTGGCGATTAACGCCAGTATATGAACAGAAACCGCTAAACGACTATTAATCATGTGTTTCACCACCAATGCTTTCAGTTTAATGAGCTCGACGTTTAATGTCAATTGGCTTGACAATCGCAATTTCTGTAACTAAACTAATTACATGTAAAGGGTACATATTATCCAAGGAGGCGTTTCTGATGAAGATTGCGATTATTGGAGCCAGTGGAAAAGCAGGTCGTGTCATATTAGAGGAACTGGCGGAACGAGGGCATGCCTTAACGGCAATCGTCCGTGATGCAACCCGCACGAAACATGATACCGTACTCGAAAAGAATGCATTTGAACTGACGACGGAAGAATTGACGGATTTTGATGTCGTCATCAATGCGTTTGGAGCGGCTCCGGGGAACGAACACCAACATGTTGATCTCGGCCGGCATTTGATTGATCAATTGCGTGGGACGTCGACACGACTGATTATCGTCGGAGGCGCCGGCAGCCTGTACGTCGATCCAGCAAAAACGGTCCAACTGGCGGATACACCGGACTTCCCGGCGGCTTACCTGCCGACGGCGAAAAACCAGGCGAAGAATCTCGAGGATCTACAACAGACCGTCGATCTACACTGGACGTTCATCAGTCCGGCTGCGTTTTTTGATCCAGCAGGCGAACGGACCGGTCAGTATCAATTGGCGCAAGACGTCCTGACGGTGAATGCCGCCGGTGACAGTTACATCAGTTATTCGGACTATGCCATCGCTTTGGCGGACGAAGTCGAGCACCATCGTCATGATAAAGAACGGATTTCCGTTGTTTCAAAATAAAAGATGAAGCTGACTTTCTCATGTTTTGAGAGAGTCAGCTTTTTTGTACGTTATACTAAATGAAGTAAGAAAATAATCCAAAGAGGAGGTCAGATAGATTGTCTCATTTTCCAGATGAACTCGCGTTACTCGCTTTGTTTCGTGTCGAACCCATCGTGATAGATTTGACGGAAGGCTTGGATCTTTTTTATCAAGAATCGAGCTATTGTTTCTCAACTCCTACAGAAGATTTTATCGTCACCCTCTTTCCTTCGATGGATGAAGTGACCATTCAAGTTCATCAGTCGGTGACGAAACATCTCATTTCCTATCTATCCTTGAAACAAGTAACATCATTTGAAATCATACAAGATGATCAAAAAAAATCGACGATTCGTCTCCTTTTAGATAAAGAGGAAGTCCGTCAAATAATTGAAATCGATTTTCGTCCGATATTCCGCCAACGCTTAACGGAACAGTTGATTCGCTGAATTCGAGACGCTGGCACCTCCACTTTCATCCCTCTTGGTTTTCCCTTATACTAATAAAGAATGAATTAAAAAAAGTCTACTGGATGAATTTCGTTTACGCGTCACTTCTTTTTTTAAAAGGGGTATGTATGCTTATATTCATTTCGGTTTGTATTACGTTTAGAGTGAGGAGAAAAAATATGATGATTGGCTATATGCGACCATTTTTTGAAGCTCCGGCATGTGAAAGACAGGCGGATGTACTCGGTACGTACGAGACGGATGATCTCCGGATTGAGGAACATGGTTCTTCAAAATGACGAATCGTACTTGATCAAACTATGGAAAGTTTAGCCCCAAACGACGTCGTACTCATTTCCCATCTCTACGTACTGGCAGACTCGACCCGGCATCTGATTGAAGTATTGGATCTGCTCGAAGCAAAACAGGCGTATCTGGTGTCCATCCGGGAGGGCATCGATACCCGGCAGGCGTTAAACCAGTCGTTCCGCGAAATCGTCCAGCACCTCGTCGCCCTGCAAAGCGACGTCGTCAGCATGGCGACCCGTGAAGGCTTGTCAAAAGCAAAAGAACTTGGGAAGCAGACCGGACGTCCCCGAAAAGCCGATGAAAACATAAAACGCGCAATTGAGATGCATCAAAGCAAACAGTACAGCTTGGCCGACATTCGTGAACAAACGGGGATTAGAAAAAGTACACTCTACCGGTATTTGGAGCAATGAAGACAAACGATCCTTCGCACACAATCATTTGTGAAAGGGATCGTTTTCTACTAGAGAGGAGAATATACGATGATGAATGACTTTGATATGTTACAGGACAGCTTACAAAAACGGTTTGGAGCACACATCCACCGTCACCCCACTGTCGAATGGAATGAGATTCAAACGAAGTTATCCGCAGCAACTCTTCGGTCATTAGACTGGATGGAACAGTCGGGTGGAGAACCGGACGTCGTATCGATGCCGGACGGTCGTCTGCTTGTGATCGATTGTGCCCCGGAAAGTCCAACCGGACGACGTAGTTTGTGTTACGACGATCCAGCGCTCGAGAAACGCAAGAAAAATAAACCGGCTGGCAGTGCAGTCGCGACAGCAACAGCACATGGTGTTTCGTTATTGACAGAGGACGATTATCGTCATCTGCAAACGTTAGGCGAGTTTGATTTGAAGACATCGAGCTGGATTGAAACGCCAGAGACGATCCGGGCACAAGGTGGCGCCCTCTTTTGCGATCGGCGGTATGATCACATTTTCGTCTATCACAATAGAGCGGATTCCTATTATGCTAATCGTGGGTTTCGAACGTATGTGGTGCTTTAAGTCTTAAGAAATGGATTAGAGCAAATGGATTTTATGCCTATTCTAATTGTTAAGAGACACAAACTTGGAGACCAATACATCAAAACTCGAAAGGAGCATTGTTCATTTGCACCCTTCCTATCAAAAGCTGCTTTCCTACGTAAGTGAGATTAAGCATCTAAACCATAGCAGTGCTGCAGCGGTAGTTGTCATGCAGAATGATCAAATCATTTTAGAACATTATGAAGGAGTTCACGGTAACGAACATTCGAATTTGATTGGTATAGATTCGATGTTCAATATTGCTTCCGCTCGTAAAAGTTATTTAGCGTTAGCAATTGGTTATGCGTTGTATGAAAAAAAGATTCACAGTCTTGATGATTGTGTCTCGAAATACTTGAAAAACTACGATCAACAGATTTTCCAGGGCACGACCATTCGGCATCTTATGACTCACTCACATGGTTTGGATGAACGAGATGACGGATCGATTTACAGGGAGTTCGCTGCAGGTGAAAGTTGGGCCTACCGTGGAATCAATATCCGGATTATCACGGAACTGTTTAAGTATCTATATGACTATGATTTCACTCAATTATTGAAGGAGCGCGTCTTCATGCCATTAGGATTTAAATCTACCGAATGGTCAACGGAGGAGTCGGAAGCTTTGGTCAAAGTCATCGATTACCCTGAGCAGAAGGCAACGTTCCAGCTGTACCCGTATGATGACGGAATGGGTTCAAACCTGCACACGACAGCAAGAGAATTTGCGTTATGGGGAAATCTTCATCTGAACATGGGACGTCATGAAGGGATTCAAGTTGTCCCGGAAGACGTCATTCGGCTCTGTACATCCATTCAAAGTCTTCAGTACGACGATGGACGACTTCCTGCCAATGGATTGTTTTGGTACGTGCAAGAAAAAGCAAAGGAAAGAAGTGAAATAGGAGAATGTGTTCCAAAAGGTTCTTATCAAATTCTTGGAAACACTGGTCCACTCTTACTCGTAGTACCCGAAAACCACCTTGTTGTTGTGAGGATGTATAATAAACGGTATAACTATGGCGGTAAGAACTATCTCCACTATCTTCGTGAGTTTAGTAATAGAGCCTCGGACGCGTTTACGATTCCGTCATGCTCAAAAATGCATCGATTATGAACACAAAAAGGTCAGCAAAACAGTTCGTGTTTTGCTGACCTTTTTGTCGTGGAATGAGAAAATCTTTTAACTTTTCAGAAAGCGTCACCTTGCTGATCAATATACTCCTATCGCTCAGTATAATATCAAGAAAGTAAATATGTGAATTGTCATTTTTTGTATGTATTATTCAAGGCATTTGCTATAATTTAGTGTGCCCTATTGGCATCTCCTATAAATTATCACGCATACATACGTTTTGATATGAGCTGAAGCATTAAAAATAAGGCAGGTGAAGCTTTTGTTGTGGTTTGGAATGATGATTGGGATTTTAGTGACCCTACTTTGTCGATGGATATTCAAAAAGATGCGTCCGCTGTCTCCACCTTCGACGATTGCTGCATTCGGGAATCACTCCAAGGACATCATGTATATTTTTGAAGTCAGACCGGTCTATCGCTTTCGTTATATCAGTCCTTCTCTCGATGAACATATCGGTGTCGGCACGGTCAAAGCGAGTTATGCCGATCCGTCTGATTGTTTCGACCGGATTCATCCGGATGATGTCGAGATTTTGATGTCGAAAATCTCGGGTAACTGCAACTACGACGAACCGTTCTTACAACGTTGGCGGACGAATGACGGTACATATATTTGGTTTGAAGAATACACGACACCGATTTATGAAAACGGTGAAATCGTTGCCGTTCAAGGAGTAATTCGAAATATGGACGCAGCTAAAGCCAGGCAGCAGGAACTCGAACAACTGTGTCAGCGGGATACGTTGACCGGACTCTACAATCGCCATGCATTCGACTCCTTGATCGAAGAGATGATATCCTCTGAAGCCATTCCGCTGGGTGTCCTCACGCTGGATCTGAATGATTTAAAACGGGTCAATGACCGGTTTGGTCATATCGCGGGTGATGCGTTGCTCCAACAGACGGCCCTTTGCTTAAGCCGTTTCAGCCAAGAGGCGTTCCGTCTCGGGGGAGATGAATTCGTCATCGTCTGCCAGGGGTACACGGAACAGCAGTGTCTCCATTTGCTGGAACAATTACGGAGCGAGTTCCTCAAACATGACCTGTCGATTGCCGTTGGGTTTGCGTATGATGAAGCAACAACCGATGTAGTGACCGTGTTTCAAAAAGCGGATCAAGCGATGTACAGCGAGAAGCAGCGGACTAAATCACTCGTTTGACTGAATCAAGATGCGTTCGAGCCTTTCATTAAACAGCTTAGGTTGGTCCAGGTTCGCCGTATGCCCGGAAGCCGGAATTAAGTCAATCACTGCTGTTGGATAAGCCTCCTTTATCAGTTCAGCTCCTGCCACTTCATATGCCTGCTCCGTCCCGTTCAAAATATAGACGGGAACGTCTAGTCCTTGTAACGTTTCCGCAGACAGGCTTGGATAACGAAACGTCATTTGGTGCAACACCCGTTGCATCGTCGTCTGCCAACGCGCTCCATGAAGCGTTGCGAACTGGGCCGCCATTGACGGTTCATGCTGTTCGATGTCCAGGAAATAGTCGTATTGCTGTGCCATAATGTCCGTCAGTTCTTCCGGAACACTTGGGGTATACCCGGTCAAAATGATGCCATCGACTAGCATGGGTGCTGCGAGTGCGACTTGAATCGCAAGTGTTGCGCCGAGCGACAGACCGACGAGATGACCAGACCCTGTTTTACGCATGTGCTCAATGACGTGATGTACTGCCTGATCCACATAATCGACTGCGGCATCATTAGGTGACGTCCCGTGACCGGGTAAATCGATCAAAATGACGTCATAGTCGTGTTTAAAATGTGTGAGTTGCTGCTCAAAATGGGTTTCCCCTGTTCCCATGAAGCCGTGTAAAAAGTAAATCCGTTTCATTCTGACACGTCCTTTACTTGAGTTTGGTCGAGCTGTCGGATTGCCGCGATGACAAGTTCTGGCCGATCGAGGTGAACGGCATGGCCTGCTCCTTCAGCAAACCGAATCGTTGCCGTTTTTGTCAGGTTCGCCTGTCGTAATATGAGTTGATGCCACGTCTCTTCCAGCTGACGCACTTCCGTTTCCGGTAATCCGTCTTGCAGTCCTTCGGCAATGGCTTGCCTTTGATCCCGTCCGATGACAATCAGTGGCAAGTCGGGAAACGTGTTTCTTTTTATCCGTTGCGCATCCACTTTCCAGTGTGCGACTTCCTCCGCCATCATCGCATACAGTGCCGGTTCGGTTTGGAAGTTGAGCAGTGCTGACTGAATCATCTGCGGTAATCGTTGTTGTGCCGGCGTCAGTACCGGTTGCACCAAAAGACGTAACTGATCGTTCGTTTGTGTTGCATAATGCTGGCATTGTTCGATCCAAGTGACATCGGATGACAGGGTATCGAGCACCGGTGTATCAAGAGTATCCAGTTCGTGTAAGTCAACCGACGTCGAATCGACCAATAGCAGCCCTTTTAACTGATCGGGATACCGGATTGCGAACTCTTGGGCAATCAATCCCCCATAGGAATGACCGACCAGAAGAATCGGTTCGCCTACGCCGCAATGGTTCAACAGTGTTTGCAGTTGTTGGACAGCGTGACTGGTCCGGTGAATCCCGTCCCCTTCCCTCCATGAATGCCGGTGGAAGCTGAGCACCCGGTTGGTTGTTTGAAGTGTTTGGACAATCTCATACCATTCATGATAGGAACAGCCCATTCCGGTCAAAATCACGATGGGTGTGCCGGCTGTTTGTGTATCCAGATACTGTACTGGGTCAAATGAAGATATTTTTGTTTGCATGTGACTCTCCTTGTGCAATCAGTTTAACAAATATAGATATAGTGATGTTCTGCACAGATGTAAGATATCCTGTTTAAGTCCTGTAATTGATTTTATATTAACATTACGGTAATTGAAATATATATAATAAATAGAAGTTGCTATTTCATGACCCTCTCCGCTGTTTTATTTGATCTCGACGGGACGTTACTTGATCGTACGACTTCTTTGCAGCTCTTTTTGAAATCTCAACATGCTCGTCTGATTGCGCCCGTTTCAACTTGTCCACTTGACGCTTATCAAACCCTCTTTCTGACCTTTGATCAAAACGGTCTCGTCTGGAAGGATGTCGTCTATCAAAAACTAATCACCCACTTTCAGCTTGAAGGTGTCACTGCTACTGAGTTGTTACAAGACACTGCTCTCAGCGTTTGCCTCAAGCAGTGTCTTGTTCCCTCAAATGCTCGAACGTTTGCAACGTCTATCACACACGTATCGCCTTGGACTCATAACGAACGGTCGGAGTGACTTGCAACGATCGGTCATCGCCCACCATCAGTTGGAGACATTTTTTGATCCGATCCTGATGACGGAAGAAGTTGGTCTTGCGAAACCCGATCCGGCTTTGTTCCTCCGTCCCGTAAAAGACTGGGGACTCACACCGGAACAGGTCCTGTTTATCGGGGATCATCCACTGCATGATATCAAAGGAGCAGAAGCAGTTGGCATGACGGCGGTATTAAAAAGTAATCAACCGGTCGTCAATAGTCCGTCCTCCTACACTGTGAACGATTGGTCGGAACTCGAACCCATTCTCATACAACTTAACTCAGAAAGAAGGTCACGCTTATGACAACTACTTACCAGATTCGGCCGTACCACGAACAGGATTTCCCCGCCATTCAGCGCTTAAATGCTGCGGAAGGCTGGAACCAGCTCGTCCGTCTGCATGAACGGACCCAACTCGCTTGGCAACATTCAAACGCGGCGCTTGTCGTCGAACATGCGGGAGACGTCATCGGTTATGTCCGCGGAATGACAGACACTCAGGTCACGTTGTACATCTGTGAATTACTGATTGATGCTGATTTCCGTGGGAGAGGGCTCGGTCAACAGCTGTTCGCTCGTCTCCATGACTGGTATCCGACGACCCGGATTGAGGTCCTGGCGTCAAGCAGCTCGGAAAGTTTTTACCGCGGTCAGGCATTTCGCCCGTTTTACGGCTTTCGGAAGTCCTTTGAGTAATTGGTGTTACTGGTTCAACTGCCCCCAGACATCATCAAATACTGGACCGTTGACGGCAAAGTAAAGGTCGAGCGGTTCATAATAAACATAGCCTTCACGAATCAACCGGAATTGGTTCGTCACCCCGTCTGCCATCGTCACGTTCAGAATCCGCAGGTCGGTGTCATTTTGATACTCGACGACATCCGCCGCAAGATCCGACTCGCGTAACGGAACCGCCTTGCTCAATTCAGCAAATAATTGTCGCAGCTGGGATCCTGCGGAAATCGGTTCCGAGCTGGTCGATTCCCATGTCGAGAACGTTTGATAATTAGCACGAAGAATTGTCTGTTGCAGGTGAAGCTGTTGGAAATAATCCGGACGGAATGTCGACCGGTCCAGCACACGGACGATTTCAGCCCCGTCTTCCTGTCCGACCGCGAGCAGTCGGATCGCGGGATCATATCCTTTTACGACGTAAATCGTATAATTCTCTAGATTCGATCCAAGTGATTGCTTGACGTTAACGGCTTCCGCGCCTTCGGTCCAGGTGTTTTGGGAGACACCTAACTTTTGTCCACGCAACTGAAACTCCGTTTCTTCCGCGATTGTCGTATCACTTTGCAGGTATATCGCTTTCTGGTAGACAAGTCCTGGAATCATCGAGGCGGTCGATTGGTCGATCGGCGGCTGGATCCAGGACTCCGTCCGGTCGTACTGCAGGACGCCGAGCACGAGCACAGCCGCTACAGCCAGTCGTGATAATAAGCGACCCCACTTTGTCCGGTAGAGTCCCTGCTCCATCCGGGCGTGAACGGTATCCGGTACGGGAATGTCTTTTAATGCTGTCTCAAGTTGCTGTTTCATCCGGACTCTCCTCCTTTCGCTTGCTGCCGTTGTAATTTTTGAATCGCCCGGTATAACGTACTTTTCACCGTACTGATCGGAATGTCGAGTAAATCAGCGATTTCCTGAAAGGAATAATCGGCTTGATACCGTAACGTGACTAACGACCGTTCCCTGACATCGAGTCGTTCAAGTAAGTCAGTCAGGTACAGTTGATCAACGACCACATGTTCAAACGACGGGATTTGCGGCTCACTCCTATCCTGTGCCGTATCGTTTGTCCAGACCAGCACTTGGTATTTCTTAAGATGATCGAGTGCTGCATTGATCGTGATCCGGGTCAGCCAAGTCTTAAAATAGGTGACATCCTGCAGTGACTTTCGGTACTTCCAGGCGCGAAAAGCGACTTCCTGCACGTTTTCGAGCGCTTCCTGCTCGTGTTTTAAATACAGATACGACATCCGGTAAATATAGCGTTCTTCGGCATATAACGCTGCGAGAAAAGCATCATCCATCCAACTTCCGGCGATTTTTTTACGGAACACAGCACTCCTCCCTTTCCTTTCTATATCATTAGACTGATTATGTTCCGATTTAGTTTCAAAAATCTGTAAAAAAATTATAGGACAGGGGATATTCAAATGAATTTTTACACGGCCAGCAGCTTCCGCAATATCGAAGACGTACGTTTCATAAACGACCAACTGATCAAGCGAGGTCATCATTTGACATACGACTGGACACAATCGGAACGGGTCGATACACCGGCTGCCCTGCAATGGATCGGACAGCTGGAACTCGATGCCGTACGGGCGAGCGAGTACTTAATTTTGGTGCTCCCTGCCGGAAAAGGCAGCCACGTCGAGCTCGGGATTGCCCTTGCCAATCAGATTCCGATTTTTCTTTGCATGACGGACGAAACTTGTTGGACCGGTCCGGAAGCGAGCACGTTTTATCATATTGACGGCATTATGAAGTGTATCGGTCCTTCCAAAGGCTGGGTCCAGACTATTCTAGACGCAATGAACGAGCAGACTGTCCGGTGAGATTGTGCTGAAAGAACGAATCTGCCAAAGTGTTAATATGCCTCAGCTAAACACAACGTTTAGCTGATTTTTTTATTCTCATTCAACCGGAAACTTCTGTTTCTATTCTTTATTTAATAAATCTTTTTTAAATAGACAAAATTTTCAAATGATACTACACTTATTTTACCTTAATTTGTAAAAGGAGTGGTCGAATGGATATCATCGTCAAAGACGTCTCGCACACATTCAACCAGGCGGGACTACAGAGTGAAGTCTTAAAAGCGTTAACCTGTCAGTTTTCTGCAAGTGATATCACCGCCCTTGTCGGACCGTCCGGATCGGGCAAATCGACCTTTTTAAGTCTGATCGGCTCGCTCGACCGGCCGACATCGGGGCAGATCGACTATGACGGACAAGACATTACGAAGTGGAAGAACCGTCAATTGTCGAAGTTCCGGGCGCAGGAAATCGGCTTCGTGTTCCAACAGTTTCACCTTTTGCCGGCGTTGACGGTCAAAGAAAATCTGCTCGTTCCTCTGCTGAAACAAAAAGCGGACTTTAACAAAGAGGACCGGATTGCGGAAATCTTGGAAAAAGTCGGATTGACAGCGAAACAGCATGCCTTACCGGCACAGTTATCCGGTGGTCAACAGCAACGGGTCGCGATCGCCCGAGCCCTGATCAATCGCCCGCGCTGGATTCTCGCCGACGAACCGACCGGCAATCTCGACTCGGTCAACGGGGAGATGATCTTTCAACTGTTGCTCGATCTCCATCAGGAAGAACAATGCGGCATCCTGTTCATCACGCACGATTTGGCACTCGCTGAACGGGCGGACCGGATTTTATTCATGCAGGATGGTCGGATTGTCGAAGATCGGCGGAAACAGACGGTTCGAAGTGTATGAAAAAATAATATAAGAGGAGGTTTGAGATGTTACGTTTTGTCCTGAATCACTGGCGCCGGCAACGGTTTAAGTTCATCCTGACGCTTGTCGGAGCGCTCATCATCAGTGCCGGACTCAGTCTGATGTTCAACCTGACCGACTCGAGTCAAGGCACGGTCGAACAGACGTTACAGAAAAAGTGGTCGTCCGCCTACGATATCGTCGTCCGGCCAAAAGGCAGTCAAATGTCGACTGAATCAAATGATTTACTGGAACCGAATTACTTAAACGGCATCAACGGCGGGATTTCTTTTAAGCAATATGAAACCATCAAACAAATGAAGGAAGTCGATATTGCAGCACCGATTGCCGTGATGGGCTATGCCCATGCCTTTGTTATGTTTAAGAAGGCCATGACGTTTCCAAAGGAGCCCGGTATTTACCGCTTCAAGAGAACAACATACACCGAGACAGGCCTCGGGAAAGAACAGCAATTCGAAGACCTCATCCATATTGCTCAAGGCACGAAGATCCAGTTACCAGAAAAGGTTCCCTTCTCGACATCTCCGGTGGACAGCTTCCGGGATGTCTCTGCCGGTAATCCGGTTCTGATTGTCGCCGTCGATCCGAAGGAGGAAGCCCGACTGGTAGGGCTCGATCAAAGCGTCAGTTCTAAAAATAATTCCCGGTATTTTTCACAACTGGATCACCGGGAGTCGCCTCGAGGTGCTGACAATCATGTCATTCCGGTTCTTGTCAATCCGCATTCCTTTAATAAAGGGATGTATGAATTTACGATTGAAAAATTGGATGCCCCTTATCAAACAAAGCAGGATCAGGAAAAACTGGTCCAAGAACTGGTCAAAAAACAGCCGGACGGCGACCGTGTAAATTCTATCCTTCAGACGTATCCGGCCAAATTGACGCAACGCCTTGAGATGCCTTCTTCTAAAGTGGAAGAAACATACCTTAAAACATTATCGGAAGGGACAAACCTCCAGACTTTTGTTGCAGAAGATGCTCCAGGAGCACAACTGCTGTACAAATCAGGTCCGCTTCAGTTCAAAGAAACAAAAAGTCCATATCCGACGCGCTGGAAAAATGCTTTTGAAGCCAGCACCTCCGCGATTCACTTAAAGAACTGGTACTTTTCGGAGTCGACGTATCCTTCCAAAGGATACCGATCTCTCGTCTCGACCGGAAAAAAGGTCAAAAATCCTTCTGAAATGGAAATACCGTTTAAGTATCCTTTCCTCACCTTTAAAGTCGTCGGCCTATATGATCCGAACAAGATTAAAGTTTCAAAGGATCCGCTCAATGAACTGCCGATGGAAACATATCGACCATCCTCTGCTGATCTCGTCCTTGATGGGAAAGGCAATCCGGTCAATCCGGCAAAATCAATCGATACGTCCGGTAATCCGGTTGGTTTATTGACGAACTCACCGAACATCCTGACGACGCTGGACAGTGCCTTTGCCGTCAATGGAAAACAGGCTATCTCGTCGATTCGCCTCAAAGTCAAAGGCGCAACAACTGTCAGTGAAGAATCGGAACAATTGCTGCAAGACGTCAAGACACAAATCGAACAGGAAACCGGTCTGCTGGCAACCATCACGAAGGGTTCGTCCCCGCAACCGGTCGTGACGAAAGTCATCGATAACGGCAAGACACTCGGTTGGATCGAACAGCCGTGGGTTCACATCGGCGCCGCGATGACAATCTTCCGCGAGACGAGTGTCGGTTTTTCAGGGGTCATCTTCGCGATGCTTGCCGTTGCCATCGTCTACGTCCTCGCGACAAGTTATGTCTCGATGCTCGCCCGGCGGAAAGAATTCGCTGTGCTGCTGGCGCTCGGTTGGCGGACAAAAGACTTGTACCGGATTGTGTTGATTGAAGCCGCCCTGCTTGCCGGTTTTGTCTCCGTCGTCGCTTTAATTGTCGAAAGTATTTTCTCGTATGTCAGAAGTGAGACGATGAACGGCTGGAGCCTGCTTTGGATCACCCTGTTCAGTCTTCTAATTTACTTTGCCGGTGCCGCCTGGTCGTCGTTTACAATCCGAAAAATCTCGCCGTACGAAGCGATCAAGACCGGTGAATATGCGTCATCGTCTCACGTCAAACTCGGCTTGCGTTCGACCTGGACGCTGGCACTGAAAGAAATCTTCGGCAAATGGAAACGTAATGCGCTGTCGATTCTCTCAATCGCCTTGCCGACTGCTCTGTTGACGTTCTTCCTGTTCGTGACGTTTCACCTGCAAGGGGTGCTATATACGTCCTGGCTCGGTCAATTCGTTGCGTTACAGGTCGGTCCGATGCATTACGTGACAATGGGTGTTGCGATTACGATTGCTATTCTAACGACCGGGGAAATCATGTGGCAAAACGTCACCGACCGCCGGGCCTCGCTCGCGATTTTAAAAGCCGTCGGTTGGACGAACCGTTCCGTCCGGCAATTGATTGTGTTAGAAGGGATATTGATCGGGTTCGTCGCCGGAATCGTCGGACTGAGCATCTCCTACATCACGATTTATATCTTGTATAACTTAGTTCCATGGGATGAACCATTGTTGGTTGGGGTCTCCCTGCTTCTGCCGGTTTTGTTCGGGACAATTGCTTCGCTATTGCCGGCACAAATCGCGGCACGCGTGAATCCGTATCAGGAGCTGAAGGATGCCGGGTGACTTTAAAAATTAATCCACCTGAGGATGGACTCTCTGTACGGAAAGGCATGCTACACTGGGTTCACATCAATTCCGTACAGAGAGAGGATGTTCGAGATGGGGAACTGGCAATCGTGGCTTGAACTGTACAGTTATTGGGGTGTCATACTGGCTTTACTGGCGCATTTCATTCCGACTGAACTGATCATGGGGTATGCCGGCTATTTGGTTGCATCAAATCATATGTCGTTTCTCTTGATGTTCGGAGCCGGTTTAGTCGGATTTTATGTTTCCCAATCCATTCTGTACGTGCTCGCTTATTATGGCGGCGAACGTGTTCTGTCTTTTTTGAAACGATGGCTTCATGTTAATCCAGAACGTATGCAGATGGTCGAAACGAGTCTTCGGGCGTACGGCGGTTGGTATCTTCTGCTCTCTCCGATTTGGAAAACCCTGTTTGGTCTGATGGCAGGAACATTACGGTTTCGGTTTTTGACTTTTACCATCTCGACGTTACTCTCTTTTACGGTCTGGTCATTGTTTTTCATGACAAGCGGCTATCTGTTACAGGAACGTTGGACGATTGTGGGGACATTTGCAACACGCCATCTCAGTTGGATCATCATTGTCAGTATCATCGTCTTCTTCTTGGTTCGGACGATCATCAAAAGACGCCAGTCAAAAAAGAATCGTCCTGAAGATTAACTTGTTTCACAAAGGATATCAGTCCTCTTTTAAAATAATTGATACACTTAGCTATATTCGCTTTCAAAGGAGGCTGGCTTAATGTTAGGTGGAATCCCGCTTCCTCCGTTACTCGTGCAGATGCCGATTGGTCTCTTGTTATTCGCGACGCTCTTGCTTTTCGGAAGTCTGAAGTGGACGCAACTGAAAATTTTTTCGCTGATTACGTTAGTTGTAGGATTATTATCCGGAATTGCCGCCTACTTAACGGGAGACGGCGCAGAGGAATTTGCGGAAAGTCAGTTGAACGTGGCATGTGATGCCATTCATACTCATGAAGACTTCGCCTTGTACAGTCTGTTGACATTCGGTCTGTCGCTCGTCCTGCTCCTGCTACATTACCGCTCGAAAAAACAACCGTTGCTGCTCGCGAGTCTCGTCGTCGCGATCATCGGTAGTGGTCTTCTCGCCTATGCTGGCCATCTCGGCGGACAGATGGTTTATGTCAAATAAGTAAAGCCAAGCGCTCTTTTTCTCGATGTGAGAACTAGATCAGCTTGGCTTTTTGAATACCCAATAATTTTGTCCGATGAAGTTCAAGACCGTATAAAGGACCATTCCGACAAGAATCGCTCCCGTTCCGCCGGACGACGGAACGAACAGGTCGATTACGAACAGGCTAAAACGATAGGCGATCAGGTAACTGATCAGTACGACAAGCAAAAAACGAATCCAGTCGGTTCTAGAATTTGTCGTCGCAGAAAACGTAAACTGCCGATTCAGCAGGTAACTGACCACGATGCCGCATCCATTCCCAAATGCCGTTGCGACCCAGTATCCTGTCCGCAAGCCGTGGTACAACAAAAGGGTCATCCCGAGTCCAATCAGCGTGTTGACGAGACCAACCAGTAGAAAACGCAGGATTTTCCGTGTCATTTCAACGTTTCCTCAATCGTATACGAGGGGCGCCGTTTCACTTCACTGAAAATTTTTCCGACATACTCGCCGATCAATCCAATCCCGAACAGCTGTAAGCCGCCGATGAACCAGATGGACAGCATTAAGGACGCCCAGCCGCTCATCGTTTCCCCTTCCGCAAACCGGTACAACGTATATCCGACAAAGCCGCCGGACACGAGGACCATGAATAACGATAGAAAAAATAACAATTTGATCGGTCGGACGCTGAAGGAAGTCACGCCGTCCCAGGCGAGCGCCAACATTTTCTGAAGCGGATATTTCGACTCTCCGGCCAGACGTTCCGTCCGGGCATACGTCACTTCCTCCGTCCGGAAACCAAGTGTCGGGACAAGTCCCCGTAAATACAGATTCCGTTCCGGATAATTGGCCAGCGCCGCAACCGCCCGTCGACTCATCAAGCGGTAATCAGCATGGTTATAGACCGTTTCGACCCCGAGTGTTGTTTCAAGATGATAAAACCACTGGGCCGACGTCCGCTTAAACCAGCTGTCACTTGTCCGGTCCGTCCGCACACCATAAACGATATCAGCCCCGTCCTGAAATCGTTTCAGAAAGGTTTCGATGATGCCGAGGTCATCCTGCAAGTCGGCATCGACCGAAACGAGACAGTCGGCTGCTGCATATCCTTCCATCAATCCGGCATGAAGGGCATGCTGGTGTCCGACATTATGCGCAAGTTTGATTCCTTGAAAACGGTCGTCCAGTTGATGAATCTGTTCAATCTGTTGCCATGTGTCGTCCTGACTGCCGTCATCAATGAAGAAGATAAACGACTGTCCGGACAATTGACCGGTCGAAATCCATTCAGTCAATCGTTCTTGAAGCGCATGGATGGTCATTGGTAACACTTCTGACTCATTGTAGCAAGGAATCACGATTCCGAGAATCGGTGCATCAGACATGATTCATCCTCCTTCAGGCGCGACACGATACAAGTAAATGATCCAGGCAGATTGGTTGTCACGAAACGTTTTCTCAAGTTTCAATCCAGTCGATGATGCATTCCGGATCGGGACAGCCGACAACAGATAATCTCCATCCATTCGTTTGAGCTGAACGGTGTCGATATCCAACTGACGGACCGGCTTCTGATTCGTTTTGGTATAGTCGTAGTGTTTGCCAAGCTCTGCAGCATAGATGTAGACACGATTCCCCCAATTATCAAAATAACGTTGCAATTGGGGACTTTTCTTTAACTCACCTTGAATGATGGTCCGAAACTTCTGTTTATACGTGAGCGGATAAAAGTTGACGTACCCGTCCAGTGTCCGAAAGCCGTTATATTGGGCAATTGCCGGATGTAAGCCTAACGACACGACCTGATAGGTATCAATCGGCTTTCCGATGTACGACTGAATCCGTAAAAACTGTTGGACCGCGTAAAATTCGCTAAAACTCGGTTGCTTCTGGTAAATGACTTCCGGATTCCAAATTAGCAGGACCACTGCCTGCAGCAGGATCATAACGGTGACAAGCCGCTGACGGGCACGTCGCCATAACCAATCCAGTGCCAGAGCGAACAGGATATACCACAGCATCGGTTCCACAAAGTGAAAACGGGCAAAATTAAACGTCTGCATCACGTGAATGTGGTCTTTCAGCGGTTCCCAACCTGTATAGAACCAGCTGGCGTACCAAAGAGACAAACCGGCCAGTAACACCAGTCCCTGTTTCAGCCAACGGACGGTTGGGTCTTTCAGATAAATCGCGACGATCAACACACCAAGGATTAACGACAGCAGGACCGGCGTCTGTGCCGCCTCGGCATGGGTATGACCTAACACAAACTGTTTGAAAAATAAGCGAATCGTCCGCCAGAATCCGTTATGACCGATATCAAACTGGTCACGGCTCGTCACTTCCCCTTCCCATAGCATGGAATAGACCAACCGGTACTCAATCACAAGATAAAGCAGGACCTGTGCTCCGAAGGCCGTCCAAAATAAAGCGTGGAACGATTTTTGACGCCACTCTCTGTACAAACCGAACAGGGCTAACAAAGCTAAGAAAAATACGATGCCGAGAACGAAGCTCGAGTAAAACGGCACAAGTGCGAGGGTAAGCAAACTCAATCCGATTCGTTGTTTCTGCCACAGGTTCAGGTAAGCCCATAACAGGAGCGGCATGCCGAGTGTACTGAGCATCCCGGACGGCCAAAACGGCGTCCAGGCAAACAACACCGCAACGAACATGATGACGGCTCGCGGCAACTGAAGCTTCAAATGATCCCGTAACAGCAGATACAGTCCGATAAAAGCAAAGATTCGCGTCAATCCTTGACTGATGACATATGCCGTATAAGGCGAGAACCATTCATAGAGCCACAAAATGCCCGTCCATTCACTGACGAAGGCATTTCTAGAGACGACACCGCCCACAAGATTCGGAACGGTATCCTGTAACCCGACATGAATACTGCCTGACTCTACTAAGTTTTTATACCAGACGACGTTCGAATCGAGGTTATCGTGAATCCGGACGTGTGCCTGTTCTCCTAACCAAAAGAGCGGCAGGAGATAACAGAGCGTCAGCAACACGCCAAGACCAATCCAAATCGGCTCTTTTGTTTTCATGTCACGCTCTCCCCCCGAGACGAACAGACAGTTGTTTGATCAACACAGCAACAAGCAAGATAAACGGGAAAAATTGTAACGGAAACAAAAACAACAGCAAGGTCGCGGTGACAAACGGTTGTTTGAGGATGACCGTACAACTGGCGGCGACGCTGACCGCAATCAGCAGGCCCGGTGTATACGGGAAAACGGACGCTAAGGCAAATGCCATCGCTGTACTGGAAAAGACGGCCGGAAAGATTTTTCCGCCCCGCCACCCGAACGAAAAACAGACATGGGTCAAAAGCGCTTTCCCGACGGCGATGCTGATTAAGAAGAAGACCGATTGATAGAAGGCAATCCGCGAGAACTCGAGGATTTTTTGTTCGCCGGAAAATAAGAAATAAGACGACAGGCTGCCGAACAGACCTAAGATCGCACCAGCGGCCAAAGCTAAACCCAGTGGATGCGGATACTTCCGTGCCACCGCGTCCGTCCAGCGACCAAACATTACAAATAGATACCCGAATCCGGTCCCGATCGCAACTGCCGGAAGCAGGAAATACATCACCTCCGTCGTCCAGTTGACTTTTGGTGTACTGATCGAAAACAAGACTTCATGTGGGAACAGTCGATTCAGTGTCGTAAACGCGAAGATCCCACAAGCCGTCGTCAGCCCATACAACAAGACTTTGATGGACTTCCGCTTGAAGTTGGCCCGGTTCACCCCGTCTTCGAGTGCTTCACTGACGCCGATCAACGGCGCATAAAAAATCGTCGATAACATCGCCCCGATCCCAAGATCAAGCAACTCTTTTTTCTTCTGCAACGTCCAGGTCATCCGGTCACCGGCCCACGTCATCCATCCGCCGAGGATGCTGATCAATGCCGCTTCCGGTCCGAGACTTGCTCCAAACGTCAGGACGAGTAAGGCAGCCACGATATTTTTAACAACCGTCCCTTCATATGCGACCCGACCCGTTGTCTTGAATTCCTCAAGCGTCTGATGCATCGTCCGGGGATAGTCGCCGATATACGTTTGAAACAGTCCGATCAGCAGTCCGCCAAACAGACAAATCCAAAACGGATAAAACGTGGTGTCCAGCTGGCCGGGAATCGTCGTCCAGACAAGATGAATCAGCAGATTCGACAATGCCAGAAACAATGATGCGAGTGCACCAACGAGAAAACCAAGCAAACAACTGTACAGGACGAATACCAGATTAAAGTTCATCCGCATCACTCCTCAGCCCAAGAAAAAAAGCCTGTCACTTCCGGTTTGATTTGTTTTTATTTAAATGGAACTCTTTTAACGCCCGGTTGAAGTTGACGATCAGGGCACTGATGACACCGATCCCAAGCAAGACATACCCCATCGTAAAAATCTTGCCGATCGGCGTGACCGGATGAATATCACCATATCCGACCGTTGTCAGCGTCATGACGGAAAAATAGAGGGCATCCAGATAACTCAGTTGTTCGACGCTGTGATAAAAAAACATCCCGACCGCAAGGAGAAAAGCGACGGAGAACATGACGGCTTTTTGTTCGTCCTGCCGAAACAGGATTTTCAGGACGTAATACATATTGCGTAATAGAATGAAAAAGGCAATCATCGCATCCATCCTCTCCTCACAAGCAGACTTGACACGTAACGACTATCGTTCCTTTACCTTATCTATTGAATTACCCGAAAAAAGGAAGAACGATTCTTAAATCGTCTCCCTTTACGTCCATCCTCTAGTTCGGTTTCCAATCTGTATGTCCACTCCCTTATTTTGAACAATAGAATAAGGTAATATGAAGGTTCCTGCAAAACATTCATCTACTTTAGAGGAGGTCAGAAACATGCGGATTCAAATCATCGGCGGTTCCGGCACTGGGAAAAGTACGCTTGGCAAGTGGATTGGGAAACAAGAAGATATCCCCTGGATCGACAGCGATCGTTATTTGTGGAAAGACCACACGTTTACCGAAAAACGATCGGTCGCGGAGCGGTATGCCTTATATACACCGGATATCGAAAACCACCAACAGTATGTCGTCTCCGGTTCCGTCTTTTCGTGGAATCCGGACGGCTTCGACAACCGGGAGTTGCTTGTTTTTTTACGCTTGGATGAAGCCACACGGATGAACCGTTTAATCAAACGGGAACAAGAACGGTATCCCGATTTCAAGGGATCAAACGAATTTCTCGATTGGTGCCGGACTTACTTGACGGCGACGGATCCGGCGATGATTGGGACGCTAGCTGAGCACCGACTTCAAATGATGTGTTCGGTATCACCCGTCATCGAAGTCGATGCTTCCTTACCGACGGACGACATCTACCAACACATTAAATCCGCCTATCAGAAACTTCATGAAGATTAATTAGTGAATCATATCGTACACCTTTGCACCTATCCAGACAGCAAGCCCGCACCAAAGGAACAGGATGAAGCCGGCGACGAACCAATTTTTCGGTTTGTCACCACGCATCAAGGTTTCCGCTTTGACGGTACAGTCCGCAATAACGTCCTGCGGCAACATTTTCAGTGCCAACAGGATACCTAACGGGACCAGAATGAGATCGTCCAGATACCCTAACACCGGGATGAAATCTGGAATCAAGTCAATCGGACTGAATGCATAAGCGACAACACAAGCCGTAAATAATTTGGTATACCAGGCGACCCGGTCATCTTGATAGGCGAAATACAAAATGAACAGCTGTTTTTTCAACGCTTTGGCGGTCTCCTTTAACTTTTGGAACATGATGAGTCTCCGTTCTACGTATGAATGTATTCAACGGAACCAGTCGGCTCCTTCCCGTTTTAAAAAGTCGATTTCCTGTTCATAATGTGTGACGTGTCCTTCGTCCACCATCCGTTGGAAGGCAATATCACCTTCCGCTGCTTTCCGGTGAATCGTTTTGATCAGGGCTTCAACGCGCAATAACACGGTCCCGTACAGATCACCTTGTAGTTCCGGTTCCCCGTACGCCGATAAAAATAATTTAACCCGTCGCCGGATTTGCTCCTGGTCTTCGACAGCATCATAAAACCTTGTTTCTCCTTCTGCCGTCATCTGATGCCGACTTAACGGAACAAAAGTGTACATCGTATAAGCGATATCCCAAATCCGCGGTCCTGGGGCAGCAACGTCGAAATCGATGATGCCGACCGGACGCTCATTTTGAAAGATGACGTTATAGACGGCAAAGTCATTATGACAGATGAGTTCGAGCGGTTCCGGTGTTCCGTCGAGCGGCTGCCACTCATTTGGTATCGGGAAATCTGCGGCTGCCTCGTGATAAGCACGTAATAGGCGTGCCGTTTCTTCCAAAACGATATCCGAGCGCATGTATGGTTGGAGCGGATAATTCCCGGCCTCGCCTTCAATGTATGAGACGATTTCCCGATTTTGCGCGTCAATCCCTAAAAACCGTGAACTCCCTGTAAACCCTCTTTTCTCAAGATGGTGTAACAACCGGTGAATCCGTTCACTGTCCGGTTTTTGTTCCCGTCTGACCGTATCCCCGATCCGTGAGACGTCGGAGACATTCCCGCCCGTCAATTGTTCTTCCTGCTCAGGTTGTGTCATGTGGTATCCTCCCCTTTCCGTTGACTCAGTGCAGCGGCGAGAATCGATGCCCCGACTAAACTGATGACAAGATCGCTTCCTTTGACCAACGCAAAGTCAAAATGCCACAACGTGTCAACCCCGTTCGTGATTATCATCCCGATGACATACAGCGTGATACTGAGCGGAATCATCCGTTTAATGAACCGCGGGACACGAATCCAGATTCGTAACAAGCGTTCACCTGTCTTACTCATCATTCCATCCCCTTACGCCCTAAAATTTTCCTGTTTCATTTAGCTTATCATGTCTGAATCAATCACTCAAAGTGTTCGCAAGTCTCACCAACTGGTAGACTAGGGGATAGAAAAGTCAGGAAATGGAGTCGATATTTATGAAAGCCATGACCATCACACAATACGGTCACGTCCCGCTTGAACTTACAGAACAGCCTCGTCCGCAGGTCAATCCCCATGATGTGCTCGTCAAAATTCATGCCGCAAGCATCAATCCGGTTGATTTTAAGATTCGGGACGGGAACGTCAAACTGTTGATTCCCTATCAGTTCCCGTTGATTCTCGGCAATGATTTTTCCGGTATCGTGACTGAAATCGGTTCTGCCGTCACGAAGTTTCAAGTCGGCGACGCTGTTTATGGACGGGCCGAGAAGAACCGGATCGGAACGTTTGCTGAATACATCGCGATTGATGAACAGATGCTGGCTTTGAAACCAGCCACGCTTTCGTTTGAGGAAGCGGCTTCGATTCCGCTGGTCGGCTTGACGTCCTATCAGGCATTACATGACATTCTTCAGCTGACACCCGGACAAAAAGTTTTGATTCACGCCGGTGCCGGAGGCGTCGGAACGTTTGCGATTCAACTGGCGAAAGCGATGGGACTATATGTCGCAACGACGACAAGCCCCGCCGGACATGAGCTTGTCCAGTCACTTGGGGCCGATAAAATCATTAATTACCGGACCGAAGCCTTCGAGGACCTGTTGCACGATTACGACGGGGTCTACGATACGATTGGCGGCGAGACGCTCCGACGGTCGTTTAAGGTTGTCCGTCCGGGCGGACAGATCGTCTCAGTTTCCGGACTGCCGAACGGCCGGTTCGGTAAATCCTACCAGTCCGGTTTTTTCAAGACGTCATTATTTAGACTGTTGACGCTCCGCGAGACACTTCTTGAACGAAAACATCGTGTCACCTATACGTTTTTGTTCATGCGACCAAGTGGTCAACAACTTGAACACATCACGGAATGGATCGAGAGTGGACAAATCAAGCCGATCATCGACCGGGTGTATCCGTTTGAAGACGCCCAAGCGGCGCTCGAGTATTCCGAGTCCGGTCGGGCCAAAGGAAAAGTCGTCTTAAAAATCAAATAAACCGTTTAAACAGTCAATAAGCACCGGACATACTGTTGTTTATTGACTGTTTTTGTATTGATGTTTTATTTAAATCCGACTCTCAAGCAAAGTATAAAATAAGCTATTATGTAAAATAAAGGATGTTAACTTTTACTAACCGGAAGGAGCAAGTAGATGAACATACGTACCGGCACCCCGTACAAGTATTATTTTTGGAAACGGTTTTTCCTGCTGTTCATTCCGCTGTTTTTGATCGGGATTCTACCTGAGCCGTTCATTACAGCAAATCCATTCAACAGTCTTGAAGATTATGGCGAATTCGCCTTCGTCTTTTTGTTGTATTTGATTGTGATGTCCGGAATTTCCGCTTTTTTGGTCTCGATGCGTTGGAGAAGAAAACAAAACCGTAGATGATGACCACTTCGTCTAAAAGGAGACACAGATCATGCACTGGAAAACAGCTCTTACGGCAGCTTTAATGGTGTCGCTTGTCGTCACCGCAGGATGCACCGATTCTGATTCAGCCAAGCAACCGTCGAAAATCAAGGCAGACCCGCAGGTGGCTGAGCCGACGCCAAATCTTGAACCGGTCAGTGCCCCTTTGTCCGACTATGGAAAATACGTGCCGCTGAAGAAAAAGACGGACCAGATTTCGCTCGGAACACATCAGACATACAATCTGTCGTCGTTTTTTACCGGTCAAAACGTCCTGATCGCTCCGGACTATCTGTATGAGCAATCGATCTACTATACGCACGTTAAACAAACGAGTGATACAACCATTAACAGTTACATTTACCGCTACAGCCAAGGGTCGAACGATAACCAAGTGCTGCATACGGTCAACCGGACCATCGGTATGATGACCGGAGTGTCGCATTACCTGTTTTGGGTCGAATACAATCAAACCAAGTCCGGACAAAAATGGGCGATTCGCTTGCTGGACTTGAAGACGGAAAAAATCAATACGCTTGATCAAGGGATCAGCCGTTATAACACGGCGATTCCTTATCTGGATACGTCGTCCAAACGGGTATCCTGGATGACGCATGAAGCGACACCAACCCGAACGAAAACAATCCTCAAGTCGTTTGATGTCGCGGAAGACGCCATCATCATCCATCAGCAGTATATTTTAAAAGAAGGCGCAAAACGGAATGGACAGTATCCATTTGACTTCCGCCGGAGCGATGCCGGGCTGATTTTGCATACAAGTACTTTCAAAAACGGTCATCAAACGCCGACACTCGAGACGTTTGACGGCACGTTCAAACGACGGATGAACGGGCTGATTGATTTTGAACACAACAAAAAGTATGTTTCTTAGGCATGAAGAAGGCTCCGCCCTCTTCATGCCTAAGAAAGGTCGACAACCGGGGTACCAGTTCAAACCGTCGGACAATCGCTTGACGGTTGATGCATTCCGCTTTTTATCGGCTGACCGTGTGATTTTCCGGGAGAGTATGACGCGACTCTGGTACGCCGATCTTGCGCGCGGCACCGTTGCTCCCTTGACGGAAATGGCCGATACAACGTCCAAACCGATTTATGCCAACGGGAAGCTCGCATATGGGGTATCGGACGATGAACAGATTGAATTCCATGTCATCGATGTAAAAAAATGATTGGTTAAGACCGTTCTTTTCGTGCGAAAAGGACGGTCTTTGTTTTATCCGGAGGGGTCCATTTCGAGCGTTCGATATGCTACACTTTTTGTAATAATTAGTCATGAGGAGGAAATACGATGACGAAACACCGTTTGTATACGACAGCGTTTTCGAGTGTCTATCCGCTTTACGTGACAAAAGCTGAACGCAAGGGTCGGACGAAACAGGAAGTCGATACGATCATCTGCTGGCTGACCGGTTACTCGGAACAACAACTTGCAACGCTGACAGCAGATAAGACGACATTCGAAGCATTTTTTGCGGATGCCCCACAGATGCAGGAACGTCGATTGTTAATCAAAGGTGTCGTCTGCGGCGTCCGCGTCGAAGACGTCGAGGATCCGTTGATGCGGGAAATCCGCTATCTCGACAAGTTGATTGATGAACTGGCAAAAGGAAAAGCGTTCGAGAAAATCTTACGGTAAGAATCTAAGGAGGAAAAATCGTATGCTGACTACCATCGCGTCACTCTTCGCTCTCGTCACGATGTTAATGAACGGTTTTTACCTCGTTGATCATTATCTTCGGTACGGCGTCCCATCTAATCACTAAATACTAAAAAACCGGGCACCTCAAGCAGGTGTCCGGTTCTTCTGTCTATTCTCGTTAAAAACGATCATTCAACCAAATGAAGATGTCCGCTATCATCTGATCCGACACGGTATGGTTGATCGACGGATGTTTCAGAAACGTTAAATCGTGATGGATTTCGCCCACTTGTCGTACATAATGCTCCTGCGTTTCAATCGGAATGACCGCATCGCGTTGTCCATGTACGAATAACGTTGGTGTAGACTGTTCTTGCAGGACAGGATCATACGCCCGCAAGTGTCGTTCTTCTTCCGCCGTTAAATCGTCTCTTTTGTCACGTCTTCGGAAAAGCTGTTCCGAAAAGAGGAAGGAGCCGGACCCGTTGATGTTAATCACCCCTGCGCTACCGTCATGTTTAGCAGCAGCACCGCTGGCGATGAATCCTCCCATCGAGACACCAAGCCAAATGATGTCCTCTCTTGGAACGTTCAGCTGCTTAACGAGCGCATTCGATTCTTCGATGCTTTGAAACACAACTTCCCAAAAGTGACGTTCGACGACGCCCGTGTTAAAGTACGTTGCTAACGCATCACGGCTGTCATGCAGGTGGAGTTCCGGCACAATGACCGTAAACCCTTGCTTTGAGAGCATCTCGGCGAAATCCTCGTATTTGCTAACACTGGATCCCCACCCGTGGTACAGACAGATGGTTTTGCGGGAAATCGGCTGTTGCGCCGGAAAGGTCCGGATCGACAGTACAATATCATTTAATGTATTCATTTGGATGTCCCCTTTTCGATTCAGATGACTGTCGATTACAACTATGTAATTTGTCATCATTACCCATTTTTGTTATTTTTATGAATGAGAGGAGGAAGATAATGCATTTTCTTTTATTTAATTTAATTATGCTTGCCTTTTACTTTCCGAGCTTGATTCTGCACGAGTATGGGCATGCGCTCGCCGCCCGCTTGGTCGGTCGACGCTTAAAGTCCATCTCAATTGGAAAAGGTGAGCCGTTCCTGCGAATCGGTCATTTTTCCATCGCCCGAAAGCAATTTTGGGAAGGACTGCATCAATCTCACCCGTCAGAGATTTCGCTCAGCCGCGGACAACGAGCCGCTATATTACTCGGCGGAGTTGGTGCCAACTTGATCGGTGGTGTATTCGTTTTAATCTTGAGTATGCTGTTTTCGAATCCGGTCATGCAATTTTTAGCTCAGCCCTTCATTCAAGTTTCGTTGATTTTTATCCTGTTTAATCTTCTTCCGATTCGCTTATCCAGTGGTATTGCTAGCGATGGCTTGCAATTGAAACAGCTGTTTTTTAACAAAAATCAACATACGTCCTGACAGGAGTCGAGTTCATGTTAAAACTATTACTGTTGGCAAGTAGTCTACTGCTCGTTGGATGCGCTTCCGCGCAACCGAAAACCGTTCCGTGGGGTGAAAATACACCCGCTCAAATGGAACGGCTAAAAGCCAATGACATTGAGTTTAAAGTTGAGGGCGACCAATTACTGATTCCGCAAGATCAGGTCGATCAAGCGACAAGGTGTTGTACTTAATAGAAAAAATAATCAAGATGGCTATTTCCTCTTAATATTCAGGAGATAGCCGTTTTTTTATTTCCAAATTTTTCAATAAAATTTATACAATCCATTATCGAAATAGCGGAATGTTTCTTCTGATATTGGTGGAAATCCATATCCGGAATAGAACGCATCGAGCATCTGGATATCCTTTCGAAAAGACCGTGTCGCCAAGGCTTCATCGTAGCGGGGGTCGCCGACCGTCATTCCGGCTAGATCAATAAACGCAACGATTTCATTGTCTAGGACCAACAGATTGTCCGTCGTACAATCTCCGTGTATCCACGTCTCCGGAACAGGTTCCGGCTGCTTGGTGGATAACGCGTTAAGTAACTTGTGCGAACCATTTGTCCATCCCTGTTTAATGTAGTGATCGGCCTGAAGCAGCTGTTTATCCAGCCAATCCTGTGAAGAATGGGTAGAGATATTCTCGCTCATATGAAACTGTCTGAGGAACCGTCCGAATGAACGGATCAATGCCAATCGTTGCAACTCGGAAGCATCCGCCAGTGCCGTTGTCAACGTCTCACCTGCTATGTAGGACATCAGTAAATAATCCTGTTGCTCGTCTTCAATATAATCAAGATAAGTCGGGATAGTGATATGTTGTTGTGACTTGAACGTCTTCATCACTGTCGCTTCCTGCGCCAACCACTCGCGGTATCGGGGTAAGCTTGCCTGTTTGAGGATAAAGGTGCCGTCTAACGTTTTCATGTGGTAGACGATGGCTGTTCCCCCCTGCTCGGCAACGGGATGAATAGAATGGATCAAACCGACTTTTTGTTCGATTCGTTGTTTGATAGAAACGTTCATATCAAAACACCGTCCCCGACCGTAAAAGCTTTAAACGCGACGGGTGACGACAACCGAATCCAGGTCGACGGTTTACCATACTTCATCGAGACATCGATAAACGTTTCTAATGTCTCTACGGATGGTGTATACAGTTTGACCATGAAGTTAAACGTTCCGGCGAGCCGGTGGCACTCGACGACATCCGGATGACTCTTGCAAAATGCGATAAACGCGTCGCATCTTGTGTCTTCGAACATCAAAATCGCCATGATTGTTTTTTCAAGCGCAACGGGATTGATGACGGCCCGGTATCCTTCGATGACACTGCGGTCCTCCAGTTTCTTAACCCGCTCGTTGACGGCCGGTGTCGACAGGCCCACCGTTTTACCGAGTTCCGTCCAGGACATCCGCCCGTCTGCCTGCAATGCCCGGATAATTGCATAATCAATTTCGTCCATTTTTTCACCCTCCTAATATTATGAAGACATATCTTAAAATTACCATTCATTTTCAGGTGAAGCTACTGAAAAACAAGGAAAACCGTCTGTCTGGTCACGTTCTTCTTTCGTACAATAAAGACAGATCAAAAATAAGTGAGGTGAAAGACATGCAGGCAACAAATTGCACCCGTTGCGCGGAGACATTTGAAGACGGTCAGGAAACGTATCACTGTTCGCACAACTGTACATTCTGCAAAGAGTGTACCAAGACGATGAATTCCATTTGTCAAAATTGCGGGGAAACATTGGTCCGGGTTGAGCAGTAATCTACATAAGCAAGGGAGCGGATGCCAGTGATCCGCTCCCTTCGTTCGTTATTCACGTGTCGACACCGGCTTGCGTTCCGCGAGGCGGTCTTTCGCCTGCTCCTGATGTTTCTGAATCGCACTTTCTCCGACCGCTTTCGCCAGTCCCCGCGTCGGCAGATTGACATACATCGTCTCATAGTTGCTGATTTCAAACGTTTCATGGAAAATCCCGACGGCATTACTTGCCCGGGCCGACTGATTAAACTTTTTCCAGGCGGTCAGATGGCGATTACCGTGCGAATAGGCAATCAAGGCGTCCGAAGATCGCCAATATTGAATCAACGTGACCGACCGCCATCCGACGAGCATCTCATGCGACAACAAGCCAACCTGCTGCTCATAACATTCCTTGATCATCGGTGTCATCGCCTGAACGGTCGGCCACCATTTCCGGACCGATCGCAGACGGTTGATCCGTAAGCCGATGATGAATACTACGACGTCTTCATTTGGTGTTGCGATCACGCGTTTCATGATGATTTTCCTCCTTCGAGTGTCTGAACGGACGCTTCACACCATTCCAGCAGTGCCTGTGTCTTGCGTTTTCCGTAATCAAGCGTCAGCAGCCAATACATGGCATCATCCGCTTCTTTATAGGTCAGAATCGATTGTTCAATCATCTGGTATGTGTCCAATCGCTCCCGGAGCAGAGCGGCATGCTGATGAATCTTCTTAATCGTCGTTTCTTTTGACTCATGCCGGGCAAAATAGAGTTTCAGCAACAGTTCGTTCCGTTGCACCGGCAGTTCGGTCGTCGGCTCCTGGACCCAACGTCCGAGTTCCACCTCGCCGTCCGGTGTCAGAACAAAGGTCTTCCGGTCATCCCCTTCTCCGGTCTCTTCGACGATTAACCCTTCCTGCGCCAACGTTTTCAGCATCGGATAGACCTGACCGAAGCTGATCTTCCAAAAGTGATTGAGACTCGTATCAATCGTATGCTTCATTTCGTAGCCGGACGTACAGCCGCTTGCCAGCAATCCTAAAATTGCATATCGTGTCATGTTTTCTTTTGGCATCGGATTCTCCTATATCTTTTAGATAGTATCTTTTAGATATATATTCCCGGTCTTTCATTTACTAAACGAATATTCAGAATATTCATCAAGGAAACGTCATCTTACATTCTTGTAATCTCCCTTTCTTATTTAGGGTAATGAAGAAGTTTCGTTTTACACTAAGAGAGTTTTCATTTTCTTAAAACAGAACGGGAGTTTTCCGCTATGCCTTATTTTTTAAAACTCAGCTTATTCAGCCTTGTCCTGCTGCTTGTAGGATGCAGTCAACCGGAACCAACGCCCCCGGTTCCAGCACCAAAAGAATTGATCCGCAGTGAGACGTTTTCACCGCTCGGACAAAGCAACAGTTACGATTTAACTGCTGTCTATCAACGATATCCTTACCTGTCCGGTCCGAGCTATATTGATGAAGCAGCCGTGTACTTTTATGCCTCAAGCGAAAAAGACAGTTCGATTTTCCGTTACTCGCTGACGAATCGACAACTTAAAAAAATCTATTCGACGAGCCAAACCATCTATAAACTGGTCGGTGTCGGACGACAATTGTTCTGGATCCGTTATCAGGACAACGGAGAGGACAGCAACTGGACACTCGAAGTGATGGATCTAGCAACCGGATCGCTTCAACAACTTGACCATGGAAGAGAACCGTCTCGTTTTTATCCGGATCTCCAAGCCACGACGGCACATGTCTCTTGGATCAAACATACCCATGAGAAAGATCAGACCCAGTCACTCGTGCAAAAATATGATGTAGCGACCGGGTACGTCACGACACAAAAAACGCTGACAGTGAAGGAATCAGCAACCCGGAGCGGCGACTATGCCCAGTCCTTACGGGACGGTGATGCGGGAATTCTTCTTGATCAAACGACATACAAAGCGGACGAAAAGACGACTGTCTATACGACGCTTTCCGGAAAAGCCATCAAAAAGACGACGATGCCGTTTGATTTCGCCTATGGACAGCATTATCTGGCGACGGGAGCGGAAGGATCTGCGGAATTTCAAGCTCACGTGTCGAATCATACGTCCTACCGTTACAAGACGCCCGAACCGTATTACCTGATTGACGGGTTTTGTTTCCTGACGCCGGATCACATCGTCTTCCGGGAAGAGCGCAATCAACTTCTGTATGCGGACCTGTCGAATGGAACCGTCGTCCCGTTGACGGACAAGGAAGGCGAATACTCAAAACCGGTCTTCACCAACGGTCAGCTTGGTTACAGTGTCGTCCGGAATGACGGAACCGTATCTTTCCGCATCATTCAAGTCAACAACTGAACATGAGAAAAACCCGTTCCAGATCGGACGGGCTTTTTGCTGTCTGCTCGTATTCAGTGTTGTTCCGCGTATGCCTTGAATCGGTCAAGAATCGCCTGCCAGCCCGCTTGTTGCATTTCCGGAGGATTCATCGACTCCGCTTCAAACGTTTCAACAACTTCCGTTTCATCACCATTCGCCGTAAACAGAATCGTCACGTGGCGTCCGTCGTCAATCGTGTACGCTAATTTTTCATAAAGAATCACCTCTAGGTAGACGCCGGAAAAATCAAAGCCGACACTTCCGTCTTTGGCTGCCATGTGACTGGAAAAACGACCGCCTGCTTGAACATCGTTTGTCGCTTCTGTCGTATGCCAATCGTCAGACGCCGCGTTCCAGGCTTTGATGTGGTCCGGTTCCGTCCAATACGTCCAGACATCTGCGACCGGACGTTGAATGACGGCGTTGATTTCAAGAATTTGCGGTTGTTCCATTTGCCCCACTCCTTTGTCAGTAGAAAATCTGTTCTTTGTTTAACGTTCGGTTCGAATGAAACAAATCCTGCTTTTTAAAAATGGTTTATTTTGTCAATCATTCAGGTATACTAAGATTACAGTTAACAAAAATTAACCGGTTAATAAAAGGAGAGATGAGAATGAAACAACAGCCGATTTTAATTCTCGAACAGTACGAACAACTCAAAGTCATCAGTGATCCGATGCGGACGAAAATGCTGATGCATCTGATTGAACAACCACATACCGGTCAGCAATTGGCGCAAAAGCTCGACGTCTCCCGGGCAAAAATTTTGTATCATCTGCGGGAACTCGAAAAGTATCAACTAATCCGGCTTGTCGAGGAAGAAATCCGGGGCGGCAACGTCCTGAAGTATTATCAGGCGGTTGCCCGCGGATTCATTCCGGCCGATCATCTGCTCAATCTAGTCGAGACGAAACAGGCGACACGCCAGTCGTACATCGAAGTGCTCGACCGGGCGAAGACCCGGGTTTTGACCGCACCCGACCGGTCGTTTGCCCCGCGTTCCTCTGAAATAGAGAACTGGGAAAGCCTGTCGCTGCAACAAGAACTCCGGCTTACACCTGAGCAATTCTTGAAGTTTACGAAACGGTACCGGGAACTGTTGCAGGACATCGAACAGGATCCGTCGACGGCTGAAGCGGACAAAAAATTATATTACGTGATGGCGACGGCGTTTGAGATTGGTGCACCGTTAGTTCAAGAGGATGAGGAGCGATGACATGCAGGCAACTGAGCAAAAAACGCATCAACCGCTCTTGCGGAACCGTTCGTTTCGAGCACTTTGGCTCGCCAGTACCTGTTCCTTTCTCGCCCTGTCGACCTACCTGTTTGCCGAGCAATGGTATATCCTCCGCGTCTTAAAACTCGATGCGTATTTAGGTCTCGTCTTGATGCTGACGTTGTTGCCGCGGATATTCTTGATGGTGGTGGGTGGCGTGATTGCCGATCGATTCAAGAAATCAATCATTTTACGATATTCCAGTCTGCTGCGATTCACCTTTGTTCTGCTGTTGCTGTCCGTCTATCACTTCGAGCTGTTGACGATCGTTCCACTCGCTGTATTTGCTTTTTTATTCGGTTGCATCGATGCCTTTTTCTCCCCTGCCAGTTCATCTCTGTTGCCCCTTCTCGTTTCGAAAGAAGATTTGACACGGACCAATTCGATTCTTCAAACCTCCAATCAGATGGCGTTGTTCTCCGGCCCGTTGCTTGGCGGCGTACTGCTGACCTTCTCTTCGTTTCACTTCATATTTTTGACGATTTCACTGTTTCTTTTGCTCGCATCGCTCGGTACCTTTTTCATTCGCGAACATCCCGTCGACAACCCGACTCGGACCTCTGCTTGGCTTGAACTCGCTCAAGGGTTTCACTATGTCTTTGCCGACCCGTACTTAAAACGAATCCTCTTCCTGCTGATTATCATCAACTTCTTCTTTTTTGGTCCTTTGCTGATGGGGATTCCCCTGTTGGTCGACCGGGTTTTATTGGGTCAAGCCCTTGATCTGAGTTATCTCCAAGGGGCGTATCAGCTCGGCATGCTGCTTGGTGCGGCCTGGATCGGCTTCAGCAACCTAATCAATCAATCTTTTCGCCTGTTGCTATCGCTGATTGGTCTGCTTGGAGTCGGTCTTGTATCACTCGGACAAATCGGACACGTCTGGCATGGAGTTCTGCTGTTGCTGACAATGGGAGGGATCTCCTCCATCATCAATGTCCTCATTTTGACGACGATTCAAACAACGACACGACCACAGATGATGGGACGGGTCATGAGCCTTGTCAATGCCGCGTCAAACGGTCTGGTTCCATTGTCTTACGCCATGCTGTCCCTCACACTGTCGTTTGAGATCCGTCTCGAACAGATTCTTTTGTTCTGCGGTTGCGGGATCGTTTTTGTGGTGTGTACTGCCTTTGTCCGGATCAGGTGAACGCGTCAAAAAAAGTTATGTCCCGTTTCAGGGGGACATGACTTTAACTTGTAGAAATGAATTAACAGGAACGAAAAATCTTGAGCCATTGAAAAAAAGCGAATACATCAAAACTAATCCGTGAGGGGTATGCGTGTATGAATATAAACATCCGTCAACTGTCAGCTCATGAGAAGCCGCCGATGGAACTTTTGCTGACAGCGGATCCGTCTCAGAAAATAGTCGAAGAATATGTAAAAAGAGGTCGTTGTTTCGTTGCTGAAACAAGAAATCAACTGATCGGGGTGCATGTGCTTCTACCCACGAGACCGCAAACGGTCGAAATCGTAAACATTGCAGTAGATGAGCGGTATCAAGGCAACGGCGTCGGAAAATATCTCTTACAACATGCCATCGAAACCGCGCAAACGATGGGATATACAACCATTGAAATCGGGACAGGAAATTCAAGCATTGGCCAGTTGGCACTTTATCAAAAATGTGGATTTCGGATTGTTGGAGTCGACCTGAACTTCTTCTTGCGGCACTACGAAGGGGACATTATTGAAAACGGTATCCGGTGCACCGATATGATTCGATTGTCTCAGGACATATAAGAGTCTTCCTTTAAAACAACTTGACGGATCAAAGTATGTCTCAGGAAAACGGCTCAAAACGACAAAAAAGCGGTCCTTCTCGAAAAAGAGAAAACCACTTTGTCTTCAGCCATGTCCGGGCTTAGCGTATGGCGTGTCCGTTTAAATAACTGTCGTAAATTTCTTTGCCGTTTCATTTAGTTCATGCGCCGACTCGCTAACGGTCTCGAACCGTTGTAACGTCTCTTCCATAACGGAGACACTAGACGAGGCATCGGCGTTTGCCCGCGAGATCCCCTGTTGAATCCGTTCCAGTTCCTTGTTCATCTGTTCCGTCGTGTTGCGGACATTGATGACAGCCAGTTCAACAAGCTTCGAGAGATTGCGGACTTCCGTCGCGACGACGTTAAAGCCGCTTCCGTGCTCACCGGCGCGTGCTGCTTCAATCGAGGCATTCAGCGACAGTAAGTTCGTCTGCGCCGCAACCTCTTTGATCGTTTCGGTGATTTTTGCGATCTTGGAAGACTGTTCCTGCAGATTCGCGAGTGTCCGTAAATTTTCTTTGGCGTCGTCCGCCATCTTCTCAATCGTTTGTTTGAGTTGACGGCTCTCCTGTTTGCCTTGCGTGGATCGGTCATCCAAATGGGTTGCGATGCCGGCAAAGGACGTCGCATACTCTTGGATTGTTTCTTGCCGGTCCGTGATATCAGAAGCGATTTTGACGACACCGACGACTTGATTTGCTTCGTAAATCGGCATATAAGTTGCTTCGAGCCATATCGAGTCGCCGCGCGCATCAATTCGTTCGATTTTATCGGCTGAGCTGAAACCACTCAACAATTTGTTCCATAATTTTTGATAGCTGTCACTGTTCGCAAACTCTGTCGTACAGAAGAGATGATGATGCATGCCAATCATCTCATCGCGTTTGTACTTCATCGTCTTCGCAAACAAGTCGTTGACATCAACAACCCGGCGTTGCGTATCAAAACGGATCATTGCGACATTTGTATTTAAGGCTTCAAGGACATGTGTAGAGGCAAGTGTCTGATTGGTAGGTAGCGGTGTCGTCACGTAGGTAATCTCCTTCGGGTCGTATAATACTTTGATTTTTAAAAATTGAGCAGAAAAGATATTTTTTAGCAGAACGTTTCTTCGTCTGCTGTTATCATAACAAGCCATGATTTATGTGCACATCATTCTGCTCATACGTCTCAAAACATTGACCCATCGCTCAAAACAGGTCTTTTTCAGGAATATTAATCCCCATCTTTACAGCATAGTTCCAAATGTATATTCATCGGATGATGAGAGCTGAATAAGATGTACTATCAAAAAAGTCCTCCTCTGATTCACGATGAATCGAGGAGGACTTGCTTATTCTAAGGTGAACCCATGCTCATTTAAAAGAGTCTCCCATTCGCTTAAGTTCATGTAGTCCTGCGCACCGAGCGGATTGTCAAGCATTGTGATGAACTCGAGACTGTTGCCGTCAGGATCATTAAAATGAATCTTCGCATGGGCATGCTGGGCGATCGGCATGACGAACGGTTCCGTTCCTTCAAAACCAAACGCTTTACGCGGCGTAAACCCGCGTTCCGTCAGCCAAGCGACCGATTCACGTAAACCGGCGAGCGACACGTGAAACGCGATATGGCGGATTGACGGATGGTACGGCAACTCGACTTGGTCCGCTTGCCAGAGCCCGAGCCAGCTTTGCTCTTCGGCAATCCAGAGAAAGGCGATTTTTTCATCCACGATGTGATCAAGCTTCAACCCGAGTCCCGCATAAAAATCGATTGACCGCTTTAAATTGCGGACGGGCAGATGTGCTTCATAGAGGCCAAGAATCATCGCCGTTCACGTTCCTTGACGTGTCCGTTCAACGCCTCGATATAGCGGCTGGCGGAACGGGCGACAGCTGCTTTGGCATCCGTCACGACGATTTTATGGAAAGCATCATAGATTTGATTAAAGCGGACGTCTTTTAGGGCAGACGCCATTTCAGCGACGGTCGCCGCAGGTAACGGAATCAGGTTCGGATAACTGTACATGAAGCTGACCCACGCCCGGTCGGCGACGACACGAATGATGTCTCCGGTCAGTAAAATCCCACGCCCTTCGTCCCCTGCCGCCCATTCGAGCACGGTCGCTCCGTCAAAATGACCGCCGATACGGTGTAACACTACATCGTCAGCTAATTCCAAACGGTCACCGGACCAAAAGACAATCTGCCCACTCGGCCGAGTCACCCATTGCTTATCTGCTTCATGAATGTACAACGGAATTTCAAATGTTTCCGCCCATTCGACCTGGGTCGCGTAATAGTGTGGATGCGATAACGCCATCGCGTCGAGCTGACCCACTTCCTCGATGACGGTCTGATCGAGATAGGTGATGCAGTCCCACAGAATCCGTTTCGTTCCCGTGACAAGATAAGCTGTCTGTCCGATCCCGAACTTCGGCGTCGTGACGAGACTCATGAGACCCGGTTGTTCTTCTGTCACCTTCGTCTGATACGTCCCGGACGAAATCATGTCCGGAAGTGTCGTCCACGATTGACCGTTTGGATTCACATACTGCCGTTCATCCGTGCAAATCGGACAGATGTCGTCCTGTGTTGCGTTCTCATCCATCTGGACCCCGCACGTCGTACAAATTAAGTAAGTCATTCCATTTCCCCCTGCTGTTTAAGATTTTCTGACGCGTACCCAAATGATGTTGATCAGGGCAAAAATCAGAGCCCCGGCTACGAATCCGAGCAGGACACTGACGTCAAAGGTACCCTTCGCTTCGTAAACAATCAGTAAACCGACGATCGCGCCGATCAAAACGCCCAACACACGAAGTGCAATCTTTCCATTTGTCATGCCCCTGTCCTCCTTTGTGTATACGTTTTTACAATGTTCTTGGCGCATCGGCCATTGCGTTAGCGAGAATCATGTAGATGATTAAGTTAATCGGAAGCGGAATGACAATTAAAATCAGGCGGACGGCCAGTGACGAGATCCCGAAGTGTTCCGCGAGTCCGCCACACACACCCTGGATTGATCGATCTGATGCTGATCTGCGTAATGGTTGGGCCAATCGTCTCCCCTTTTTTCTCTGATTTCATGTTGGGTTATTCATCCATATGTTACAATAATTAGTATAACGCAACAGGGTCCACTTTTGCAGGGGACAACCCCTTTGATTCGGAATCAAACAGAAAGGACGTGAGCAGTTGGACATGTGGTATTTGATTCAGGAACGGGCGTTACCGTTCTCGATTTTAGCTTTACTGATGATGGCGAGTGCCGTCGTCGTATATGTCGTTTGGAAAAGACCGGTCAGCTTGCTGCTGCCGCTGCGTATTTTTACGACTGTCGTCTGCCTGACCTGCATCGTCGGGTCAGCCGGTTTGATGCTTTTCACACTATTCGTCGGCTACAATGCGTGAAACAAATGTAAACAGATTAATCAAACAGACATCACTTTCCCTCAAGGAGGAGAATGACGTCTGTTTTTCAATCAACGCATGACTGCCCGCTCAAAAGCAGACTGAGTACGGTATTCTTGATCCTGCCAAATCCACCGCTTCGCTGTTCCTTTAGCCAAGCGATAGGTGTTCTGTTCAAACTGATTACCGGAGCTTGTGTTGAAAAAGTGGGCGACAAACAGATTATCCGGACCCGTCGTAAACGTATTATGGTCAACCCGGTTATCGCGGACATCATGCTGGACCAGCAGTTGTCCCCCTTCGAGCCCTTTTGTATCATTGCCGATGACTTGATTACGTGTAATCCGAACCTGCTTCGTTCCACCACGCTTTTTATCGTATCCGCCGATTGAAACACCGGTAAACCGGTTTTGTTGGATCAGATTGCCCTGGACCGTGATGTCTTCTGCATACTTCCCCGCATGCTCACTCGTCACCTCGATGCCGATATCATTCCGCTCGACGGTATTATTTTCGATTGTCAGCTGTTTGCCGCCGTCGACATAAATGCCGGCTGCATTGTACTCCTTGCCGTAGACCGGATTGCCGTAACTTGAACTGTCGGAGACATGATTCCCGGAAATCGTTCCGTTCCGTGCATAGTCCTCCGCCGGATTCGTTGCGACCCCTTCATATCCAATTAAGTCGATGCCGATGTTATCGTTGCGTCGGACAGTGTTGTCCGTGACGGAAAAACCGTTGATGTTACCGTTCAGAACCAGGGCTTCGCTGGCCCCAAGCCGGTTATCTTCGACCCGGTTACCCCGGACAGTGATCTGCTTCAAACGACCGGTTCCATAGATTGCAATCCCGTGGACATTGCCGTCTTTCGCGTTCGTTTGAATTCGCCGGACCTGATTGTCGATCAATTGAATGTTCCGCCCCGTGCCGGTGACAAACATCCCGATCGGAGTCTCATTGGTTCGTGTTGTTTCGATGTCTGCGACCACCAGTCCTTGAATCGTCACGTACTGTCGATTTTCGATACGGACGAGTGCTGTGTCCCCGTCTTTCTGCTTCAGCGTCTTCCCACTTAACACCACTTTCTCTTTTTGATAGTTCCGGAAGACGACCGGTGCTTGTTTCGTCCCGCTGTACTTGACGGTTAACGCTTCCGGATATGTTCCTTTACGCAGATAGACCGTTGTTCCGGCTTTCGCCAGCTGACTGGCCCGTTTCAGCGTTTTCAGCGGTTGCTTAAGCGAACCGGAATTCGTATCCTTGCCGTTCGGAGCGACATACAGAAATTTTTTGGCAGCTGACGACTCCGCCGGTTCTTGATTCCAAGTCGCCGAACAGCCAAACAGTCCGAGCGACAGTAAGAGAATAAAGCGTTTTTTCATGTAACCCATCCTTCCTGCGATGCCTAATCCGATTGTAAATATCATCCATTCCCTTTACACTTAATGTACTTACATAAAAAGGGCGTGACGTGGATGTTGAAACCAATGCTTGTCTGTTCACTATCGGCACTTTTACTTGCCGGTTGCAGTACTGAAGAAGCCGTGCCGAAAAAAGTCGTCAAACCAACGGAACTGCCGTTGACACTCAAATTGGATGAGTCCAAGAAACCATCGAATTCACTTAAAAACGAAGTGATCTATGCCATGACCGGTCAAACCGACAAACCCCTTTATCTGACCGGAACTGAATATCTCGCATCCGGCAAGCAGAAAATCTGGTTTTCCGAGACCATCCACCCCGGGACATATGACGGAAAGAACTGAAACTCAGTCAACAGTTCGACAGCACAAAAGGCTATCGGTCCTACACCTATGAGTTGGATGGTACGATGCATGACTGGTCCGAAGAATCGAATACTTTTAAAGGAGTCATGATAAGCGACGTCGAATTCCGTGACAAGTCATTTCGTCCGTCTGCATATGAACTGTTGATGTTTGAAAAATCGACCGTTCAAGAGACCATGAAAGAAAAATCAATGGATACCATCCATTCTCCAAAAGACATTCGATTGAACAAAGGTGAAAGTGCGTTCACGATAACGTTATCGGTGAAGAAAGTCGACGACACACTATGAAAACAGACCTGTCTCTTCATAAAAAGAGGCAGGTCTGTTTCGTTCAGTGCCGCTGATGCGGCAAGGGAATCGTTAACGGTTTGAATTCAGGTCCGAGTAACACTTTCATCAAAAAGATCAGCTGTCCGGTGTGATAGGCATAATGCGCGAGCTGCCGTTCAATCGCGTCGACGACGAGATGCGGTTCACCGCGGATCAAAACGGTCCGTTCCAGATCGTCCGGTGTCAAGGAAGCAAGCGTTGATTCGACGAGTTGCCAGCCGTCGTTCCACAGTGTCAGCAAGGTCTCTTTGTCATGTCCCTGGTCGACAAACTCGGCGTCCCGGTTACGATCCGGCTTTTCCCCGTCTGTCGTTAAAAAATCTGTCCAGCGTGACGTCATATTGTTCGTCATATGCTGGATCAACAACGCAACGCTGTTTGTGTCCGGTGCCAGCGTCTGATGGAACTGTTCCTCGTTCAGCCAACCGAGTGCCTGCTCCGCCGGTTCACGGACTGCCCGGAACCGTGCTTGAGTTGCTGTCAAATACACCTCTTCAAAAGCCATTTCATTTCCTCCCTTTACTGTTAATCCATCACAAAGTCCACGCCATTTGCTCCACTGACCGGTATCGTCCGTAACGTCTTCAAGTCATCGTCTGTGACAATCAATCGGCCTTTTCCGGAAAATGACGTTTTACTTTCAGTGAAATACGACGTCTTCTTATACGGATTCCGGTACAAATAGCGGTAGTAGTTGCCCTCCTTCCAAAAATCCGGTTGAACCGGTTCAACCTGGAACGCTTGTCCCAAAGTCCACTTGACGAGTTGTTGATCGGTATCATTTTCACCAGTACGAATGATTTGATAGCCCGTCTGTTTGTTGATCATCCGCATCGGTGCAGTCGACGAGTAACTAGCACCATCTAAAATCGGAAACGACTTTTGCTGCATCGTTCCATCCGTCTTAAGATGAATCATCACGCCGTCGGTCGTTGCGAAATACGCTGTGTCTTTTTCGCCGTACAAAGCAGTATAGGCATACGGTTCGACCGCTTTTCGAATGACACGTGATTTCCCGGTCTCCTGGTCGAGCAGGACCATCCCGGCTGGGCCTTCTTTGTCATTCTCGGTACCATTGTTGGCGTAAGCAATCGTCTGGTCCAGTTCAAGGATCGGTGAATCAAAGACCGGCATCAGCCGGTCTTCAATCGGATAACGTTTGTCTGTCCGAACGTTGATTAACTGAATTTTTCCCTCCGGCTTCGAGGCATTCGATTCCAGCCAGACATCTTTCCCGTAATGGGCAACGGATGTGATCGCTGTATTCGGCACCTGATGTTTTGTAAACGTGCCCCGTTTTAAATCGTACGTAAAAAAGTGATCGGCTTCGATGCCTTCCGGATGATGCGCATAAATGTGCCGCGGGTCCGTTCCTTTTTGTGACAGCATCATCAAATAGAAATCCGGATCAGTAATCGCTTCCGTTTTCAGCTCTTTACCCGTTTTCGACAGTGTCGTCATCAATCCTGGTGCTTGCGGATCATCCTGTGTTTCTTTATGACGGTTAATATCGCTCCCATACAGCAGGATGACCTGACCGTCTTTCGGCTTAAACGTCATCGTCGTGAGATCCTTCGAAATGACCGGATAGGAAACGGCTTTTGGTTCCTCCGGACGCAATCCGAGATATAAAGCACCTGCACTGACAAGAACGACAAGGCCCGCCGATCCGTACAGCATTCGTTTTTTCCATGATTGAAGCATTTTATTCACTCATTTCATTTGTCGTTTTCCCCTTCCATTGTACCGCTTTTTTTGTAAAAAAATTCTTTTAAAACGGATTTATTTAACCAATTGAACTGTTTTTCCATATAGAAAGACACTGCCGGATGGACAGTGCCTTCATGTCGTTCCAATTATCTGGCTGTGACGCCACCGTCTACCGGAAGACCGACGCCGGAGATATGGCTTGCTTCATCTGTTGCGAGGAAAAGAACAGCGTGCGCGACTTCTTCCGCCTGACCAACATGACCAAGCGGAATCACCTGTTCAAAATAGTCTTTATAGGCGGTCATCGACGGGGCACTCATCTTCGTCTCAATGTAACCCGGATAGACGGCATTGACCCGAATGTTGTGCTTGCCGTAATCGACAGCCGCCGCCCGTGTCACCGCATCGATTGCGCCTTTTGATGCCGTATAGCCGCCGGCTCCCGCCATTCCGCTGATGGCAGAAATCGAAGCGATGTTGACAATCGATCCACCCGTTTCCTGCATCAAGTGAATCGCCTGTTGCATCCCGAGCAGAACACTGTTGACGTTGATGTTAAAAATCCGGGACCAATCGGTTTCATCCTGCTCTAAAAACGGCGTACTTAGTGCAACGCCGGCATTGTTGACCAGAACATCCAGTCGATTAAACTCCCGCTTGATCATGTCCGTGACGTCTTGCCAACTTTCGCGGGAAGAAACGTCGTGGTGTAAGGCATACGCTTGACCGCCTTCAAGCAGGATCTGTTTGACGACAGCACGGACGGCCTCTTCATTGATGTCGGTCGCGACGACGATGGCGCCTTCACGCGCCGCCATCAATGCCGTTGCTTCTCCCATGCCACTCCCGGCACCGGTCACTAATATGATTTTTTCTGCTAATCGATTCATCCTCTTTCACTCCATTTCTGAATTACTGCTGCATTGCTAAAAAATCGGGACTGGTCGGATTGCCGATATAATGCCCGCCTTCAATCTGAAGGGTTTGTCCGGTCATGAATTTTGATTCGTCCGACGCGAGATAAACGACGGCATGTCCGATGTCATCGGCTTCGCCGTGATACGGAAGGGCATTGTATTTTTCGAAGGTCGCAAGCAGACTTGGAATCATGTTGGCTTTTGCCGCCGGTGTCAAAATCAGACCGGGAGCAATCGCATTACAGCGAATCAAATCTTTCCCATACTGCGTCGCGATATACTTCGTCAACTGGACGACGGCAGCTTTTGACGTCCCATAGGGCGAACGGATGCTGTCACCTGCAAAGGCCGACATCGATGCTGTATTGATGATTGATCCGCCACCTGCTTGTTTCATATGCGGTATGGCATACCTTGCACCAAGCAAGACACTTTTGACATTGACAGTCATCAAACGGTCCCATTCCGCCAAGTCCATCGCGACGACATCTAAGTCCTTCTGAAGGTTCGTCAGGCCGACGTTATTGAATAATACGTTGAGGCCACCATACGTCTCGACGGTAACATCGATGGCATGTTGAATCGATGCGGCTTCAGACGCGTCCAGGAAGACGGCACAAGCTTGGTGTCCTTGTTTCCGTAACTTAGCTGCCGCTTCTTCCGCACCATCGACGTTATAATCTGCCACGACGACGGCGGCTCCTGCTTCGGCGAGCAAAGTCGCGGCCGATAAGCCGATCCCTGACGCACCACCTGTCACTAACGCCACTTTCCCCGCTACTCGATTCATCGTTTCACTCCATTCTCCCGTTTCGCCCGGATATGGGCCAACAGTTTTTCGTTAATGGCTAAATAAAGCCGAATCTCTTCTTCATCCAATACGTCATACAGTTCGAGATACTGTTGTTTTCCGATTGCCTGGGCTTCACGTAAGACCTGCTCTCCCTGCTCCGTGATTTGGAGCAAAACTTGACGGCGGTCCTGTTCGTTATAGACCCGATCGACCAGTTCGAGGTGGATCAGTTTTTTGGCGATGTTCGTCATCGCTCCTCCTGTAAAACCGAGTGTTTCTGCTAATTTCATTTGGTTTTGAGGACCTTTCCGTTTCAGCTCACCTAACGTCAGAATCGGCGAAATTCCGACATTGTAGGGAAAACGAGCATTCCAATCGATGATTGCTTCATTTGTCACGGCTTCCACTGTATGAATCATTTTAAAGAGTTGATCCTGTTCCATTGTTTATACATCCTTTCCTGGTCATTTGACTCATGAATAATTTTCTGTCCATTCCTTATTACGTTGAATAATTTAACACTAAACTATTTAACTGTAAACATTTCATGGATTTTTTTTGAGTTGATATTTATTCTGATCCCTTTTTTAGGTACGCTCTCTATAATTTATTCAAAATCTAACCGATAACATAGATAAGCAACACGCAGAATATCATCAGGAGGTTTATATGGACACGACACGGACGCATTCCATCAGAACACGGTTATTACTCATCATCAGCTTGATTCTCATTCTTTTCTTTGTTTTCAGCAGTGTGTCCCTTTATCTCAACACGAAACAAACCGCCCTGTCGACGCTCAAGAAAACGGCGGAACAGGACGCCTTACGGATCGCAAAAACTGTCGATAGCGCCGCCTATCAAACATTCTTAACGAATCCGACGAATGATACGAACTACGATCAATTACGTGAATCGCTCGATCAGCTGCGAAAGCAAAACGGATTGCTGTATGCCTATACGGCGACGGTCGAACAGAATCAAGTCAAGCTGTTGGTCGATGGTCTCCCGGTCGCAGATGCCGCGAAGATCAATGATCCGGCGACTGGTGCTGTCGCGTCCGATATGAAAGACGTCTTACAAGGTAAAACGCACGCGACAGATGTCATCGATGATCCAAAGTACGGTAAATATATCAGCGTCTATGTTCCATTAAAAAGTTCGACCGGCGACATCATCGGGATTTTGGGTGTCGACATTGCAGCGAAGAACGTCGAGAACTTGACGACGGCTATGCTTAAACAAACTTTGCCGTTATTTATCGGACTATTGCTTGGTTTACTTGCCTTGACACTCGGTCTCCTCTACTACATACTCGGCCGGAAACTAAAGCCACTTGAGACCCTGCAATCCGTCGCCCGGATGATTGCCGACGGAAAACTTTCGCAAGCCGATCAGACGATGCAACAACTGAAGATTCCGGCAAAAGATGAAATCTATACGCTCGCCCGCTCGATTCAACAGATGAACGAAACACTCCGCCTGATGATCGTCGACATCAAACGGACGACGGCTCTCGTCACGGACACGAGTCAGGCGATTGATGCTGGGACAACGGAAGTCCTCGATGGTTCAACGCAGATTGCCGAGACGATGTCGGAAATCGCGACCGGTACGGAAAGCCAGACGCATACGACTCTCGCCTTGACGGACGAAATGACCGGCTTCTCCTCGCTCGTTCAAAAGACGGCCGACGACAGTCAAGAAATCGAACAGACGGTTGAGACGATGCGGCTCGTGACCCACGACGGACAATCGCAGATGAAACAATCCGTCACCCGGATGAATACGATTCATACGCACGTCGTCGAAGCAACGGAGCAGGTCCGCCAACTGAAACAACAGTCCACCGACATCCAAGCGCTCGTGACGATCATCCGGGACATCGCGGCACAAACGAACTTACTGGCTCTCAATGCCGCCATCGAAGCAGCCCGTGCCGGTGAACAAGGCAAAGGATTTGCCGTCGTCGCGACCGAAGTGAAGAAACTGTCGACCCATGTCGCAAGTAGCGTTGATCAGATCGCCTCAATTGTTCAGCACATCACCGGGAATTCGACGCAAATGGAAGTCCGGTTCGCCGAGGCGTTACAGGAGACGGTCTCCGGTCAACAGGAAATTCAAGCGACGGACGGCTCGTTCACCCAAATCGCGGAACAAGTCGGGACAGTCGCGGCGTCTGCTGCCGGAATGCGGCAACAAATGCTTGACGTCGCCCGAACCGAAGCCCGGATTCGCAATGCCTTGACGGAAATCGCCGCTGTCGCCGAAGAACATACGGCAGGCAACGAAGAAGTTGCGGCGGCGTCCGAGCAGATGATTGCGACGATCACCGGACTGCACGTCCTCGTTGAAACGTTAAATGAAACATCGACCTACTTAACGAATCAGACGGAGAAATTCGATCTGACGTAATCAACAAGCGTCCGTCTCCCATGAAGGAAACGGACGCTTGTTTTCAATGGAATCGTAACTTTAGAACGAACCTACTTTTTCACGGATTCAGATGGATATTGCATCGTGCCGTTCGTTTTATTTTTGAGCGCTTCCGGCACGATTGGGGATTGTAATGCCTGCGTCATCTGTTGCACGGAGAGATTGGTTTCGTTCGCACTTTTAAGTTCGACGGTTCCGTGTGTCGAAAAGGCAGTATGCCACTTTTCCGACTTTAAGTACCGCGTCGCGAACATGTACGGTTGACCTTTTTTCAACAGAGCATCTTCGTTGTATAGAACCAGAACACGATGACCGGCTGCATCTTTTTCGAAGCCGCCCAATTGATTGACCGTAATGTCACCGTTTAACGTTCCCTTCAAGTTTTTCTTCACTTGAACCGCATACTGTGTTTCAGGAAATCCGTCAGGACGTCTGCTGCTCACTTCCGTTATGACTTCACCTATGAATACATTATCCGCGGCACCTGCAAGAAGTTGTGGATTCGAAAAATCCGCAATCTCATTCAGTTGACGGTGCACCATTTCAGGAGGCTTTGTCATGTTTATATAGTAGAAAGTTAAAAAACTTAAGACTACAGCTACAGTCGTGAGTAGACCTTTTTTCATTCTGGACATTCCCCCTGGTTTATTCGCTTCACTTGTTCGAACCGCGTCTGATGCCGTTCATAACACCAGTATGCCATTTCTATTATTTTACAATGAGGATATCGTTATTTCTACTCCGATTGACGTTATTCTGTTGACTGGAATGTAAAGCGTCCGTTTCCTCGACAGGAGACGGACGCTTGTTTATGATGAAATTTGATCTGATATTGCTAGCGGCTACATACGAACCGCTCCACCTGAAAGGATGATTGACGATGAAACAAATCCATCACCTCTGTATCCAGACGACCGACTACAACGCGTCGAAAACGTTTTATGAGCAACTGGGATTCGAACTGGTCCAAGAATCCCCTGATTTCCACACCCGTGCTTTTAACAGTTGGTTGAAGCTCGGTGATTTTTACATCGAACTCCAGACGAACAAAGTCGACGAGACCTTGACGCCTTATACGAAACATGCGGCAGGTCCCGTCCATTTCGCTTTGTACGTCGACGATTTGCAGGCAGAAGTCGCCCGGCTTGAACAACTCGGCATGCCGTTTTTACCGAAACACGGCGGCAACATCTATTTTGTCGTCGACGGTCATCTCAGTAAACTGATAGCGCCGGAAGGAACCATCATCGAGCTGCGGGATACATGGACGATTGAAGGATAATCAAACAAACGCTTATGCCTGGTATGTTTAAGGCATAAGCGTTTTTCCGTTACAACAGAATATCCTATCATTTGATTCCCAAGTTCTCGAGATACGTCGTTTCCGACTTGTCGAGATCATCCGATACCGTTTTCAGATCTTTCCGGACGTATCGGTCACCCTGCTGTTGATAAACACTTTCTTGCAGGGGCTTCTTACCTCCCTGCACAGGTGCATCATAGGACAATTCAATCCAGTCCCCGTCATCACTGACTTCAATCCCTGTTTCTTTTCGGACAATCGGATCGTGATTCTGCCGAACGAATTCCTCGTTTTCCAGTTTGATCACGGTCTCGATGGATGCATTAAATCTCTATTTATAGTCAGGCGCCGGTGGTTCGCGGAACAGATAAAAAATCAGTATGGCACCGAAACCGGCTATAAACATCTTCCGAAAATTCACCTGAATCCTCCTTTGACAGTTGGTCCTGACTTTTTAGAACCGATCGACGATCCGTAAATCAGACCGCTTGTCCCATCCTTTATCGGTGACCCGTTTTTGAAAAATCGTATGACGCGGTAACCCTTTTGAGAACAGCGGGGTCGGGCGAATCGTCCGGGTCTGTAAATCGGATGTGCCATACGCCAGATACAACTGCAACTGTCCGTCTTTTAACTTCGCCGCAATCGCCGTCACCGTCTCCGGAAAATGCGCGATCGCGTCACAGGTCGATTGATACGGCGGCAACTCGTTTTTCAGGTGCATCCGCGCCTGATTTTTAACGGACCACGGCAACAACTTCCATGACTTCAACTGTTCCTCATACTGTTTTTCCGTTTCTTCCGATCTATCGGTCGCGTCGTAATAGACGACATCGATGTCCTGCTCGTCGGTCAAGACCAGTCCCCAAATCAACGACCGGATGTAACCAGCGCAAATCCAGGCATCCGGCAGTCCGAGCCGGTCGACGAGGATTAACTGTTCGCGCAGTGTTTCATTTTCGCGTAATGCATGGTGAATTTCGTTTGTTTCCTGCATTGCTATGCCCCCATTTAAGTCTTCAGCTTCTTCCACGTCTTCGGATAGGTCCGCAACTCTTTTTTCGTCGGATGCTCGGGATCGAGTACTTTTCCGCGGCGTTCAAGGATCGTATCCGTCAGTAAGAGCACAATAGCGAGCAACAGATAAACGCCGATACTGGTGAAGAACGGCAGACTCAGATTTAATACGACCGGCAGAAAAAGACCGACCAATACGATGAAACAGTAATCAATTACGTACTGGATCTGGATGATCCGCTTCATTGCCGGGTTCGGTGTCAGCGCCATATCCCGGTTGACTTCTTTTGAGTGCAGACGGGCAATCAGGACCAGCGCAACGATGAGAACGGCGAACGGCCAGTAAGCCCCGCGATTGGCGACAATCAGGACAATACTTGTTCCGTACAATAGCGCACTCAATATGCGTTGTTTTATCAGATGCCGTTTTTCCTCCTGAATGAACCGGGTCCGCTCCTGTTTATTTTTCATGGATATTTCCTCCCCTTACCAGGACGGCGGGTCATTTCAATGATGGATATCCAGTTCGTGATCGTTTGACGTATACGCACGATCGTCCAAAGACCGTTCCCGGTAACCGCGTCGTGCCGCTAAAATCGTCATTCCTACAGCAATCACGGCAAATATACCAATCATGATTATCGCCATTCCTCCTTTTAGAAATCCGCTACTTATATCCTATTCGCTTCCATTTACCGGATGTCCTTTAATCAGATTAAGCAGTCATTCCGGACGATTCGTAAAAATAAATTGATGGAATTTTTAGATAATTATATCCATTCTGAACCAAAAAGGTTCTTTAATTGTATATAATGGTAAAATAATCATTTTCAAATGAAAAATATGACATACAAATTTTGAGGGAGGAACTGTGATGAGCGATGTACGTAAAAATCCAATCGTCATCCGAATGAATGAACCATCATTTATTGAACCTGTTGTTTCGTTTTTTTCTAGTCAAAGGATGATTGGAGGAACGGCTGATGCTTAAATTCATCTGGAATTCCTGGTGGCGTAACAAGGAGCGGTTCATCCTGCTCCTCGTCGGCGTCCTGATCGTCAGTACCGGACTCAGTTATCTGATTGGGACGACTCAGGCGAGCAACGGCACCGTCGTTGATGAACTGCAAAAGCGCTGGGGCTCGTCTTACGACATCGTCGTCCGACCGCCGGACAGCCGCAGTGTAACGGAAGACTTGAAGCTGCTTGAGCCGAACTATATGAGCGGGCTCGACGGCGGCATCACGCGAAAACAATATGAAACCATCAAACAAATCACTGCTGTTGAAGTCGCAGCTCCGATCGCGATGATCGGAAATTATTATGCAGATGCCCAACTTGGTACGTACGATTTCAAAGAGCCGGGTATCTATAAAGTCACGATTCAAGATGTTCAGGATACCGGTTTACAGCAAGAACAACAGACGAACTCTTACTTTTTAGGAGCCGGTTGGTCCCCTTCCGAAAGTGACGGCTTAAACCGTGATCTTTCCCCGCAAGAGTTGGGAAAACAACCACTGATGGAGTTCGGCAGTGCAACGATGCTCGCCGGAATCGACCCGGAAGCAGAAGCCCGGCTCGTCGGTCTCGATCAAGCGACAAAAAAAGCAACGAACAGCCGTTATTTCACAAAAGACGATATCGCGACAGATAACGGAAACGATGTGTGGAATATCCCGTTGATTTTAAACAGTCACGAATATGTCGATGCGTACCGCAAGTATCGTTACGAAAAAGTCGATGTTCCCTTAGTTAATGATTCGATGACCGAGACCGTCCAAGATATTATGAAAAAAGGCGGGAAGTCATATCTGAAGACGCTTCCGGTCCAACCTGCGAAAGTTTATACGATTACGACAAACGAAACCTCTAAAGAACTGGTCAACGACATTTTAAAAGGGACGGTCCCGTCTAAATCAGCCGGAAGCTTCGATTGGATGTACTTGAAGCCCTCCTCCATCGAATACCAGGCGCTGGCAAGTCCATTCGCTACCCGGTGGCCGTTTGCCTATCAGGTCACACCACAGGAAGTTCCGGAAGACGTTCAATTGGCAAAACGAACAATGTATCGAAAAGCACGAACGTTTGGTGATACGTCCGTCAATTTAAACTCCGTACCGAAGATGAAGTTAAAGTTCATCGGTGTGTTCGATCCACAGAAACTGAAGATTTCAAAGGATCCGTTGACCGAGCTTCCAATGGAAACGTACTTCCCGGCGAAAGCCCAGTGGGTCATGGACAAGAATGAACGACCCGTTAATCCGGTCCGTGACGTCAAGCCGACAAATGACCCGTACGACTTTCTGACGAAACCCCCATCGATGCTGACGACACTCGATGCGGCGTTCAAGCTCCGCGGTGATAAAGCCATTTCGGCGATCCGGGTCAACGTCAAAGGGGTCGAAGCGATGAATGCGTCGAGCGAAAAAAAATTGCAGGCTGTCGCTCAAGAGATTGAAGACAAGACGGGACTGATTACCGATGTGACACTCGGGTCCTCGCCGCAACTCGCCCTGACCTATCTGCCCGGCTTAAAAAATGAATCCGCTTTAGGTTGGGTCCAACAGCCGTGGATCAAGCTTGGTTCCTCGATGGCCATCTTCCAGGAAGCGAAAGTCGGCATGAGCGGTGTCATCGCGAGTGTGATTGCGGTCGCGCTCGTGTATGTCTTTAGTTCAAACATCATCTTGCTGTATGCTCGCAAAAAAGAGTTTGCGATTTTACTGTCGCTCGGCTGGCGTCCGCGTCAATTGTCAAAGTTGCTGTTCCTCGAGGCAACGTTGCTCGGAACGTTCGTCGCTCTGATTTCCTGGACGATTCTCGGTTCGTTCTGGCTGACGACGGATCATCCGATCGCCCTCGGCCGCATCCTGTTGATCGGACTCGCCGGTCTCTTGATTTACTGGGGCGGCACGCTTGTCCCGATGGCTTTGATCCGCCGCATCCAGCCTTTTGAAAGCATGCGGTCCGGTGAAGTTTCGAAAGGCCGCCGGTTCGTCCGGTCGCAGTCCCTGCTCGGGATGAGTCTCAATCAGCTCGTGACGTACTGGCAACGGACGTTGCTGTCGATCGTCGCGATTGCCCTGCCGACCAGTCTGTTTATCTTCTTCCTTTTTGTGACGTTCCGACTGAAAGGCGTCTTGTATGCGACCTGGCTTGGGGAATACGTCGCGCTTGAAGTCGGAACGATGCATTACGTCGCGATGGCGGTCGCCCTCTTAATCGCCATCCTGACGACAACGGAAATCATGTGGCAAAACGTCAATGAGCGGAAACCGCAACTTGCTGTCTTGAAGGCAACCGGTTGGCGCGACGGCTGGATCCGGCTGCTTGTCCTGACGGAAGGCATGTTGACCGGGCTATTCGCCGGTGTCATCGGTCTCTTGATTGCGCTCGCCATGATCGGATACGTCTACAACCAGTTCCCGGTCAACGAGTTGTTATTCCTCGGCGTGATGCTGTTTATCCCGGTCGTGACCGGTGTCCTCGGTGCCCTGTTGCCGGCACAACGAGCCGTCCGCATTACGCCGAATGCGGCGATCGGCAGTGTCGCCGTCAATACCCAGGCGACGGAACGCCGCTTTAAACTGGCGCTTGGATCCATTGGCGTCGTCCTAGTCGCCGGCGTCTCCAGCCTGTTCCTGTTTGCCTCAAACGAAGATATCGAGCAAGCACCAAAACAGACGAAGGCGAAACCGCCTGCCGTTCAAACGACAGGTGCGAAAATCGCTGATTTAAAACAAAATGAATCGAAGAAAACAGCGGCCGTTTCGCAAACGGAAACCGATAAAAAAATCAAGAAACTGATGAAAAAAGGCATGGTGCAGACGACTCCGGGTGGAGAACGGATCAGCAATCAGTTCTTTTATGTCGATCCGCTGATCGAGACATCAAAAGAACTGGATTTAAAAGAAAAACCCGGCTACCGTTTTGTGACAGTTCCGGCGATGATGCAACAAAATCAGGATCCCCGCTCAAAAGGTACTGTATCCAATTATCGACCGAGCACCTATGCGATGACCGCTCCTGACGGGAAAGAGTACTTGCCGGTTGATTATGTCAATCGTAATGAAAAGGCCTGGAAGTTTAGTTATCAGTATGTTTCACCTGAAAAATCACATGTGGATCTCGTCTATCAAGTACCGGAAGATGAAAAAGTATTGGTCCTGTATGCGTCGGACGAAGCGTTCCCGAGAACGGTCACCGTCAAAATCGAATTGCCTCCGGTAGCAAAGGCGTTGACGAATCAAGAAGAACAAGCGGTCAAACAGATGATGAATAAAGGTGTCGTCAAGACCTATCCCGGTGATCCGCTTCAGAAGAAAGCAGTGTTTCATGTGGACGCCATGTTGCCGAATCCGCCGAAAGAGTTGAAGTTACAACCGCGGAGCGGTTATCGACTCGTCACATTACCGTTGATTTTTCAGGATACGTTTGACGATTACGACGGAAGTTCCGTGAATTACCGTCCGAATACGTTCACGCTGCAAGCACCGGACGGAACCGAGTATGAACAAATCGATTACGTCAATCGAAACGAAAAAGCATGGAAAAATGGATTCCAGTATTATCCTCCGTTTCGTTCGCAGATCGATTTCGTCTATGTAGTGCCCGACGATCAGTCTGTTTTCGTCATGTATGCGTCAAGTGAAGCGTTCCCGAAACCAACAACCGTCAAAATTGAACTGGACTAAAAAATGCTCTCTTCCGTCATTGGAAGGGAGCATTTTTAGTTAGAGGCGGATCAATACGATGCCGACAATCATCAGCCCGAGGCTGACCAGTTGAACACCGGTGACCGGCGTTTTTGTTGCGCCAAACAATCCGAAGCGGTCAATCAACAGACTGCCGGTCAACAGACCAATCGTCACGATAACGACAGCGGCACCCGCTCCGACAAGCGGGACGATGACGGCATTGCCTGCGATGAACAAAGCCCCGATCAACCCGCCGATCCAAATCCACCACGGTGTCGGGAGTGACCGGTCAAACTGCCACTTCGTCCGGACAATCAAGTTTACAAGCAACAAGGTCACTGTTCCGACGATAAAGGAGATTAACGCCGCTTTGACAGCAGATTCAAGAACGACTCCAAGATGGCCGTTAATCGCAGCTTGGGCGGCACTCATCATTCCCATGAAGACACCCATGATGCGCCAACCGTAGATCGTCGGATCGACTGGCTTTGCTTGTTCCGGATGCCGGCGTTTCGTTAGCCAGTCACCGAGCGCAACGGTACCAACGACACCGAGCAGCACAAATCCGGCGCCAAGTAGTCGCGTCGACGACAGTGGTGTGACGGCGGTCGAAAACCAACCGAAGTTGTCAATCAACAGGCCCATTAAGACCTGACCGAAAATCGGCATGATGACGGTCTGGACACCGCCGATTCGCGGAAACAACAGAATGTTCCCAGTCAAGAAAATGACACCGAGCACGCCGCCGATCCAAATCCATCCGGGTTCCGACCAGACACCAGGATTCAGACGGAAATTCTGTTCAACGAACAGCGTCAGTACGATCAAAAAAACCGTCCCGAGGCTGAACGACAGCAGAGATGCAAGGAATGGCGAGCCGACAATACCGCGTAAGCGTGTATTGACACTCGTTTGAACGGGAACGAGTATCCCGATGATTAATCCGATGATAATGGCAAGAATAAGAAGCCCTCCTTTTGTGCGAGTCGTTCCTATCATATGCCAGAGGCGGACAGGAAAGCGATTTGCCTGCTTATACCGTCAGTTGAACATAAGAAAAAGCATCCGGATGTCGCGGATGCTTTTTTCGTAATATAGAGAGTATATCACCGATATTCTTTACTCATCGGATGATCTGGATCGGCTTGACTGATTCGACGATCTAAGTATGTTTCGATCACAATCGCAAAAATCATGAAACCAATCATGTAATGAATACGGGAATTAAGAACAATTAAAATGAACGACAAAATTAACATCATTCCAAGATTAGTCGTATATCGAAGTTGAATCAATCGTTTGGCTTGTTTCGATTTTGATAATCTTTGGACTTCAAGACATTCATTTCTTAATGAGATACCAACCGCAATCAAAGCAGAAATGAGCAAAACAACAGACCACAAAGATTGATCAAAAAAAAGGATTATAAATAATGCGATTCCAAAAAATCCGGCACATGCAATCCGGACAGGCTTCGTCCGCTTGTGAATGGTTTTAATCGTTTGAATCCGTTCTTGTTTGTTCATGCCCTCGAGCTCTCCCTTTAGATTTCTTCTCTTTTCGTAAAAATCATGCCAATCCTTTCCCCCCGCGCGGCTGATCTTCAAGTACCCGTTCGACCTGCAGCAGAATCGGCCGCGCCTGTTCAATCAATCGCTGGGTCGCCGGTAACTGCAAAGACGCAGCATGGGCCGCTTGATCCGTCCAAATTTCCCGCACCATCACTGTATCGGGTTGCTCTGTCACACTGACGATATACTGCTTACAATCCGAGACATCTTGTAATGAAGTTGCAGCTTCTAACAGTAAGTCCACCAACCGTTGTCCCTCATCTGCTTGCGTCGTGAACTTTGTCCATAATCCGTAAAACATCTTCATTTCCCCTTTCATGACATGATGATTGCTTATTTAAGTAAAGAATTCTGGGAACACTTGGGTAAAACGGACGTATATGAAGTAATAGCTTACATAAGAAAAAGGAGGATGTTTTCTTGAAGAACCGTCTGTTGTTAACGACCGGCTTGTACCTGCTCGTCATGCTGATGACAATTTACGCCATCTTTTTTGAACAATCCGATTCGACTTTCCTGCTGATCATCCAACTTGGACTGTTGATCCACTTCTACTTTCAGTACCGGATGTCGTACATCGTACCTGATCAGGATGTTCCTACTGCACCATTTCGATTGAATGTCCTTCGAACCGGCCTGATTGTAGCAGCCTTCGTCTCGTACATATTGCTTGATTCCGTACCGCTCCTGCTCGCGACGGCTGTCGCTTTGGCGTTCGCTGTCCCGACGCTTGTTTCCTACTTGCATTTACGGACGCAGGAAGACTGACGCGTTCAGCTTATTCCCGTTCCGGTAACGAGCGGGTCCGCCCAATGAAGACGACCTGTTGTTTTGCCAGTCGAAAGACCTGATACTCGCCACGCGGATCGGTTTTCAATTGAACGGCGACCTGATGCCTCGCCTCTTTTGAAGAAGCCGTCTTGTCATAAGCGGACCGGACCGCAATGATCGTTTCCTTGCCATATTGCTCGGCGACGTGTTTCGTCACCCGGGCGCGTACGATTTGTTCAAACGTCTCATCCTGTTCCTGCTCAAGAAAAAACCAACCGATGCCGCCGATCATTCCTAATAAGAGTAGTGCCAGTACCGTCTTTCGCATTTCGAACGCCCCGTTTCCGTTTTGTTCTCTTTAGACAGAATTCGCTGTTCATTAAAGATTTCCTGCTTTTTGAATAAAGACCGAGATGGACAGGAATCCTTCAAAAAAATCCGTGAATCCACTCCCTTTTCGGGAATCGGGTGCACGGCTTGTTCGTTACTGTTTTAATTCTTCAACTAAATTCTCCTGCTTGTGCCGTGTCGCAAATCAGAAAAATTCGGTAACCGGTATTTTCAAATCCAAAAAAACAGGCCGCTGAACGTCTCAGGGGCTGTTTCAGGATTCAGATCAGTTCTCCTTGTCCTTCCGGTACGTCAGACCGATGAACTGTGATTTCTGATTAAATAATTTCCGGTACGACATGTAACCGACGAGGACAGCCGACGTCGCTGCCGTCGTCAGCAACAGGAATAAGATCAGCAGTTGGTACAGAACGGCTTCCATCGGATCGGCCCCGCCGATGATCAGACCGCTCATCATCCCTGGCAGTTGCACAAGACCCATCGTCTTTTGTGCCTCAATCGTCGGAATCATACTCGTCCGGATTGCGCTTTTGAGACTCGTATCGATCGCCGTTTTCGTATCGCCGCCGAGTGATAAAATCAATTCGATCACTTCGTCGCTGCGTTCGACTTCATCCTTGAACTTGTTCAAGAACAACAGTGACAGGATCATACAGTTTCCGATGACCATCCCGCTGATCGGAATGACCTGCTGGGCTTCAAACGGAATGATGTTCAGTCCGAGCATCAGCCCCATCGTCAGGACTTCGACCGAGACCAACGTCGCGAGAACAATCCACTGGATTCCCGGAATCCCGTCACCTTTACGGATGACGTTGAGCGTCGCCGCCCCAACCATCAACAGAATCATCAGCAGGATATAAATCGGACTGTCGCTCTCAAAAACGAATGTCAGGATATACCCGATGATCAGCAACTGAATGATCGAACGAACAGTCGCGATCAAGATATCTTTTTCAAGACCAAGTTTCAGCGTAAAGGTAAGAATCAGCGGAATCGCGATGAAAATCAGCGACGTCGCCAGTTGAACGTAACTCATAACGATTCCCCCTTCAAGAACGCTTCGATGTCAGGGCGTGTTCCATCCGGCTTAAGCAACGAGACGTCCCCGTGCTCAAGCAATTGACCGTCTTTTAAGAACCAGACCTCTTCACTGAACCGGCGTGCCTGATCGAGATCATGTGTGATCCAAATGACGGTCACCTGAAGCTCGCGTTGCAGGCGCTGAATCAGCTGTTCGATTTCCTTGACCATCCGAAAATCAAGACTGGCCGTGATTTCATCAAGCAACAAAATATCCGGTCGATTGACAAGCGTCCGGGCAATCGCAAGCCGACTCCGTTCACCGCCCGACAATTCTTTGACCGGCTGCTTCAAGTCGACATGGAGGTCGACTTGCTCCAGCAGCCGCTTCGCTTCGTCCGGTGCCAATGTCTCGTGAAAAATCGTTTTCGGCAAACTGAGATTATCCATGACGGACCCCGGTAACATCGGCGCACTTTGAAACGCCATCCCGATCTGTTTCCGCAGTTCGACGAGGTTCATCTGTTCCAAGTCCTCGCCGCGGTAACGAATCCGACCGCTGTCCGGGGAAATCAATCCGTTGATTTGTTTTAAGCACGTCGATTTGCCGGCACCGCTTGGTCCGACGAGCGTCGTGATTTTTCCTTCAGTAAACGCACCCGAGATGCCACGGAGTATGTGTTTGTACTGCACGTCCTCAAAGGTAATGATCGACACGTCTGCTTCACCTGACTTTCTGGTTTCAATTAATCCGCTATGAAACAGGTATACCCGAAAATCACAAAAACATACAACGCATCGATGCGCTGTATGTCCAAAAAACCGTCTATTTTGCTTCTTTTGGGTCGATCAGCGGCCGCACTTCCATCCGCCAGCCGTACTTCTGTGCTTCCGGTAACTGGGTCGTCGGATGAAGTAACGCCAAGTCGACCGCCTGTTCCAAATCATCCGCTTCAAATACAATCAGACTGCCGATCTGTTCCGTTTTGTCCGGATCCGGTCCGTCCTGATGCTGAATCTGACCGTCGAGGAGCCGGGCCCGTTTCGTCTTGGCTCCCGGATGCCATTCATACAAAACGTTGAGCTTCGTAAAAAAGGTTTCGAGCGGTGGATTACACCGTTCCATGACGGCATCGAGCTCTTGTTGCGAGGACTGATTCATCTTTTCTGCATCGTAATAACCGATGAATAGAAATAACATCTGATCCCTCCTAGTTCCAAGGCTTTCCTGAGACGTCGTTCATTATTTAAGTACCCTGTTTTTAATCGATGTAATACAAAACACCTTGTCTCCGTCGAGGAAACAAGGTGCCGCTTATTTATTGGCGATCTTCCGCAACAGGTACAAAGCGTACACCATTGACGGGATTGCCATGACGAGGACTGCTATGCGCAGCAAACCAAAGATGAAATTCAAGTCTGTATAATCCATTCGTACTTCCCTCTTTCTTAATGTAACGATTTTGCGACGACTTGGCGCATCTTTTCAAAGCCAAGCCGTTCGTAGAAGACATCGACCCCGTCGTTGCTCATCCAGTAGTCGAGATCAATTTTATGTATGTCTTGTTCGAGTGCCCGGCGCTCGACTTCCAGCAACAACTGACGGCCGAATCCCTGTTGCTGTTTGTCATCGACGATACAGAGATGATGGACGCGGGCTTTCGAATGGGCAAACTGAAAGGCACTTTCCGGACGTCGGAGATATTCGATCCAGACGTAGCCGATCGCTTCCCCGTCCAGTTCCGCCAGCAAAAACTGATGGGTGCCGGTTCCGACGATTTTCGCAAAAAACGCCCGGACCGTCGTAAAGTCATACGGTTTAAAGAAGTCCGGCTGTTGCACGACATGCGGCTCATGGACGTAGCGGTTCAGCCGGGCGAGTGTATCGAGATCCGTTGTTTCGACAATTTGCATGCCTATCCCTCCGCTCAGTGTGTGATTTGTCCGTTGAAGACATACGGGATCGTCTGTTGCGTCGTAAGGATCTGTTCGTATTCTTTCGACAGATTCATGAACTGAACAGCATCGGAAATTGTGACCCACGAAATTTCTTCAATCTCATCCGGGAACATCGTGCCGAGTTCGCCACCGCGAATCTCGGACTGGAAAAAGAAGAACAGACAATGTTCATCGACTTGCGGGAAAAAGGCTTCGCTGACGTGCAACAGTTCCCCGACTGCAACGTCATAACCGGTCTCTTCCTTCGCTTCCCGGACAGCTGCTTCCGGTAACGTCTCCCCCGCTTCGACCGTTCCCCCAGGCAGCGTGTAGTACGAATACGACGGTCCGATGTTTTTGACCATCAGGACCTGATCCCGTGTCTCGTTTAATAAGACGTTATAGACGATGTTTTTTTGGCGTGTCATGCTCATTCCCCCCCTTAAACCAATAGATGGTATTTTTTAACTTATCTACTATACCATAGTCTTTTTCAGGCAGGGAGAGTCCATTATTCAAAAAAGGAAAATTAATTCCATACAAAAGGAATCATGGTAAAATAATTCCATCCTGGACAAACAGGAAGGATGGATACGATGATTCACTTGGAACCGGCAACCGATAACGATGCCGACGCTTTATGGAAGTTGCAAGTTGCAGCCTTCAGTCCATTGCTTGAGAAGTATCAAGATTATGATACCAATCCGGCCAATGAAACGATTGACCGGATCTATACGCGAATTCATCATCCAGCGAGCTGTTTCTTAAAGATCGTCGCGGACGGCCAGCTCGTCGGCGCGATCTGCATTCGTTGGAAAGGAGACGTCCATTTCCGGATCAGTCCGCTGTTTCTAGCACCGGATGCGCAAGGCAACGGATTTGCCAAACAAGCGATGCTGCTTGCAGAAGCCCGTTATCCGCAGGCTGAGACATGGGAACTGTCGAGTCTCTTTGAAGAAACGAGAACGTGTCAGTTATACGAAAAGATGGGTTACGTCGAAACCGGTGTCCGGAAACCGCTGAACGACAACGCAACGCTGATCTATTATCAAAAAATCATGGGATGAAAAAGGAGTCTCGTCTATGTTGATCAAATTTTTCGCGGCCGTTCTGACGACCATTGCCACTTCCGGTCTGTTGACGTTGGTTTTATGTGTTTATGACTTTCTCGAAGATTCAGATGCAGATGTCTTTTCCTCAGCTTTCGATTTTTTCCTTATCTATACGATCTATTTGTTTCCCATCATCTTAATTTCAGGAATCATAGTCGACTGGCTGAAGAAACGATTCGTTTCAATCTTTCCTACGCGCCGAAAGACGGTCCCTTTACTGTATGGTGTATCCGGCAGTCTGATAGCCTTGGTCATTCTATTACTGCTTCATGACGGTGCCGTTCGATTCAGTGATCTGCCTGTTTTGTTGCCTTTCCTGATGCTTTTCGGTGCATCAGCGATTCTGTATTTTTGGATTTCGCATAGGATTCTCAAAAAATCGTATAATAATCCTAAAAAATGACTCTCGGTTGAACTGCCGGAGTCATTTTTGACGTCAGTCGAGTATCGTCCGTTTGAACGGAATGAGCATCGTCCGTTGACCGTTCAGTTCGACTTCTACTGCTGTGTTCTCCTGTCGGAATCCGTTACTTGTCATGATTTTTTGCGAAGCGATGTTTCCGTCCGTCGTTTTCGCTTGAATTTCCTTAATATCAAGTTTCCGACATTGTCCAATCAACAACCGGACGGCCTCTTTGGCAATCCCCTTACCCGTATGATTCTGTCCGATCCGGTAGCCGAGTTCGGCCCGTTTCGTAGTTATATCCCGATCGACGAGATTGATGCGACCGAGAATTTTTCCGCCTTCATCTTTGATCAGGTAAAAGAACGAAGTCCCATCCTGCTGTTCCAGCAAAAGCGACGCATGCCGTTGCTTAAAAATCTCAGGCAGGTAATAGTCATCTCCGCGTGACGGAATCGACTGTTCAAAATACGGGCGGTTCTCGAGTTCAAACGCATATAACTCTTCTGCGTCCAGTGCCGTACAAGCGTTCAACTGAATTTTCATATCACCCCTCCTAACCCCCTAATTATTCCTTTCAAATTCCATATATTATCATTACAATCATATAAGATACAGTTTATCACCGATTCATCACTACAGGTCAAGTTAGGAAACAGCATGTTCATCAAACGAAATCATCATAATTTAGCTACCCATAATGTCCGTGTGTTTTATTTCATCACTTTATTCGGCACGATCAATCTCCTCGATCCGGTCATCACCTTGTTTTATTTCCAGCGCGGCTTGTCGGCATCTGACATTTTGATCATCCTCTTCATGTATTGTGCCGCGACATTAGTATCAGAAATCCCAACCGGTACCTTTGCCGACCGCTTCGGACCAAAAGTATCGTTTTTAACCGGCAGCCTGATCAGTATTTTCTCAACCAGTCTGTTGCTGATTGCGGATGACCTTTGGTGGTTTTCCATTCAGGGACTGCTGTGGGGATTATCAACGTCCTTCTTTTCCGGTTCAGACGATGCCTTGATTTACGAATCCTTAAAGGAAAGCGGACAGGAAAAGACGATGAGTCAGGTCATGGCGAAAATCTCGTCCGTCATGTTCTCCGTCACGATTTTTACCAGCCTGATCGGCGCCTATCTCGTCCGCGATTTAGCGGAAAGTCAGTTCCAATTTCTGATCCTCATCGGAATTCTCTTCAAAATCATCGAATTCTTGTTGATTTTCAGTCTGATCAATCCTAAATCGTTTGATCAGTTCCGGGACAACCCGTATACCCATGTTAAAAACGGTTGGCAGATCATCCGCCGATCACCGGATCTGATTAAAGTTTTTCTCAACTTCACGATTGTGTTGATTCCATCTGTCGTCATTTTCGGAAAGTTTGAGCAACCGTATGTGACGGGAGCCGGACTTCCTGTTGCCTGGCTCGGTGTTTTGTACGCAAGCGCCGCTCTACTCAGCATGCTGATTACCCGACATCTCGCATGGCTGTTGCTCCGGTTTAAACGGACGACATTGATGCAACTGTCCGGGATTGTGACACTGCTTGCCGTGTCACTGGCGAGTTTTCTGTTTGACAGCTTATGGATTGCTTTAGTGCTCTTTTTTGTCCTGCGGATGCTTCGGTCGATCCGTCAACCGCTCTATTCCGGTATTATCAACGAACACATCCCGTCCGGCAGCCGGGCGACGACCCTCTCGCTGCTTAATCTCGTCGATTCCGCGTTCGACTTAATCATTCTCGGAACGATGTCATTCGTCGCGACCCTCGGATTACCGGCCATCTTCATCGGGTGTGCCTTAATCATTGGAATTGGCCTGTTGTTTCCGGTACGGGAAGCGAAACACGTACATGAGCAAGAAGGGAGGCACATTGTATGATTTACCGGAAAGTGATCGCCGCTTCGATCTCCGGCTCTATCTTCGCTATTTTATTCGGTCTGTTCGTTCCGGATCCGACAAGTCCTCCCGTCACCTCGATTTGGCAGTACATATCATACGTTTTAATCAGCATTCCGTTCTACCTGATGTTCAGTTTTCCGGTCATTCTGATGTACGGTGTCATCACGTCACTACTCAGTGAGATCATCAGCCGGCGTATGACCAAAAATCAACGAGCCGTTTTTTTTGTGTCGGGTGCGTTGCATCTGTTATTCGGATCCGTTTTTTTCCTGATCCTCCATGCTTCTGTTCTCCTCATCGTCACAGCTGCCGCTTTATTATTCTTCGTGACAGATTGTTATTTGCAAAACAAACGAACTTCGTACCGCCTGACGCAAGCATTGATGAGTCTTGAAATTCTGATTGCCGTCTGGATTCTGTTCTCAGGACTTAATTATCTTCAAAGTCTGGTGACTGGAATCTGAACAAGAGCGGACCACCTGACACTCCAGGTCGTCCGCTCTTTTATTAAAAGTAAGTATTAAATCCGACTTCATCTTCCCTCAGAAAACCTTTTTCATTGATATATTCCGTGGCCAGGTTCCCGTGGCGAAGCAGCTTCTTTTTCTTCAAGGTCGCTGCCAGTCGCTTCAGATTCTGTTCTTCAATCGGCACCCGGTCCCGTTGCAGTGTAACCGTGATGAACGGCGGGATTTTTGCTTTCTGATAATCGGTTGCTGCTGTCGGCTTTAGCTTCAGCTGCTGGATGTCATCTTGATAATACACGGCCTTGTACGCCGTCCCTGGACCGAAGATGTTTTCGACAAGCGGACGGATCTTTTCCGTCAATTCCTGTGACCACTGTTCAGACAAGTAGGTATCCATGACCTGATTCGTCTGCTGATCGACATAGACGAAAAATTCGGTAGCGGTTTTTGGCTCATTTAATTGCACGCATAATCAAACTCGGAGTATTTGCCTGTAGCATCATAGAAGACGCCACTCACTTCGGCCTGTTTAAAGTGCTTTGCGATGTATGATTTTGTCTCACGTACCACACGGTCGACTTCCGGTTCGTCCGGTTCCATCGACTGGACATACCGGAAAACAACCAAACCTGACATCACGACCATGACACCGAAAAGAATCAGTATCTTCTTCCAGAACGTATTCATTCTGACGCCACCTCTTTTTCCCTAATACTACCACTTCAATAATCAAATTGACTAAAATCATCCATATTTTTCTTTCTACTTGTGCTTAATGCCTCTACAATGGGGATAACCGATTCTTCATACACGTCTTGAGGAAAGGATGGTATACATATGCGTCGGAATAGTTTTCTATTGCTGATGAGTCTTTTGACCTTTTTGATGATGTCCGGTTGCTCGAATGAAGAGTACGTCATCGAAGAAATCCATGGTAATCAGTTTTCGCTCGGTCCTGACGAGCAAAATCCGGAAGAACAATATGCCTTGACAGAAGTCACGATTGACAACCAAACGACGGTCGACGGTAAGGTCAATCCATTATCCGCCTTACAAAAAGGCGACGTCATCCGCTTTGAATACCGAAACGACAAAAAACCGCTCGTCGCAACGATTGAACGGGTCAAGTAAAACTGAAAGAAGGTAAATCAGATGGAACTGTCAGGAAAACGAATACTCGTCACAGGGGTTACCGGGACGCTTGGACTGCGCGTCGCAAAACGATTATTACCGGAAGCGCTCGAAGTCCGGGGATTGATTCGAAATGCGGAGCGGTTCACTGAATTCGAGTCAATCGGAATAACGCCGGTCCTTGGTGATTTAACCGATCAAACGTCACTTGAAAAAGCGATGGATCAGATGGACTGGGTCGTCCATTGCGCCGCCTATCTCGGTGATGATGAAAATCTCGCCCACCAGTCGAATGTTGAAGGTGTCATTCATTTAGCAACGGCCGCGTTAGATGCCGGAGCACGTGTCCTCCACATCTCAACGACATCCGTCTACGGTGAACCGGCAGATGGTCACATGAAGGAATCGTCTCCGCTTGCAGTCGATCATCCGGCACCCTATATCCAAACAAAAATCCGGTCGGAACAGATTCTAAACGAGTACGCCACGCGCGGACTTGATGTCCGGATATTACGGCCCGGGGCCATTTGCGCCGAACACGATTCCCACTGGGGGGACCGGCAAGTCAGACGGATGCAGGAAGCGGATACCGTGACTTGGGTCCATCCGGACGATCTTGTCAACTGGGTCCATGCCGAGAATATTGCCGAGATGGTTGTCCTCGTCCTCACACGCGGACAGCCGGGGGACGTCTACCACGCCGTCGATGCCAACATTCCGGAAACCGACTTCCGGATGCGGATGATTGAAGCCTCCGGCAAACCGTATCAGGTTCCGAACCGCGCAGCGGAACGCCCAACGTATGCAACTGATAAAATCAGGACGCTGGGTTACCGATCGGTTCGCTCGTTTGAAGAGACAATGGTCAGGTTGGTCTACCTGTTTCAATCTCCTGTATGAAACAAGCTCACGTCTGTTTAATTTAAGTGACTCCTTTCATTTTTTAATTGCTGCAGTACCTATTAAAAAGACCTGATCCTCGTAATCAGTGTCTTTTTTATTTTTAATATCGCATTTTTATATCTATAAAAACGATTTTTCAGATTTCTTTGAATTACAATATCGAAATAATCCTTCAAAAAGCCGATATACTATTGAACTGCAGGTATCTTATCAACGGCTTAGAGGAGGGTTTAATTTGAAACAGTTGAAATTCATATCTTTTTTTAGTGTCATTCTTGTTTTTTTATCATTCGGATTTCACTTATTGATATTTGAAGGACCGTCCTGGAAGCGCGTATTAAATTTAAATAGTGTTCAATTAACAGTTGGATTGTTAAGTACGTATTGGCTGTTTAAGACATTTCGACGTACAGCAAAAAAGGATCGATTCTTTTGGCTATTCCTCTCTGGAGGGACGTTTTTTTCAGCGTTCGGGACATTCATTTGGATAGTGATTATGTTACGTTCTCACACCGTTCAAACGCCCGTTTTTTCGTCAGTACTTTGGATTTGTGCTTACTTTCTTTATTTCAGTGCTTTGATTTTTAAATTACGTAAGGATAGCACCATTTTAGCAAACACGACGTACTTCTTTAATATGGCCATCTATATGGTGGCGGCGAGTTCAATTAGTTATTTCTACTTACTTCATCCGCTTTATCATCTGCAAAAAGAGTCTTTTTGGTTAAACGCCATCACTATATTGTTTCAATTTGCCGATTTAGGTATTTTATTTTTTATTGTGACTGTCGGTTATTTAATACCATTTGATCGCAAAAACCATACTTTGATTTTTCTCGTTATCGGATTATTTCTACAGGTGATCGGAGATGTGATTTTTGCTCAACTCACCATCGAGAATAACTATGAAGCCGGTAAACTGGTGGATTTCATGTGGACACTTGCTTTATTGTTCATCGGATTTACAGGCCTTCACTATGCACCCACCCAAGCGCAACATACTTTAAAAGTTAAAAGACCTTTTTTCAAACGAGAATTTTTACTTCCTTATACAAGTATTCTTCTTTTATCTTTTTTAATGATTAAATCGTATGAATGGCACCTAAATGCTTTGAGTATCGGATGGTTTACCATTTTTACACTCATCTTGATTCGACAAACGCTCGTTTTAATAAAAAATAAGCGCCTGTTGACGGAACTTGAGGATGTCGCGTATCGGGATCGTTTAACTGGTATTGGTAACCAGGCGGATTTTATCCGGTCGACCCCTGAACTTAGGCAATATCCCGACGCATCGATTGCAGTTGTAGTGGTTCATTTGGATCGATTTAAACAATTCATGGATGCCTTTGGTTATCATGTGGGAAATCAAATCATCCAAGTCATGAATAGTCGATTATCCGTCATCCTTCCTCAAGGGGTCCGTGTATTTCGGACGAGCGAAAATGAATTCACCGTGCTACTTCCTTACGAAAAAGTAGAAACGCTTCATGAACGATGTAACGAGATGATTGCTTTTTTACGGACCACTATGAAAATTGAATACCATGAGATCAGCCTGGTCCCCCGAATTGGAATCAGTTTATTTCCTGTTCACAGTGACGATTTAGAAGAGCTTCAAAGATTAGCAAGCGAAGCCTTGTACCATTCACAAAAAAGAACGCATCATCTGTATACTTTTTACGATGCTTCGTTCACTTCACGACTGGCACAGCATTTAGAAATGGAGACCCATTTGCGAAATGCACTACAATCAAATCAATTTGAAGTGTATTACCAACCGAAAGTTCATTTGTCGACCGAAAACATTGTGGGTATGGAAGCATTGATACGATGGAAACATCCGGATTTCGGATTTATCTCACCCGCTGAATTCATCCCAGTCGCAGAAGAGTCCGGATTGATCAATGAAATCGGTGAATGGGTGTTACGTACGGCCTGTGCATATAATAAAAAACTCCAAACGTCGGGCTTCACGCCACTTCTGCTATCAGTAAATGTCTCGTCACTTCAGTTTCAGAATCCTCTTTTCAGTAAGAAAGTGGAAACGATTTTAGAGGAAACAGGCCTGGATGCTCAGTGGCTGGAATTAGAAATCACCGAAAGTATTGTTCAGGATATCGAGGAAAGTATTTCCATCCTTCAAGACCTTGCTCGATTGGGTGTCGAAACGTCTATTGATGACTTCGGTACAGGATATTCTTCACTCAACGTATTGGAGCAGCTGCCAATCGATACGCTGAAAATTGATAAGTCCTTTGTCGATCGACTAGAGGAGAATCCCTCTTCGCCAATCGTCAAAACCATTATTGAACTAGGTATGAATTTACAATTATCGATTGTCGCAGAAGGAATCGAAACCGAACAACAAAAAAAAATATTGCAACAATATGGCTGTCCGATTGGACAAGGGTACTTCTTTTCACCGCCCGTAGAAGCACAAGCATTCATGGCATTGCTTCCCGTTCCCCAGACAATGGTTTTAGCGCAAATCAGTCATCACTGAGGTTGCACTGTAAACAGACGACCAAAATGATTTGTCTATTTCTTGTTTAAAAGACACAGAAAGAGACATGATTAAAAATTTTCTTTATGTAAACGAATTCTCATTCCCCTAAACCATAATTACCTGCTAGAACCATGAGGTGAGCATGTATAATGAATAAATCACAAAAAAAGGAGTATAGATGATATATGCTTAAATCATTACGATGGCCTTTATCCATTACGTTTTTTTATCTTTTCCTCTATTATATATGGATTTTAGCTTGGAATGATAACACCTATATTCAAGCATTCGGTGGAAATCTTTTTTCCATTTTCGGAATCTTCATCGCCTTCGTTTGGCTCTCGTCCACGGTCAAAAAATCGAAAGATACAGATAAAACATTTTGGATGCTACTGACAATCGCAACATGCTGTTACCTGATTGCAGAGATTATCTGGTTCATTACAGAGAGTATCTTTTTAAGGGCAGTACCTTCTCCCGGTCTGACCGATGTTTTTTATCTGTTACAGGTTGTTTTTATTTTAAGTGCCCTGCTGTACAAAGTCTTTCATCAAACAAAAAAACAAGAGCGCGTACCCTTCCTATTTGATGTTTTAATTGTTTTAGTAGTCGCCTCGACATTTTCTTGGCACTTTTTAATTGCGCCCATTTTGGATTCACACGATATCAGCATGAATGAGCTGGTCGTTTCGTTGGCGTATCCGATTGGCGATTTAGGAATGCTTTTAGCAACCGCTTTTCTTTTTTTCAGTGCGACAAAACAACACCAAAATCTTTCGACACTACTTGTATTTGCAGCTTTATTAGTCCAGGCAATCGCCGACTCCGTTTACCTCTATCTGTTGTCGATTGGTGCCTATTTTTCCGGAAGTTTCATTGATCCGTTATTCATTGTCGTCATGATGATACTCGGATTGTCGGGATTACTTCATTCCTCTTCCAAAACGCCAGTAGAGTCCGAAGTGCTAATTGCCCAAATGAATATTTTTCAGCTGTTGACCCCGTATGGAGGTGTCCTGATTCTATTTCTTTTCATGGGCTTACACTCGACCGGAATGGATTCAGTCACCATCGGATCGGGTCTATCAATTGTCTTAGTGATTGTCAGACAAGTACTCATGATTTTGGAAAATCAGCGTCTGGTCAAACAATACTACCGCAAGACGCAGGAGTTAGAAATGAGTGAAGAACGCTATAAATCGTTATTTGAATATCACCCGGATCCTGTGTATTCCACTGATCTTACTGGTCGGTTCGAAAGTGCCAATAAAGCTTGTAGCACCCTGCTTGGTGTAACAAATGAAAAAATACTCGGTAAAAACAGTTTATTATACGTCGATCCCCTTGATCGTGACCGTGTCACTTTTGAGCTCAAACAAGTATTTATAGGCCATCCCCGGAGTTATGAAACAATCGTTAACGGTCATAATGGAAATAAAGCATACATGCATATCACAAACATTCCGATCATCGTTCGTGACAAACTGGTCGGCATCTTTGGCATCGGGAAAGACATTACAACCAACAAGGAAAACGAGCAGAAAGTTAACTATTTGGCCTACCATGATGCCCTAACCGGACTTAACAACCGGATTGCTTTTGAGGAAAAAATACATGAATTGATTAATACTCAAACCAATATCAACGCGAATCAAAACATTTCATTATTTTTCATGGATTTAAATCAATTTAAACATGTGAACGATTCTTTAGGGCATGACGTAGGTGATCAACTTCTTACAGCTGTTGCTCAGCGTCTGCTTAATATGTCCGAATCTTTTACGATGATCGCAAGACAAGGTGGAGATGAATTTACTTTAATTGCGGAAAATATCGAATCTGATTCAAATTTGCAGGAGTTGGCAAGCATGTTAGTAACTTGTCTTCAAGATCCTTACAACATTCAAGGGCATACCATTCATTGTCCTCCAAGTCTTGGTGTATCGTCCTTTCCAATGGATTCAAATTCATTTCGAAAATTGATGAAACATGCAGATATTGCGATGTATGCTTCTAAGAAAAAAAGCCTAAAGGGAGCTTACACTTTGTATTCCTCACTCCATGAGTTAGAAAAGTAAGTAATCCTCTTGAACTACCTCCACCTACGCTTCACTTAGAGGTGGAGGATTCCTGAGTTATCCGACCTGACGGTCGAAACCTGATCAGGCTAACCCCGTCGTTCCGACGGTTGAAGAAGCTAAAATGCGTTCTGCTTCTTGTTTGAGATTCAGTCCTGCGTTCACATCACGGTCGTGATGGATGCCGCAACTGGAGCACAGTTGACTGGAAGCAAAGGTCTTGCCGACCTTGACGACAGTCTTCCCGTACCATTCTGCCTTGTACTCCAGCATGCGGAAGAACTCCGACCAGCTGACGTCCGAGATGGCCTTGCTCAACTTGCGATTCTTCTGCATGTTCTTCACCTGCAAGGTCTCGATGCCGATGACGTCGTGGTTTTTGACGATCTCGGTCGATACCTTGTGCAGGAAGTCGGTGCGCTTGTTGGCGATCTTCTCGTGGATACGGGCAACCTTCCGCTTCTGCTTCTGATAGTTCCTCGCCTCGGAAAGCTTGACTTTCTTGTTCAGAGCGATGAGCTGACGGCGAGAGAGCTTGCGCTGTTCGCGCACCAGTTTCTTCTCAAGCAAACGGAAGTAACGGTCGTTCTTGTACACCTTGCCGTCCGACAGGATGGCGAAGTTCTTGAGTCCTACGTCGACGCCGACGGATGAACCGGTCTTCGGCAGTTCGTTGATCTCCTGCTCGACGAGCAGGGAAACGAAGTATTTTCCTGAAGCGTTACGTCGGATCGTGGCGTTCAAGATACGGCCTGTGACCTGTTTCGAGTGGGCGAAACGAACCCATTTCAGCTTCGGAAGTTTGAGCTTGTTGCATCCAATCGAGACTTCAGGAAGCTGATTTTTACCTTGGATGTTGGTCTTGTACGACTGGACGGGATGGCGCTTGGACTTGAAACGAGGGCGTTCGTTCTGCTTCTTGAAGAAGCGGTCAAACGCATCGGCAAGGTGTTTGACGCTGATCTGAACAGATGTACTATCCACTTCCTTCAACCAGTCGAACTCCTGCTTCAACAAAGGAATTTCTTTAGAACAAGAACCGAAAGACAGCCCTTTTCCAGTGGTCTTGTACATTTCATCCCACTTCGCCAGGAAGTGGTTGAAGACGAAACGCGAACATCCAATCGTCTTCGCGATCAGGATTTCCTGCTCTTTTGTGGGGTAGATTCTGAATTTTTAGGCCTTGTGCTTCAACACCATTTTTCACCTCCTTCAAAGGGAATATACCCGAAAAGCAGGCTGGCGATTCATCTCCCACTTTCACTTCGTTTAAAAGTGGGAGATGAATCGCCTAATTTTGATAAAATCATTTTTCATGACTCTAATTAAAAGAACTTATTTAATAACAGAGGAATGATTTCTCCACATGTTGACTGGATTACTGACAATTCGTTTACTCCATCTTTCAAAAGATGTCGCTTCTCGTTCGTCCGGAGAAAAAAATCACATTCATGTCCTCAATGATATTATGTAGATTTTCATAATCGTATCGTTCTTCAAAGGACTTGATCTATACTTGAAAATAGATCGGCAAACGTTAATTACTTCGTTATCAAAGTCGACTCCACAGCTGAGTGAGTTGTTGCTGTACGGTCCAAAACATCCACCAACACGCTCCAGCGCACACCATGCTAAGTAAAAGTGATCCGCCTCGACTCAAAAGTAGATACAATACCAACAACAGAAGAAATGTCGCCGGTAAGCCGTACAGGACACTTTTGACAAACGCCGTCACTTCCATTTTTGATTGGCCTTGCCGGACGAGCCAGATGAGACTGATCAGACTGACGAGCGGCAGGGCCGCAATCACCCCGCCGTACGTCGGGGAACGTCGGGCCAATTCCGTGACAAAACCAATGACGACGGCACTGGTCAGAATCTTAATCAGAAAAGCAGTCATCGGTCGCCTCCCGAAACAGCTGAAATGCCGCTTGAATCATGTGTTGTTCTGCAGGAGATAATTGGGTTAAAACATGCTCGACACGCTTTGCGTCGAGTTCGGTATGCGTTTTGACGGCTGTCCGTCCTTCGCGCGTCAAACTGACTTGAACGACACGCTGATCGACAGATGACCGTTGTTTGACGACATACCCAAGCCCTTCTAGTTTCTTTACATGCTCCGACGCGGTATTCGGAGACAAATTAAACCGGGCTGCAATCTCCTTCACTGTCATGGCGCCTGTCATTTGAATCGTTTGCAAAATCCGGACACTTTGATGCGACAGATTTTCCGTCCATGTTGGGTGCAGATGATAGTACAAGCGGGCAATGTCTTCATGAATCGCTGACATCTGGTTCACTCCCTTTTATATCGATACAACCGATTATATCGTAAATTACGACATAAATAAACAGTCAGGAAAGCGAGGACAGACCATGAAAAAACGAATCACACTGTTCGTCATGAGCAGTCTATTCTTTACAGCAGGATGTACGACTGACACAACGACTTCGACGACAGATTCGATTGCGATCGAAGCCCGTCAAGATCCGGCAGCTGATTTAATCCGGGCAGACGACCGGGTGTATCGGCTCGACGGCAAAGACACGACGATCAAAAAAGAGGACGTGATTTCCTTTTCGACTGTCACGAAACAAATTACCGCCAAACAACCGTTGACGGACCAATCGGCGACAGACTGGCAATCCGGAACGAAGTTATACCGGAGTGAAGACGCGACCGGTGTGCTGTATGTTTTCAAAGGAACGACCGCTTACCGGTATACGGCCATTCCGGAAGGTTGATTGATGTGCGGTCCTTTTGGTCAAGCCGACTGTCCCTTCGAACCTTACGATTTTGTTAGTTAAATCTCTTCGAGGTAGATGGTACACTAATCCCGTTACGTTCCAACGATCCACTAAGGGAGACTTCTTGATGAAAGAAACCACGCACACACCCACTTCCACCTTGACGACGGACGAAAAAATCATCCGCTTGATTCAAGGTCTTCACCAGTTACATACAACACCGATGAAAGCAGCACATTACCAAAAATTAGCCATGCACCTGCCCTATCCCTCTTTACAGGAAATTGAACAACGGTTTGGCTCTTGGACCAAACTATTGGAACAAGCGGGCATCGTCAGACCGTTCGAATTGTCAATCGAGGACCATTTGACGCTGAACCGGGCAAAACCCGATACGTCCAGTCAAAAACGCTGGAGTGTTGACGAAAGCATCGCTTTTTATATCAAGACGCGTGGCTCGCGCGTGACCATCCGCTCCTACTCGGAGTTACGGGAAACACATACGCAGATGGTGAGCGCGAACACCATCATCCGGCATTACGGGACATGGAAACAGGCATTGGCACATTTCCGGTTGTCGTCAAACGGTTTTTATTCCGACGCAGATTGCCTGAACGCGTTGCGTCAAGCATACGAAGAGATCGGTCCTGACTTAACGAGCCAAGAGTATGTCCGGTTTGCCCGTAAGCACCAAGCCCCTTCCTTGACCTTGTTGATCGAACGGTTCGCGAGTTGGCGGGAAGCATTACGGATTCTCGAAGAGACACTTGACTAAAAAACAGTTGATCCTCCGATTCACGCGAGGATCAACTGTTTTTTCATTTTTTAAGTTCATCAGGATTTGATTTGAAAATCTCATGATTCTGTCCTTCTTTGCAATCGGTCAGGGTGAAGGTATTCCCTCCATCTGTTGTTTGTTGCTCAAGGTTTTGACAGATTTCCTTGTCTCGGTCGTCTGTCTGCGCACCATATTCATCACGCGACGAATCGAGCGAATAAATAAACCGTTCCCCGTCATACGTCACATCTTCAAGAATGGCATCGCCTTCCGTCGTATACCCCGTGATACGGATCGTATCCTGTTTCTGTTGCCCGACTCGCGTTAAAAAGGTCTCGAACCGGTCGAGATTATGCCGTTCCGGTGTCGTGACGATGTCACCGTTTTTGACGGCTTCCTCTGACGGGTAATCGTTACTTGCACAACCGGCCAGCATCAGAATTCCAACTCCAAGCAACAGATGGATTCGTTTTCTCATCCCTATTCCCCTTTCAGAGTGTCGTCGCGACGGTCTGTAAATCGTCTGCCGTCTCTGCAATCGATTCCGCGATATGCCGCATTCCTTCAATCGTTCCGGCGACCTGTTCCGTATCCTGCGACAGCGTAATGATTTGTTTCGAGACATCAACCGTTTGACGGGAAATCGTCGTAAAAGCGGTAACGACACGGGTCAGTTCTTCCGTCGTTTGCACGACCGACTGTTCGGTCCCGCTCATCCGCTCCGAAACTTGTCCCATTTTCGAAGTGATTTCCTGAGCGATGCTTGATGCTTCTGACGCGGACCGTTTACTTTCTTCCGCCAATTTTCGGATTTCCTGGGCGACGACGGTAAAGCCGCGTCCCATCTCACCGGCTCGTGCGGCCTCGATCGAAGCGTTGAGACTCAGCAGGTTCGTCTGATCGGAAATCGCCGTCACCATCCCGGCAATCCGTTCGATTTCGCGTGACAAAAAGGCGAGCTGTGTCATCTGTTCCGTCGTCAGCGTCATCTCTTCTACAACTTGTTCAAACCGCTTCGTTTCCGCCTCGACCAATTCGACACCGTCTGCCGCTTCTTTAGCGGCCTGGGTCAATTGTGTTGCAATCGCCCCGGTCGTCACGGACACCTGTTGGGCATGCCGCTCCATTTCCTGAAAACTGGCGGATGATTGTTGACTCATCGCGGCCAGTTCCTCTGTCGACTTTTGAACAGTCTGTCCGACACGCTGTTTCGCATCCGTGACCGTCTGCCGCTCGGCTTCGACCATCTCCTCATACATCGTCAGGACGATCTGTTGTTCGAGATTAAACAGTTTCCCGGCAGATCGGACAATCCGGACCTGTTCCGACTCGGGTAACGTACTCTCCTCGATTTGCCGGCTTAAGACGTTTAACACTTTTTGGAAAGCGGCGATGTACCACTTATTTTGCAGGCCGATCCGGACATGACGGTCGGCGATCCGTTTTCGGACGCTGATGTAGTCCGGTGTGACCTGTCCGTCAAACATCTGAAGGATATGCTTGGCAAGCGTTCCTTTTAACCGTTCGAGTGTCGAATGCCGTTCAATCAATTGTTTCAGCTCCGGCACCCGGACCAACTCCGCATAAAACGCATCGACCATCTGCGGCATCCACTCCGCTACATCGTGACGAATCAAACGGACGATCTGTAAATCCTCGACCGTCAAATCAATCAGCTGGAGTTGTTGCGCAAATGCTGCCCCCGCTTCTAAGCGAACATGTTCCTGTTCTTGTTGCATCCGTTCTGAAAACGTCATCTCTTGTTGTTTCGACCACCATTTCACACTATCGATCCCCTTTTTCAATCATCTCATCTTGTATAACGGCTTCATACTGCCAAAGATGAAGTATTTTCCTTTAAATTTCCAATATGGAAGACCTTTTTTCCAAAAGAGTGACAGATATGACCGAATATTCGAAAAAACAACCCGTCCGTGACGGATTGTCAGAAACTTTTAGGATACGGTTCGTTGAAGAAGCCATTGATCGAGACGGTGCAATTGTGACGTAAACCCTTCTTTCATGCCCATCTCAAGGACCTGCTTTACGGCTTCCTCGGTCTTAAAGTCCGACCGGAACACTACCCGGGTCCGGTCACCGACGGCTTCGAACGTCGTCACGTTTTCACTGCCCGGCAATTCTTCGGAAATGGTTCCGGAAGCATCCGAAAAATAGTCAGCATGAGCGTAACTTTGCGGAGCATCAATCTGTCGGAAGTTGGCTTTTCCCCAGGATTCCATCCCGAAAAACTCGCCCTGATTTGGATCCTCGCATCGCATGCAATAGTGCCAGATACCGCCTTCGACGAAATCAAAGGTCGTGATTTCCGTTTGCCAGCCTTCCGGTCCCCACCAGGCTTCGAGATGCTCTTTTTCCGTGAATGCGGCAAATACCATTTCGCGCGGGGCATCAAACGTCCATTCCATTTGTAAAACGGAACCTTCGACTTTCGTTTTTAGTTTTTCTTGCATCTTCATTCACTCCTTTGGATTGACTGCATTCTGCTTCTGCTCCAAATACGTTTCGAGTCGTGTCATCCGGCTGATCATCTGCTGTTCAAACGATTGGCTCCACGCAGTGAGGCCTTGAAACGGCTCCGTCCGCAAATGATAAATCCGGCGATTGGCGGCCGGTTCGATGCGGACGAGATCCGCTTCGAGTAAAACTTTCAGGTGTTTCGATGTTTGCGGTTGGTTAAGACGTAACTGCGCCGCAATTTCACCGACCGGCAACGGACCCGTTTTCAGCAGTTCGACGATTTTCAATCGATTGGTATCGGATAAAGCAAATAACGTACGTGCAAGCCCATCTGACATGATTTCCACCTCTTCTGTTTATATATACCCTTTAAGGAATATTCCAAACAAGGAATATATTAAATTGAGCGGAAAAGTTGTCAGATCAAACGAACGTACAGTATCGTCAAAGCACAAGAACGTAGGAAGTGAGTGAAGTCTGATGAAAACCGAATGGCTCGAGGCCTTTCATGTCACGGCGGAAACGTCCAGTCTGACGAAAGCAAGCGAACTGTTGCATATGACGCAACCGGCGCTCAGTAAACAAATCAAAAATCTCGAACAGGCGGTCGGCGCTCCCCTGTTCACGCGGACGACGAGCGGTGTCTCGTTGACGCCGGCAGGAGAAATCGTCTTTCAGGACGGGCAACGGATCATCGAACAACTTGACGACATGCAACGAAAAATTGATCAGTTACAGGGACAGACGTCGTTCACCCTCGGTTCGTGGCCGAGTGTCGCCATGTCTTATTTGCCGCAACACTTTGCCAAAAATCCAACAGTGGATGGATCGGAACTCAAAATCAAGACGGCCCACACGTATATCGAATTGATGGCCGGTCTTGAGCAGCACCAGTACGATGCAGTTTTGCTCGACGACCGGCAAATCGAGCATCCGTACCCGTCGACCCACCTGTATACGGAACCGTTTTTACTCTACTTCCATGAAGCCGACGAACGATTTGAAGGCTGTGTTGATGTCCGGTTTGATCAAATCGAAGCTTCGTCATTCCTGTCGCTGCCAATTGACTGTGACTCGACGAATATTCTGAAAGCGGCTTTCGAAGAACGCGGGGCGACCTATACTGTCGCTTCGGAAATGGAGTTCGGTTCAAGTGTCCTCGGTTTCATCCGGGCAAAACTCGGGATTGCGATTTTACCGGCGATTTTCCAGGATGGTCTGCCACCGGAAATCCGGACGTTGCCGATCACCGGCTTTGAAGTCACCCGTGAGTTATCTCTCATAACGAGGGACACCGAACATCATCAGACGTTACTCCGTCTGATTGGTCATCCGCGTAACCGTTGATCCAGTTTGATCCGAAGTGTGTCGATATCGGCACGGTCGAGTATCTGCTCGTCGATTTCACCGTATCGGACAACATGATAAAGCATCGGATCAATCGTCAACTTTATCCGATCAAGCCAGTCCTTGACTGTTTCTTCCGGCCGGCGTTTTGAGACGTCAGGCAATTGCCGGTCAAATGCTGCAATCAATTGACGGACTTCCGACGCGGAGTCCGTTTGTTGTGGTTGCGGACGCCAGTCGGAAATTGACGGCTTCGCTCGCAGAACTTGCGGATCGCCCTCATCTGTTGGATCAAGCGTCTGTTTACGCCCACGGTATCTGGATAGCCGGCGAAAAACAAAAATGGATAATCCGGCTGCGACCAGTGCTCCGACCGGTACCAGTATATCGGGCAAGAACAAGGAGGTCCCTTTGATCATCGGACCGCTCGGAAAATATTTAATTTTAATCGTCGGTGCCTTCAGTCCTTTACGCGGTTCGATCTGGTAGTTGAATTCATAATCCGCCGGTTTATAAATGTACGTCGTGTAGACATACCGTTCAAAAGCGACGAGAGATGCAGCCAGTACTAAAACGGAGATGATCATCAGTCCGAGCTTCCGTTGCATATTCCCCCTCTTTTTTTACCAAATAATAACATAATACATCTTCGTTCATCAGCATTTTTCTTTCTTTTCAGTCAATTTCAGCGTACAGTGAAAATACATTGTCAGAATAGGATGTGATCATATGTATTTACCTTCGTTTCGATTGGATCAAAAAACCGTTCTCGTGACCGGTGCCGGTCGTGGAATCGGCCGTGCCCTGGCGATCGGGATGGCGGAAGCCGGCGCTGATGTCTTACTTGTCGCCCGGACGGAATCCGATTTACAGGAAACCGCAAAACAGATTGAACAGCTTGGACGACGGGCGTTCGTCTTGACGTGTGACGTGACGGACCGGACGCAAGTCCAGGCGACGGTCGATCGTGCCTATACATACGTCGACCGGATTGACGTCCTTGTCAACAATGCTGGGATGAACATTCGCTCGAAAGCACTGGATGTCACCGAGGACGAGTGGGAAACGATTCAACAGACGAACTTAAAGTCGGCCTTCCTGTTCTCGCAGGAAATCGGTCGCCGGATGCAGGACACCGGCGGCAGCATCCTCAGCATCGCTTCGGTTGCAGGACACGTCGCCTTACGGACCGGTGTCGTCTATGCGACGACGAAAGCGGCCTTGATTCAGATGACAAAAGTGTTAGCGCTTGAATGGGGACCCAAAAATATCCGCGTCAATGCGATTGGTCCATGGTATTTCAAGACACCATTGACGGAGCCGTTACTTGCCGATCCCGCTTATCTGAAAGATATTGTCGACGTCACACCACTCGGTCGGGTCGGAGAACTGACGGAACTCGTCGGGCCAGCGGTTTTCCTTGCGTCAGATGCCGGAACATATGTCACCGGACAAACGTTATTCGTGGACGGCGGGATGACGATTAAAGGCTTTTAAGGCGAGACAAAAAGGACTTCCGATCTTGATCGAAAGTCCCTTTTTCTGTCGTGCCCTATTTTTAAAGTGAGGTGGGAAATGTGTATGTCTTCATTAAAAAGTAAAATTGCTGTTGTCACAGGTGCTTCACGGGGTGCCGGTCGCGGCATCGCTTTCGAACTCGGACTAGCCGGAGCAACTGTTTACGTCACCGGACGCAGTACGCAGGAAGGCTCTACCGACGGTCGTCCGGAAACGATTGAACAGACGGCATCCGGTGTCACGGATCGTGGTGGCCACGGAATTGCGGTCCGCTGCGACCATACGGATCCGGATGATGTTGCCCGATTGTTTCAACAGATTCACGATCAGCACGGTCGGATTGATCTGCTCGTCAATAGTGTGTTCGGTGGTTCGGAAGCCTCGCTACCTCCCGGACAGGGCAAACGGTTTTGGGAACGTCCGCCGGAACACTGGGACGCGATGATGGTCGCCGGACCAAAAGCCTATTTGCTGACGACGCGGGCGGCTGTTCCGTTGCTTGAACAGAGTCCGGCTGCATTGATCGTTAATTTGACATCGTTCAGTCCGAATCAAGCGGCCGGCAACTTGTATTACGATTTGGCGATGCAGTCAATCAACCGGATGACGTGTGTCATGGGACAGGAACTTCGAACGGCACGAATCGCAGCCGTCGCCCTGTGCCCCGGTTTCATGCGGACGGAACGGGTCGTCGACGCAGGATTCGGCAGTGATGCAACCGAGACCACCGCTTACGTCGGACGGGCTGTCGTCGCTCTGGCCCAGGATCCGGATATCTTGCAACGGACCGGTCAAGCCTTATTCGTCTCGGAACTCGCCCGTGACTACGGCTTTACGGATCAGGACGGTTCGCAGCCGGCTTCATTTGGATTATAAGTAAACTTTTTATCGATTTACACAAGAAGGTTCGGCTTGGTCTCGCGACAGCCGAACCTTCTTGTATTTCATTATGCCATTCTCCGGCCAATTACCCGGTACATCAGTTTGATTAGAATGAGCGTCGTAATAAGTGTGACAACGAGGACGGCAATCGGCAACAAGACCGGATAACCGAAGACATTGACTGTCACATACTCCCGGAACAATACATAGACACTCAATGACTGACCTTGTGTGAATTGAAGCAATGTTCTAACCGAAGTCGGAGTCATCGAATTAAATACCAAACTTTCTACTAGAAAAGGTCCTCCAATGATCAGACCGGATAGGAAAATAGCAACAACAGTCTGTTTGATCAACATTGACAAGAATAAAACGACGATGACGAGAGAAATCGCAATCAACCACTGATACAAAATCGCGATTCCATACAATTCGCTCATCGACAATGGATAAGGGGAATCGTTGTAAACGAATTGAATGGCGATATTCCAACCAGGATACCCGCGGAAGAAACAAAGAAGTTGTACTAAGTTGTAAATCAGAATGATGCCGGTTATCAACGCGACGGATACAATCAGCTTTGCCGTCAATAATTGCTTTCTCCCGTAAGATGACGAATAAAGATAAGATACGACTCCCGTCTGGTATTCATTTGAAATACTGACAGCTGTTCCGAGAATCAAAATAACTGCTAACAGGGCATATCCACCTGTTCCTAAAAACGTGATCAATTGTTCAAAGGTTTGGTAGTTTCCAACTGGACGATAATCGATCGATTCCATCAAATCTGCTTGTAAGCCGTATTGGTAGCTCTCGTATGAAGAAGTTGCGTTCGTTGCTTTTTTGCGTAAAGACGCAACACGTTGCGCTTGATTACGATCATTCTCTTCAGCGGATAAAACTGTAGCGTAAGTACCATTTTGCTTTAAATCTGCTAGTGTAATATCCGAACTCTTTTTAAAAGAAGCTATTCCCGATTCGGCGCGTTGAACCATTTCCGAGGTCAATTCTCCTTCAAACCCTTTGTTTATGCGTTCGGCATTGGATAATCCCATCCGTTGAAAAGAAATAACCAAGCCCACACAAAACACAAGGATGAGCATTACCCATAGAAAACGTTGTTGAAATACTTTATAAAATTCAAAGCGGACTAATTCTACCATTGTAGCCTCTGATTTTCTCATACAGCTTCCCTCCGTTGACTCGCTCGATATAAGACTTTCAACACAATCAACGTCAGGAGAAACTGGACGAGTAGGATGATTACCGGTAAGAACAAGGGAACTCCTATGTTAATCGTTTGATAAGTTTCAAAAACTTCTCTGGTTAAAAGGGAACGGCTTGGGAAAAACAAAATGATTTCCTTGAAGATTTCCGGGAAAAAAGTTTCCGGAATTACAAAATTATAGAGAAACGGAACGCCAACCAATAAACCTGACCAAATGATCGCCTGTATATGATTTTTTACGAAAAAAGAAATTGCTAGCACCCAGATACCAAGTGAAATTAATACAATTGTTTGAAAAATAAACGACACGAAAATAAACTGCCCAATCGTAAACGGGTATGGGGATTTAGACAAGCCGTCGATTACCTGTATTGGCGCAGACCAATCAATTATTCCGAAGCGATACCAAGAAAGACCGATAATCCCAAGATGTATCACTAAACTGACACCACTCAAAAATACAGACATAGAAAGTAGTTTAGCTGTCAGCAACCTTTTTCGACCATTAATTGAACTCAGCTGGTATTGATTAACGCCAGAAACATGTTCTTTCGAGTAAATAAAGGGAATCAAGATAAACATTGATAACAGCAAAACGGATACCCCAGCATTCGTCGTAAACAATGCGATGCTTTCAGCTGGGATATGGTATTTAATCATATCTAACTTGACATGCTGCAACAGCTTTATATGTAGTGTACGGTCTTTTTTCTCGAAATCAGTTATTACTGGTTCTCTCGATAGGACAGAAAGAGTCTGTGTTTTATAGAGTTGTGCTTCTTGAATATCTAATATACTGCCGATTGCTTTATTTTCATACAAAACATCCGGACCAAACTGGTTGTAAGTGTTATCATTGATTTTAGTGGCGTGGAGTTCAATTTTTTCAAACGCTTCGGCCGTCGCTGGACCTTCCCATGCAACGTACTTCGCCCTTACATTTGCTTCATCTTCCGAAAAGACAGAAGACATCAAATACAGCAATAGTGCTACGATGAATAGCAAAACAGTAATTGATTTACAGAGTTTGTACAATTCAAATCGAATCAACCGGCTCATGCACTTTTGCTCCGTTCGTCCAAGTGATACAAGTATAAATCTTCAAGTTGCGGCTCTTCTTGGACTGCCTCTGGATGCGGCAATTCTTTTGAAATAATCCGGACCCGATTTTTACCTTGTCTTGTTTGTTGAATTGACCCGATTTGATACGTGTCTTGTAAATCGAGCAATTCTTGATCAGTCACATCGACGGTCCAAATCTCAGTTGCGATTTCGTCTAACAACTCATACGGATTAGCTTGTTTGATAACATGTCCTTGCTTCATCAAAATGATTTCACGAGCAATAGATCCAACATCGGATACGATATGGGTTGACAACAGCACAATCCGCTTTCGGGCAATCGAAGCAATCAAGTTCCGGAAATGGATACGCTCCTTCGGATCAAGCCCAGCTGTTGGCTCATCGATGATGAGGAGTTCCGGATCATTCAGCAACAATTGGGCAATCCCAATTCTTCGCTTCATGCCGCCAGAAAAACTTTTCAGCTTTTTATTTGCATGTTCTGTCATGTTAACTGCTTCAAGAGCTGACATGACTTTTTTCTTTAGATCCTGTTTAGGTACACCTTTAACCGTTGCAAGATAACTTAAAAACTTAACGGCAGTAAAGTTTTCATAGATAGGTGTGTCTTGGGGAAGATATCCAATTTTTTCTCGGTAGGCATCGTCAAGCGGCGATACCTCTTGTCCATCGATTAAAATCTTTCCTGATGATGGTTTGAGCAAACCCGCTAGAATTTTCATCAACGTCGATTTACCTGCTCCATTTTCCCCGAATAAGGCATAAACGCCCGGTTCTAACGTGATATTTGCGTCAATCAATGCTTTTTTCCCATTTATGTATGTTTTTGAAGTATTTTGAATTTCAATCTTCATGCAATCTAACTCCTTGAAAAAAATTATAAGATTTTTGAAGCCATCGGCGTATTATGTATTATATAAATCTAATCAATCAATTAATCGGTTTTAATCGTACCATACAACATTAATTGAATCAGGATTTTTAGATACTTTACTAAAGTTTAAATATAACTCCTCTTTACCTGATTCAGAGTTGATTTCAGACCATGTAAGGCAGCTACTTCCTTTGCCAAGGGTTTTAGATGAATAAGTCTCATCTGGATTTGCAGGGTCTTGTTCTTTCAGTGTCACGCGATATTCATAATCAACATCTGAAAAACAAACTTTTACACCGCCACCATCCATTGATACTGCTGTCGTTGTAGTATCAGAATCTACAGTCCAACGTTGACTTGCTATATATTGCCATCCAGCTGAATCTGCAAAAGCAGTATTTCCCACGAGCAGTAAACTACATACCGTAAGTCCACTTACAAATTTCTTTAATTTATTCATTTTCATGATTGTACCTCCAGTTATAATATCCGATGGCTTTAAAAATACAACAATCTAATTAAATGTATTTTAAAAGGTAAAATTCGCTTCTGAAATGGATTTTATATACATTTACTAAGTTTTACAATAGTTTTTGCTGGTTTCAGTTCTTAATACTTATCTCATTTAAAAATTAGGGTAAAAATGCCTTTGTTTTTCGTTTGACGAATTGTAATATTAAGT
>NZ_MOLV01000014.1 GCF_001870785.1 Exiguobacterium sp. KRL4
AATGTCTCAACTGGAAAACTGCATACGAGGTCTTCACGGAAGAAGTGTTGCACTTAATTTGACAAACCGTCTTACAAAATTGATCATGGGAGATATTACCTAAATATAATAAAGAGATGTATAATAAAAGAAACTAATTAAAAAGAAAGGGTGTGCTATTAATATGGAACAATATTCAGTTTTACGTAAAGAGTTAATTCATGAGTTAGAAACATACTTAGTTGGTCCACGTGCTATAGATGAAATATTAGGGAAAGAAATCCGACCAATGCAACTTTACTTAACTGGAAAATTGGTACCCTTTGGTTCTACATCAGATGTAGTAAACGAACGTGATCTTGCAATTGAAACGCATGTTGAAGTTAGTGAAGAAGAAATAAATGAACAGCTGACAATGAAAAAAATGTTTCGACCTTCGACAATGGGATTAAGCTTCAAGTTGAAGGAACTAACGACAGTAGAAATAGAAGCATCTTGGGCGATTTATGAAAAGAAAGAACATAAACGGATCTCACAATCTGAAAAATGGAAGGTTAATCTGTTTCCTAACAGTACAGATACACTAGAAAACTTGAATAATTCAAAGTATGGAAAAGTACGTTTTACCGTAACGTATCGGAATGATTTATATCATGTGAATATATTTTTAATGAATAGTTTAAAACGAGAAAATCAGTATCCGGAACAAGACGAAGTAATGTTTCAAAGTTCTTTAAAAGTACATATACCTAACTCTAAAGTTGCTAAGTTTACATCTAAAGCCGATCAATATCATGTTCAAAATGAACTTTTATACCGAGATAAAGAAGAATTAGCAATTGGTCATGGTGTTGGAGTGGATTGGGAAACTCTTCAAAATACAACAACAATTTATTCGACATGGATGCCACAGTATGAATTACCAAATGTCGGACATTTTGAGGATGAAAATCTATCATTGAAGATGAAAGATTTAAGTGAGCAACCAATCGATAAATTAAATGAGACATTAAGTGCTATACCAACTGCTTATAAAACATGGATGGATAACGAAATAAAGATAGTAAATGAACTTCCTGATTATTTAAAGGTTGAAGCAGAGCAAAACATTCAAAAAGTAAAAAATATCATTAAACGTTTGGAAGAAGGAATTTCTTTAGTAACAGAAAGTAACGATTCTTTGTGCTATTTAGCATTTCAATTTGCAAATCGCGCAATGTTATTGCAACGAGCGCAATCCGAAGTAGCTCAAAAATATCGTACAACAGGTGAGCGAATTAAACCTAAGCTAGATGGAGAATGGCGATTATTTCAACTGATATTTTTACTTATGAATATTGCGGGCGCATCGGATGAACAACATAAAGATAGAGAAATTGTCGATTTAATTTGGTTTCCTACAGGTGGAGGTAAAACAGAAGCCTATTTAGGCGTTGCAGCCTATGTTATGGCCTACCGTCGATTAATAGCGCCAAATCAAATAGATAAATATGCTGGTATAACTGTTTTTATGCGATATACATTACGCTTATTAACTACACAACAATTCCAAAGAGCTGCTGCATTAATTTGTGCGGCGGAAGTATTACGTAAACCAAATGCCAATTTATTTGGTGAAGAGCCATTTAGTATTGGATTATGGATTGGCAAAGACTCATCTCCAAATAGGTTTAAGGATGCAATGGAAAAACTGGAACAATTACTTGAAGGTAAAGAAGTAAAATCGGGTAATCCTATCCAGTTAATGAATTGTCCATGGTGTGGATCAAAATTAGGACCGGAACAATATAAAATTGAAAAGAATTCACAGAAAATTTTTTGCTCGAATCAAGGGTGTGCTTTTAAACATGGTATTCCTGTCTATACAATTGACGAGGCGATTTATAAAAAGTTACCAACATTATTAATTGGTACAGTAGATAAAATTGCTCAATTACCATGGAAACAGGATATGCATGAATTATTCGGAAATAAAAATGTATATCATCGTGAGTTAGGATTTGAATACAGAGACTCTACACCAAGAGGTTACAGTCGAATCAATCGTCTAAAGCCACCTGAGTTAATCATTCAAGACGAGCTTCATCTAATTTCTGGACCGTTAGGCTCTTTAACAGGTTTATATGAGGTGGCAATTGATTTATTAACTAGAAATAATGGAAAACCAGCTAAAGTGATTGCTTCTACAGCTACGATTAGTGGTGCAGATGAACAAATAAAAGCGCTTTACGGTCGGAATATGCAACAGTTCCCGTTAGCTATACAAAAGGCGAATGATAATTTTGTATCTAAGGAAGTTCCAACTACAGAAAAATCAGGACGTTATTATGTAGGAATTTGCGCTCCAGGTGTAAGTAATAAAATTCAGGCCATTCAAACATATAGTGCGTACGCAACGATAACGAGAAGTGAAGCGAAATTTAAGGTGGATCCATATCATACGATGTTAGGCTATTTTAATACGGTTAAAGAACTAGCAGGAATGGTAACAACGTTTAAAGATGAAATAAATTCGCGATTAAATATGTTAGATCCCACAAACAAGTTTGAGCATGATTTAATCGTTGAAGAATTAACTAGTCGGAAGAAGGCGCAAGAAATTCCACAGCTACTAACACAAATGGAAAAAATGTTGGATGAAGAAGGCGTTCTGGATGCCGTCCTTGCAACCAACATGATTTCAGTAGGGGTTGATGTGGATCGTCTTGGGACAATGTTTGTACAAGGCCAACCTAAAACCACTTCTGAATATATACAAGCAACTAGTCGCATTGGACGTAAGCATCCTGGTATAGTATTGGTTTTACTAAATTCGATGCGTTCAAGAGATTTATCACACTTTGAACGATTCAAAGCATATCATCAAGCGTTATATCGTCATGTAGAAATGATGAGTGTAACACCATTTGCTAAAGGAGCCTTATATAAAGGTTTAACAGGAACTTTTATTGGTTATATTCGTCAAACAATTATGGAAATAAATGCTGAACAGAGCCCTAAAAAAATAGCGCAATTACAAAAAGAAATAGATGCAGCGACTGTTCAATTTTTAGAGAGAGTACAAGATGCCTATGATGAAACCATTGAAGCTGAAGTGAAAGAATTACTAAAGTGGTGGTTGGAAATGGCAGTTAAATACGCTGAAAGCAAATTAGGTTATAAGGAATCACGATATGTAAAATCATACTTACTGAAGAACTTTAGCGAAGAAGTAAAAGCACAAGATGCTCGACCAGCGATGATGTCATTGAGAAATGTGGAAGCAACTATAGAAATTGAGGTGTTAAAATCATGAGCGAACAAAATGAAACGATTCGACCTTCTCAGTTAATATACCAATCCGGACCAGGAGCAATTGTGGAACTCTTAAATCAAAGTGTAATTATAAAATCAGCCGATCAGTGGCAGACATTAAGAGCGCCGAAAGAGAGAGACTTTCGAATTACGTCATTTCTTGATGTAGACCATGTACGTATCTTAAATGAAAATCCGGACAAGCAAAAGATAAAAGCAGTTGAATTCCCTAAGTGGAAAATATGTCCTAAGTGTCATAATATGACGAATTACGATAATACTACATGTTATTACTGTGCCAAAAAAAATGAAGGCGAAATACAGGAACTATATGCAAGTCGCTTTGTCTTGGCCTGTGAAAATGGTCATATTTCAGATTTTCCGTATGATAAATGGGTTCACCGAAAAAAGCCGTGTGTAGAGCAAGCTAAAGAACCGAGATTGGTATTGAGAACTCTTGGTTCAAGCGGATCGCTGTCTGATTTGCACGTGATTTGTTTGCATTGTAAACATAAAGAAAGTTTGGGCAGTATTATGAAAGTTGAAGAAAGAGACACGTATAGTTTATTTCTTTGTAATGGAGAAAGACCATGGATTAGTCCGAATGCGAATAAGCCATGTGAAAGTAAAATGAAAACAACATTACGTGGTGCTTCCAATGTCTATTCACCGTCGATTATAGGTTTTTTGCAAGTTCCTTTAACAGCATCTAGTTCTGAATTCGATATTCTTTACTTAGTAGAAAAAAACAAGGAACAATTTAACCAAGCTTATGACGGGTTGGGGGAAAAGGGAATTGAAATGGCATGCGCTCTTAAGGATATCCCCACTTCCTTTGTATCTGTTATAAAAAGTTTCTTGGAAGGCGAGATCACGCTTGAGAAAAGTTCGACTTATGAATCAATAAAAAAGCAAGAATGGAATACGTTAACACAAGATGAAATAAACGAAGACGGTTTTTCATCTAAGAAAGTCGATATTGCACCAACTTTAGTTCCTTATTTCGATGGAATATTTCAGGTAGATTCTGTACCTGAAGTACAAGTACTAAAGGAATTTACTCGTTTAGATTACATTGATCGATTTACAGATGATGAAGTGAAAACACAACCTGTTGTCATTACAGGTGAGCCAAAGTGGCTACCGGCTGTTCGCAATTATGGAGAAGGTATTTTCTTTAAATTTAATCTAGGTAAATTAGGAGAATGGGAAAAAAATGAGGAGTTAACAAATCTTATCGTAAAAGCTTATAACGCTCAACGTGAAGAGTTGAAAAAGCCCTCATTGGATATTTTACCGCGTCAAATATTATTACATACATTCAGCCATGCATTATTACAAGAATTGGCTGCATATTCTGGCTATACAACTACGTCTTTAAAAGAGCGTATTTATGCTAGTGAAGATATGTATGGTGTATTTATTTATACGGCTTCTGGCGATTCAGAAGGAAGCTTAGGTGGTTTAACAAATTTAGCACAAAGTGAAAAGATTTTACCAATCATTATTAGAGCGCTAGAAAAAATGAGCCACTGCTCATCAGATCCCATTTGTTCGGATGGTGAATTTGAATACCATACATCAGCAAATGGTGCTGCTTGTCATGCTTGTACATTTGTATCTGAAACATCCTGTGAATGGGGAAATCTATTACTAGATCGACGTACTTTAATTAACATTAATCCAAATGAAAAAAATGGTTATTTCGATCAATTATTAGAAATGTAATGTAGGTGGTGTTCGAAGTTGAAAGTAGACTTAGTCGATAACAAAGGGGATAACACCCTTGTTCAAGTAATGAAAAATGAAGTAAAGAAGGGGTCGAAAGTTACTATTGCTTCTGCCGATTTTAGTATGAATGTTTTTAAAGAATTAAAAAAAGTATTAGCTAAAGGTGAATCTTTTCGATTTCTTTTTACCGAACCAACATTTTATCAACAAGAGATAGATAACAATAAGCAATTTAAGGTAGTGAAAAGAAAGGGTCAACAGCTCAAAATCGAAGGAAACCAATTTGAAATCCCGTTACGTAATCAAATACAAGCTAAGCAAATTGCCAGAGAATTGTCGGAGTGGATTAGTGACCATGCACAATTTAAAACGATTTTAGGAGAAATTTCTTATCCAAAACAGATATTGATTGAAAATCAATCAGATGAAGATATTTTTATGCAATCTGAAATCGATTTTACGGCAGATGGACTAGGTATTACTCCCTCAAATCGACAAGCTAGTTATACCGTTCTAAAAGAAAAGATGGGTCTTACAAAAAACCTACTTTCAGAATTTGACCGGATTTGGCAAGATGATACAAAGTCGAAAGAAGTTACTGAAGAAGTGTTACAACAGCTGAATGTCTTTCAAAAAGAAAATGCACCTGAGTGGCTTTATTTTGTCACGTTATATAATATTTTTTCTGAAAATATAGAGGGATTCTTAGAGGACAATGTTATTAAAGAGGGAACAAATTTCAAGGAAACAGTCATATGGAACAAGCTTTATCCGTTTCAGCGTGATGGTGTGATAGGCATCATTGATAAAATGGAAAAGTATAATGGTTGTATTTTAGCAGATAGTGTCGGTTTAGGTAAAACTTTTTCAGCGCTAGCAGTCATTAAATACTATGAGTTAAGAAATGATCGTGTTTTAGTACTGTGTCCGAAAAAACTGAGAGATAACTGGACGGTCTATACCCAAAACGATAAACGGAATAGTTTAAATGAGGATCGCTTTAACTACGATGTGTTGAACCACACCGATTTGAGTCGGGAAAGTGGAATGTCAGATGGAATTCGTATTGATACAATCAATTGGGGAAATTATGATTTGATTGTCATCGATGAATCGCATAATTTTCGAAATAATAACGCACGCCAAGGTCGATTAACACGCTATCAAAAATTAATGCAAGATGTCATTAAAAAAGGTGTCAAAACGAAAGTGCTACTATTATCCGCTACTCCTGTAAACAATAAAATGAATGATATTAAAAATCAGATTGCCTTTATAACTGAAGATAAAGACAATGCACTTCAAAAAGAAGGTATTGAAAGTATCGAGAAAACATTACGCGTAGCTCAGGCAGCATTCAATCGTTGGGCGACGTTACCAGCACCCAAACGAACAACTGAAGAGTTTTTAAATATGGTGGAGCAAGATTACTTCCAATTGCTTGATTTACTAACGATCGCGCGGAGTCGGAAACATATCGAAAAATACTACAACGTAGAAGATGTAGGTAGTTTTCCAGCACGATTAAAACCTATTTCGATTAAAGCAGATGTTGATATAAAACAAAAATTTATCAATATGAGTGAAGTAAATGAAAAATTAGAAGCACTAAGTTTTAGTATTTATCAGCCAATGAAATATGTTTTACCACATAAAAAAAACTATTATGAAGAATTATATGACACGAAAGTAAAAAATGGACAATCAACGTTTAAGCAAACGGATCGTGAGTATGCAGTAGCTGCATTAATGAAAGTCAATCTATTCAAACGCTTAGAAAGCTCGATTCATGCATTTAGACTGACTCTTGAAAAATTAGTAGGACGTATTGAAAGAACGTTGCTCACATTACAGCTTCAAAATGAGCAAACGTATTCAGAGCAATATGATGATGACATAGAACTTGATGACGAACAGCTTGAGGCGATTACTGTAGGTAGTGATAAAGTACAAGTTCAATTAAATGATATCGATGCTTTAAAATGGGCAGGAGATTTACGTAGTGATTTATCGGTAGTACAAGAGTTGTTAAATCAATCAAAACAAATTTCAACAGACCGTGATGCCAAGCTTGAGCATTTAATACAATTGATTCAAGAGAAAATACAGAATCCGATTAACCCAGGTAATAAAAAAGTTATTATTTTTTCGGCGTTTGCTGATACAGTAAAGTATTTATATGAACATTTATCGGGACGTTTATTAGATAATCAGCTTCATTCTGCATTAGTTACTGGTAGTGGAGCTAATAAATGTACGTTGAAGGGTATTCGTGTAAAAGACATCAATGATATTTTAATGAATTTTTCTCCAAATTCGAAAGAACGCTGCAAGGTACTTAGTAAACATACAGATGAAGTGGATGTACTCTTTGCGACAGACTGCATTTCAGAAGGTCAAAATTTGCAGGACTGTGATTATTTAATAAACTATGATATTCATTGGAACCCAGTGCGTGTTATTCAACGTTTTGGACGTATTGATCGTATCGGTTCAATCAATAAACAAATTCAACTCGTTAATTTTTGGCCAAATATGGAGTTAGATGAGTACATTAATTTAGAAGAACGTGTTAGAGGACGGATGAAAATATTAAGTACTTCTGCTTCGGGAGAAGAAGATTTTTTAGAAACATCATCTAAAGAAATGAACGACTTGGAATACCGTCGAAATCAATTGAAAGCACTACAAAATGATGTACTAAACCTAGAAGATGTTTCAGGTGCGATTTCAATTACAGATTTGACATATACTGATTTTAAAAGTGATTTAAGTACGGCTTTAAAAGATTATAAAAAAGACCTATCGGTTTCGGTGAAAGGTCTGTATGCAGTTGTGAGTAATGATACTTTACGAGAGGCTCTTCCAGGAGTTATTTTTTGTTTTAAGCAACACAAGGAAGTAGCTATGGAGAGTAATAGCTTAGGATCTCATATCTTGCTCTATGTAACGGATGAAGGTGAAGCGTTTATCCATTACACGCATGCGAAGAAAATTTTAGATGCCTATCGAAAACTAACACTTGGTCATCATCAGCCCGACGTCAATACAGTGAAATGGTTTAATGAAAAAACAAATGATGCGGTTGATATGGAGCATTATCAAGAGCTATTAAAAAAATCGATTAATATCATTAAAGATAAACAAGATGAGGTTGGATTCGAAAGCTTATTTAGCTTTGGTGCAAACATACTACAGGCCCAATCAGACTTAGATGAAAATGAAATAGAACTAGTCTCATTTTTAGTTATAAAGGATGCATAAATATGAATGAAACACAATTGTTAAAGGCGATTGGATTTCCAAAAGCAACTTATATTATGAGAACGTTACCGTACAATCAATTGGAGGACAAGCTAACTTCAGTACAAAAAAAAATTATTTCTGATTACGTTATATCAAGGGGTATTCGCGTTTTAGCAACGATTCAAACCAGTAATACAAATATCGAACCATTTGAAAGTGAAACAGAGCGCTATGATTCAATCATTTTTTTAGTAGTAACTGTAAATGATTTAAGGAAATCTAATCAAATCTATAAAGTGTTTATGAGTATTATGCCTAACCCCCTTGTTATATTGTTTTCTGACAGTATTAGTACAACATGGGTATTTGCGACACATGAAAAGAAAAAAGATGGCTTTTTAGCATATAAATCGTTATATGAGGTCCGAGAAATTTTTATGTTAGATGTAGAACAATATTTACACTTTAGCTCTTTTAATAAAGTTAACTTAAAATTATTTTATGAGTCTTGGATTGAACAGTTATTACAACTGGAATTAAAATCTCGATACAATATTTATTCACCAGTATCATTAGAAAATAACTTGTTAGAAAAATTAGTTGTGATGGATGTGCAAATAGAGGAGTATATAAAACAGGCTAAAAAAGAAAGACAACTGAATAAACGAATAGAAATGCAGCAAATAGCCAATAAAATAAAGCTTCAAAAACAGGCAATAATAGAAAAGGAGCAAGGACATGGTCAGTAAAATGAACGGAGAATCTTTAGATATAACAGCGCAGAATATTGAGTACCTAAAAGAATTATTCCCAGAAGTCGTAACGGATGGCGAAAAAATTGATTTTGATATGTTGAAGACAGTACTTGGTGAAGTTATAGAAAATGAACAAGAACGATATCAGTTTACGTGGAACGGAAAGAAAAAAATGATTGCTGGAGCGCAAAAACCATCAAAAGGGACACTACGTCCGATTCAGGAAAAAAGTAAAGATTTTGATACAACAAAGAATCTTTATATTGAGGGAGACAATTTAGAAGTATTAAAGCTACTACAAAAATCTTACAACAGTAAAGTTAAAGTAATTTATATAGATCCTCCGTATAATACCGGAAAGGATTTTGTTTATAAAGATAATTTCAAAAATGGAGTAAACAGCTATCTAGAGCAAACTGGGCAAATTGATACTGAAGGTAAGATGTTCTCAACAAATTTAGAAAGTAATGGACGTTTTCATACAGATTGGTTAAATATGATATATCCTCGAATCAAGTTATCTAGAAATTTATTAATGGATGATGGTGTAATGTATATAAGTATTGATGAGAATGAACAAGAAAAAATGAAAATGATTTGTAACGAAATATTTGGGGAGAAAAATTTTATTTCAGAAGTGATATGGGAAAAAAAGTTTGCTCCACAAAATGATGCTAAATACTTTTCATTGAATCATGAACATATATTTGTTTATGCAAAAAATAAGTCGAAATTCAAAAGAAATTTACTTCCTATGACAAACGAACAAATTTCTAGATATAGAAATCCCGACAATGATCCTAGAGGATTGTGGCAATCGGATAACCTAACTGTAGCAACATATAATGTTAAGTATGATTATCCAATAATAACTCCAAATGGAAATATCATAAATCCGACGAACGGGAGGTGTTGGAATACATCTCAAGAAAAAATGAATGATTTAATTAAAGATAATAGAATTTGGTTTGGAGAGAATGGAGGAAATACTCCTAGAATAAAAAGGTTTTTATCAGAAATTCAACAAGGGATAGTTCCTATTAGTATTTGGAAAAATACAGAAGTCGGAAATACTCAGAGTGCATCAAAAGATTTGAAAAGATTATTTGAAAATAAAAAATACTTTGACTATCCAAAACCAGTGAATCTGATTACTAAAATACTAAAAATTTCTACTGGAAAGGATGATATAATTTTAGATTTTTTCTCTGGTTCAGCAACAACAGCACATGCAACGATGCAACTAAATGCCGAAGATGGTGGGAACCGCAAATTTATTATGGTTCAGCTTCCAGAAGTATTAGATGAAAAGTCTGAGGCCTACAAAGATGGCTATCGTACCATTTGCGACATTGGTGAGGAACGGATTCGTCGTGCAGGTGACAAAATAAAAAAAGAACTACAAGAAAAACAAAAACAGGCAGGTATTTTGGGTGAAAATACTGTTGATCCAGATTCACTAGATATCGGCTTTAAGGTGCTAAAGCTTGATACTTCAAATATACGCGAATGGAATGTGGACTTTGCTAATTTAGAAAATGAGCTGGCATTATACGAAACACCTTTTACTGATAATCGTTCGGAGTTAGATATTGTGTATGAGATTATACTAAAACAAGGCCTAGAACTAACTTATCCGATTGAGACTTTCGAAGTAAATAATCAAACGATCTATGATATTGCGTTTGGAAGTTTATTTATTTGTTTATCAAATAGAATCACACCAGAAATCGCAAAAGCAATTAGTGTGCGTCGTGATGAGCAAGGTACAGAGACGAGTAGTGTTATTTTTAGCGATTCAGGTTTTATCAATGACTCAGACAAATTGAATTGTATTGAAATTTTGAAAGATACGGGTTATCCGGAAGATAACTTGTTGACAATCTAGAGGTGATTACTGATGAAAATTCAATTTGATGAATTAACATATCAATCAGACGCAGTAAACGCAATAATAAATGTCTTTGAAGGTCAACAAATTCGAAAATCGGAATTTACAATTATGGATCAGGCGGCACAAGGAAAACTTTTCGGTCAAACGGGAATTGGTAATAAAATTGATGTTTCGTTTAGTAAGTTATTGCAAAACGTGCATCAAGTTCAAATTAATCAAGGTATTCCAATTGCGAAAGATTTTCCAAAGTCATTTCTTCAATTTAATATTGAGATGGAAACAGGTACCGGAAAGACATTTGTTTACTTGAAGTCAATTTTAGAAATGAACCGTAAGTACGATTTTACGAAGTTTATTATTGTCGTTCCTTCTGTAGCAATTAAAGAAGGAGTCATGAAAACACTTGAAATGACACGCGAATACTTTAAAACACAAATGCAAGGTCAAATATATCGATCTTTTATGTATGATAGTTCACGACTAAATGATGTGCAGGCTTTTGCGACAAGTGATGATGTTGAAATCATGGTCATTAACATTCAAGCTTTTTCAAAAAGTGCTAAAAATAGTGACAATATGAATATTATTTATCGTAACGATATGGATGCGTTACACGGCATTGCACCGATTGAGTTAATCTCAGAAACAAATCCAATTGTAATTATCGATGAACCACAAAGTGTAGATAATACGGAAAACGCACAGGGCGCTATTGCAGCATTAAACCCATCATTAGCATTTCGATTTTCTGCAACGCATAAAAACAAAAGTTATCCGTTGATTTATAAGCTAGGTCCTGTAGAAGCTTATCAGCAAAAGCTTGTCAAACAGATTGAAGTAGCTGGAATTTCACGTTCAATTGATGGTAATGAGGCTTACTTAAAATTAGTAAGCATTAAAGCTACTCCTAAAACGATAACAGCAACCGTTGAAATGCTTATAAAAAACAAAGGAGAAATAGAAAAGAAGGAAGTCAAACTTAAACAAGGCGACGATCTTTATATTAAATCGAAACGAATTGCTGCTTATGAATCCGTTGGTTTTGTGAAAGATATTTCAGCAGAATCAGCCAATGAGTACATTGAGTTTTCAGGTGAACCATCCATGATTCGTTTAAGGCAATCACAAAATGAAGATTTAGAAATAAAGCGTGCACAAATTCGGAAAACGATTGAAGAGCATCTAAATAAAGAGCTAAAACTTAATGACAGAGGAATTAAAGTATTGAGCTTATTCTTTATTGATAACGTAGCTAATTATCGAAAATACGATGAAGAAGGTAATGAGTTACTGGGGATTTATGGACAAATATTCGAAGAAGAGTATAGGAATGCTTTGAGATCATCTAAATATAAAAAGCTTCGTGATTTTGAGGTGCCAGTTGAAGAAATTCACAACGGCTACTTTTCGATTGATGGAAAAAATAAGGTAAAAAATACTTTGGGATCTTCAAAAGAAGATGAGACCACATACAATATCATCATGAAAAATAAAGAGGATTTATTAACTATCTATGATGAAGTGAAGGGGAACACGAAATCTGCACATAAGTATCGTTTTATTTTTTCACATTCCGCTTTAAAAGAGGGATGGGATAATCCAAACGTTTTCCAGATTTGTACACTAATCGAGTCGACTGATACGATTACAAAGCGTCAAAAAATCGGACGAGGTCTTCGTATTGCAGTCAACCAAAATGGTGAGCGCGTACCAGGTTTCGAGGTCAATACTTTAACGGTCATGGCGAATGAAAGTTATGATGAATTTGCTAAGGGATTACAGACTGAATATGAAGAAGAAGGAATGGAATTTGGACTCTTCAAACAAGATATTTTTAGTTCATTAGTGATTGAGGTAGATGAACATACGGGTATCAAGACGCCACTTGGGCATGAAAAATCTGAACAACTTGTAGCTTATTTAAAAGAACAGGATTATATCGACGACAAGCATAAAGGTACAATAGCACTTGCGAAAGCAATCAAGGAAAAAACCTTTGATATTCCAGAGGCGTTTAAAGAGCTTGCGTCAGATATGAAAGAAAAAATTATCGAAGCGATTGAATTGAAATTTAATATTGAAAAAATTGAAATTAAAGATAATGAAAAGAAGGTAAGTGTGAAACTAAACAAGGAAGCACTTTCTGGTCCATTCTTGGAACTGTGGGAACGTATTAAGTATAAAACAAACTATACGATTCAAATGGATACGAATAGATTTATACAGCAAGCTGCCGGAAAATTGAAGGATGAATTAATCGTGCGCATAAACAAACTAGAATATGAGCGTAGCAAAATCGAAATGGCTGAAGGCGGTATATCTACAGTTAAAGAAGAAGCAACTGTATTTTCTATGACCGAACGTAATCATGAAAAAGCACCAGATATTATAACCTATTTACAAAATGAGACGAAACTAAAGCGTAAAACGTTAATTCAAATTTTAAAAATGAGTGGAACGTTAGCTGATTTCAAACGCAATCCTCAAATTTATATGATGGAATCAGCTCGTATTATCAATGCTGCAAAACGTATGGAAATGGTTGATGGTATCAAATATGAAAAAATACCAGGCGATGAGGTATATGATCAGTCACTTTTTGTAAAAGAGGAAATTGAAACATATAGTGATAAGATCGTTTCTGCAATGAGTAACCGTTCACCTTACAATCATATTATTGTCGATTCATCTGTGGAAAGAGAATTTGCGCAAGCCTGCGAGCAAGATACAAACGTAAAATTTTATATTAAACTCCCCGGAGAATTTAAAATTAAAACACCGCTTGGTATGTACAATCCCGATTGGGCATTAGCTCTTGAGAAAGATGGAGAAGATCATTTGTACTTCATTGTCGAAACAAAAGGTAGTATTGCTTCGGAAGATTTACGTCCAACAGAATTAGCAAAAATTCGTTGTGGAGAAAAGCATTTTTCTGCAATTGAAACAGGGATTACTTTTAAAAAGGCAACACAATTACAAGAAGTATACTAATACTAGTTATGGTTTATTCTGATGTCCTAATTTTTAAGTGAAAGCAGTCAGTAGGTTAAAATTAAATGAAATATAGTAAAATAAAGCTTACTTTTTATCAAAGGTATAGTTTATTGACAAACCCTCATTTCAGAAACGAAATGAGGGTTTGTTGTCAAATTGTAATTAGCGAATTTCAAAAACTTAAATTTTATTTTGGAGGTCTGATCAAAATCGAAACGAAATTGATTATTTTACGTGGTAATTCTGGAAGCGGGAAAACAACAATTGCAAAATTACTTCAAAAAAATTTAGGGGAAGAAACACTAGTGGTTTCACAGGATATTGTGCGTCGCGAGATGTTGATGGTACCGGATTTGCAGGGGAATATGTCAATCGAGCTGCTCAAAAGAATTACGGAGTTCGGTAAAGGTACATGCAAAGTGGTTATTTTAGAGGGGATATTGAAAAAACAAGTTTATGAAGAATTACTACTTGATCTCGTTGACTACTTTGATCATCATGTCTATGCCTATTACTTTGATTTACCTTTTACAGAAACGGTCGAGCGACATAAGTTACGTTCTTCTGCAAAAGAGTTTGGGGAAGAACGTTTAAATACCTGGTGGATTCCGAGTGATCAGTTAGGGATAAACGGAGAAATGATGCTCACCATCGATATGAGTCAACAAGACATCGTGGACTTAATTCTTCATCAAATCAAAGAATCGTCCTGTTCATAAAAAGGGGAATGTACCGGATTACGCGTATACTACTTAAACGACATCTTTGTTGATTAGAAATGTAGTGCAGAGCAATCCAAGATTTCCAAAAGGGTTACGTTTTAATCAGGTACACTAAAAGAACTAATTTTTTCATATTATGTTTTATGGAAATGGAGCTGACATCTATGATACGACGTGCCACCTTGATGGACGGAAAGGCCTTATCAGATTTGATGCGACGGATTGATCGGGAAACGAAATATATGTTGTATGAACCGGAAGAACGCAGCATGTCGACGGAGCAGGCGGAAGCCTTCATTGAACGATTTGGTCAGGCCGCGAACTCGGATATCTTCGTTGTCGATGTCGATGAGCAACTCGTCGGCTATGTGTTGGTCGTCGGTGGAAAACCAAGTCGAATCCGTCATCGGGCAAACCTTGTCATCGGTTTGCTGGATGCCTATACTGGTCAAGGTCTTGGTGCCGGATTACTCGAAGCAGTCGATACCTTTGCCGTTGAAGCGGGACTCGTCCGGCTCGAACTGACAGTCCGGAAAGATAACCTGCGGGCAATCGAGCTTTATCATAAGTTCGGCTTCAATATTGAAGGCACGCGGATTGCTTCTTTGTTGATTGACGGCGAGTACGTCGACGAACTGGCGATGTCGAAAATATTTACAGCAGAAGAAATCTAAAAAAGATGCTCGATTGCCTCCTCTCAGATTGAGATGGGACAGACGAGCATCTTTTTTATTGGGATAATTTTTGTTGTTCAAATTCAACTTCGAGGACATTTTTGGCATAATCCTTACCCCAGTCGTACATCGCGTCTAAAATCGGCATCAGGCTGTGGCCGTGTGGCGTCAACGAATATTCGACCTTCGGCGGAACAACCGGATAGACTTCCCGGTGGATGATATGGTGGTCTTCCAGCTCCCGTAACTGATTGACGAGCATCCGTTGCGTAATGCCGGGCATCAGACTTTTCAGCTCTCCGAAGCGTTTGGTGCCTTCTTTACCGAGGTGCCAAAGAATCAGCATCTTCCATTTGCCCCCGATGATCGATAGGGTCAATTCTTTTTCACAGTTAAACTGCCGGTCTTCAAAATGTGGCATCGTCCCACCTCCTTTTTCAGTATAGACCTCTTGTCATCGACAGTATACTTTTCCGCACTATGTATGAAAAACCACACTATGTAAATTAAAAGTGCGTACTTCCCAAGTTCGTCTATGAGGATTATATTTAGTCATGTTCCTTCACGAACGTCAGAAGGAAGTGCCAGGATCCATAAATAGAGAGAAGAATGGGAGAGATAGATCATGAAATTACAATTAGCAATTGATTTAGTAGATACAGCAGGTGCCATCGCTTTAGTCAAAGAAATTGGCGAAGAAAACTTAGATATCGTTGAGATCGGGACACCGGTCGTCATCAACGAAGGGCTTCGCGCCGTTAAAGAAATGAAAGCGGCATTCCCGAACTTAACAGTTCTCGCTGACTTAAAAATCATGGATGCTGCCGGCTATGAAGTCAGTCAAGCTGTCGCACACGGTGCCGACATCGTGACGATTCTTGGAGCAGCCGAAGATATGTCGATCCAAGGTGCCGTTGAAGAAGCGAAAAAATCAGGCAAGAAGATTTTGGTTGATATGATCGCTGTCAAAGATATCGCGACACGTGCGAAAGAACTTGATGAACTCGGTGTTGACTACATCTGTGTCCACACAGGTTACGATCTTCAAGCCGTCGGTCAAAACTCGTTCGAAGATCTCGCAACAATCAAATCAGTTGTTAAAAACGCAAAAACAGCAGTTGCGGGTGGCATCAAGATGGAGACATTACCGGAAGTTATCGCAGCACGCCCAGACCTCATCATCGTTGGTGGCGGAATTACCGGACAAGACGACAAACAAGGAACAGCGTCAACGATGCGTCGGATGCTGCAAGAGGCGTAAATGACACCTATTCAAACGATTTTACAAGAGTTGACGTCGACGGTCGAAGCGATTGATCAAGCCGAGACGACGCAACTCGCTGAAGCCGTTCTAAAGGCAGACCGCATCTTTCTCGCTGGAGCCGGTCGCTCCGGCTTAATGGGCAAAGCGTTTGTCATGCGTCTGATGCATATGGGACTTGATGCATATGTCGTCGGTGAGACGGTCACAGCGAATTTGCGTGAAGGAGACTTGTTGATCATCGGATCAGGATCCGGTGAGACGAAAACACTCGTCCCGATCGTCGAGAAAGCAAAACAAATCGGTGGAACCGTCGCTGTCGTCACGATTGAGCCGACGTCGACACTGGCGAAGTTAGCAGACTTAACCGTCAAGCTGCCGGGAGTGCCGAAAGAGCGGACAGCCACAGCGGACGAAACGGTTCAGCCGATGGGATCATTGTTTGAACAAACGATGTTGCTGTTCTACGATGCGTTGATTCTCCACATCATGGCGGCGAAACAACTTGATTCAAAAACGATGTACGGCAAACATGCTAATTTGGAATAAAAAGAAATCGTAAGACCGGTAGACGTGTGCGACACGTTTGCCGGTCTTTTTTATTGTTTATCATAAAAAAGAATCGCCCGTTTCACGCAACTCCTGACAGAGTAGGTGAAAACGAGCGATTTTTTTTTACATATCTAATTTCTCACCATTTCATATCAAAATCAGCACCGACGTCTTTCGCGAGATGCGCATCCGATCCGTAAACGAGCGGGATCCCTAAAGACTGCGTGAGTTGCAGGAGTTCCGGGTAAGGATAGGAAAGACCGCATAACGGTTTGCGCAGTCCCGCTGTATTGAGATCAAGCGTAAAGTCCGCCTGGCGGATTTTACGGACCGTCTCGTCGAGGTTCGCCGGCGTCTGTTCGAGCGGATAGGCTTGGATGAATTTTGTCGGCAACGTCAGGTGACCGAGGCGTTTTGGTTGATGCGTCCCGAGGTTCGTCATGACGAGCGCCTGGATGCCTTCGTAATAGCGTTCGTGAGCCGCCGTGACACTGCCCGTCGCCGTGACGATCTCACCAAAACTTTCCTTGCTGAAGTCGACCATGTAATAGCGGTCATTGATCCAAAGGTAATGGAGTGACAGGATGCCGTCCGTCAGCTCGGGACCATAGCGGGCGATGATGTCGCGCGTGCCGTCGACGTCATGCTCCCAGTAATCAAACTCCATTCCAATCCGGATGTCGATGTCGTTTTTGTATGTGTCGCGTAATGTCTTCAGCTCTTCAATGTAGCGTTCGGCTGTCGCGAACGACATCCCAGAATCGTTGTCGGGTGCCGGATCGACGAGTCCTTTCGGAAGCGGGGCGTGCTCGGTGAAGCTGATCCGTTCGAGACCTTGTAACAGGGCGCGTTCGATATACGCTTCGAGTGGATCCTGTGTTCCGTGCGGACAATACGGGCTGTGGACGTGACCGTCCCATTTGATCAATTGCATGACAAAACCTCCAATATGTTTTTTTCGGTGCGAAAACAGGCAAAAGGATTGACAATCGGGCCACAAAAAAGGTATCTTATCGATAAATAATTTAGCGTGGTACAGTGATAACAAGATAAAGGAGTGGCGAAATGCAATCATTTTCTACGATTCGACTCAAAGACGGGGCGACGGACTACGTCGGGCAATCAGCTGAACGCCTGCAACGTGTCATCCGCCAACTCGAGGATGGACTCGAACAATCTAACTATACCCGATTAATCACCCCTTTAATTGAAGAAGTCGGTGGTCGGGAACAAATTCGGATGGATTTTACGACAAGTGTCGCGCGGGCGCTCAGTGAGCGGGGCCGAGAACAATATAAACGTGTCTTTTACAGTGGTTCCGTCTTCCAGCCGGAAGAAAAGTTCCAAGTTGGTTTTGAAGAACGGGGCGTGATCGCCGAGGTCGAAGCGATCCAACTCGGTGTCCGCCTGATCGAGGAATTAACCGGTAAAGAAGTGACGTTGTCGATCGGCGATGCCGGACTGATTGAACACTTGATTGAAACGCGGGTCGGTGATCACCACCTGCGGGATCAAGTGACGCAGATGCTGCGGTTACGGAATGTCATCGAACTGAAACGGATTGCCCGGGAACTCGATGATGCCTTGCTCGCCAAACTCCCGCTCTTGTTTGGTCGGGAAGGGGCGGAACAGATCTTGCCGTATGTTGACGAAACCCGCTTAAATGCCGTCATCGATTTAGCAGACGCCGTCAATGCCGATCTCGACTTCGGACAGATGGGGCTGCAGACATACTACGATGGTGTGACGATTCACGGTTTCATCGAAGGTGTGACCGAGCCGGTGTTGGTCGGAGGACGATACGACCGGCTGTACGAACAATTTGGTCAGGAACAACAAGCGTTCGGAATTGGATTTTCCGTCGAACGACTCGCGGAGGTGCTCTAAATGCGGATTGGGATTACGAAAGGCCGGCTGTCGAAAACAACGGAACGGTATTTAAAAGAAGCAGGCGTTGAAACGTGGGGGGCGATCGAACGTGAATTGATCGTCAAGCGCGGAAAACACGAATTCGTCTTCATGAAAGGATCGGATTTGATTCCGTACGTCGCGCAAGGCGTCCTCGACGTCGCGATCACCGGCAGCGACATCCTGCTCGAATCGGATCAGGAATTGTCGGAACTGGCAGAATTGCCATTCGGAGTCTGCCGAATGTCAGTCTGTGCGAAAGAACCGTTACAGTTCGAAGGCGGACGCCGGGTCCGGATTGCGACGAAATATCCGGTCATCGCGAAACGTTACTTCAGTGAACTCGGTGTCGATGTCGATATCGTGCCGCTGAACGGTTCGGTTGAACTGGCACCATTGCTCGGACTTGCCGATGCGATCGTCGATATCGTCGAAACGGGTGAAACACTCCGGGCGAACGGTCTCAACGAATATGAAAAAATCATCGATATCAATGCCCGGTTCTTTACAAGCGAGTGGACGCTGAAACGCAAACGCGTCGAAGTGATTCAATTACTCGAACAGCTGACAGAAGGAGTGACACGGTAATGGCAACGACAAAAAACTTCAGTGTCGACCGCGAAACGGAGCAAGCCGTCCGGTCGATTTTGGAACAAGTGGCAAACGACGGCGATGCGGCCGTCCGTCGCTACACCAGTGAATTTGACCGCGTTGATTTGACAGACTTCCGTTTGGATGAAACGAAGATCCAGGAAGCGTTTGATCAAGCTGATCCGAATCTGGTCGACTCGTTAAAACTGATGGCGACCCGACTCGCCGAGTGGCACGAACAGGAATTGCCGTCTGACATCGAGCTCGTCGAAGCGGACATCACCCGTCGCCAACGGTTTGTTCCGGTTGACTCGGTCGGAATTTATGTTCCAGGTGGAGCAGCAAGTTATCCGTCGACCGTCCTGATGAACGCGATTCCAGCTAAAGTCGCCGGCGTCGAGCGGATCGTCATGGTAACACCAGTCACTGGACTGAGCACAGAAGTGTTGGTCGCTGCAAAAATTGCCGGTGTAACGGAAATCTATACGATCGGCGGCGCCCAAGCCGTCGCTGCGTTGACGTTCGGAACGGAATCGATTCAAGCGGTTGATTTGATCGTCGGACCGGGCAACCGGTTTGTTGCCGAAGCGAAGCGCCAAGTCTACGGCATCGTCGGCATCGATTCGGTCGCGGGACCGTCAGAAGTCGTCGTCATTGCTGATGAGACGGCGCATCCGGACCGGATTGCCGCCGATTTACTCGCACAAGCAGAACACGATCGTGACGCGGTCGCGATTGCCTTCGTCCCGACGGAAGCAATGAAACGTGACGTCGACGAGGAACTCGAACGCCGCTTGTCAGTACTCCCGCGGCAAGAGATTGCACGCCGGGCGATGGAAAACGGCGGCGTCTTCGTTGCTTCACTCGATGAAGCGATTGCAGAAGCGAACCGCTTAGCGGCTGAACACTTGGAGCTCGCCGTCGCGAACCCGCAAGAGGTTGTCAAGTTGATCCGTCACGCCGGGATGATTTTCCTCGGACACGAAACACCGGAAACACTTGGGGATTATGTCGCCGGGACGAACCACGTCTTACCGACGTCCGGGACAGCCCGCTTTGCGTCCGGCTTATCGGCACGAACGTTCTTACGTCACCAGACGCTGCTCGAAGCGACACGGGAAGGTGTCGCCCGACTAGCCAATGCCGCAAAAACGGTCGCTCGGGTCGAAGGACTCGAAGCACACGCACAAGCGATAGAAGTGAGGGAGAACTGATGCGATTACACCAAAATGAACGGTTTACGGCACACAGTCGCACCGGAATCGAGACGATCAAACAACTCGTCGAGACGTTTCCCATCAATGAATATCCGGTCGAAGTCATCGATCAAGTCAAAGCGTCTTACAGCGCATACGCCGGTGTCCGTCCGACGCAACTCGTTGCTGGGAACGGCTCCGACGAACTGATTGGCTACCTCTGTGCTCGCTACGCCGGTCCAGAGTCACCGGTCATCGCCTCGCAACCGGACTTCGTCATGTATCAGTTTTATGCCGACCGCGCACGGGCTGAGTTCAGTAAAGTCCCGTTGCTTGACGGGATGGCACTCGATGTCGACGGATTACTTGCTGCACCAGGCAATATCATCTTCCTCAGTCACCCGCACAATCCGTCGGGGATCTTACGGAAAGAAGCGGATGTCCGCCGATTGCTCGACAGTGGAAAATATGTCGTGATTGATGAAGCCTATATCGACTTTGCCTTTGAGCAGTCGATGGTCGGTCTGCTCGACGAATATCCGAACGCGATCATTCTCCGGACGTTGTCGAAAGCGTTTGGTCTCGCGTCACTGCGACTCGGCTTCCTGATTGCCAGTGAACAGGTCGTCGCCGAAGTCGAATCGATTAAGTCCCCGTATAACGTCTCCGGACTCTCGGCTGCGGTCGGGATCGCCATCATGGCCGAGCCGGAGCTGGATCTCGTCTTGGAAGAGACGTTTGCGAGCCGGGACACGATTGCCCGTCTGGTTGAACCGCTTGGCAGAACGTATCCGAGTGCTGCGAATTTTGTTTACGTTGAATACGAGGAAAACGAGCGCTTCACCGAACGTTGTGCCAAAGCCGGACTGCGGATCCGTTTGTTTGACGGAGCCTTCCGCGTCAGTTGCGGCTCGAAGGAAGCGATGGAAATCTTAGAGAAATGTGTAGAGGAGGAACTGCAATGCGTCGTGGGACAAGTGAACGAGTAAGTTCAGAATCAGAAATCAAGGTGGCGGTCGACCTCAGTGGCGGACCGGTTGAGATCAAGACAGGGGTCGGCTTCTTTGACCACATGTTGACATTGTTTGCCTTCCAGGCCCGGATCGGTCTTGTCATCGAAGCGAAGGGCGATCTCTGGATCGATGCCCACCATACGGTTGAAGATACGGCCATCGTCCTTGGGGCGGCCTTGACGGAAGCGTTAGGCGACAAAGCCGGTATCGAACGGTACGGTGAATCGCGTGTGCCGATGGATGAGACGCTTGCCTCGGTCGTCCTCGACTTCAGCGGTCGTCCGTATACGGTGTTCCTCGCCGAATTCAAAAATCCGAAGCTTGGCGATTTTGATACGGAACTGGCGGAAGAGTTTTTCCAAGGCTTGTCCCGCAGTGCCCGGATGACGATTCATGCCCAAGTCCTCTACGGATCGAACACCCACCATATGATTGAGGGACTGTTCAAGGCACTGGGTCGTGCTGTCCGTCAAGCGGTTGCCGTAACCGGTGATGGCGTCCCGTCGACGAAAGGACTGATTGACCAATGATCGCGATCGTAGATTATGGTGTCGGCAATATCGCCAACATCGAACGGGCGTTAAAAGAGCTCGGGGAAGCCGTCATCGTCACGAGTGACCAAGAACTGCTCGGACAGGCGGAAGCGCTCGTCTTACCGGGTGTCGGTGCCTATGCTCCGGCAATGGCCCGGTTAGAAGAGACAGGATTGATTGCGTTCTTACAGGAACAAGCGACGAAAAAACCATTCCTCGGGATTTGTCTCGGGATGCAACTGTTGTTTGAATCAAGTGATGAAGACGGACAGACGCAAGGGCTCGGCATTTTACCGGGAACGGTCGAAAAGTTACCGAGTGACGTCCGCTTGCCGCATATGGGCTGGCACCAGTTGACGAACCATGGCGAAGCTGTCTATTTCGTTCACTCGTACGGTGCCGTCTGTGAACCGGACTGGATCGTCGACTCGGTCGAATACGGACGACTCGTCCCGGCCATCGTCCAAAAGGACTTGGTGACAGGAATGCAGTTCCACCCGGAGAAGAGTGGCGAAGTTGGATTGAAATTACTTAAGGAATGGAGAGAGACGACATGCAACTCTACCCAGCAATCGATTTAATGAGCGGACAGGCCGTCCGGCTCAAACAAGGTGATTTTCAACAGCAGACGTTTTTTGGGGATGCGTTGACGATTGCCAGACGGTTTAAAGAGGATGGTGCGACAGCGATTCACCTGATTGATCTCGATGGGGCAAAAGCCGGTGAACCGCTTCACTTGAGCCTGATCGCGGACATCAAAAAAGAAACCGGTTTGTTTGTCGAAGCCGGCGGCGGCGTCCGTAACATCGAAACGGTCGAAGCGTACGTTGGCGCCGGGATTGATCGGATCTTGATCGGAACGGTCGCGCTCGAAGACGAAGCTTTGCTCGAGCAGATGATTGAGCGGGCCGGTGATAAGTTGGCAGTTGCCTTGGACGCGAAAAACGGCATCGTCCAGACACGTGGCTGGCTCGAAGCGAGTGACTGGACACTTGACCGGGCGATCGAACACTTGATTCAAAAAGGCATCAAGACGTTTTTATACACGGACATCTCCCGCGACGGGATGATGCAGGGACCGGATGTTGACGGACTCGACCGCTTGAAACGGGACGGTGTCGAACTGATTGCGTCCGGTGGTGTGACGACAGTCGAAGACGTCGCCCGCTTAAAAGAGATCGGGATGGACGGTGCCGTCATCGGTCGTGCCTTGCTCGACGGTTCATTGTCGTTGAAAGAGGTGCTTCGCGTATGTTGATGAAACGGATCATTCCTTGCCTCGATGTCAAGGAGGGGCGCGTCGTCAAAGGCGTGAAGTTTCAAAATCTGCGCGACCTCGGCGATCCCGTCGCCGTCGCGAAATACTATTACGAACAAGGGGCCGATGAGCTGGTGTTACTTGATATCTCGGCAACGCAAGAAGGACGCGACACGATGCTCGATATCGTCGAGCGTGTGGCGGAAGTCATCTATATGCCGTTTACGGTCGGCGGGGGCATCAAGACGCTTGAAGACGCGAAACGGTTGATCCGCGCCGGTGCCGATAAAGTGTCGCTCAACTCATCGGCGTTACAGAATCCGCAACTGATTCAAGACATCAGCCGTTTGTTTGGTGTTCAGGCGACGGTCGTCGCGATCGACGCCAAGCGGACAGGTGACTCGTGGGGTGTCTTTTCGCACGGCGGCACACAAGCCGTCGGACGAGACGCCATTGAATGGGCGCAGGAAGCGGTCTCGCTTGGAGCCGGTGAACTGCTCGTCACGTCGATGGATGCAGACGGAACAAAGGACGGCTACGACTTGGAATTGATCCAACGCTTGCGGGAAGTCGTCAACGTGCCGTTGATCGCCTCCGGTGGCGTCGGGACACTCGAACATTTGGCGGAAGGCCTCGAAGCGGGAGCTGATGCGGCGCTCGCGGCATCGATTTTCCACGAAGCGACCTATACGATGCCGGAGACGAAGGATTACCTGAAAGCGAGAGGAGTCGACGTCCGATGATCGAATTGAATTTTTCCAAAGGACTCGTCGCGGCCGTGATTTTAGATGAGACGACGAACGATGTCCTGATGGTCGGCTTCATGGATCAGGCGGCGTATGACAAGACGCTTGCGACCGGACTCGTCACGTTTTTCTCACGGACGAAAAACCGTCTTTGGACGAAGGGCGAGACGAGCGGGCATACGCTCGAACTACGCCGTATGTGGATTGACTGTGATCAGGACAGTCTGTTGATCACCGTCAAAGCCAACGGACCGACGTGCCATACCGGCAATCGGACATGTTTTTATACAGAAGTGGAGGTGCCGCATGTTACATGAACTCGAACGCACGGTAAAAGACAAAATCGCGTCACAAGATGAGGCGTCTTATACGAACTACCTGGTCAAAGCCGGGCGTGAAAAAATTGCCAAGAAGTTTGGCGAAGAAGCGTTTGAAGTTGTCCTCGCGGGAGACGATACGCTCGCGGAAGAGACAGCGGATCTGCTGTATCATCTGACGGTGCTACTCGCTGACCGGGGTGTTTCGTTTACAGAAGTCGAAGCCGTCTTGAACGAACGCCACGGTACAAAGTCGACGTTCAAAGATCGACCGGATATCGAACAGTGGTAAGCAATGGCTCTGCATTCCTAAAACGGGATGTAGAGTTTTTTTGTTGGGAAAACGGGAAAACAAGTAAAGGAAGTGTCATCAAATCGTCAGAACATTTTGATAGGCATTTAATAGAAAGCGGGCGTATAATCAAGAGCATAGTCTGTTTGTCTAGAAAGTAGGTGTCATCTTGATCACGAAAAAAGAAATCACGCAAACGATCAAAGAACAATCAAAGGAAACGATTGAAGAGTTGCTGGCGAAAGGTGATTCGTTAAAAGAAGAGATTGCCAGTGCGATTACCCATGGTCTCGGTGTCATCTTTAGTATCGTCGCCTTGGTCCTGCTTGTCCTGCAAGCCTCGAAGTCGGGTAGTGTTTGGAACATCACGGCCGTCAGCATCTTTGGTGCAACGATGATTTTACTGTATCTGTTCTCGACGCTGATGCACTCGCTGATGCATACAAAAGCCAATAAAGTCCTGCAGATCCTCGATCACGCGGGAATCTACTTATTGATTGCCGGGAGTTATACACCGTTTTCCTTGATTACGTTACGCGGACCACTCGGCTGGACGTTGCTCGGGATCGTCTGGGGAGTCGGGACGCTCGGCATCATTTGGAAACTGTATTCGACCGGAAAACACGTCTGGATTTCGAACGCCTCGTATTTGATTCTCGGCTGGTGTTGTCTATTCGCGATCAAACCGATGTATGAAGCGCTTGGTTTACAAGGATTCCTTCTCCTGCTTGGTGGGGGACTCGCCTATTCACTTGGTGTCATCTTTTACGTCTGGGCACGCTTGCCTTACAATCACGCAATTTGGCATCTGTTTGTACTCGCCGGCAGCATCTTGATTTTCCTGTCGATTTTCTATTACGTCGCACCGGCATCCGCACCGCTGTCTTGAAGAAGCTCAAGTTACGGGACTGGCTCCCGTTTACACTCTACATGCTGATGGGTGTTGGACTGCTCCTGTATTTCCGCTTTTCGGGAATGATGGAGCAGTTTGATATTCAAGCCTTGTCTGACTGGATTCGTCAGCAGGGAGCCTTCGGCATGTTGCTGTACATATTAGCCTATACGATCCGTCCGCTCGTCTTTTTCCCGGCGAGCCTGTTGACCGTTTTTGGCGGCTATACATATGGACCATGGCTGGGAACGATTTTGGACGTCATTGGTGCAGGGACCGGCAGCTTACTGAGCTTTTGGATCGCGCGCCTGCTCGGTCGGCGCGGGATTGAAAAAATCATCGGTACCGGCAAGTTAACGGCACTTGATGAACGGATTGCGACGAACGGATTTGTCGTCGTCTTGATCGTCCGGCTGATTCCATTTTTTCCGTTTGATGCGATCAGTTACGCGTCAGGTCTATCAAAAATTAAATTTAGACAGTTTGCGCTTGCGAGTTACCTCGGCATCATTCCGGGTGCCTTTGTCTACAACAACATCGGCGCAAGTTTACGTGATCCATTTTCCTGGCAGTTTTTCTTTGCGATTTTCCTATACCTCTTATTTTTTATGGTTGGATTTTTTGCACAACGTAAACTTCGGAAAAAACAAAACAATGAGCACGTGTAAGCGCTTTATGTCATAATATGAATGCAGAGATGTGAACCGACATGGTAAAACAGCCTAGCATTTATTTAGGGGGAGTAATGAGTGATGGAACGAGTATTACGGGATGGTTTTATCTTTTTATCGCAAAATAAGACATTGAATGGTCTGGCGAAACGGTATGGTCTGAAATTCGGTGCAGGTCGCTTCGTCGCGGGGGATTCACTTGAAGCTTCGAAACGTGCGATTCAGGACTTAAATGCAAAAGGATTGTGCGTCACGATGGATCACCTCGGGGAGTTCATCTCGACCGTCGGAGAAGCGGAAATGATGACTCAGGAATGTATTCGTGCGGTAGAAATGATTGCGGAAGAGAAATTAGACTCGCAACTTTCACTGAAATTGACGTCGCTCGGTCTCGATATCTCGGATGAATTGATTCGTTCGAACATGGAACGGATCTTAACACGGGCAAAAGAAGTTGGTGTCTTTGTCACGATCGACATGGAAGACGAGCCGCGTTGTGAAAAGACGATTCAACTGTTCGAAGAATTACGTCAGTCATTTGATAACATCGGGACGGTCATTCAGTCGTACTTGTACCGGTCGGAAGACGACATCAAACGTGTCGGACGATTCGAGACGAACTTACGGATCGTTAAAGGCGCGTATAAAGAGCCGGCAACGGTCGCCTTCCCGGAAAAAGAAGATGTGGATCATAACTACATCAAGCTCGTAAAACTGCAACTATCACTTGGTAACTATGCTGCAGTAGCGACGCATGACGATGCGATGATTGAACAAATCATCCGTTATGCGAAAGACAATGGCATCGGCAACGACAAGTTCGAATTCCAGATGCTGTACGGCATCCGTGTCGAGCGACAGCTTGAACTCGTGAAGCTCGGCTATAAAGTTCGGGTCTACGTTCCGTATGGTCGTGACTGGTACGGCTACTTTATGCGTCGTTTAGCGGAACGTCCGGCGAACGTGGCATTTGTCCTCAAAGGCATGGTCAAAGGTTAATAGGGAAACGTGAGATGGAGCTGTCATGGCTTCATCTTTTTGTTTTACAATTTGAAAGATTTTTCTCTTCCCGTGCTTTTTGTAGCCAATATGGCTGGGAGACTCAAAAGAAATCACTCGTTATTCATGCACTTTCCTCAGGCGAGACACAAGCCAGACTTTGCTATTCGCAAGTCGGGTCTTGTTTGTCTCTGACAGCGCAAAAAAATGCGCTTTTTCCTGTAGGAGTTGCATGAATTGAGTGATTTTTTCTACTTGATACGTGTGAGCAGATGAACGATTGCGTTGAATGGGTTTTATCAGCAAAAAGACGTGTCCACTCGACTTCTACGGGAAAAGGAAGCTTGCTTCCGTCAGGGACAGGCAAGACCCGGTCATCGCTAGATGGGCGCGGCTTGCGTCCCCATAGATGTCAACTTAGC
>NZ_MOLV01000015.1 GCF_001870785.1 Exiguobacterium sp. KRL4
TTGTCTCTAAAATTACAGATAGTGGTAGTGGGGCCAGCCCCACACCCCGACCTTTGCCTCTGCCCTTGAGTGGAAGTGCTGAAGACATGAACAGATTAAAACCTAGAACTGATCTAGCGTCTTCATGTACTGGAGTAAAGAATAAACGTGCAGCCATATAACTAATAATCAACAAGATCCATAGACAAAAGAAATATACTAAACTCATTCAATCCGACCTCCGGTTATATTTGTTTTCGATTACGTGCGTTCCGGTTCGCATGGGTAGGGAACCCCCTGCTGGTCGCAGGAACCCCCTTCCCCACTGCGCTTCCGTTACGCTTCATACTTCGCTTCCAAATCATCTTCCGGTGCTTCGTAGTCGAATAAAGCAGTAGTATCGTATCTATCAGCAACGGAACTATTGTAGACAGTTAGATGCAATGATCCTTTGGTGTATTTCATACCGTTCCAGTATTGAATACCTGCAAAAATGGTCAAAAACTTTGGTAAAACTTGAAACAGTCCATAGCTATTCAACTTTCGGTGGGTACGCTCAAACTCGCATAAGCTACGGATCTGTCTGTCCAACATACGACCATCTTGAGTAATAAAAATAATGTCATAACCAAACTTTCGACTCTGACTTAAAAATTTTATCCAATCCATACGACTTTCACCGTTCTTTTTGTTCTGCCATTCCCGACTATTAAAAGGTATCGACGCTTCATCAAAAATCAAAAGCGCAGACCCTTCATTACCTTTCCAACCACGAGCAATCGATTCTTTGACGAGAAACTTTACAGTAAGATCCTCATTCTCTCTGAAAATCCATCGAGGATCATTAAATCTTTTTTTGAGATATACAAACGGGAAACTCTTTTTTAATGCAGGTAAAGTCATAAGCTTTTTAGGCTTAATGGGAAAGTTTGCGACTACCCAACGACTACCCAAACGAGCATCTGCAACATTACAACCTAATGCAGTAGCAGCATAAGATTTACCGGAACCAACAAAACCTGTATACATTGTAATTGCCATTTTTATCACCTATCCTATCATCTTGATCCATCTCAATAATTGTCGAACAGCGTAATAAGCTAAACAGGCTGCCGTAATCATCGCCATGTGTTTTACCATGGTAGGAATATCAAAAAAGAATCCTACATACTTTCCAAGAGGTCCCCAGTCCAACGGCTCAATAACCATTTCAATAAACGGTGACTCTGGTAATGCTCCAAGAGCAAATGTCGCTATATCAACCAACAAATCAATAACAAAGTTAATACTTTTAACCATTACTCTGCACCTCCAAACAGCCTATAAATCGCATAAACTAGCGATATATCAAAGCCATAAATAAAGGCTGCACGAGCGAAATCCATCCATGGTTCAAAATATTCCGGAATCCTTATTTCAAAACTCGTATCGTAACTACCAATGTCGGGAAATTCAAATACCAATTCACTGATTGGAGTTACATCGGGAAAAACAGCATCTAAAAATCTTGCAATGTCCCAAGGCAAACTGAAAGGGAATCGTGTAGTCATGAAACTTGGAATTTCTTTCAACTTATCCCACCGTACTTTTGTAGGATCTTCATCATCAGGATCAGTAGGAGGACTTTCAGTATCTGGATCACCAGTGTCTGGATCACCAGTGTCTGGATCTTCTGTTGTTGGTGGGTCTGGATTCGGTTCTGGAGTATTTGCAGGTGGAGTTGCAGGTTGTGGTGGAGTTTCTGGAGTAGGCTTAATTTCGGGTTTTCCGGTTGTTGGGTTCGTAATAACTTCCGGATTATTTGTTACTGGTGGTAATTGAGTCTCCGGATCGGTGACAGGTTGACCATCTTTTATGATGTCAATTCCTCCCTCTGGATTCGGCTTTACGGGAGTGACCTTAGGATCTTGTACGATTGCAGTTACTGGAATAGCCATCGTAGGTTTTCCAGTCTTAGGATCATTATTAATGACAGGACTAGAAACATAATCTTTTGGATTATCCGGCTTAACATCTTTCAATTCTGGGGCAGGTCTTGGACTTGGTGGAGTGATAATACGGTCAGTAAAATAGTCTTGATAGACTTTAAAGCCCTTTGTTTTTAACTCAAGCGTTGGATAAATAACCGTCCTTACTTTTTCTGCCCCATCGCTTACAGGATTAAAAGCACCACTAATAACAAAACGATAAGATGGCACACTACTATCAACTGTACTTTCTAAAATCATTGTCGATTTCTTTGCAGCCATATCCCAGCTATAAATGTATCGGTTAATCTTTTTCAAATGAATTGTAGGAAAATCTCTTGCTAAATCTACACTTCTTAAACCTGTTTTCGTTAATACGCCATTCACATACATATCAATTTTATCGCCCCAAGAACCATGTTCATTCCAAAATGTATTACCCCCAGCAACTTCAAAATTCATCAATTTCATTCCGGCAATTTCAGAATAAATCCAAGCATCAGAATTAGTCGTCCTACCCATGGCAGCAACTGGAGCATTTGGCACAATCTCAACGACATATGTACCAATTTTTGTCGGCGTATAACTTTGAATAACACCTACATCAAGACCGATATTGTTATCATCATTAGCTTGAATCGTATGAACTTTAGAATAGTTTTTGGTTATAGTCGGTTCGGGTGTCGGTGGAGGTGTTTCGTAATGCTTAACTGGATCATTTGTCTTACTGTCCGTAAAATTTGATTGAGGTAATGTCAAAAAACCTAAATCAATCATAGCTTGCTTCAATACGTCATCAATGAAACTATAATTTCCATCGGTCATTTCAGTAAAAATAATGTCACCAATCAAAAGCATTGGACCAATTGACCACCAGTCCAACCATGATAACCACCCAGCATTATTACCGTACATCATACGATCAATAACAGTTCCAACTTGGTCTTTTAATGCAGTTTTTTCGGCTGCACCCAAGTTATTTCGCATTAAAAATGTTTTGCCGTCAATATGAACCATATCGTAATCAACACGACCAATGTAATTTTTAAACAATGGATCGGTCACATCAATTTTCTTTTTTAATACTTTTTCGATGCTACCTTCCATTGATTCCTTAGCTACCCAAACAGCAGCCTTTTTTGCAGTGTAACTCGCGATTTTTCCAAGAACAGCATCAACCTGTTGGGGTTGATATGTAACGCATCCAACAATTAAAAACAATGAAAGCATACTCGCTAATATTCTGTTATACAGACTTTTGTCCATTATCCACCTCATTAATAAAAGCCCACCCAAAACAGGGAGGGCTTTTTATGATTGCTATTAAGACGTACGAGCACCAGTAAGTTTTTTGAAAAACTTGAATCCGAAGAAGATTGCCGCAACTGCTCCAACGATCGGACCGACGATTGGCAATACATCTGTGATTGCACCGGTAATTTGGCTACCGATTCCACCTAACATTTCTTCCATTATTATTTCACCTCCTGTATATGTACTCAGATACTTTTGGAGTCCTCAAACCCCATGAAGTACCCGAATACATTACTTGACCATCATTCTTAAAAAGAAGTTGAACACGAATCCGAACAACCAAGGAACGATAGTTGCACTGGCAGCAATGATACAAATCAATTCCCAATACTGCGTGATGTCTATATCAAACATCTATTGACCTGCCTTACGTAGATAAATAACAGCTCCAAATACAAGGACAAAGAAAGCGATAAAAATAATGAAGCCGAGAAATAATTCAATTAAAATCATAAACTTTGTATCCTTCCTAACAGAGTTTTAAAACCGACGACCATCAAAGCAACGAGGAAAACCACCCAGATGAAGATGTTCATATCTTCCGTTTGTTTGGCATTCTGGTCAGAGAAATCTTTGAAGTCTTGCGACAACGTACTGGTGACTTCACTGGAAGAAGATTCTTTTACTTGCTCCAAAGCGTCAACGATTTCTTTATGCCTTTGTTGCATCAACTTTGCGTTAGCTTCTAACTCTTTTTGTTGCTCTTGATCCAGAGTCTTTTGTTCTTCTAATTCTTTGGCAAGTTTGATGTCATATTCTTCTTTTGTGAGGATATCGAATTGTTTGTAGTAGGATTCTTGGGGTTCTAATTCTTTGGAGACTTCTTCGAGGATTTCTTTATGTAGATCTTGATTGCTTGAAATCTTATTAAGGACTTCAAGCAACTGATCTATATTTTCTGGAGTCCAACTTGAGGAGGTAGGATCTTCAGTTTGAGAGTCTGGATCTAATTCTGTTTCAGCAGAAGGGGGAATTTCTTCAGAGGTATTTTCAGAGGAGTTTTCTTCGGGGATTTCCGGAGTGTTAGTCGTAGCCATTAGTTATATCCGATAACCGAGATATTACCTTGGTCAGTTAAACGACATTGGAGATTTACAATATCTCCCGATTGAAGGCCAGTGACATCAAATGAATCTGATGCGAACAAATCAACTTTCGTATAAGTTTTTTCATCGAAGATCGTGACTAGAGAGAAGGGATTACCAGTACGTTTAGCTTTGAGGTCTTTCTTTTCGAGGAATTTAACAGCTTCTAAAATAAACAACATTTAAATGACCACCTTTTAGTTTTTATGGAAAATTACAAACAATACTGTTGAAGGAATTGTTTACTTTGTAATTTTATTATTACATAGCATTTATTAAATTACAAACAAAAAAACTACTCTTTCGAGTAGTTTCTGAAATCATTACCTTATTGTTTAAATTATTTTTAATTGAATAACAGAAAAATAGAGGTTAGAATAATAGACAGATAGGTTATTAATTAAGGAATGATAACAAGCGCCGTTCGATTTCTTCGTCTGTATAAGGATTAAGCCCTAATCCTTGACGATGTAAATTGATGGCGTTTTTCTTTTTCGCGTCTAACCGCCCAAAGCTAGAACGCACAATATCCGAGATAAATGTTTCTGTATCAATATCGTTCGCAAGCAACAAGGTAGATAAAGAAGGAGTAACGCTACGGTCAACCCATTCCTGGACACGATCTATCGTGTAGTCTTTTGCATCACTTGTTAAGCTAATACGTTCAATATCTTCTAAGAAATCTCGATACCATTTGATGATTGATCGTCGTGATAAATTGTTATCTCCGGTCATTGTCCGGAATTGAAGGTACGTATGAAGATATCCTCTAATCAACTCACCGAGATCATCACGCCCATTTGCTCCAGCTAAGATATGAAAGGCAGCCATTGTTGCATGGGCATCACGTAATTGAAATTCAACACGAGTCCATTGTTCAACGAGGACTTCTTTATCATTATTTTCACGTTCCAGTTTTTTATCATAGAAACGTATCTGTAAATCTGATTGAGCACTACCGAAATAAATCGTATCTCCAGTACGTACGTAATCTTTGATTGTGCTTTCCGTCATTCTCCGAACTTTCCGGAACTGACTGGTTAGCGCTTTTTTCTTTACGTGCTTATAAACACGATCCGTACTGATTGAACCATCAAAAATATCGAGAGCCAAATCCAAACGAGTGTATTTGACCTTAGGAATCATAGAGAAAAGTCCGAATAGATGACGCCATACATTCATGGCACTGTCTTTATACGGTGTTAAGCTTTCATATTCTCGACAGCCTTGACCTGTCATTTCCAAGTGAGTACCCATGCCCAACTTGCCATCATAGTAAATTGCAATATGACCACAACGGACAGATTTTCGATAACCATATTTGCCTTGGTCCATCTCTGCAAACATGGAAATATCCAGTCCTAAAACTTGATACAATTGTTCCAAAAATTCTTCGTGTGGAAAAGTGACTTGAAGCCAGTCTACAAGCGCTCTTTTAGGCTCTTTTAGATCTATGTTTTTTGTATCGTCCACCCCCCTGTTAGTAAGGGGGGGTTGAACAACGTTATTTCCCAAATCAGACACATTGAACACCCCACAGTCTTTAAATACTTCTTGCATAAGATATAGATCGATAAAGAGATATAACATCAGGATATGAAGAATTGAATTTTGAAGAAGATAAGGTAGGAATAGAGAATGTTCTTTGCATATTCTCCATTAAATTTACAAGAAATAAATCACGATCATTAAGATTTTTAATCAGCAATGCTTTACTAAATTGTTCTCTAAAATAATCTAAATCCTGAATTTGATGAATATTTTTTTTGGTTACAGTATGAGAAATCAATTCAACTTGATTTTCAGCAGCCTTAAAATCCAACAAGTGACGAATGCTTTGACTCATATTCATTTCAGTTTCTAACATAAAGCGATCCAACACCTGCCATTCATAATCAGTAAGTGACAAAGAAATCTTTTTAGTAGTACCAATCTTTTTCATAAAAATGCCTCCTCTTTATTAGTTACTAATAATATAATACATTAGTAACTAATTGTAAAGGAGTTTTATTCTTTATTTTTTTTTATTTGATCTTGATACTGCTTTATCTTATCTTCGTAGTGATCAATCGTGAAATTAATACAATAATTCACCAACTGATTGTTGTTCAAATCGCTTAATAAAGGATTTGTACTGGAAAGATACTCTCTCAAAGCATAAAATTCAGCCACATTGTCATCTCGCAATCTTACACTGATATTCTTTTTTAATTCAGCCATTAGTACACCTCCATCTCATTTACTATGTAAGTGTAATTTATTATTACATTTAATTCAATGTAAATTAAAATGATTCGTGGTAATGACTATTTGATTATTTGTGGTCCAAATAATCTTTCAATGTTTCCGCATTGATTCTATCAACTTCATTCTGACCCATCTCACTGATAGCTAGTGCAAAAATAGATTGTCTGACTAAAGATTCTGGAGTCTTATGACCCTTCAAATCCATGAGTGCTTCAATTAAATCTTGCAAAACTAAATCTACTTCTAATTGCAGAATCTTGTCTTTCGATGAATATTCCAAACGTTTTTTGTTAAACATAAAATCACTCCTTTAATCCATAATATAGGAGTTATCGCCAAGTAACTAATAGATTGTCAAGGAGGTAGTATTTTTAGAAGGACACTAAAAATCTCCACCTTTTTCCCTGACACTCTATTTTTTTTCGGATACGTCCTTGTTACCAAGCCGACGCACCTTGAGGGATTAAGTTAAATAGCTCGCTTGGATTTCTTATTATGTCCCGAAAAAACCGTTTTAGAAGAATCGTTATGAA
>NZ_MOLV01000016.1 GCF_001870785.1 Exiguobacterium sp. KRL4
TTCATCTTCTGTCAAATTGTTAATAGGTACAGTATATCGATATCTTTAAACACAAAAAACCCCGAATGGGCTTTTATCAAGTGTCCACCATTCAGGGTTCAGTTCAGACATCGGGAACGGCGAGTTTTCTTATTTTAATAACGCATCCATCTTCGCTTTTGCATCTTGTGCCAACGTATGGTTCGGTTGATACGAAAGGACGGTTTCAAGTTCGGTATAACACGCTTCTTGCTCTCCTAAGAAGGCGAGTGCAATCGCATAATTGTAACGTGCATCCGTATGCGTCTCTTCCAGCAATAGCACCTGTTCGAAGATTTCTGCTGCTTCTTCGATCTGTTCGTTTTGGGCGAGCGCCAATCCGTACTGGAAGGCAATTTCAACATCAACGCCGTTCAATTCCGTTGCCTGTTTCAGACGGGGAATTCCTCGAATCGGGTCACCTAACTTTTGGTACGTAAGTCCGAGCATAAAGTGTAAATCGGCATCATCTAGTCCATGTAGTAACGCAAGTCGTAACGATTCTTCCGCTTCGACGAGTTGATCTGCCGCGAAAAACAAGGCCCCTTTTGCATAATGGGCACTGGCAAACGTCGAATCGATCGTTAATGCCTTCTCATAAAACCGAAGTGCCCGATCTGCATCATCCATCGATTGGAGTAATGTGCCCAGATTGACATAGGCCGTCGGATCGTTTGGCTGTTCTTCAATCGCATCGTTAAAGGCCTGAGCAGCCAGTTCATAGTTACCGGACTCCAGATGTCTAAAACCTACTTCATTATAGTTCATATACTTCTCTCCCTTACGCAAGATACGTTAAGCGTTCCCCTGCTTTGTATGCTTCATCGATCGTCGCACCACCTAGACAGATGTCACCATCATAAAAAACGACCGCTTGTCCAGGTGTAATCGCACGTTGGCGTTCGTCAAATGCGACGTCAAGACGACCGTTTTCGAGCACACGGACCGTGACCGCCGTATCTGTCTGACGGTAGCGGAATTTTGCCGTACACCGGAACTCCGTCCCAACCGGCATCGATGCCGTCCAACTGATATCAGAAGCGTATAACCCTTCCGAGTACAACAATTCATTATGGAAGCCTTGTTCGACGAATAAAATGTTGTCCGCCAGGTTTTTACCGACGACGAACCACGGTTCACCGTCTCCACCGATGCCAAGACCATGCCGTTGTCCCATCGTATAATACATCAGACCATCGTGGCGTCCCATCGTTTTCCCGTCCAGCGTCCGCATTTCACCCGGTTGGGCCGGTAAATACTGACTGAGGAATTGTTTGAAGTTTCGTTCACCGATGAAACAGATCCCGGTCGAATCTTTTTTCTTCGCTGTCGCGAGGTTCGCTTCTTCAGCGATTTTCCGGACTTCTGACTTTTCCATATGACCGATCGGGAACATCGCTTTCGCAATTTGATCTTGTGACAGTTGGTTCAAGAAATACGTTTGATCCTTGTTTGTATCGACGCCACGAAGTAGTTTATGTTCCCCATCTTCGTAGACGGCACGGGCGTAGTGTCCCGTCGCAACGAAATCAGCACCAAGACGCATCGCGTGATCAAGGAACGCCTTGAATTTGATTTCTTTGTTACACATGACATCCGGGTTTGGCGTCCGTCCGAGTTTGTATTCGTCTAGGAAATACGTAAAGACTTTATCCCAGTACTCTTTTTCAAAATTGACTGCATAATACGGAATACCGATTTGGTTCGCAACAGCGATGACATCTTCATAATCTTCTGTCGCCGTACAAAATCCGTTTTCATCTGTATCGTCCCAGTTCTTCATGAAGATCCCGATGACGTTGTACCCTTGTTGTTTTAATAAATAAGCCGTGACGGAAGAATCGACACCGCCGGACATTCCGACGACAACCGTTGTTTCGCTAGGCGCTTTTGCGCGTGTATTCATTTTCTTCACCTCTTAGTTGTTCTGAAACGATTTTACGATATCTATCAGTCCTTGTGCGAGTAGTTCGACTTGCTCCAAGTCATTCCCTGAACCAAAGCTGATCCGGACAGACTGTTTTGTCCGCGGATTTTCACCGTACATCGCCGACAGGACATGGGACGGTTCAATCGACCCTGCGGTACAGGCACTCCCGCTCGAGACGGCAATTCCCCGCATATCGAGCATGATCAAAAATGGTTCGATCTCGACATGGGGGAAATAGAGGTTGATGACTTGCGCCAACCCTTCCGCACCATTGATTTCAAAGTCGATTGTCGATGCATGTAAGCGGTCAAGTAACCGCGTCCGTAACTGATGGTACTTTTTTGTTTGTTGCTCCTGTTCCTCGACCGTCAACCGGACAGCTTCCGCAAAACCGACGATACCGGCGACGTTTTCGGTCCCGGCACGACGCTTGCGTTCCTGCTCGCCACCAAAAGACTGTGCTTCCAGCTTTAGACCAGAGCGGACATACAATAAGCCGACTCCTTTTGGTCCGTTGATTTTGTGACTCGAAGCGGATAACAGGTCAATTCCCATCGCTTCGACATCAATCGCCCTCTTGGCAAAAACCTGGACGGCGTCCGTATGAAACAAAATCTGCTGTTCCCGTAAGAAACGACCACATGCCGCAATCGGCTGAATCGTTCCGACTTCGTTGTTGCCAAACATGATCGACACTAAAATCGTATCGGTCCGAACCGCAGCACGTAATGCGGATTCCGACACGACACCGGACGCAGATACATCGAGATAGGTCACTTCAAACCCACGTTTTTCGAGTTCTTCGAATGCGTGAAGGACAGCATGGTGCTCGAAACGTGTCGTAATGACATGGCGCCCCTGGTCTTGATATTGCATCGCGGCTCCAATGATGGCGTAGTTATCCGCTTCCGTTCCCCCGCTCGTAAAGATTACTTCCGTTGGTTTAGCGTTTAATTCTGTCGCCATCACTCGTCGTGCTGTGTCGATCGCTGCCCGACCGGATCGTCCGAACGCATGCACGCTCGACGGATTGCCAAACTGCTCTAACATGTATGGCGTCATTTTTTCCAATACTTCCGGACGCATCGGCGTCGTCGCCGCATGATCAAAATACATCATTGTTTTCACCTCTCATATATAAAACATGTAGCCTGTATCGTCTTCTTCGGCTAAATCTTTTAACGTCGTCGAATCGAGGACATCGTCAACGGCACGTTGGATTTTATCCCATAACTTCCGTTTCGTCACTTCGTCACAGTTGTCACCTTCGACGACGACGAGTGGTCCTTCGAGCAAACGAATGATGTCGCCTGCCGTAATCTCATCTGCTGGACGCCCTAGTTTGTATCCACCGTAAGCCCCACGAACACTCTTGACGAGACCACCGTTACGCAGCGGTGCAATCAACTGTTCTAAATAGTGTTCCGATAAATCATAACTTTGAGCAATTTTCTTTAAGGATAATGGCTTTAACTCGCCTCCTTTAGCAAGGGCAATCATGATTGTCAGACCGTAACGGCCTTTTGTCGAGATTTTCATCATGCGAAAAAACATCCTTTCTAGTATAGTAGTAGCTAAAAGTCGAAAGAAGGAACGCTACCTATGGCTCATCTATTTGAATCACACTCTCCAGCTGGTCCACTCGCCAATCGGATGCGTCCTCAATCCTTGGACGAAATCGTTGGACAACGTCACTTAATCGGAGAAGCAACCTTGTTACGTCGGGCGATCCTTGCCGACCGGCTTGGGACCGTCATTTTCTACGGACCACCCGGGACCGGCAAAACGACGCTTGCCCGAGTTATCTCCAGTTATACGAAGTCAGCGTTTGAACAATTGAATGCTGTCACGGCAAAACTGGATCAACTGCGCGAAGTCCTGAAGGCGGCTGAATCACGACTCCAGTTTGACCAACAAAAAACGATCTTATTTTTAGATGAAATTCATCGGTTTAATAAAATGCAGCAAGATGCGTTATTGCCAGCCCTTGAAGCGGGCACGATCACGCTGATTGGTGCGACGACAGAAAATCCAAGTTTTGAAGTCAATGCGGCTTTGTTATCGCGAGCAACCGTCTTCCGGTTCGAAACACCGACGACCGATGATTTACGGGTCGTGCTGCGACGTACCTTACAAGATCAAGAACGAGGGCTTGGGAAATATCCGATTACGATCACGGAAGACGCCGTCGACCATTACGTCAAATTATCGGACGGGGATTACCGGGCTTTACTGAATGCACTTGAACTCGCCGTCTTGACGACACCGGAAATCGATGGGGAAATCACGATTGACCTCGCGGTTGCCGAAGAATCGATTCAACAAAAGGCCTTAAAATACGATAAAGACGGGGATCGACATTACGATGTCATCTCTGCCTTCATCAAGTCGATTCGTGGCTCGGATCCCGATGCTGCCTTATACTGGCTCGCTGTCATGATCGAAGCTGGGGAAAGCCCTCGCTTCATCGTCCGACGCCTGTATGTCCACGCCGCTGAAGACATCGGGTTGTCCGATCCCCAAGCCTTATTGCTCGTCGATGCCTGTGCCCGGGCTTGTGAATACATCGGTTTTCCGGAAGCACGCATTCCACTTGCAGAAACGGTCCTGTATTTAGCGACTGCTCCGAAATCAAACGCCGTCATCACAGCAATCGATAAAGCACTCGAACTGGTCCGTCGTTCCGACGGCGGTCCGGTTCCCCCACATTTACGCGATGCGCATCATGCTGGGGCTGCCGCGCTAGGTAACGGGGTCGAGTATCAATATCCGCATCAGTTCCCACATGCTTATGTCAAACAAAACTACTGGCCCGAAAATCTGGCACGAACAAAACCTGTCTTCTACACACCTAGTCCACGTGGTTTTGAAAAACAAGTGCAGGCCCGACTCGATTTTTGGAAAAAACAACCGTAAGTGTACGTATCAGAAAAAGCGACCTCCTGAGGTCGCTTTTTTTAACGGACACGTTCGATGATGACGCCTGCTTCCCGAACGATTTCATTGATGACATAACTCGCCGCAATCAATCCCCCTACGGATGGGACAAAGGCATTCGAGCTTGGTGGCATCTTCGCTTTCCGGATGACAGCTTCGTCATTCCCAACGACTTGCCGCACTTCTTCGATGATTTTGACAGGTGGTTCGTCGGAGAACACGACAGGTACACCTTTATGGATTCCCTCTTTACGTAATCGTGTCCGAATGACTTTCGCGAGCGGGTCATAACTCGTATCCTTGATGTCAACGATCTTGATTCGAGTCGGATCCATCTTATTCGCCATCCCCATACTCGAGATGATCGGAATCTGACGTCGCTTACACTCTTTAATCAAATGAATCTTAAAGGAAACCGTATCCGACGCATCGATGACAAAATCCGGATTTTCAGCGAAAAAAGCTTCGTAAGTTTCTTCATTGTAAAACATCTTTAAACGAACAATCTCGAGGTCGGGATTGATTTGCATCAACCGATTGGCCATCGCATCGACCTTCGGCTGTCCGACTGTCGGGAGTAAAGCATGAATCTGGCGATTGACGTTCGTAATGTCGATATCATCTTTATCGACGAGGATCAAACGGCCAACACCACTACGGGCAAGGGCTTCCGCCGAAAACGAACCGACGCCGCCAATCCCTAAAATTGCGACAGACTTGGATGCCAATGCGTCAAGTCCAGTCTTACCGATTGCTAATTCATTACGTGAAAATTGATGTAACATCTCATAACCTCACAATACTCATACTGTTTTACTCGGAATTATATCATAAAAAAAAACGTCATGCGACGTATAGATGAATCACTTTTTAAAAAAATAAACGATGGGACCCGAAGTGCCGTGTCGATACCTTATTTTTGAACCTGCTGTGCAGGTGGGTGTCTTATCCGACTCCTATTCGTACGTCCTCCTGCTGTGTTACGAGGCATGTACTACTAGTTGGAACGTCAGACTCCCTATCAAAAAAGAGTGGCTCAAAGATAAAAGGCGGCTCTCGTACATCTCAGGAACCCCATCTGTTGCATTTAATATAGCATTCCCCTTATCGAAATGCAACTGGTTCTGACTCTTAAAATTTGATCATTTTTCAGTCGTTTCACTTGACATCCAACGCCGAATGAATGCCCCTGCCGGATCGTATTTTTGCTGTTGGAATTCCGGGTTGAATCGTGGTATGCGTGTCGCGTTTCCGACCCCTGCAATGTAGGCCCAGTTCCCATAATTGGAAGCGACATCGTAGTCAATCAACTGCTGTTCAAAATAACGCGCCCCGATCCGCCAATCTTGTTTCAGATCGTGAATCAAATAACTCGCCGTAATCTGGCGTCCCCGGTTCGACATCCATCCCGTTTCTCGAATTTCACGCATGAAGGCATCCACGAATGGTTGACCGGTCCGTCCCGCCATCCAGGCATCGATCGCCGATTGATCCGTTTCCCATGTCAGATGACCATCTCGCAAGCCATTGGACCGAAAGAGACGATGCCCCGTTTCCCGCATCGTCAAGTGGAAAAAGTCACGCCACAACAATTCGAAGTATAACCAGTAAGTCGATTCGTTCGCCCCGTGCAGACGTTCAGTTCGTTGTAACTCTGCCATGACACGCCGTGGCGAAAGCGAACCGTTCGCAAGCCAAGCCGATAATTTTGAGGAATCATCGCGATCAAACCCGTTCCGCGTCTCTTTATACGTAAAGACAGGTCGTTCCAGGTACTCGGTCAAACGAGCACGCCCTGCCGCTTCACCGCCTGCAAACGGAAACGCCGTATGCGGATGATCCACAGCTCTCGCCTCTGGCGGTTCGACATACCGGACTTCCCCCGGTGCCTCGATTGGTTCAGCGAATCGACCGGATTCTTCGACTCTTTTTCGAAATGCGGTAAAGACTCGTTTCAGTTCATCACTACCAATATCTTCCCGAAGATGTAACGTTTGTGTCTCATACATACAGGCTGTAAACTGTCGCAGAACCGCTTGCTCCAGACGCTCTTCATAAAAACCAGTCATCCTGTGAAAATAGACGACATCTTCCGGTTCAATGAATCGTGAGAGTTGTTCCATCGTCTCCCCTCGCAAAATCGTCAGTTCGATTCCGAGTTGCCCTAAATGATCCCGTAAGGATTCGAGCGTCTCCCGTTCAAATGTCACGTGTTGATGTCCTCTCGTCTCTGTCTCCCGTTGAATGAAAAGCGCTCGGACCGTCTCTTGTTCGGTACAGGCACGCGACAAGGCTTGATGATCATCGACCCGTAAATCATTTCGATACCACACGATTCCCGCCATTTCATCAGCTCCTTTTTTCTTGTCTACTCGTACTATCTCAGTCTTCCGCTCTTACGCAAAGAATCAATGTGCGGAAAAGGTTTTGATTTTTTGTTTTAGTGGAATATGATTAATACAACTTACTAAGGAGTGAATCATTTCATGGCAGCTAAAAAAGGGAAATTAAAGACATTAATCACGCTCGCTACGACGGTCGGACCAATCGTCTACAAATTCTATAAAAAACAACAAGCTAAAAAATCAATCAACACACCAAAATAATGTATCTGTTAAACACGCTTCCCTTATCGAGAGAAGCGTGTTTTTTGATGTCTAGATTTTTTGTTCCACCGCATTGCGATGGATTCCACTTATTTCTCGTTGTTTTTTATCAAAATCAGACGAGAATACTCCCACTTCTAAACGTTCAGGGCGAAGCCCTAGTGCAAGTGAGGGATGAATCGTCTTCGGGCAAGGCGTGTCTTCCGACACGTCAATTGTCCGACACTCTTGGTTTGAAAACAATTAAAATCAGGAATAAAAAAATGTCGCGTTCTTTGAAAACTGAAGATATAGGGTTGTGACAGGAAGTTCGTCTGTCACGTAAAATCTTCAACGTTCATCTTGCGGATGATCGAAGTAGCGAAAACCAAGCAGAGTAGGCATCCGCGCAAAAGAAACGGACAAGATTAACGTTCAACCGTCGGGACGACGGGGTAGCCTGATAAATTTTCGACCGGTAGGTAGGAATCCTCCACCTCTTAGCGAAGCGTAGGTGGAGGTAGTTCACTTTTTGCTCACTCCACTGCTCCCCTCTTCGTAAAAACGCCAAGGGTATGCCGTGGCCTCGCCGGCGTTCGGAATCCCGATTCGGGTCGTCTGCACGATGGTTCCTGCAGGTCCTGCCTCGATTCGAAAACGAGAATCCGTATATACATCGACACCGGAGTCAGCCGTCGTCAATCCGAACGCTTGGCACAACTTCGCTGGACCATTGACGAGATTTTTTTGTTCCGTTTTTGTCAATGTCACATACGGTTTCTCAAACCGGCGTTCTGCGATGAGATCATGTCCGCTTATAATCTCCGCGCCACGCAGTAACACCGCATACCCTTGACCCACCTCCCCACAGACGATGTTCAGACAATGATGCATGCCATAAGTAAAATACACATAGATGTGACCGGCCGGCCCAAACATCGGCGCCGTCCGTTTCGTCGGGCGTCCGCTATAGGAATGGGCCGCTTGATCATACGGCCCAAGATAGGCTTCGACCTCGACAATCCGCATCGTGACTGCATCAACCGTCAGAAGACTTCCGATTAATTCCGGTGCGACATCGACCGGTGATCGTTCAAAAAAAAACCGTTCCATCTTCATTCCTCCTAAAAAAACAGATTTCCCTCTGGCAGAAGGAAATCTGTATTGTTTATGATTGTTTGACTGCCGTTCGGATCGACAATTCGTTTAATTGTGCATCCGAGACCGGACTTGGTGCTGCTGTCAACAAGTCACTCGCCGACGCCGTTTTCGGGAAAGCAATCGTATCCCGTAAATTCGTCCGTCCCGCGAGTAACATGATGAGACGGTCAAGACCTAACGCAATCCCCGCGTGAGGCGGCGTTCCGTATTCGAACGCTTCCATCAGGAATCCGAACTGTTCGTTCGCTTCTTCTTCCGTGAATCCAAGCAGTTTAAACATCCGCTCTTGAATATCACGTTCGTAAATCCGTTGTGATCCTCCACCTAACTCATACCCGTTCAAGACGAGGTCATACGCAACGGCTAGGACGCTGCCCGGGTCCGTCTCGAGTTTGTCGAGATCTTCCCGGCGTGGCATCGTGAACGGATGGTGGTTCGCATAAAAACGACCGTCTGCCTCTTCAAATGTCACGAGTGGGAAATCCGTCACCCAAAGGAAATTAAAGATGGTCTCGTCAATCAATCCAAGTTCTTTTCCAAGTTTTTGACGAAGTGCACCGAGGCTGTCAGCAACGATCGAAGCTTTTGCTGCCACGAAGACAAGTAAGTCACCGGCTTCAGCAGCCGTTGCGTCAACAAGACGTGCCGTCGCTGCTTCATCAAAGAACTTCGCGATTGGACCGTTCAGACCTTCTGCTGTCACTTTGACCCACGCGAGACCTTTCGCCCCATAGATCGCCGTGAATTCTTGTAATTTATCGATATCTTTCCGTGAAAACTGATCTGCTGCCCCTTTGACGTTTAAGGCTTTGACTTCGCCACCTGCTTCAAGTGCCATATCAAAGACTTTAAAACCGGCTCCTGTGACCGCTTCCGCGACATCAATCAACTCAAGACCAAAACGTGTATCCGGCTTATCTGAACCAAAGCGGCTCATCGCTTCTACGTGAGGCATCCGTGGGAACGGTGTCGTGATGTCTTTTCCGAGTGTTTCTTTCATGACACGTGTCATCATCGCTTCCATCATCGCGTACAAGTCTTCGACATCCATGAAGCTTGTTTCGATATCGACCTGTGTGAATTCCGGTTGGCGGTCTGCTCGTAAATCTTCGTCACGGAAACAACGGGCGATTTGGAAGTACCGCTCAAAACCAGACACCATCAACAATTGCTTAAACAATTGCGGTGATTGTGGCAACGCATAGAATTCGCCGGGATGAACACGACTTGGAACGAGATAATCACGTGCGCCTTCCGGTGTCGACTTCGTCAAGATTGGTGTTTCAACTTCAAGGAAGTCTTGTTCATCGAGGAAGTTTCGCATGATGTTCGAAGCTTTCGAACGCAGACGGAATGTTTCTTGTAACGACGGACGACGTAAGTCCAAATAACGGTACTTCAGACGAAGATCTTCCGATGTTTGTTCCGCTTCGTCACTGATTGGGAACGGCGTCATTTTCGAAGCGTTCAAGATGATGACTTCATCCGCGACGACTTCGACTTGTCCCGTCGGAATGTTCGGATTCGGATTTTCACGTTTGATGACGGTTCCTTTAATATCGAGCACGTATTCTGAACGGATCGTTTCCGCTAAGCGGTGTGCTTGTTCGTTTTCAGGTTGGAACACGACTTGGACGATCCCGGTCCGGTCGCGTAAGTCGAGGAAAATCAATCCACCTAAGTCACGGCGTTTTTGAACCCACCCTTTTAACTGAACCGCTTGTCCAATTGTTTCTTCTGTTACTGTTCCGTTCATATGTGTACGTCCGATCATTATGCTTCCTCCTTTAATTTCGCAACAATCGTGTCGGCAACTGCTGACAGCGGGACATCAATCTGTTCACCGGTCGACATATCTTTTAGCGCCGCTGCACCACGCTCGACTTCTTCGTCTCCGAGGATGACGGTAAAGCGTGCTTTCATGCGGTCTGCTGCTTTGAATTGCCCTTTAAACTTCCGTCCGAGGTAATCCCGATCCGCAATGAGTCCTTCTAGACGCATCAATTGCAGCAAACGGGTTGCCGTTTTTTCGACTTCATCGTTTCCTTGCGCCACGATGAAGGCATCAATCGACTCATCGATTTCCGGTAAGACCGCTTCGTTTTCAAGTGCCATCAACAAACGTTCGATTCCAATACCAAAACCGATTCCCGGTGTCGCCGGTCCGCCGATCTGTTCGACAAGTCCGTTGTAGCGACCGCCCCCACAAAGTGTCGTGATCGCCCCGAAACCTTCTGCTTCCGACATGATTTCAAACGACGTGTGGTTGTAATAGTCAAGACCACGAACGAGTGTCGGATCAATGACATACTCGATGCCTAACGCATCCAGATGAAGCAAGACTTGATCAAAATAGTCTTTTGATGCCGGGTTCAAGAAGTCAAGAATCGATGGTGCCGTCGCCATGCTCGGGTGATTGCGGTCAACCTTACAATCAAGGACACGCAGTGGATTGGCTTCGAGACGATTCTGGCAGTCCTGACACAACTCATGCGCAACGGGCTTGAAGTGATTGACCAGCGCTTCCCGGTGCGCCGCTCGACTTTCACTGTCACCGAGTGAATTGATGACAAGCTTTAATTTCTTTAAGCCGAATGACCGATAGATGCTCATTGCAAGACTGATGACTTCTGCATCGATTGCCGGTTCTTCACTGCCTAACGCTTCGACGCCGTATTGGTGCAGTTGACGGAAGCGACCGGCTTGGGGACGTTCATACCGGAACATCGGTCCGATATAAAATAACTTGACCGGCTGATTCGGTGAACCGTACAGTTTATTCGTCACGAACGACCGAACGACGGCAGCCGTCCCTTCCGGACGAAGCGTAAACTGCTCTTTGCCGCGTTTTTCAAGCATGAACATCTCTTTTTGGACGATGTCCGTCGTCTCACCGACACCCCGTTTAAACAGTTCTGTCTCTTCAAAGATCGGTGTCCGAATTTCCTTGTAGTTGTATCGTTTACTGATCTCCCGTAACTGGTTTTCAATATACTGCCAACGCTCGACCGTACCCGGAAGCACATCAAACGTTCCGCGTGGTAATTTCATCCTAATTCCTCCTTTTGAATACAAAAAAAGCCCTCGTCCGCAAAGGGACGAGAACTTGAAGATCCCGTGGTACCACCCTGGTTGCTGAATTACATTCAGCCACTCGGTGCAGTTAACGCCTGCTTACGATTTCCCCTACTCTGCATATTTCAGGAAAATACCTCAAAAGGGTCTTTCATCTAGTTCGCCTGATCACCCTTTCAGCCAAAGGGGCGACTCTCTAAGCAGCCGAGATCTAAATTACTCTTCTTCGTCATCGGTTCTATAATCGTTCTGTTATCCCTTATATTGCCTCGTTCGAAAGATCCTGTCAAGACTTTGGTCACTTTTCTAAAATCAAGGTGACCGGACCATCGTTGACGAGTGCCACATCCATCATCGCTCCGAACTGTCCTGTCTCGACCGTCAGTCCCTGCTTACGCAAACGGTCATTAAATGCTTCGTACAGTTCGTTCGCATGATCCGGTTTTGCGGCTTCCGTAAAGGCTGGGCGTCGGCCTTTTTTGACATCTCCGTATAACGTAAACTGGGAAACGGATAAAATACTTCCATCGACATCCTGAAGCGATCGGTTCATTCGTTCTTCCTCGTCCTCGAATACACGTAACCCCGCAATTTTATCCGCTAACCAATTGACTTGTTCTAGCGTATCTTCATGCGTGACCCCGACGAGTAAAAGAAATCCTTGATCGATTTGACCGGTAATCAATCCATCGACCGTCACGCTTGCTTCTTTGACCCGTTGTAATACGACTCGCATTCCTATCCGCTCCTTATGTCATCATGACGCGATGCACGGCATACACGTCTGATATCTGTTTAATCCGATCGACCACTTTCTGCAAGTGGTTGACGTTGTCAATCGCAATCGTCATTGAAATCTTCGCTTGTTTGCTGTCGTCCCCTTTACCGCTGACGGCCACGATATTCGTATTCATCGCCGAGACAGATTGAAGGACATCATTGAGGAGACCTGCCCGGTCAAAACCGGAAATTTCAATCTCAACGTTGTAACTTTTGACCGTCTTGCCTTCATGTTCCCATTCGACTTCAAGCAACCGTTCCGGATTTTGTTCATGGATGACGTTCAGACAATCCGCCCGGTGGATCGATACGCCGCGACCACGGGTGATGTAACCGACGATATCGTCTCCTGGAACCGGATTACAGCATCGGCTCATCCGGACTAACATATTGTCGATTCCCTTGACACGGACACCTTCCGGATTCTGTTTCTTCGGTCGGTCAAATGTCTTCATCCCGCTGATGGCTTCGTTTAATTCCAGATTCTTCGATTCCTTGTCTTTGCGCAATTTTTCCGTCAATTTATGGGCGACTTGAGCCGCGGTCAGTCCATGATAACCGACTGCCGCATACATATCTTCTTCCTGACCAAAATTAAACTTCCGTGTCACGTCTTCGAGTGTCTTTTCATTGATGACGTCTTTCGGCTCGAAACCAAGTTTTTTCACTTCCGCTTCAATCAATTCGCGGCCTTTTAAGACATTTTCTTCTCGTTGCTGGCGTTTGAACCATTGACGGATTTTGTTTTTCGCTTGGCTCGACACACAAATCTTCAGCCAATCCTTGCTTGGTCCGTAACTGTGTTTTGACGTGACGATTTCAATGATGTCCCCTGTTTTCAATTTATAGTCAATCGGAACCATCCGTCCGTTGACTTTCGCTCCGATCGTCCGGTGGCCGATTTCCGTATGAATCCGGTACGCATAATCAATCGGCACCGATCCTTTAGGTAATTCAATGACATCACCTTTTGGTGTGAAGACATATAACATGTCGCTAAAGAAATCGACTTTGACAGACTCCATGAATTCTTCTGCATCTGCTGTATCTTTTTGAAGCTCTAAAATTTCACGGAAATGAGCGATTTTATCTTCAAAACCGGATTTTGCTTCCTGTTCCTTGCCTTCTTTATAGGCCCAGTGTGCGGCAATTCCGTACTCGGCGATGAAATGCATATCGCGTGTCCGAATTTGCACTTCAAGCGGTTCACCCTTCGGCCCGATGACCGTCGTATGCAGTGACTGGTACATGTTCGGTTTAGGCATGGCGATGTAATCCTTGAAGCGACCCGGCATCGGTTTATATTGGGTATGAATGATTCCGAGCACCGCGTAACAATCTTTGATCGAGTCGACGATGATCCGGACTGCCATCAAATCATAAATTTCGCTAAATTCTTTTTTGGAATTTTGCATTTTATTATAAATCGAATAGATGTGTTTTGGACGTCCATCCACATCTGCTGCAATCTCGACTTCTTCAAGCACTTCATTGACTTCATTAATCACGGATGTGACCAGTGCTTCCCGTTCCGTCCGTTTTTGTTTCATCATCGAGACGATCCGGTAGTATTGTTGCGGATTGATGTAACGAAGACTGATATCTTCGAGTTCCCATTTAATCGTCGAAATCCCGAGACGATGGGCAAGCGGTGCAAAGATTTCGAGTGTTTCTTCCGCTTTTTGAACTTGCTTCTCTTTCACCATATGTTGCAACGTCCGCATATTGTGCAAACGGTCGGCTAGCTTAATCAAGATCACACGAATGTCTTCTGCCATCGCAATGAACATCTTCCGGTGATTTTCGGCTAATTCTTCCCGTTTGGATTTGTATTTGATTTTTCCGAGTTTCGTCACACCATCCACGAGCATCGTCACGTCTGCTCCAAATCGTTCCGTTAGTTCCTCCAGCGTAATGTCAGTATCCTCGACGACATCATGAAGAAGAGCGGCAACGATCGTCGTCGCATCTAGTCCGATATCCACTAGTATCCCCGCTACTTGAACGGGATGAATGATGTAAGGTTCACCCGATCGGCGAAATTGTCCTTCATGCTCGTCTTTTGCGAATTGATAGGCACGTTCGATATCTTTGACTTCTGCCTCGGTCATGTACTCCGCACATCGAGCGAGAAGGTCTTCTACATTTACGATTTGTTTATTTGTCATCCCTTATCCTCACCCAGTCCCCGGGATTGATTACGCTGAATCCCTAATATATATCTTCTATTATCGTGAAATTTTGATAATATGTCAAAATAAAAAGAAATACCCCCCCGACTACAGCCGGGAGGATATCTACTACGTATTAATCTGCGTAACGAATCAAGGACAAGATATCGTATCCTTCTAATTTTTCACGTCCACCTAACCCATCGAGTTCAATCAAGAATCCGATTCCGGCAACTGTTCCGCCAAGCTGCTCAATCATTTTGATTGTCGCTTCGATCGTTCCACCTGTCGCAAGTAAATCGTCGAGAATGACGACACGTTGTCCGGGTTGGATCGCATCGTGATGCATCGTCAAGACATCTTTTCCGTACTCGAGACCATACTCGACACGAACTGTCTCACGCGGTAGTTTCCCTTCTTTACGAACCGGTACGAAACCGATTTCCATCGCATAAGCGGCCGGACAACCAACGACGAATCCACGTGCTTCTGGACCGGCAATGACGTCTGCACCTTGTTTACGCGCATAATCGATCAAAGCATCGACCGATTGTTTGTAAGCTGGACCGTTCTGCATCAGTGATGTGATATCTTTGAAACTAATTCCTTCTTTCGGCCAGTTTTCGACCTCTTTTATATGCTGTTTGAACTCCATGTCATTTCCTCCTGCTTCGCCGCTTCTACCAAAGTATCAAAACGCTCTTTCAACTGAGCGAGTGACGAATAAATGTATTGTTGCTCAAGACGTTGACGTCCCTCGTGACGCTTGTACGTCGCGGCTTCCGTCAAATCTCGTTTTTCAGCATTCGGGTTCACACCCGGCAGCCCATCCTCCATTGTAACAAGAAAATCCAGTTCCGAAAACACTGAATGCATAAAGTTAATCGAACGTTTCGACCATTTTCGGGATTTCGACAAACGGACGAGTCCGATTCGCAGTTCATCACGGGGACATTTGGCAAAATAATTGAAGTACTGTTTAAACTCTTCCCGGGAAGGAATCGTCTCGAAATAGTATCCTTCGTCTTTAAACGCGCAATACACGCGCTCCGCCTCTTTCAAGTAGGGCAAAAAGGCAGATTCTTCTTCCGGTAAGTCTAAAAAGACGATATTCGCTTTGATCGGACCGTTCAAGGGACGTTCGGCGTACTTGGTTTGTGTGTCTTTCGAAAAGGCAACTAACGTCGTCATGTCTTCTGGTAACTCAAACACATCCGTCAACGGTTTTTTGCCACCACGATAATCAAACAGTTGAACATCGACGACGGCCAAATCCTGAATCATCAGTTGCGGTTTTCGGAAACCGTTCCACTCATTGATGTTTAAACTCCCCATCAACGAGACGTCCGCTAACGAAGAAATCTCATCGACCGCATCACCAAAACCAAATCCAATCCCGTCAAGTTCCGTTTTTCCATCCGTCACGAGCATTTTTAAATGGGTTAAGTCACGACCGATCCGCTTTAAATCGCGAATGCTGGCTCCTTCGACCACGACACGCGGCGAGGGATTTCCCATACCAAATGGGGCCAATTTCCCCATCTCTTCGATCAACCCAATCGAAATGTCTGATACGCTGAGACGTAAGTCAATCTCCGTCGTCGCGATGAACGCCTCATCCGGTAAACCAGCGGCTTGGGCATTCAACCGTTCCCGTAAAACGATGACATCCTCTGACGATAAAGTCATTCCTGCTGCTGCCGGATGTCCTCCGAAGTGTGGCAAGATGTCTTCGCATCGTGTCAATTCAGCAAACAAATCAAACGCAGCAATTGATCGACCCGAACCTTTGGCTGTTCCTTTTTCCGTATCGTGGCACAAAAGAATGACCGGACGATGGTACTTCTCAACAAGTCGTGAGGCAACGATTCCGACGACCCCGGGATTCCACTGATTTGAGTCGACGACTAAGACACGATCGGACAAATAATGACGTTCGACCAAATCAATCGCCTCTTCCGCGATTTTCTTGACGATGTCTTGCCGTTGTTTGTTCTGTTGATCCAGTTGTTCTGCGAGGATACTGGCTTCTTCGATCGTTTCCGCCAGTAACATCTCAAGCGCCGGCATCGCAGAATCAAGGCGACCCGCTGCATTGATCCGTGGACCAAAGGCAAAACCGACCGATTCTTCCGTCAACTCGTCTTCCACTAGACTGCAAACTTTCCGTAACGCTAAAATTCCGGGACGTTCACTTGCGTTTAAAACTTCGATTCCTTTTGCTGCAAGTAACCGGTTTTCACCCACTAACGGGACTAAATCAGCAATTGTCCCAAGAACGGCCAGGTCAAGCAGTTCCTCCGGTACCCGCCCGAGCAGGGCATGGGCGACTTTAAAAGCGACACCGGCGCCGGCCAGTTTCGAATACGGATAGTTTGTATCGACACCAGGATGAATCATCGCAAAGGCATCCGGTAAGACGTCTTTTGCTTCATGGTGATCGGTAATGATCAAATCGACACCCAAGTCTTGTAAGACTTTTGCTTCGTCAATTCCAGAAATACCACAGTCGACGGTGATGACTAAACCAAATCCTTCTTCAGCTGCCCAACGGAACGCAGCTTCGTTTGGTCCATATCCTTCCGTAAAACGGTTTGGGATGTAACATTCCGCCATCGCTCCGATCTCAACTAACGCATGCCAGAGGATCGCGGCAGAACTGACACCGTCGACGTCATAATCCCCATAAATCAAAATCATTTCCCCTTCTTCAGCTGCCTGCTGAATCCGGGCCACGACCTTGTTCATATCCTGAAAGAGGAACGGATCATGAAAGTCCATCTGATCGGCTTCTAAAAACGCTTTTGCCTGTTCTGCCGTCTCGAATCCACGTTGTACGAGCAGATGCGCGACCTGTCGGGACACGGCCACTTGTTCTGCCAACTCGTCTATTTTCAGCGAATCGACTTCTTTGTCGATCCATGTTTTCTTTGAATGATACATCTAACCCCTCCAATCAACTTCATCATTATAAAACAAAACCCGCGTTAGCGATAGCTAACGCGGATCTGATTATGATGCTTGTTTCGATGATTTTAATGTCCGGCCTTTCATGACGAGCCACAGTTGCGCTGCGATGAAGATTGAAGAATACATCCCCATGATCAGACCCACCAGTAAGGCAAGGCTAAATCCACGGATCGCTTCGCTACCAAAGATATAAAGTGCCGCAGCCGTCATGATGACGGTAATGACCGTATTGATGGAGCGGATGATCGTCTGTTGAATCGATTCATTGACGATATGCGACAATTCACTGAACGTCACTTGACGGCCACCTTTTTCAGCAAGACCCAAGTTTTCCCGGACCCGGTCAAAGGTAACAATCGTATCATTGACGGAATAACCGATGATGGTCAAAATCGCTGCGATGAAGTACAGATTAACTTCAATCTGGAACAGTGAGAAGAAGGCAATGATCATCAAAGCGTCATGGAGTAACGCGAGGACCGTCGCAATCCCGTAAAGCGGTTGGAAACGGAACGAGACGTAGATGACGATTCCGAGTGAAGCCAGCAAGACGGCATAAATCGCGTTACGGGCGATTTCCTGACCGACTTGTGCCGACACTGTCGAGATGCTTGGTTCTTTTTTATATTTTGCTTCGATCGTTTGTTTCATTTTCGAGATTTGTTCCTGGCTGAATTCTCCAACGAACGTCACGTTCGCGAGCTTTCCGCCTTGTGCAAATTGAACGCCGTTGATTTCAGCTGCATCAATTCCCGCATCTTCAATGACGGAGCGAACCTCCGATTCCTTAATCGTGTTCGTTGAAGAAATTTCGACCCGTGTTCCTTCTGTGAAATCAATTCCAAGATTCAATCCACGAAACGCAAGCAATAAGACGGAAATCAGTACTAATGCGATCGTAATCGTAAAATAGAGTTTCCGATGTTTGACATAATCAAATTTCGTTGGGTTAAAGTTCACGAATTTCATCCTCCTTTACGCCAAACCAGGTTTTTTTCTTATCAAACCAGCGGCTACTGACGAGAAGTTGCATCAAGTAACGCGAGATGAAGACATTCGTGATGAACGTAACGGTAATCGAGACCATCAGCATAATCGCGAATCCTTTGACGGTACTCGTTCCGAAGTAATACAACACGCCTGCTGAAATCAACGTCGTCAAGTTGGCATCAAGAATCGTACCAAATGAGCGGCGATTACCGGCTTTAAAGGCGGACAAAACGGACTTCCCGCTTCGGAGTTCATCTTTGATCCGTTCTGCCGTGATGATGTTGGCATCAACCGCCATCCCGACTCCGAGTACAAGAGCAGCAATCCCTGGTAACGTCAGGACGGCATTGATTCCGTTAAAGAAGATCATGACGAGATAGATGTAGAATAATAATGTAATGATTGACACTAAGCCAGATACCCGGTAAAACAGCAGCATGAACAAGAAGACGGCTGCGACACCGATCATTGACGCAAACAATGTCTGATCGAGAGCATCTTGACCAAACGCGGCCGAGACAGATGTCGAGTAGATTTCATCCAGTTTCACCGGAAGCGCTCCGGCATTTAGGATCGATGATAATTGTTTGCCGTATTCTGCTGTGATATCACCACCTGAGATGATGGCTTTGTCCGAGTTGATCGGCTGTTGCACCGATGCATCAGAGACGATTTTTGAATTTTCTTTTTGAATCTCTTTTTCGTACGTATCGCCTTTTTCATAATCGAGCCAGATGACAAGACGGTTTGCCGGTGGCTGCATTTGTGATACGTTTTGTGTCACTTCATAAAATTTTTCTTTTGACTTCATCGTCAATTCGACAAGCGGCGCATTCGTCTGTGGATCATATCCGACTTTTGCCCCTTTTGCCTTCAGATCCGATCCATCCAGTAACACTTTGTCATTGATGTCCCGGAATGATAATTCAGCCGTCGATGATAAAATCTGACGTGCTTCACTCTGATTCTTGACACCGGCTAGCTGGACACGAATCCGGTTGTCCCCTTCAATCCGGATGTCCGGTTCCGAGACACCCAGGACGTTTACCCGGTTTTCGATTGCCGTCAGCGTCGCGCTCATCGCGTTTGCATCGATGACATCGCCTTCTTTCAGCGGTTGTACTTCATACAGCACTTCAAATCCACCTTTTAAATCAAGACCCAACTTCGTGTCTTTGAGGAGCCAAGTCGACGTCGTACCGATCAATATGAGCAGCGCGGCAACGATAATGAAAAACGTGGCCAGTTTTCCCTTCTTAATCATGCTACATTGTCCTTTCTCTCTATCCCAGTATATTTTCAGACAACTTTCTTATCCTATCTTAGCTTACATAAAAATTGGTAATGATAGCAATCGTTTTTCTCATATAAAAATAGAAAAGACGCTCCCGAATTCGGAAAGCGTCTTTTTCGAGCCTTATTCGACGATTTCGTCGTCCATGACAGTCGTTGATTTTTTCGTAACTTCTGCGACCGCACTACGGTTAAACGTCAATTGCGCGTTACCCGATTTCAATGTGACCGTTGTCTCATCAACTTTTTGTACGACCCCATGAAGGCCACCGATCGTCACGATCGAATCACCGCGTGATAATTGGGTTTGCATCTCACGCACTTGCTTCTGGCGTTTGTTCTGTGGACGAATCAACAAGAAATAAAACACCACGAAGATCAAGATCATCGGGAGGAATGTCAATAATTGTTGCATCTGAGTCAGCTCCTTTTCATTCAAATCACGTTCATTATACCGTAAAAAGAATGGAATTGTCAGACCATTTATCAGAAATTCTTCGCGTTCGGTAAATTATAGCCGTATTCTTCAAAGAATTCTTCTTTGAAATCAAGCAGACGGTCTTCACGAATCGCCTGACGGACACCTTCCATCAGCTTGACGAGGAAGTGAAGATTATGTGTCGAACAGAGGTGCAGCCCAAACGTTTCCTGCGCACGGATCAAATGGTGAATGTAGGCACGCGAATAATTCTTACATGCATAGCAATCACATTTTTCATCGAGCGGACGAAAATCACGGGCATATTTGGCATTGCGGACGACGAGACGTCCGCTTGACGTCATCAACGTTCCGTTACGCGCAATCCGCGTCGGCAAGACACAGTCAAACATGTCGATTCCGCGAATGGCGCCTTCGATCAAGGCATCCGGCGAACCGACACCCATCAAATAACGTGGCTTGTCTTCCGGCATGAGTGGTGTCGTAAAATCAAGGGCACGATACATGACGTCTTTCGGCTCTCCGACTGACAAACCTCCGACGGCATACCCCGGGAAATCAAGCGATGCAAGATCACGCGCACTTTGACGACGTAAATCTTCGTACTCGCCGCCTTGAATGATCCCGAACAATGCTTGATCCTGCGGCCGTTCGTGTGCCTCAAGGCAACGTTCCGCCCAGCGGCTTGTCCGTTCGACAGAGGCTTTCATGTATTCATGAGACGCGGGGAACGGTGGACACTCGTCAAATGCCATCATGATATCGGAGCCCAACGCATTTTGAATTTCCATCGCTTTTTCCGGTGATAAGAACAGTTTGTCACCGTTCAAGTGATTCCGGAAATGGACACCTTCTTCTGTGATGTTACGTAAATCAGCAAGTGAGAAGACTTGGAAACCACCGGAATCAGTTAAGATCGCTCCATCCCAGTTCATGAATTTATGGAGACCACCTGCTTCTTTAATGACATCATGTCCAGGACGGACCCATAAATGGTACGTGTTCGAAAGAATGATGTTCGCATTCATGTCCTTGATTTGTTCCGGTGCCATCGTTTTGACCGTCGCTTGTGTCCCGACTGGCATGAAGACAGGTGTCTCGAAACTGCCGTGCGGCGTATGGACGATTCCTAACCGCGCACCGGATTGTTTACACGTCTTGATATGTTCATAGGTTACTGCATGTTTTGTCATCGGTTTAATTCCTCTCTCGTTAAGAACATCGCGTCTCCGAAACTAAAGAATCGGTATCCTTGCGCAACGGCTTCTTCATAGGCATGTAATATGTGTTCGCGTGTCGACAAAGCGGATACGAGCATGATCAATGTCGACTTAGGTAAATGGAAGTTCGTGATCAATCCATCGATCCCTTTGATTTCCTGACCAGGGTAGATGAAGATATCCGTCCAACCGGATGCTTCGACGAAATCACCATGATCCCGGATGACGGTCTCAAGAGTCCGCGTCGATGTTGTTCCGACCGCGATGATCCGGCCGCCGTTTTTGCGGGTGTCCCGTAAAATTTGTGCCGACGATTCCGGCAACTCATAGTATTCACTATGCATCTTGTGGCTGTCCACGTCATCCACTGAGACCGGGCGGAACGTGCCGAGTCCGACGTGTAACGTCAACGGTGCGAGGTTCACGCCTTTATCCGTCAAGGCTTTCAACAATTCCGGTGTAAAATGCAGTCCTGCCGTCGGGGCTGCCGCACTGCCCCGTTCCCGGGCATAAACGGTCTGATAACGGTCTTGATCTTCCAACTGTTCATGAATATACGGTGGTAACGGCATCGTCCCCAGTTGGTCGAGCACTTCGTAAAAAATTCCTGTATAGGAAAACTTCAAAATCCGTCCGCCGTCTTCGAGTGCTTCGAGACATTCCGCTTGGAGTAACCCGTCTCCAAAGGACAGCTTCGTTCCTGGTTTAACCCGTTTCGCCGGTTTCGCGAGCGTTTCCCAGACATCCTCACTCGTCTGCTTGAGTAACAATAGTTCAATCTTCCCGCCGGTCTCTTCCTTGACGCCGAACAATCGGGCAGGTAAGACTTTTGTATCATTGATGACCAGTGTATCACCGGCATTGAAATACGACACGATGTCATGGAATTTCTCGTGACGAAGGGCGCCCGTTTCCCGGTTGATGACCATCAACTTCGAACTCGTCCGATCAAGTAACGGGACTTGGGCAATCTGTTCTTCTGGTAAATGAAAATCAAATAAATTTACATCCATCGTTAATTTCCTTCTTTCAATCCTAAATGTTGCCGTGCAAACGGCGTTAAGACACGACCACGTGGTGTTCGTTGTAAAAAGCCTTGTTGAAGCAAATACGGTTCGTAGACGTCTTCGATCGTCTGCGCATCTTCTCCGATCGTCGCAGCAATCGTCTCAAGACCAACCGGTCCACCGGCAAACCGTTCGGCAAGCGAACGTAACAATCGGTGATCGACGTCATCAAGACCTAAAGCATCGACGTGTAAACGATCGAGAGCACTCGTCGCAAGCGTTACATCAATCGCCGTTTGATGGGCGACTTGGGCAAAATCTCGGACGCGTCGTAAGAGGCGATTGGCGACCCGCGGCGTGCCACGGGAACGAAGGGCAATCGCTTCCGCTGCCATCCGGTCCGCTTCAAACCCAAACAAACGGGACGTTCGCGTGACGATCGCAGAAAGTTCCGGCATCGTGTAATATTCAAGTTTCAGCGTCACACCAAATCGGTCCCGAAGTGGTGCCGATAACATACCGGCCCGCGTCGTCGCTCCGACCAGTGTAAAAGGCGGCAAGTCGATTCGGACACTGCGAGCTAGTTCCCCTTGACCGATGACGATATCGAGACAATAGTCTTCCATCGCTGGGTACAAGATTTCCTCGATGGAACGACTCAACCGGTGAATCTCGTCGATGAACAGGACATCCCCCGGCTCGAGCGAGGAAAGGATTGCTGCTAAGTCTCCAGGTCGCTCGATTGCCGGTCCGGCCGTCGTCTTGATTCCGACACCCATTTCATTAGCGATGATTGTTGCAAGTGTCGTCTTACCGAGTCCGGGTGGACCATACAGAAGCACATGATCCAGTGTTTCTTGACGGATTTTTGCCGCTTGGATAAAGACACTCAGATTGCCTTTGGCTTTTTCTTGACCGATGTATTGTTCAAGTGTCTGAGGACGTAAACTCCACTCTTCCTGATCTTCCGCGTGGGCGGATTCTGACAAAATCCGTTCTTCCATGTTCTCACCTCACATTCAATAACAACTGCAGCGCTCGCTTCACATATTGGTCGGTCGACAGCACTTCACCTTGAAGCGCCTTTTTCACTTTTTCGACTTCCCGTTCACTGTAACCAAGTGCCGTTAAGGCTTCACACGCTTCATTTAGTTCGGCATTTCCTTGAGCGAACAATCCTTCACTCGGAATATAATCAGGGGCCAGTTCGGCCAACTTGCCTTTTAAATCAAGCGTCATTTGTTTCGCCGTCTTTTTCCCGACACCCGGGAACTTAATCAAATAACTTTCCTTCTCTTGTTCGATTGCTTCGACAAGCGCATCGACATCCCCCGACGCAACGATAGCAAGTGATCCTTTAGGACCAATCCCGGTCACACCAAGTAATTTCGTGAACAGTGCTCGTTCGCGTCGTGAACGGAATCCGAATAATACTTCTTGGTCTTCTCTGACATAATGATACGTATATACGATAACCTGTTCGTCTCCGGTCCGATAAAAAAACGGGTTCGGTGCTACGATTTTGTAGCCAATCCCCCCGACCTCGATCGTCACGAATTCTGCACAGACATAAGCGACTTCGCCGCGTACGAATTCTATCACTTTAGAACGCTCCCATCCATTAACAAACTCTCGTGTTATTGTAGCATATAACGCGGAAGCTCTTCAAAACGTAATTCCACAAAAAAAACTCTACCATCCGTTGCCGGATAGTAGAGGATCGGATGCGCTCATGAACGTTCGAGCATCCGCTCGAGCGCAAGAACCGCATACCGGGTCGTGTCAGCATCGACGGTGATGACATTCACCGGATGGCCAGCTTCGATTTGTTCGAGTGACCAGGCGAGGTGTGGTAAATCAATCCGGTTCATCGTCAGACACGGACACATGAACGGATTCAGGGAGACGATATCCAGTTCGGGGTGGTCGTGCGCCAGCCGTTGCACGAGATTCATTTCGGTCCCGATCGCCCATTTTGTTCCCGGTTCCGCCTGTTCAATCTGTTGAATGATATACGCCGTCGAACCATTTAAATCAGACGCTGCGACGACTTCAAACGAACATTCCGGATGGACGAGAATCGTTCGATCCGGTTCCGTCCGCCGGAACTGATCAATCTGTCCGACGGTGAACTTCTCGTGGACCGAACAATGCCCTTTCCAAAGGATGACCCGAATGTCGGCATCTGCACCATCAAACAACAACTCATCCGCGATTGGATCCCACACCGCCATCTGTTCGAGCGGAATGCCTAACGCGTGCGCTGTATTTCGACCAAGATGTTGATCCGGCAGGAAAAAGAGGATGTCTCGTTCCGCAAGCGCCCATTCAACCATCTGGACAGCATTCGATGAGGTGACGGTTGCTCCACCATGGCGACCGACAAACGCTTTGATTTCGGCCGTTGAATTGACATACGTCAATGGGAGAATCGAACGGTTGAGACGGTCCGATAAGATCTCGTAGGAACGTTCCGTCTGAAAACCATTTGCCATATCGGCCATCGAACAGCCGGCTCGCATATCCGGTAACACCACCGTATGGTCGCTAGAGGTCAGCATATCTGCTGTCTCCGCCATGAAGTGAACCCCACAAAAAACGGTATACTCCGCTTCCGTCATTTTTTTTGCCACTTGTGCGAGTTGAAGCGAATCTCCCGTCGCATCGGCGAATTGGACGACTTCATCTTTTTGATAATGATGGGCCGGTAAAAATAACCGGGTACCCATCCGGGATTTCACCCCTTCGATCACTGCAATCAATTCTTCATCTGATTTCGTTAAATACTTTTTCGGAATTCCTTTATCGGTAAACAAATCAACCTTCATCTTTTTTTCCTCCTATGATTTTCATACTGATGTCCAGTGCAGGTGCTGAATGTGTCAAGGCACCAAGCGAGATGTAATCTGCTCCGGTATCACAATACGCCGGTAACGTATCAAGCGTGATTCCACCTGATAACTCCACTGTGATCTGTTTCGGAATCCATTTCCGGAACGTCTTGATTTCATCCGGCGATCGATTATCGAGCATGATGATATCGACTCCTGCTGCGACAGCTTCTTTGACTTCTTCGCCCGTCTCGACTTCGACTTCAATTGGTGTTGTATGACCAATCTGCTGTTTTGCCCGTTCGACGGCTGCTGTGATCGATCCGGCGACCGTAATGTGATTGTCTTTAATCATGACCGCATCATCGAGACGCCCCCGGTGATTGAACCCTCCACCGACACGGACTGCATGTTTTTCAAGCATCCGTAATCCTGGTGTCGTCTTTCTTGTGTCCGAAATCCGAATCTGTCCAGCTGCTTGTCGGACCGCCTGATGCGTCAGTGTCGCAATCCCTGACGTTCGTTGAATGAGGTTCAAGGCGACCCGTTCGCCAGTCAGAATCGATTTTAACTGCCCGGACCAGTGAGCCAGCACTTGCCCCCGTTCAATCGTCTGTCCGTCCTTTACTAAAAGATCGTGCTCCACCGCTAACAACGTTGCAAGCTCCGTTAAAACGTGTTCGCCACAAAAAACGCCTGATTCTTTAGCGATAAATCGTCCGACACCTTGCTCATTTCCTGTCAGACAAACTTCGCTTGTCACATCTTGATGACCGATGTCCTCAATCAAAAAATCTTTAAGCTGTTGTTGCAGATGCCATCTGTTCATCCTGTTGCTCTCCTTTTAATCGTTGAATTGCCCCTTCTAGTAACAATCGGGCTGTCCTCTTTTTTAAATGATTGATTTCCGCTTGTCGCCCGGTCTGTTGCCCCGGGTGCTCCGTCATGAGTGTTCGGAGTGCCTTTTCAAGTAATTCCTGTTGCAAGTCGACTTGTAATACTTCAGTCAGCAACTGCTCGAGGCGACTCGTCTCATCATCCGCCATGCTTTGTGTCGTCGGCAGCGGTCTTCGCTTCTCTAACTGAAGCTGTTGCGCGAGTTCTTTTCCGACCACGACACACTCGAGAAGCGAATTGGAAGCTAATCTGTTTTTTCCATGCAAGCCGGTTGATGCCGTCTCGCCGACCGCATATAATCCCGGTACCATCGTCCGTCCTGCTTGATCCGTCTCAATCCCGCCCATTAAGAAATGAACACCCGTCGTCACTTCAACGAGATCCGTCGATATGTTCAATGATTCACATTTTTTAACAAACGTCGGGAATCGAATGTCAATCTCCTTGACCGCTGTCGTATTCAAATAGACCGCTTCTTTTTTTCTTGTCGCTGTAATGACAGCGGCGACTTCGTCACGCGCTGCTAGATCACCTTGCGGGTGACCGGCCATTATCCGCCGACCATCTGCCGTCATTAAATAAGCACCCGCACCACGTAAGGCTTCCGTGATTAACCCCTGGCTCTTGCCGTTGTGGACCAATACCGTCGGATGATGTTGGATATATCCTAAGTCGACTAATGCAGCTCCCGCTTGTTCGGCAAGTACTAAACCATCACCTGTCAAACTCGGGTCATTCGTCGACGTCAGAAACAGTCCACCAATTCCTCCCGTCGCTAGCACGACCGCTCGGGCCGAAATCCGAATCGGGATTTCGCCTTGATACCCCCGCGCCCCGACCACTTGATGATTATTTGTCAACAGCTCTGTCACGACCGTATCTTCTAAGATTGGATGGTGAAGGTGTTGCAACAATTGGTGCATCATCCGTTCCCCTGTCCGGTCGCCGCCACTATGGAAAATCCGTGGCAGACTATGGGCGCCTTCCTGTCCGAGTGTATAGTGTCCCGAGGCGTCCCGATCAAATGTTACGCCAAATGATTCCAATTCCGTGATAGCTTGTCGCCCTGCCGCTGTAATGAACGTGATCGTCTCATCATTGGTCCGTCCCTTTGCGGCTTGTATCGTATCTGCTTGATGACTTAAGTGGTCACGCTCTAAATATGCGGAAGCGATCCCTCCTTGTGCCCGCATGGAATTTGTTTCTGTCCGTTTCCCTTTTGAAACGAGCAAGACGTTCATTTCGGATGGGAGATGGAGTGCAACGGAAACTGCCGCTAGTCCTGTACCGATGATCAAAACATCTACTTCTATCTTTTTATGTAATGACATTTGATTTACACCTCTGTTATTTGTCTTTACTATTGACTTGACAATAAGTTTGGCATATTTTTAGCTGAGTGACAAGATGAAAGGATACGATAACTTATGATTTATTTGGATCATGCCGCCACAACAGCGATGCACCCGGATGCGTTAGAACAATATCGACAAGCAGCAGAACAGGCGTATGGCAACAGTTCCTCGCTTCATGACGCGGGAGATGCCGCCCTTCAACTACTCAATCAGGCACGTGCCCAATTGATGGATTGGTTACAAGTAACAGAAGGTGCCATCATTTTTACAGGAAGTGGCTCGGAAGCTAATTACATTGCGTTAAGTCATTTATTGCGGCAAAGTAAAAAGACAACTGTCTTGACACTAATGTCGGAACACGATTCAGTGACCTTGCCGTTAAAACGATTGGCGAGTAAAACGATTACCATCAGCTTACAAGCGACAGGTGAGTTTGATTGGGTTCAATTCAAGGAAGCATGCACGGAAGATGTCGGTGTCGTCTCGATCCAACATGTCAATTCCGAGACCGGGTTCACTTTTCCGATTTCAGACATCGCAGCTTTTTGCCGTCAAAACGACATCCTGTTTCATTGCGACGGGATTCAAGGTTTCCTGAAACAACCGGTCAACTTGACGGATGTCGATGCCTATACGATCAGCAGCCATAAAGTATACGGACCCAAAGGACTGGGTGCCGTCTATCTGCGGCGTCCCTTGTTCAGTCCTTACTATGAAGCCCATCATGAATACGGGATTCGTCCAGGAACGGTTGATGTCCCGGGGATTGCGGCTTTCCTGATGGCCTGTAGCCGCTACCGCGAGGAAAATCAGCAGATCCAAGCATCGAGTAAAAGATTTCGTGGTATGCTAAAAAAAAGTCTTCCTTCTTCTCAGTATCAAATCATTGAATCGCCTCAACAACTCGACTCGATTTGTGCCATTCATACGAAGCAACGGGATGGTCAATTCGTCCTTCTCGCCCTGAACCGCGCTGGGATTGCCGTCTCGGCGGGAAGTGCTTGTCGCGCAGGCGAAAACGGACCAAACGCGACCTTACGAGCGATCGGTTTTGATGATACGACTGCGCATGGCTTAATCCGCCTGAGCTTTGGTCGAATGACGACCGAAGAAGAAGTGAAGCGATGTATCGATGTCCTCTGTTCTCTAGAGGAATCAGATTAATGGAAAGGTAGGAGTCGTCATGGAAAGAAGACAATCCGGGGAAGAACGCCGGCAAGGATTACTACAATTGATTCAGGAGAGCGAACGACCGGTCACTGGAACTAAACTTGCCAAGCAGGCAGGTGTCAGCCGCCAAGTCATCGTCCAGGATCTATCCTTATTAAAGGCAAAAGGATATCCTGTCGTCGCGACAGCACGCGGCTATTTGTTGAATGATCCAGAGCTCGACGCCTCACGCCACATCAGAAAAGTTGTTTGCCGTCATGGTATTGATCAGCTGAAGGCAGAATGTGATGCGATCGTGGATGAAGGTGTCATCATCCGTGATGTCATCGTCGAACATCCGGTTTATGGATTTTTGACAGGTGAATTGATGCTGAAGAGCCGACGTGATGTCCGGGCTTTGATCGAACAATTAGAGGAGACACAAGCAACACCTTTGTCTAGTTTGACCGATGGTGTCCATCTCCATACACTTGAAGCCGATAGTGAAGCAGCACTCGACGCGGCCATTGAAGCACTGGACCGTCTAGGTATTCTCGTCTCAGAACTGGATGCTTAAGCTGGACGCGACCACTCTCATCAGATAAATGCCACACCAAAAAGGTCCATTCCGTCGAAAAAACGGAATGGACCTTTTGGGAGTGCATCATATGTGTTCATCTATCGATTCAGTGCGTGGCGCATCATCTGGAAAAGTCGCCAAGATCGTCCGGACACGCCGGTTTTCGACGTGAAGGACAGTGAAGCTGACTTGTCCATAAACCATCTGGGTTCCAGCTTCCGGAATGTGACCGACGTCCTCCATGATCCACCCACCAAGTGATTGGGCTTCCGTGTCTGGCATCAATAGTCCGAACTGATGACAAAAATCTTCAATGTCATATTCGGCTAGACATTCATAACGGTTCGGACTCACTTGTTTCGTATACTCCAGTGACTCGTCGTGTTCATCCCAAATCTCACCGACTAGTTCTTCTAAAATGTCCTCGAGCGTGATCAACCCTGCCGTCCCACCAAACTCATCGAGCACGACCGCCATATGGGATTGTTTGACCTTTAGTTCTGGTAACAGATCGATGATATGCGTTTGCGGGACGACAAACGAGACCGGTCGAATCAATTCTCGAATCTCAACGCGTCCATGTTTGACGAATTCTCGCAAAAAGTCACGTTCCGATAAGACACCGATGATATGATCAATCGAATCTTTATAGACCGGTAACCGCGAGAATCCACCTTTTTGGACTTCACGTAAAATGTCATCAAAACTGTCATCGATGTCAATCGCTTGAATATCCGTTCGCGGTGTCAATGCTTCTTCGACCGTGACATTCTTAAAGTCGACGGCTCGATGAACGATCTCCGCACTCGCTTCATCCATGATGCCTTCTTCCTCACTGATATCGACGAGGGCACGTAGTTCCTGTTCCGTGACAAGAGGTCCTTTCGGATTTGCCCCGATCAGTACCAACGCTGCTTGCCGTAACTTGAGGAATAAAAAGATGATCGGTTTAAAAAAGACTAAACATAGATGCAACGGACTACTGATCCAAAATACATACGTTTCCGCATGTTCCCGCGCATAGGATTTAGGGATCAACTCACCAAACAACAAGATGAACAGAAACGTCAAGAAGACGATACCGATTTGTACCAACAAATCGGCTGATAACGATAACGCTAACCAGCCACCGATCATCGCTACACCAAGGTTAGCCAGTGTATTCCCGATCAAGATGGCCGTCAACGTCTCTTCGTAACGTTGCAACAGCCGGAGCGCTTGTGTCGCACGATGGCTACCCTCTTCCGACTGATGCAGGATTCGTAACCGATTCGCACTAGATAACGCTGTTTCAGAAGACGAAAAGAATGCTGAAATGACTAGTAAGACGAAGAACCAGATGAACTGAATCGCGGGAAGTGGGTCCACGATGCTCTCACACTCCATTTCTTAAATAAACTTGTTCGGATTCGTTAGACTTAGAACGATGACTCGATGAATTCGAATTCGAAGTCACGGATTCGAACGACGTCTCCATCAATCGCACCCATCTTACGTAATTCTTCATCGACACCCATTTGACGTAATGTCCGCGCGAAACGTTTGATCGATTCTTCACGCATGAAGTTCGTCATCGTAAACAGTTTCTCGATTCGTGGTCCTTTAATGACGAAGCAATCATCTTCATCTTTCGAAACCGTAAATCCAGCTTCTGGTGCTTCATAGCCATAGACAACACGTGGTGTCGCTGTTTTTTCTTCGAGTTCTTCGAGACCAAATTCAGGTGTCGCATCAACGAGGTCAGCAATCCGGAATAAGAGATCCCGTAATCCTTGACGTGTCGCAGCAGAAATCGCAAAAACTTCTAAATCCGGGAAGGCTTCTTTAAAGGCTTCAAGATTTTCTTCCGCATCCGGCATATCCATCTTGTTTGCGACGACGACTTGCGGACGCTCTGTCAGACGAAGGTTGTAATCCGAAAGCTCTTTGTTGATGATGTTGTAATCATCAACCGGATCGCGTCCTTCCATTCCACTCATATCGATGACGTGGACGATGACTTTTGTCCGTTCGACGTGACGTAAGAACTGGTGACCAAGACCAACACCTTCGCTTGCGCCTTCAATCAGACCAGGTAGATCGGCCATGATGAAACTGCGGCTATCTTCTGTTTCGACTACACCGATATTCGGTGTAATCGTCGTGAAGTGATACGCGCCGATTTTCGGACGGGCTGCTGAGACGATGGATAACATCGTCGATTTCCCGACACTTGGGAACCCGACCAGTCCGACATCTGCGAGCATTTTCAATTCGAGCTTCAAGTACTTTTCTTGACCTGGTTCACCGTTTTCCGCATGTTCTGGAGCTGGGTTCGCTGGAGTCGCAAAACGTGAGTTCCCACGTCCACCGCGTCCACCTTTGGCAACGATGGCTTGTTGTCCGTGATGGACGAGATCGGCAATGACTGCATCCGTATCATCATCGTAGACGACCGTGCCCGGTGGTACTTTAACGACGAGATGGTCAGCCTTACGACCGTGCATCCCTTTTGACATTCCGTTTTCGCCTTGAACTGCTTTAAAGTGGCGTTTGTAACGGAAATCCATCAACGTCCGGAGTCCTTCATCTACTTCGAGAACGACGTGAGCACCATGCCCACCATCTCCTCCAGCTGGACCACCATCTGGGACGTACTTTTCGCGACGGAACGCAACTTGCCCGCGTCCTCCATCTCCTGCTTTTACATAAATATTTACCTGATCGACAAACATGTCAGATCCCTCCTATTACTGTTCTTCCTCTACAGGAAGACTTTCGATTTCGATCACACACTCATGTTCCGTCTGTGACTCGATCTCCATCGGCGTCACTAGATCTTTAAGGCGCGACATATCTAGTAGATCCCGATAGATCTCGATGGTCACGCCCTCATGAAAGGTCACGGATACTTCTCCATTTCCCACTTCTATCATGTCAATCGCAGCTTCTACAATCGTCGCGAGACGTGTATCATCCAGCTGCTTTGGTCTTTCGATTACATCATATTCGACAGTTAGGCCTGTCCAATCTGCTCGTTGCAGTGTGAGCGCCGTTTTCGGTAATCCAATCAAGGAAAGTCGCCCTTCTCGTGACGCTTGTTCCCGGTAGACTGAACAAATCGATTCAACAGCCGCCTCGTCACCAATCGCGCTATAGGAACGAACGAGTTGCAATCGATTCAACCATTCGTGACGAAGTGACTTCAAAAGATCCAGTACCTGCTCATCCTTCATCAGTCGTTCCCTCCTAAAAAAAACAGACCCTAACCCCTGAAAGTGGCTAGAGTCTGCTTCATCGATCACTTATGCTGGGTAAACGCTGACTTGTTTTTTGTCGCGTCCGAGACGTTCGAAACGAACGACACCAGTTGCAGTTGCGAAAAGTGTATCATCGCCACCACGTCCGACGTTCATACCTGGGTGAATCTTCGTACCGCGTTGGCGGTAGAGGATTGAACCAGCAGAAACAGTTTGACCGTCTGCACGTTTCGCCCCAAGGCGTTTCGATTGCGAGTCACGACCGTTCTTTGTCGAACCTACCCCTTTTTTCGATGCGAAGAACTGAAGATTAAGTTTCAACATGTGGAATCCACCTCCTATATTTGTTCAAGTTGGATAAACTCACCGTAACTTTCGGCGATGGTTCCGAGTTGGACCAACATCGCTTCCAGTAACAATTGGGTGCGTTCACTGACATCCGGTGCTAAGTCAGCATACGGTTCTACATAAAAGTAGCCACCTTCTTGTTGTTCTGCCATTTCAAGGAGCAGGACCTGCCCGAGCAGTGATTCGATGGCATTGTATGCCCCGAAGATCACACTTGATGTGCCGGCACAGACTAAATCCAAACCAGGCTCAGCGAACTCGGCATGTCCTGTCACTTCGATGGAACGGATCAACTCCGCTTCATCTCGTCGAATCTTGACACGTATCATGGCTTACGCTTCGATTTTCTCGATGCGGACCTTCGTGTAAGGTTGACGGTGACCTTGCTTACGACGGTAGTTCTTTTTAGCTTTCATTTTGAAGACTGTGATCTTTTTCGCGCGAGCGTGTTTGATGACCGTTGCTACGACCTTCGCACCTTCTACGAGTGGAGCGCCGACTTTAACATCGTCACCACCAAGGATCAAGACTTCGCCGAATTCTACTGTGCTGTCGACGTCTGCGTTTAATTTCTCAACGTAGATCTCTTGGCCAGCTTCGACTTTAACTTGTTTACCACCAGTTTTAATAATTGCGTACATTACGTGCACCTCCTCTTAGGAACTCAGACTCGCCATCACGGGCAGCGGATGCTTTAAGACCCGGTCTGTGCGGTTGTAGTCATTTGGGTGCTTCCAAACGAACTAACGTTATTCAGAATACCAAACGATGAGGCAGATTGTCAATAACGTTCTACCCGAATTATTGTTGTCTTTTAACAAAGTCGTCACAGTCAACTTTTGTTCCCGTAAATAAAATTCCCGTTTCACCTTCTACAAGGATCAGTTCGAGTGGACTTTCTTCAAGTAACAATGGACTGAGCGAAGCAAGGGGTGCCCGGACGACAGCGGCTTCGGCATAGGTGGCGATTTCTTTTAAGCGAGGTTCGAGTTGCCGATGAATCGCGATCCGAGACGGTTGTCCCTGGTCGAGTGACCGTTCGAGTAATGACTTCCCGTGACGTTGTCGTGTCAGTTCACACAAGCCCATCTTCGTAAAACCATGGATTTCAATCTGTTTCGATTCGTGTGCGGCCCGTTCCTTCAAGAGTTGTGTCACCCGTGTCTGCCCTTTGCTCGAGCCACGTAAAAAATCAACGGCAATCATTCCGCTAATATTACGTAAACGGAGTTGGCGCATGATTTCGACGGCTGCCGCTTCATTGATTTGATCAAAGGTCCGTTTTTGTTCCTTGACGGAAATCGTTTTTCCGCTGTTGACATCGATGACGGTCATCGTCTCGACTTCCTCAATCAACAAGTATGCCCCACCGTCTAACCAGACGACCTTATCGAGCGCTTTTTCGATCGTCCGGTCCACTTGCTCCATTGCGGGCAGACGCCCTTTCACGACTGGTCGTTCAACCCGTAATCCCATCTGTTCGAGTCGTTCTTTATCGAGCCGATGTGTCACCAGGGCTTCTTCGACATGACTCAGCCGTTTCGCTTCTTGAATGACCAACGATTCATCTTGTTCTAACGTCGTCTGTCGCAACATGTGCTGATGACGTGCACGTAACTGGTTGAGTTCCGCAATCAGTACCGTGGCTTCCGCCTGTGTCGCCTCCGTCCGGTACAATACCCCTTCTGCTGCTTCCAGTGTAATCATCTTCGCGAGTTGTTGCTGGACAACAAGATCAAGCTTCCGGCTGAAGCGGACACGGCGACCATACGGGAAATAGACAAGGAAACGTCCGCCATACGTAATATTTTGTGTCACTTTATGCTGTTTCGGTGCTGCCCCTTCCTTGACGACCTGTACGAGCAACGTCTGACCGACTTGGACGGCTTGTCCGATGGTCGGAACGTCCGGATAACGGCGTAGCGTCTCCAGTGTTTCGTTGATCGGCAAATACAGTGGCGTGCCGTCCGTCGCAATCAAAAACGCCGCCTCGAGCGTCGGATGCAATCGGTCGACCTTTGCATGCAGCAATGTCCCGACACGAATCTCATCCCGCATCCGTTCGTGGTATTCGATGACCCGACCACCTTCTACTAATGCCACCCGTTCCAAGGACGGGGTCTGTTCACTAATCCATTTCATCTTAATTCCTCCATGAAAAATAGACTAGAAGCATAAAACCCTTCTAGTCTATTTTTCCCCATCTTATTTCATGCCAAGCATTTTTTTCAGCTTCACGAAAAATCCTTTTTGTGGTTGTTCCATGATATCGAGCAGAGGGACCGATTCCCCCAGAATCCGTCGCGTGATGTTCCGGTAACCGAGACCTGCCCGGTTATCCGGGTTCATCGTCACGGGGACACCTCGGTGTGACGCCGCGATGACTTCCTCATCATCGACGATCAATCCGAGCAGATCAATCGACAAGATACGCATGATTTCGTCGATATCGAGCATATCACCCGATGCCATCATATGCGATCGGACACGGTTGACGACAAGTTTCGGAACGATTTTACGTTCCGAACGTTCGAGCATTCCGATGATCCGGTCTGCGTCTTGGACCGCTGCTTTTTCTGGCGTCGTGACGATGACCGCTTCGTCTGCACCGGCAATCGCGTTCATGAACCCTTGTTCAATCCCGGCCGGGCAGTCAATCAAAACAAATTCGTACTCCAGTTTTAACGTATCAATGATGGCTTTTACCTGTTCCGGTGTGACGGATGATTTATCCTTAGACTGGGCAGCAGGTAACAGGTACATTTCTTCAAAACGTTTATCACGAACGAGGGCTTGATGCAATTTACATTGCCCGGTCACGACATCAACAATGTTGTAGATACTCCGGTTGTCGAGTCCAAGTACGATATCCAGATTCCGAAGACCGATATCCGTATCGACGAGACAAACCGAATGGCCCATCAGTGCAAGCGCTGTCCCGATGTTTGCGGTTGTCGTCGTTTTCCCAACTCCACCTTTACCAGATGTGACGACGATGGCACGCCCCACATGCGTTTTCGCATCTCTATGTACCTGTTCTTTCACTTGTTCCATATCTGTCACCCTCTTTCACTATCAATCGCAAACTGATCCATCCGCGCAAGCGGGACGGTTTGAAGACGGGAAAATTCAACCCCTGTGTCTCCTACAAACGCACAACCCATTTCTAACGCCTTTACCGGCGCATCATCCGGATCTTCGTAGACGAAGTCGGAAATCGAAATCCATTTGGGTTGTAAAATACTTGCGGCAATCACAGCTTGCTGATTCCCACCCTTCCCTGCATGAACGGTTCCCCGCAATGCGCCAAGACAATAAATACTGCCCGTAGCATGCACGACGGCCCCTGGATTGATGTCGCCGATGACGACAATCGACCCTTCGACGTCTACGACATGTCCACTGCGGGCCGTGCCGCCAAAGTAATGAAACGTTCGTTCGCCGTAGAGCGCTTTCGCTTCATCCTTCGTCAGACACTCACTGTCATAGCCGTTAAACGAAAATGAATCATGACGCGCGACGATGGACTCGACAGCCGTCACAACGCCTTCGTCGACATAACGTCGACCGAAGAAGAAGGTAATCGGCACGGCGCGTCCGTTCTCGACGGATTTGTCGGCAAGCGTCAATTCTAAATCGTCAAGAAATTCATCCACACTGCACCTTTCATTTACATAGACGGCGAGGCCACCACGATGACCTTTCATCGTTACATAACGCTTACGCTCAATCATGACTCATCCTCTTTTCTCAGCAAATGTGGATTGCACCAGTCGTGTCATCGGATAATACAAGACGATGATCCCAACCAACTGGGCAATGAGACTCCTTGGAATGATTTGCGTCGCCAGCTCCTTAAAGGGAACGTCGACACCTACGACCGAAGCCGTGAAGAAATAAATATCCAGTTCAAACAAAATGGCGCTGAACGTAAAGGTGACGATGATCGTTAATACGTTCTCCTTTACATATTTTAGCACGAAGCTACTAAAAAGCGGAATGGCAGATAACGCAAATAAATAAATTCCGATGATATCCGAGTAGACGAAATCATACAACAGTCCAAACAACAGACCAAATCCAAGCGCCTGTTCGATTTTTCCGTAACGCCCTAAAAACATCAAGGCAATCAATGTGACGTGGACGACATACGGTGAACCGTCCCCAAGCGGACCCGCAAAGAGTGTCCCTTCCAAGATAAAAAGAAGGAACACGGCGAAAAACAACTTGATGTTATTCACTAGTGTCCCCTCCCTTGTCGGTCTCAGCGAAAGGTTCCTTCGCTTCTCGTTGGATCACGAAAACGTGACCAAACTGTTCGAAGTCTGCTGCCGGCTTGACGTATGCGATTTTCGAAGCACCGTATTGATCCGATTTCACTTGCTCGATCTTCCCGACGACGATACCGCTTGGATATTTGCCACCAAGACCGGATGTCGTGACGGTTTGCCCTTTTTTCAGTTTGGCATCGTTTGGTATCTTCGTGAACTTCAAGAGATTCGTTTCTTCATCAAATCCTTCGATCGTCCCGAAAACCCCTTTACCCTTCGTATCGTCCGCAACGGCCGAGACATTGTTCGTCCGGCTTGTATCGGATAACAATTGAACGAGTGACGTATAGGCACTCGTCTGGATGACACGACCAATCAGACCATCTGCGGTCACGACTGCCATATTGGTTTTGACACCTTGTTCTTTTCCGATATTGACCGTCACGAAGCGTTGCCATTCAGACGACGTCCGACCAATCATTTCTGCTGGTAGTAACGTGTAATCACGAATCGATCCTTTTAACTTCAACATGTCTTTTAATTCATTGTTCTCACGTTCCAAGTCGCGGACTTTGACGGAGTTTCCCGCATAATCCCCCAGTCGTGATTTTAAATACTCATTTTCCTTATACACATCTCGCACTTCTTTAACCGAAGTGACCGTATCATCAATCCAGCCAATCGGTGTCGCAAAAAGACGTTGTCCTACCCCAACCGTATCGCGGACAAAACTTTGATACCAGTGGGTTTGGTTACGCCCTTGCAGCGAAATCCCGATTAAGATCACCAAAAGGAGAAAACTAAGGAGTGTGATGAGCAGTTTTCGATTATTTAAAAATCGCTTCATCGCTCATCCCGTCCTTATCTTTTTTGTGAGATGCCTGATTTCGAACGCAATACATTCATCATCTCCAGTGATTTTCCTGTACCAATCGCCACACAATCGAGTGCATTTTCTGCAACGAGTGTCAAAATGCGTGTTTCATCTTCGATGACCGCATCCAAGTTTTTAAGGAGCGCGCCGCCACCCGTCAAGACGATCCCACGATCCATGACATCTGCCGAAAGTTCTGGTGGTGTCTGTTCGAGTGTATGTTTGACACCGGCTAAAATGGCATCGACCGTATCCGATAAGGCGTCGCAAATTTCTGCACTCGTGACTTCGATCTGTTTCGGAAGTCCTGTCACGAGGTCACGTCCACGAATATCCATCGTTTCGTTTTCTGACTCTTCATCGATCCGCGCATAACCAATCGTCATCTTCAACGTTTCAGCTGTCCGCTCACCAATCATCAAGTTGTACTTCGATTTGATGTAACGAATGATGGACTCGTCCATCTCGTCTCCACCAACACGAATCGATTGGCTTGTCACGATCCCACCGAGTGAGATGACAGCGACTTCCGTTGTTCCGCCACCGATATCGACGACCATCGAGCCCGTTGGTTCAGAGACCGGAAGACCGGCTCCGATTGCGGCTGCAAACGGTTCTTCAATCGTATACGCTTCACGTGCTCCAGCCAGTTTTGCTGCGTCTTCGACCGCCCGTTTTTCGACGGATGTGATACCGCTTGGTACACAGATCATGACGTTTGTTTTTGATGAAAATAATCCTTTTTTCTTCGTTGCTTGATCCATGAAGTATTTGATCATCGTAGCCGTTGTTTCATAATCGGCGATAACCCCATCTTTCATCGGGCGTCGTGCCGTCACGTTCCCCGGTGTCCGTCCAATCATGTTTTTTGCTGCATTACCTACTGCTTCAATCTTTCCTGTATCCGTACGGAATGCGACAACGGAAGGTTCGCGCACGACGATACCTTGCCCCTTCACATACACAAGCGTGTTTGCCGTACCTAAGTCAATGCCGATTTCACGGCTAAATGATCCAAACATTATTCAAAAAACCCCTCTCTGAGAATACACTTCACTAATTATAACGGAAAAGCCTTCCTTGGAAAGCGTTAAAACGTTACAGCTTGTTTACAGTTCATGAATTGATGCAAAAGAAAAAACGCCTAAGGTCGGGAAGTCTCCTTCCCCCTCAGACGTTATTCTTACATAAATCCCCGCTGTTTCATACTAATAAATTGTCCATGCCCAATGACGAGGTGATCGATGCAGCTGATTCCGATCAGTCTTCCGGCTTCGACCATCCGCTCCGAAACCTCGATATCTTCCCGACTTGGTGTCGGGTCACCCGACGGATGATTATGGACGGCAATGAAGCTCGCTGCCGAGCAGCGGATCGCTTCCCGGAATATATCACGCGGATGAACAATCGACGTATTCAACCCTCCGATGAACAGCGTTTTTTTCGAGATGACTTCGTTTTTCGTGTTCAGATACAGGCAGATGAAATGTTCTTGCTGGTATAGACGCATCTCTTCCATCAACAGTTCAGCGGCATCCTCTGGTGAACGGACGACCGGACGCACCCACTTCGGTTCCGTGACGAGTCGACGACCGAGTTCCAGTCCGGCCATGATTTGTAAGGCTTTTGCTTTTCCGACACCCGGCGCCTTTTCAAGTCCACCAACGCCCGCTGCTTCGAGTTCAATCAACGAAGGGTAAATCTCAAGTAATTCTTCTGCGATTTCGAGTGGTCCCCGATTCCGTGTCCCGCTCCGAACGAGGCATGCCAGCAACTCCACTGTCGTCGCCTGTGCCAAACCTTTTAACTGAATCATATCCTTTGGCCATTCAATCACTGCATCCGACCTTTCTGTACGAGGAATTACGCGAACATCGGTTTGATTCCAAACGTTTCGAGGCGACGGCTAATCGGATTGATCGGTAAACCAACGACATTATAATAATCACCGTCAATCGCTTCGACAAACAGACCACCTGTACCTTGAATGCCGTATCCTCCGGCCTTGTCGTACGGTTCGTCGGTCGCGATGTACGATAGCATCCAACTTTCCGGAAGTGGACAGAAGCGGACCGTCGTCGTCACGGTAAACGTCTCTTCCCGCTCGTCCGTTAAGAGGGTCACACCGGTCACGACTTCATGCGTCCGTCCTGATAACAGCCGCAACATCTCGAGCGCTGCTGCCCGGTCAGCCGGTTTTTCAAGAATCCGATGATCGAGCGCAACGACCGTATCGGCGGCTAAGACGATTTCTCCAGGTCGCGCGACGGCACGTGCCTTTTTTTGCGACAGATACATCACGTAGTCCTCAGACGACATCGGATATGGGGCTTCTTCAAGTACGTTGGCAGGTCGTACGGTATGCGGGATGCCGATTTGTCGTAACAGTTCCGTTCGTCTAGGCGACGCCGAAGCCAGAATCAATTGGTGTTGCGTTATCATCAGTATCACGCTCTTTTCATTCTTTTTCGACCAGTCTTACTGGCATTATCTTTTAGTATAACGAAAAACAAGTGCTTCTCCGAGTCGGAAAAACACTTGTCTACTGTTTAGTTACCTGTGACATCGACAAACGGATCCGATTTGGGCGTCGTTTCCTGTAAGGGTGTCTGCTTATCCGGAATCAATTGTTTTAGATCCGGGCGGTAATAACTTTCAATCTCGACCGTAAAGGACATCATCTCATCTTCCAGGACAATCGTTTGGCTACCTGGACCGGGTTCATCCGGTCCCGTCAGCTGAATCTGTCGTAAAATCGTGATCCGGTCCGTCCGTTCGATCTGCTTGAGGAAGGCCATCAGTTCCAGATACGAGGGAGCTTCGACCGTCAAGGATGCTGGCAACGCCGTGGCACTTGTCGTCGCGACCGGTTCTGTCGTCTGCGCGGCTTCCGTCTCGGACTCTGTCGCCATCACTCCATCGACGACTGGTGTCGATTGAACGGGAGAAGCTGGTGTCTCGGCTCCCGCCGTTCCAAACGTGATTGCCTGGACTTTGACACCGGCAATCTGACTCGCTGCATTGATCGCATCGATGACATCATCGTTTGCCGGTAAGACAGGCACTTGTTTTTGTAAGAAACTTGATTCCGCAACGTCAACTTTCTGCTCGTTCGCTTTAGCGGCTTCAAGTGCCATCTGTTCCCGTTCGAGTGTGGCTTCCGTTTGGTTCAGTTCTTGATACGTCGTATAGGTCGTATATCCAAAATAAGCAAGTCCCCCGGCGATCAATAGAACCGTCAAGGCCAGAAGAATGAAACTACTGTATCGTTTCAATTTCCTTCCACCTCCTCTACTTCAGTCGATACGACTTCACCCGGTTCCGCCTCCGTTGCCGGATCAACTTCTTCCGTCGGATTCGCTTCCGGATCCGTCGTCGAATCGGTTGTCCCGTCTTCTTTCGGAGCGTCCGGATCGGCTTGATTCGTTTCCCCTTTGATGACTTCTGCCGGGACGACCGTCAAACCGAATTGCCCGATATACCGCGGCTCTTCCGTCTCGGTTTCATCCGATGGGGTGATGGTCGTCGTCGGCACTTCTTCCCCTGTCGTCGGATCAACCGTCGTCGACGTCACGACTTCTGCTTCTTCGTTCATCGTTTTTGTCGTGACGCTCGTCAACGTAATCCCGGTAAAAGCGGTATCGGTCAACAATTGGCGATAAAACCCATTTAATTCATCCAGTGTTTCAAACTGGGCATTCATCGTCACAAGGTGATCGGCGCCATACGCAAACTGTAAGATATAACCGCGTTCCGGTAAGTAACGCGTAATCCGTTCGAGCGTCGGAACAGCAGGACGAGGTGTCGCCTCAAGTCCTTCGACCGTTTCTTTCAACTGTGCGACTTCTTGTTTAGCGGATTGTGCGGATTCTGATTGAAGCGTCCGGACGATTTGAATCTGGTTGTTTGCCGTCTCGATCCGGTCCGCAAATTGATCTGTCTGCCAGTACAAATATCCACCAATCATCCCACCAAAGACTAACAGAATCAGGGAAGCGACTAACGGGAACTTTGGAGCGACATCACTGTCCGGTAACAAATTGATCCGGTCTTTATGGATCGTCGCTAAACCAACAAGCGGTAAGTAGGCTTTTGGAATCGGTTGACTGACGACATCCAGCGTCTCCGGGACTTGTTCGAGACGAACATCAAAGTTCGCTTCAAATCGGCGGACCAGTTCTTCTTGAAACGGGAAGTCTCCCGTCAACATGACCCGGCTGATTTCCCGACCGTCGCGGGCTAATGAAAAACGGTAAAAATCAAGGACTCGTGAAAATTCCAGTAACATCTCTTCTAAAATGAATTCGACGTTTGCATCATCCGATTTATACCGGTAATGCAGTCGATCATCGATGACATCGACGTCCCAGGCATTTGCGACAAAGGTATCGACGGAACGAATCAATCGTGGGACTTTGTCCTCGATGATGATCAACTGGTGATTTGTCGCGTTGACGTTCCAGATCAACAGATTGCTGTCGGCTTCGACTTCGTACAAGGAATCGAGACCAAAAAACGTCGCGAGCGGCTGCGGTTCTGCTGCCACTAAACGAAGATGTTTTTGTTTGAACAACTCCATGTATTGCTTTAACGCTTCGTTCGGTGCGGCGTACAACATGATTTCCCGCTTTCCGTCTTCTTCGAGTAACGTGTAATCAAAGTACGGTTCTTCAAACGGCAGGACGATACTGTGTCCGAGTTCCATGAACAAATAACCGCGGATCTGATTTGTCTCGACCGTCTCCGGAATTTCGAGTTTACGGGCGAGAACAAGCGAACCGTCCAGTGCTAAGACCGCTTGCGAACCACGTGGGACTTTTAATTTCGCGAGCAGACTTTCAAAAATCAAATCAAACGAAGCTTCCGGTTGAAGCCAGCCTCCTTGGAGTGTACCGGGTGGAAGTGAGACAACGGCACGGCGTTTGATGACACCTTTTTTGACGACCGCTCCGAAAATCCCGACATCCGTGAAATTGAAGTAGATATATGTACCTCTGCGCCTAGCTTGCGCCATATGTAGATTCTTCCTTTCCTAGAGGAACAGATCGAGATAAAGCTTCACCCAATCGTCCGCAAAGTAATATGTCAGTAACGTGCCGATCGCAATCGACGGGACAAACGGAATCGGTTGTTTCCGTTCGACTCGTTTTAAGCCAAGCAACGTCAGTCCGATGATCGATCCGACAAAAGCAGAGACGAACAACGCGATAACGACGTAGAGTGGACCTAAAAAAATCCCGAGGATCCCAAACAGCTTGACGTCGCCTGCCCCCATTCCTTGACGTGAGGCAAGAAAGATCACGAACAATAGAACAAATCCGACGAATCCGCCAATAATTGGATTATACCAGTTCTCAAGGGGAGAAAGGTAGCGAACAATCAGACTAATCGGTAAAAAGAATAATAAGATTTTATTTGGAATCAGCATGTAAGAAAGATCGGACATGACAAGGATACTGAGCAGACTCGTCAGCACGATTGACAAGACAAACTGCATCGACCAGCCGAACTGATAAAAAGCATAGGCGTACAGGATTCCGCCGAATAATTCGAGCGCCGGATATTTGATGGAGATTGGCAACTGACACGTCCGGCACTTCCCGCCCAGCACGACATAACCGACGACAGGTGTCAGCTCAAGCGGTCCGAGGACGTGACCACAGTTCGGACAATGGGACCGCGGACGGACGACCGACTCCCCGACCGGGACCCGTAGTCCGACGACGTTCGTAAATGATGTCACGAGCATCCCGATCAGGAAAAAATACACTGTAAACACAATTGTCATCATCTGTTTCCCTCCTTAAAAAAGTTCAGAAAAAAACCCCCGAGATGGGGGTAATCATAATTAGTTTACTTCAATGGTTGAACGTTTTAATGCACTAGAAGCTACTCCATCAAAATAAGTGTTGCTTGCTTTATCACTTAACAAAGTGACTGTGTATGTGTATTTTCCTTGAGATTCTTTAACAACTACATACGATGATTTATAAGATTTGTCTGAGTTCAGAGAATCTTTCATTTCATCAATGTATTTCGCAAGTGAGTCTTCACGTGGCGCTGCAGTTCCAGTCGTTACAGCAGCTTTTTCTTTAATGTCATTACCATTATCTTTAATACCTAGTTTAATTGTTTCACCCGGTTGAATTGGATTCGAAGAAGTATACAGTTTCGCTGCTGCTACTAACTGTTTCGCATCGGATACAACCGCATCCTTACGTGAGTTTTCGATCAATCCACCGATTGCGACGACAGCGATTGCTGCGATGATTCCTAAGATAACGACAACAACGAGTAACTCGATCAAAGTCAAGCCGCGCTCGTCACGCATTTGTTTGGCATCTAACCAGATCTCTTTTAGGCGTTCTAACATGTTTATTATTCCTCCCTAGTACTTTTTTACTGTTTCTGGCGTATAGGTCATACTGTCCAGACGAATACTATTATAGTAGCACCATATTTTTTGTAGAAAATGTATTTTTTCTACAACAGGTAAATGTTTTGACAGTTGTCAACTGGCTTGGATGTCGGAGTAGATTTTAAACATCGGTACGACGACGGCGATGACGATGACACCAACGATGACGGCGAGGACAACGATCAGTAACGGCTCGATGATCGACTTCAGGCGGTCGGTCGTCGTTTCCACTTCCGTCTCATAAAAGTCAGCGACTTCCGTCAGCATCGAGTCGAGCCGTCCCGACTCCTCCCCGATTGCAATCATCTGGGTCACGAGTGGTGGAAAATATTTGTTTTTCGACAACGGTTCGTGCATCGGAATCCCCCGTGACATTGCTTCGTTCGCTGCGGCGATTCCTTTACGGATGACCCGGTTCGTGACAATCCGTTCCGTGATGTCAAGGGACGCGAGAATCGGAACTGAGGCATTCAGTAAAACGGCCAACCCACGGGTCATTAAGGCAATCTGTGACTTTTGAATCAATGGACCAAATACCGGAATCATCAGTAAGAAACGGTCAAAGATGACCCGTTGCCGTTCGTTCTTCAAATTAAAGTACAACAGTCCAAGCAGACCAAAGGCAATCAGTAACAACACCCACCAGTAAGCGACAAAAAAGTCGGATACGGCGACGACGATTTTGGTGATTAACGGGAGTTCACTTCCGAGTTGGTCAAAAATCGAGGCAAACGTCGGAACGACGTTGAGCATCAAGAAGACGACGACACCAATCGCGACGACCGAAACGACAGCCGGGTAAATCAAGGCCGAGATGACCTTTCGTTTGATTTCGTATTGCTTCTGGAGTTGGGTGACGATATTATCGAGTGCTTCTTCCAAGTTACCGCTTGCCTCTCCTGCCATCGCCATACTAACGAAAAACGTATCAAAGACGCGTGGATGTTTTTCGATTGCTTGCGAAAACTGGACGCCACTGCGTAAGTCATCTTCGACTTCGACAAGTGCCCGTTCAAGTGGTTTCGAGTCTGTCTGTTTCCGCAAGATCTCCGTTGCTTTAACGATTGAGACGCCGGAACGGACGAGTGTTGCGAACTGCCGCGCATACATGACTAGATGTTCGATTTTCGGTTTTGCCGTTAAAAACGTAATCTCCGTATTTAATCCTTTTGATTCTTGTTTCTCGAGTAACGTCACGGCAATCTGATCCGTTCGCAACCGCTCCGCCGCTTCTCGTTTCGTCAAGGCCGTAATCTTGCCTTTTTTTCGTTTGCCGGTCATCGTTCGACCTTCGTATTTGAAGACTGTCATTAATTCACCCCGATATGTAAGGTGTCGCGGCAGATGCTGGGATCAAGCCACGACTTACTAAGTCTTGTAATGCCATCTGCATCGTCTGCATTCCGTACTGTTTTCCCGTTTGTAAGACGGATTGAAGCTGATACTCTTTCCCGGTCCGAATCAAGTTCGAGACAGCAGGTGTTTCGACCATGATTTCAAGCGCCGCCACCCGCCCCGTTCCATCGGTCCGCGGCATCAAACGTTGCGAGACCACGCCTGCTAAAACGTTGGCTAACTGGGCACGGATTTGATCTTGTTGCTCCGACGGAAAGACATCGATGATGCGGCTGACAGTCGATGCTGCCGTCGACGTATGGACGGTCGCAAACACTAAGTGACCGGTCTCGGCCGCCGTGACTGCGGTCGAAATCGTCTCGAGGTCCCGCATCTCACCGAGTAAAATAACATCCGGATCTTGCCGGAGCGCCGAGCGTAAACCGGTCGCAAAACGTGGGGCATCGATCCCGATTTCCCGTTGGTCAATCAGACTCTTCTGGTGACTATGTAAATACTCAATTGGATCTTCGAGCGTAATGATCCGTTTATACATCGTCTGATTGATCTCATTGATCATCGCGGCAAGCGTCGTCGATTTCCCGGAGCCCGTCGGACCGGTCACGAGAATCAAGCCATGTGGTTTCGTCAGAAAACGTTTGAGGACCGGTGGTAACGCTAATTGTTCAAGCGTCGGGACTTCGGTCGGAATCGTCCGAAACGCCATCGACAAGGCGCCGCGCTGATAAAAACAATTAACACGATACCGCGCCACTCCCGTCACCCCAAATGAAAAATCAATGTCCCGATCCTGTTTTAACTGCAGAAACATTTCCTCGGTAATAAGGGAGCGAACGAATCCTTCAATGATGATCGGCTTCATCTTGTCTGTTCCGAATGGTGTCAGCGTTCCGTTAATCCGAAAGACCGGCGGTGACCCCGCCGTCAGGTGGACATCGGATGCTTCTTTTTCTTTCGACGATCGTAAGATGTCTTCAATTTGGGCGCGTTCCATCGTACTCATTCGGAAATCACCGTCCGCAGAATCTCTTCCGTCGTCGTGATGCCTTGTGCGACTTTAGATAAACCGTCAGCCAACAATAACCGTTGTCCTTGTGATTTTACATACATCGTGATTTCACTCTCCGTTGATTGATTCATGATCATTCGCCGTAAGCTTTCATCGACCATGACGACTTCCTGAATCGCCAGACGTCCCCGGTAACCCGTCATATTACAAGACGAGCAACCTCGCCCGCGCATGACGGTTGTCGCTGAAATCCCTTCTTGGGCAAATAATTCTTCTTCCCGTTTCGATAACGGTTGGACTTCGCCACAATCGCGGCAAACACGCCGGACAAGACGTTGGGCAATCAGTCCCGTGACGGATGCGGCGACAAGGAACGGCTCTACCCCCATGTCGATCAATCGAGTGATCGAACTGACGGCTGAGTTCGTGTGTAACGTCGACAGGACGAGGTGACCGGTGAGTGAGGCCCGGATCGAAATCTCCGCTGTCTCGATGTCGCGAATCTCTCCGACCATGACGACGTTTGGATCCTGCCGTAAGATCGAACGGAGTCCACTTGCGAATGTCAGACCGATTTTGGAATTGACCTGCACCTGATTGATGCCATCGACTTGATACTCGACTGGATCTTCGACGGTGATAATGTTCCGTGTTTCGTCATTTAGCTCATTTAAGGCCGCATACAACGTCGACGACTTTCCGGACCCGGTTGGTCCCGTAATCAAAATGATGCCGTTTGGTCGTTTGAGCATCTCACGAAATTGGTGTTCGTTTCGTTCGCTGAATCCGATTTTTGCAATCGAGATGTTGGAGTTCGAACTATCAAGAATCCGAATGACGACTTTTTCGCCATAGACGGTTGGTAACGTCGACACCCGGAAGTCGTACGCGACGCCGTTATAGAGAAACTTAATCCGTCCATCCTGCGGTAAACGGGATTCCGTAATATCAAGTTCACTCATGACTTTGATCCGTGTCGTCAAAATATTTTGGATCTGTTTCGGATAGTTATTTTCCGTCCGTAATTCGCCGTCAATCCGAATCCGGATCGATAGGGATGTTTCTTGCGGATCCATATGGATATCCGATGCCCGTTGTGAAATACCATTCTCTAGCATTTGATTGACCAAACGGATGATCGGAGCATCTTCACGGGTCACCGTATCGCGTGATGTATCCGAAATCATCATCTCATCCGACTCGAGCAATTCCCGTAACGAAGAATCAATGTCGTAATATTTTAAGATCGTCCGGCGAATTTCGTCGCGTGTCGCAAGTCCTACTTCGATCATCAATCCTGTCTGAAGACGTAAATCATCAATCGCAATCAAGTCCATCGGGTCTGCCATCGCAATGAACAGGCGGTTCCCCTCGCGGTAAACCGGGACAAGCGTATGCCGTTGAGCGAGTTCTTTTGAAATCAGTTTCGTCACGGCGACATCGACCGGATAGTTATACAGTTGGATGACGGGAATCTTAAGTTGATGATGCAAGGCTTCAATCAATTGTTGTTCCGTTAAGTGACCGAGTCGCAGTAACGTATCGCCTAATTTTTCCGTCGTCCGCTTGACGGATAACGCTTCCTCGATCTGTGCTTCCGTCACGACACTTTCTTCTAACAGCATTTCACCTAACCGTTTTCGTTTCATTGCCATTTACGTCGTCATCCTTCCGCGTGCCATGTTTCTTCCTCGTCAAGTGGTGTCAACTGCTGTTTTTTTTCATCGACGGCACTCGTAATCGCTGTGACGATTAAAATCGTCATCACATATCCTGCGATGACAAACGGATTCGTCATCCAGTCGAACTTTACTAATAAATAAAGCGCAACCACTAATAGCAACGCGGTTAATGACAGAATTACTTTCGTCAATGTCGTCGCGACAAACGGAATTTGAATCGCAAACATCAACCCACAAATGATTGTTGCGAGACCGATGATGATGCCCAGTTCAATCGCTAGATCCGTCCAATTCATAGCCATCCCTCTTTTCTTCTAGTATCAACCAACAGCGCCTTCCGTCGAATCATCTTCGACTGGTGACGCCGGGTCCCCGGTCGTCGGAGCTTCTGGTGTATCCGGTGTCGTCGGTTGATCCGGCGTCGTTGGCGTATCTGGTGTTGTTGTCCCATCATTCGTTGTTCCATCGTTTGTTGTTCCATCCGTTGAATCATCTGTCGTCCCATCGGAATTTGGTGTCGTCTCCTCTTCCGTTGTACTATCCGTCGAATCGTCGACGGGATCATCAGCCGGTGGCGGTGTCACGACAGGCGGTAATTCTTCTTGGCTACTTTTCGTAACGATGGCTGGCGTTGCCGAATAGAAATCGAGCGCCAGTAACCGTTTGACTTCTCCTTGATTGGATTTCGTAACGCGATATAGTTCAATCGATTTCCCTTCGACGCCTGATTGCGTATCACTGCTCGTTCCAGCAGACAACGTCGCCGAATACCGCGTAATCGTCCGGTACGGAATCGTTTTCTCTGCTTCGAGCACAGCAGTGACCGTTTCTTTGAATGGTGTCCCACGTAATTCGAGTGTGACGTCACTCCCGTTTTTCGTCGCGATGACTTGGTAGTTGACGGCTTGTGTGTTCCGGACAGCAAAATCCGTTTTCTCGTCAATCTTGACGTCATACCCCAGTGTCACATCGTCCGGCAGTTGGGCATGCGGCATCCGTTCGACAATCTCAAATGGTGTTTTCGCAAACAATTCGTACAGTTTACTCCCGATGTACGACGCGGCGACAGGATCCATCCCATACGTCTTGACATTCATCAATTGGTCAGCCTTGATATCAACTTGCGCCATCGCATCAATCATTTGTTCTTCCGCTGCTGAGCGGGTCATGAACGTGACACTTGAGACGACTTCTCCTGTCGGATCGATGGCGGCTGCCGTCTCTGCCGGATCAAAATTACTTTCCTCAAGCTTTTCACTTGTTTTGATTAACCAGGTCTTGAACGTCTTGATTTGCTCGTCTGTATATGTAATCGGTTGTGCGGCTAAATAAGATTCCGTCGCCGCTTCATCGACGATCACTTGTAACGCACCGCCCTTTTTTAAAGACGCTGCTTTAATCGAGTCCTCAATCTTAAACGTCACCAGCTCGGTTGGAATCGGTAACGTCCCTTCCCCCGTCCCGACCGTCAACGGTGTTTTTTTCGCCCAGGACGCAACCGCTTCCTGGACTTTCGGTTTTGCTTCTTTCCGGGTCAAACCACTGACCGGTACAGAACCGATTCGGGCCGTATCGGAGAAGTTTTCAGCGACTGTTGCTTTTCCGGTAAAGGAAATCAAGGCAAACGAAGGAACATAGATTAAGGCGATTAAAGCGAGTAACAGAAGCGTATGTACAGCAAAACGTTTTAAATTTATCATCATCTGTTTCCTTTCCGTATGAAATAACCATTTCAGGTGTCTAGTATTTCCATTATAATGAATATTATGATGAAACATAAGTCCTACCTGACAAATACTTTCTTCATGTGTGAATACATACCGTTTTTTATTTTCTGGTTCAGACATCCTATTGATTCAGACACGAGGTGAGTCCATGCAAGACAAGCAAGCCGGATTTTCGTTAATTGAAGTATTAGTCAGCATTACGATTTTATCGATTATTTCCGTATCTTTAATCAGTATCTTTTCACAGTCCCTTGCAGCGTCACGGGACAGTACCGAATTGACGTTTGCCAATTACTTAGCGAAGAATGCCGCCTCCTACATTGAGCGAGAAGCCATCGAGACAGAATCCGGTCCCTTTGTTTTTGATGATTTGAAGGAACAAGCACAACAAACGATTTATCAGAATGGTTCTTTTGAAATACCGACGCCGAACACGCCGTCATGTGGTGTATCGGCTATTTGTGACTCAATCTTCAACGATGCTGAAATAAATAATCTACCGTTTGATGTGAAGTTCAGTGTTACGCCCCACAAGATTAACGGTGAAAACGATCCAAATCTGCTTGATCTGTATATTTATGTCTATCCGGACGGACAACCGGAGCCGATTACGTCTTTGAAAGGATCGATCACCAATGCGACGCTTAATCAAAGTTTTCCCTCAACGAAATGATGGGTTTTCGCTCGTCGAGTTGCTTGTCGCCATCGTCATTGCTGCGATTTTCAGTGCCGTCATTTTGACGGTATTCATCTCCGGGACAAAAAGTTTTCAAGCGACCGGTATCATCAGTGAATTGCGGAGCGAAGCAGACAGCTCGGTTGGTTTGATATTAAATGAAATCACAGGGTTTGATGCCATTCGGATCGACCAAGCAAACAAACTCGCATTCTACAAAAAAACGTTGCCCAGTCTCAGTCAAGCAACCGGCTTACTTGAACGGTCGGCTGGCTTCGTTCCGTATAACGCGAATCAAGAGGATGTGGTCGAGCCCGTTGTGTATAAATTCGACGATAAACGAACAGAACAAACGACCTTGATTTATAACGGTCCGGTCGAAATCATCAACGAGCAGACGAGCATGCAAAAAACGTTTACCCTGTCACGTCCGGAAACGGTCACGATTACGACAGGTGATTACCCCGGTGTCTATGTGGTCCATGGTATCTTAACGATCACATTGACGATTCAATCCGTCGATCAAGAAGAAACACAGACACTTACGAGTACGATTGGCTTCTAAGGCAGAAAGGATGACTTATGCGAAAATCCGAAGAAGGTTATACCTTATTATTTGTATTGGTCACACTGACCGTTCTATCCGTGCTGGCAGTCGCGACAATTGGAATCAGTCTTCAATCCACCCGGTTGACAGAAATTCGTGGGACGAACATCGAAGTCGAATCAGCGACACAAAGTGAATTGAATCAAGCGATCGCCGCCTTGCAGCAAATCATCGCAACGACCGACGGCATTCGTCCGTCCAGTTCTTCCAAGGAACTGTTTGCCGATCCGAAAAATCGAATCATTTTACCACTGGCAACATCAGCCCCCAATGTCACCGTTGAATTAAATGAGACCGCCTCGAATATCCGGGTCAAGGCATTTGATTTGACCGCCCAAGTGGAAGAAACGAAAGGTGACCAACCGACCGTCCGAAAAACATACTCCCAACGTGTCTACCTATCGGCGATTCCCAGTTTTCTTTATTACATTTTAGGTTCCGATAACCAGGTGATTCTAAACGGTGCGCCGCGTATTCAGGGAAATGTCTTCTCACGTAATCCGTTGCAAGTCTCAGCAAGTCCAAATTTCATTTATAATGGCGCAACAGGTACCTACACCGATAAAAATGCCCGGTCCTATATTGATGGTCAGGTTAAAGTTTTCCAACCAAAAAATCAGCCGTTACTAACTTGTCGTGACTTCCTAACCTGTGACAGCTCGGTGTTTGACCCGACAGTCAAAACCGATCTGATCGCAACCAAAGAAGCATTAGTCCCATTTGATTTTGAGTTTGCCTTAAACGACTTTTTAAACATCCCGAGTACGACACCACTTGCGACAGTAGCAACGTATTTACGCGCTCAACCCATCAAACAAGCTCTTTTGACGGGACCATTTTTAAACGAACTTAGCACCGATAAACAACTGATTCGACCTGCTCCGACAGAAAACAATACGGTGACGATTACAGACGACATCGTCAAAGCGTCGACTGAACCGCTCATCATCGATGGAAACTTGACGATTTCTTCGCTCAATCCGATTGATCAGCCTCTTGAAATCAAACGCCCCATCATCGTCCTTGGTAATCTATTGATTCGTGGCAATGTCAGTTTCGCGACGACGATGTTTTCAACCGGGACAAGTCGTCTTGACGACGCGAATATCCAAGGCATTGCGAGTTCGACCAGTCAAAACACGTTGATTTTACTCAGTAAGGGGAGTCTGACGATTAACCGGGTCAATAAGTTTTCAACACCGCAGACTACAAAACCTGACATGAGTGCCTTTTTATACAGTGATGATACAAAACTGAACCGGATTTATTCCGTCGGTTCGACGATGAATTTGCAGGGCGGCATTTTCACGAAAGGCAGTCTTGAAGTCAATGCGTACCGGGGAACACTGGATCTACCGGAAAACAGTTTCCCGCAAGATGTTCGTGCACTCGAAACGTTGATGCAAACGAAACAGGCGGCAGATGCGGAAAAATCACGGCTGCGTTTGACCTATGATGCGAGTGTGCTTCAAAATCCAACAGCCATGTTGCCACTCAGTCGAGCCGTCCAACTCTACGTCGAAACACCAAAACGACTTCCATGACATGCAAAAACACGACATCCTTGTACATGAGGATGTCGTGTTTTGGGTTACTGAAATGATGTCGCCCCATAGGTCTTCGCTAACTGTTTTACTTGTTTTGTACTTGCTGACGCTCCACTTGTTTCTAACAATTGATACAAGTCTGTCCGGTTTTGTTTAACTGTCTCATAAATCGGTGGATCCGTTCCCTTGTCCGGTTCAGCACCCGCCGCAAGGAGCAGCTCGATCGCTTCTTGATTTTGGTCAACTGTCGCATAATAAAGCGGGGTATGACCAAATCGATCCAATTGATTCAACTGACTTTTGGAAGCTTGTTTGACGAGTAATGCATAGGCATCGACAGAACGATTGATGCTCGTTGCAACATGTAAGACACTTTGCTTATTCGTATTCACTTGTTTTGTTGAAGCCCCTGCCTCTAACCATTGTTTGACGGTATCGGTTGGAGCGAACTGAGCGACATAAAACCAATTTTGTTGATTTTTAGCGCTTGTCCGATTTAGCAAAACAAGTGCTTTGTCGTATTCGAGTGTCTCTTGAAACTGTCGAATGTATCGATTACGATCTTTCGTCGACAAACTGACGTCTTCGGCGGCTTGTTCCAATACTTTTGGACTTTTGGACGTAAGACTGTCCTCAAACGTTTGTTGATTTCGATAATCGACTAACAGATACGTCGTTCCTCCGATTCCAATCAAGAACAGAAGAACGACGATCATGATTTTTTTTCTTGTCACGTCGTTTGCTCCTTTTTAATACACATCGGTATCACTTTCTCCTGTCGATCCTTCAGATGAAATCGTGACTTTGAAAGTTGTCGTCAACGGTTGCTTCTCCGTCGTTCCTTCTTTGATCACTTCAAAGATTTCTTTATTTTCTTTTAATGCCGTGACTTTAATTCGTGCAACGCCTGGTCGAAGTGCTTTTAAGGTCTGAGCGGTCGCATCCGTCTTGACATATTCCTTGCCTTGCAACACTTCAAGGCGGTAGAAACGTTCCGTCGCCGTGATGGGTAACCAGTTGAGAAGTGGACGTTTTTGATCATCCTGTAACGTCATCGTCAAATCGGTTGCCGTCAAGGTAACAGGGTTTTCCCGCACGTTAATTTTCGTAATTGCGCGTGTATCCGGGAAATCTTTTAATTGTAACAATGCATCTACTGGCCCCGCTGGTGTGCCTTTGATTCCTTTGACGGTGTATCCTGTATTGGTCTCTGTTAATTCAATCGCATCACTGACTTTTGAGAGCACAAACGGTAAGCGAATGTCTGGCGCGAACGAGGCAGTCACGTTTTGTGTCGTCCCAGCCCATAGCTCAAGATTGCTTGGGCTAACAGATAGTTCTGGTACCTTGACTTCAATCGTATACACTTGGGACTGAGCTAAATACGTCGTGGTTCCAGTTGTCGCCGGAACAACTGCTTTGACTGTCATTATCCCAGGCTTGAGTCCTGTCAATGTTAACGTTTCCTGATCGAGTCCTTTTGCCTGCGCCAGTGTATCATTTGTAACGATCCATTTGATTGGGGCATCCGTTCCCGATAACATGATGGCGTCACCAGTCATCGGCTTCGTTTGACCGACATACAAAACGCTTGGTACATCGCGGACAATCAATCCACCAAACACGTCGTTCACTGTCAGCTTCGAGGTCGTCACCAACTCACGTCCGTTTGCGACCGGAACGATCAATTTGATATCTGTCGTACCGATTTTTTTCGGGACGATGATTCCCTCTTGATTGATCGAAGCAATATCAGGATCTTCAATCGACCATCTTAACGTTCCGTATTGACTACCAGCTGGGCTGATTTCCGGTAATACTTTATACGAAGGAGTATTGATATCGATCCGAACCGCTGGAATTTTTGCCTCCGTCGCATATCGTGTCGATAAAGCATACCCGAGTGTCGGGAAAGCTTGTGTGTCGTTCACAACTGATTTTGATTTATCGACCCCATTTTTCTTGTCACGATAAACGGTTTTCGTCGAACTCATCGTATTATCTTTTTTATCAAACACGTGAACCCCAGCCGCATCCTTCGCCCGGACTTTTACAGTAAAGGTCAACTCGGACGGTTTTGCGATCCAGAATCCTTTTTGAACACCTGCGATGGCTTCGTCGTATTCGATATCCGGAACATCACCCGTTAATGTTTGATTCACAATCTTCACGTTACCGAGTCCAGTCGCTGAGACGACCTCGACATTTGTCGGGAAGTTTTCGCTAAACAGGATATCTTCCATCGTGACAGAGAATTGACCCATGATATACCCATTGTTTCCGATGGCATCTTTTTGAGACATCGGACTTGTCCGGATCGTATACGTAATATTTGCCGTTTCTCCTTGCGGGATCGTCGCGGGATCAATCGAACGCGATAACGTGAAGGGAGATGATGCAGACGGTTGGACGACTTGAATCGTTCGCTCTTCCACCGTTTTAGCACCACGCTGGTCTTCTGCCTCGATTCGAATTTTTGCGAATGTTTTTCCTGCCAGTTTTCCATTAAACGTTTCACTGACAAACGAATTATTTTTTAACTTATCGTTCTCATATACCTTTTCATTATCAATATAGATTCGTGTCTTTAGTTGCCGGTCACGTAAATCATAATCATTGACTTTATACGAAATCGTCAGCGGTTCATTGTCTAAATAACTTGCCTGGCTGTCCGGCAAGATGTTTTTAAGGAGCGGTTTGTGGTTCGCTCCAATGAAGGCACGATACATCGTATTCGAGAACAATTCTTTTTCTTGTTGTTGGTTGAATGTCGAGGTATGCCCTGCACCAGAATACGTGACATTTCCTTTTGTATACATGTAATAATGATTTCGGGCGTCACCAATTGTTCGTCCGGCATCCTGATTTGTCGATGCAACGCTGTTTTCACGGATGTTATACCACGGAATCAAGTCCGGTTGTTCTAAGTCCAGACCAAAATATTGGTTGTGGGTCGTCGCAATCTGAACGCTATTGCCTAACGTAAATGGATAGGACGTCATGACACCATCGTTTTGTTTAACGGCTTGACCTGATGTCCGTGGTGCTCCGTATCCCATGTTGGTAAAGTTTTTTTGCCCCGCAAGTCCGGCAAACTTCTTTTCCCAAAACAGTTCAGGACTTGCCGATTGATTTGGACGGAAAATCGTATCATGAGACAACATCAACCCTTGCCCCGTGTTCGTAAACCCAAGGATTGCGTTTGAGGCATCATCGCTCAGCGATGCCGCTCCATACGAATCTTGAAACCCGAAGATCAGCATATCGTAAGCCGTATTTAAATTTTTAGTCGGATACGTTTTATTGAATACATCTGCCGTGATGACTTCGACATTAAAGTCATAAAAACCATCTTGCTTCAGTAACGTTCCCGTATTCATGAACCCATTGATTGATCCAGTCGTTCCCGTTCGTGTCACTTGAAGGATCTTCGCTTCTGCAGTCTGGTCCTTCATCAAAAAGCTGCCGGTTTTATAATCGGTCAAACCGTCGCTACTTGATACACGAATCATCCAGTTCCGCGGTCCGGTATAACTTGGCGCGTCAAAGTTATAGCTGAGCGTGCCGGTTTTTACTGCTGGTTTCTCATCCACTTTTTCTGACTCTTCAAATTGATCGTTGCTGTCAAAATCAATATACAGTTGTGCGAGCTGATTCGTATTGTCCACGCTCGTCGTATACGTAAAATCAATTGGTACGTTCGGAACAGCTGTCGTCGCTTTATCGACTCCGGTCAATGCCGTTCCCTGTTGCTGAACAGAGACACGTTCGAGACGGGGACGAATAATTTTTTGTGCCTTCAATTTTGTCATGACCGCCGTCATATCGGTGTAGGTGGGAACACCTTTAAGCACTGCATTAAAATTACTTGACGTCTGCGCCAAAACATCCTGATGTAAAAAGACCGGTAAGCCCTTTTGAATATATGCGCCATAGATTTCATTCGCCTTCAGTTTCGTAATGTCATTTTCAATTTTATTCGTATTATGATTTTTTTTCGTATCAGAGATTGTCATCGAATAGCGGTCTGTTCCTGAAAAAGCAGACGGATCAAACACAATCGCATCAAATGCTCCGTCGAGCGGGAAACGCGATGCATTTAATTCTTTGACTGTCATCATCTTGATCTCGAACTGATTTTTATCAAGACCTGTCAACATCGAATTCACTACTGTACCCGGATCAATCCGGTTCGTCGCCGACCAGGCATCCCGCACTTCGAGAATCTTAAACTTCTCTCCAATTGCAGCCTTTGTATGTGGTGGTTGTATATACGTAATACTGGTAAAGATCAATAGACTGACTAAAAACAGACGTACCCAACGTTTCATTTCAATCGTCTCCTCGTCATAAGATCATGAAATCTAGGACTATATTACCCCACCTTTAGTATACAAGGACTTTTAGTGTTTCCCCTTTTTTGTAAAAGACTGCTCCTTTAGTAATGCGCGAACCGTACTGATGAAATAGAGCGATCCCGTGACGATCAGCGTCTGATTCACTGTATCCACCTGTTTGAAAAATTGTTTGAGTTCTATCACATTCGCCCCGTCCACGGTTAGTTCTTCTAACGTCCGCGCCCGCGGAAAATCAAACGTCGTCTCGTAAATATCAGGTGTCACTTCTCGTAGTTGCTCAAGCATCGCCTCGCGGTCTTTGTCCCGTAAAATCGAACAGAGGACGATGACGGGTTTTGCCTCTTCTTTCAGCCGTTCGACGAGTGCCGTAACCCCTTCCGGATTATGAGCGCCGTCCAAAATGATCCGCGGCTTGCGGGAGATGATTTCAAACCGCCCCGGATGCGTCGCATTCCGCAGTCCACGCCGAATCGCGGTCTTCGACCAACCGAGTTGTTTGGCAAAGACGACGGCGTTCGCCGCATTATGTACTTGATGCACCCCTTCAAGACCAAGTCGTGTCTCGGGAATCCCTTCGTAGGTTGCCCACGTGCCTGTTGCACTGAGCCGGTAATCGCGAATCACTTCCTGGCTCCACGTTAAGGTCGCTTGTCGATCGCCACAATAGGCCATCAACGGAACCGTTAATTCTTCCTGCAATTTCCCCGCAATGACCGTCGTCTGTTGTTTGATGATGCCAAATTTTTGTAAGGCGATTTCTTGGAGCGTATCTCCGAGAATCGCTTGATGGTCGTGACCAATCGAAGTGATGATGGCTGCGAGCGGGTGTTTCAGTACGTTCGTCGAGTCATACAATCCCCCAAGGCCGACTTCATAGATGATCAAGTCAGGACGAATTTGCTGAAAATGATAGAACGCAAGTGACGTCAATGCTTCGAATTCCGTCACCGTCCCAATCGTCGGCTCTAAGTTCATGATTGCTTCTTGCACGGCGATGGCTGCTTTAACGAGATCCGGTTCGCTGATTGGGACGCCGTTCAACATGATGCGTTCTTCGAATTGAATGATATAGGGTGAAGTAAACGTCCCGACCTGAAGGCCTTCCGCCATTCCCATCTCGCGTAAGAAGGCGACCGTCGATCCTTTCCCGTTTGTGCCCGCGACATGAACTGTCGGAATCGTATCCGGATCAATCTGTAATTCTGTTAACAAGGCTTGCATCCGGCTGAGCCCCGGCTTGATGCCAAATGCCAGTAACGCCGATAACCATTCCAACACATCTTCCCGTGTTCTCACGTTTGATTCACTCCTTTAAAAAAAGTGACTCAAGAAAACTTGAGCCACTGTTAAGATTATTTTGCGAGTTCGCTGATTCGGACTTCGACTGCCGCCCGTTTTTCTTTATAGTCTTGTGCTTTTGCTTGTTCTTCTTCAATGACGTGTGCCGGTGCTTTCCCGACGAATCCCGGGTTATTGAGTTTTTTCTCGACCCGTTCGACTTCTTTTGTATATTTGACGAGTTCTTTGTTCAGACGAGCGATTTCTTCTTCGATGTTGATCAAGTCAGCTAGCGGAATGAACAATTCTGCTCCCGTCACGATCGCACTCATCGCTTTTTCCGGAGCTATCATATTCCGTTCGACGAGTAACTCAGATGCATTCGTGAACTTTTTCAAGTACGACAGATTTGTTTCTAAGTCATGCTGGACTTGATCGTCACTCGTTGCAATCATCAACTGAATTTGTTTCGACATCGGTGCGTTGACCTCCGCCCGGATGTTCCGAACTGAACGGATGACGTTCTGAACGGCTTCAAACGCTGGAACAGCTTTCGGGAAATCCAGTGAATCGTTCCGTGTCGGCCAAGCGGCACGTGTGACGGTTTCGCCTTCATGCGGCAAGTGCTGCCAGATCTCTTCCGTGATGAACGGCATGAACGGATGCATCAGACGCATGATTTGATCGAGCGTATACGCAAGAATCGAACGTGTCGTCAATTTCGCTGCTTCGTCCTCCCCATTTAACGGCAACTTCGCCATCTCGATGTACCAGTTACAGAAATCTTCCCAGATGAAGTGATAGAGGACTCGACCGGCTTCACCGAACTCATATTTATCCGACAGACGCGTGACGTCATCAATCGTCGTGTTCAGACGTGTCAGAATCCATTGATCGGCCAGTGATTTCTCACCTGTCAAATCGATTTGTTCGTACGTCAGTCCGTCCATGTTCATCAAGGCAAAACGGCTCGCGTTCCACAATTTGTTTGAGAAGTTCCATGTCGCTTCGATTTTCTCCCAGTAGAAACGTAAATCATTCCCCGGCGTTGAACCGGTCGTCAAGAACCAACGAAGCGAATCGGCGCCATACTTCTCGATGACATCCATCGGATCAATCCCGTTCCCGAGTGATTTCGACATCTTTCGTCCTTCGGAGTCGCGGATCAAACCGTGGATCAACACATCGTTGAATGGACGTTCGCCCGTGAATTCATACGATTGGAAGATCATCCGTGAGACCCAGAAGGCGATGATGTCGTAACCCGTGACGAGTGTCGACGTCGGGAAGTACTTCTGATAATCAGCAGCCCCTTCGTTCGGCCAACCCATCGTCGAGAATGGCCAAAGCGCAGAAGAGAACCATGTATCGAGGACATCATTATCCTGTTCCCAGTTTTCGATGTCAGATGGTGCTTCCTTGCCGACATACACTTCACCTGTCTCTTTATGGTACCAAGCCGGAATCCGGTGACCCCACCAGAGTTGACGGCTGACACACCAGTCGCGGATGTTTTCCATCCAGCGAACATATGTGTTTTCAAAACGTTGTGGAATGAAGTTGATTTTCTCTTCACCTTGTTGCTCTTGCAGTGCTTTTTCAGCGAGCGGCTCCATTTTGACGAACCATTGGAGCGACAAGTAAGGTTCGACGATGGCATCCGACCGCTCAGAGTGACCGACGGAATGCAGATGCGGTTCGACTTTGATCAGGACACCTGACTCTTTCAGATCTTCGACGATTTGCTTGCGGCATTCGAAACGATCCATGCCTTCGTATTTCCCTGCGTTTTCATTCATCGTTCCGTCTTCGTTCATGACGAGGACACGTGGTAAATCATGACGATTCCCGACTTCAAAGTCATTTGGATCGTGAGCCGGTGTAATTTTAACGACACCTGTCCCAAACTCCATATCAACGTACTCATCGGCAACAATCGGAATTTCGCGTCCGACGATTGGCAACGTGATCGTTTTCCCGACGAGGTGCGCATAGCGCTCATCCTTCGGATTGACGGCAATCGCCGTATCCCCAAGCATCGTTTCCGGACGTGTCGTCGCCAGTTCGACGTGACCTGACCCATCCGTCAACGGATAACTGAAGTGATAAAACGCCCCTTCGATGTCTTTATAGATGACTTCGATGTCCGAGATCGCTGTTTTTGTCGCCGGATCCCAGTTAACAATGTATTCACCACGGTAGATCAAGCCTTTTTCATACAATTTAACGAACACTTCTTGAACCGCTTCCGACAAACCTTCATCGAGTGTAAACCGTTCCCGTGAATAATCGAGTCCGAGTCCGAGTTTCGACCATTGCTCGCGGATTGTTGAAGCATATTCTTCTTTCCATGCCCATGATTGTTCAAGGAACTTCTCACGTCCCATTTCAAGACGTGACTTTCCTTCCGCCCGGAGCTTCTGTTCGACTTTAGCTTGCGTCGCGATTCCGGCGTGGTCCATTCCCGGCAGGTACAAGACGTCGAAACCTTGCATCCGTTTCATCCGCGTCAGCATATCTTGGAGTGTCGTATCCCAGGCGTGACCGAGGTGCAATTTCCCGGTGACGTTTGGTGGGGGGATGACAATCGTGTACGGTGCTTTTTCCGGATCTTGATCGGCTTTGAAATATTCACCTTTCATCCAAAAGTCGTACCATTTCTCTTCTGTCGCTTGCGGATCATATTTCGTTGGCATTGATAATTCCTGCATCTAAATCGCTCCTTTAATCCATAATAAAAACGGCTTCTCTCGTCCTCATCTAAGGACGAAAGAAGCCGTTGCTCTTCCGCGGTACCACCTTAGTTCACTCTAAAAACAGAGTGCCCTCTAGACCGCGTAACGTGCGGCACTCCGGATCTCGCTTGCTTGGCTTTCACTTACGAGACCAGCTCGTGGGGTGACCTTCGTCAGGACGTCCTGTCACATCTCTCAGCCAATGGATGTGTTCTCTCCTACAGTCCGTTGATTGACTACTCTTCCCGTCAACGCTGTTTCCAAATTATTCTTTCCTTATTTTATCCGAGACGTCCGTGACTCGTCAAGAACTGCTTAACGGTTAAATTCAAGCTTCAGTTCCTTGAACGTCATCTCGACTGCTGCGATCGTCTGATCAATGTCTTCATCCGTATGGACTGTCGACAAGAAAAGTCCTTCAAATTGTGACGGTGGCAAGAAGATGCCGCGCGCCGCCATCTTTTGATAATACGAACGGAACATCTCGAGGTTGGATGATTTCGCTTGCTCGAAGTTCGTCACCGGTTGATCCGTGAAGAAAACTCCGAACATCGCACCTGCCCGATTCGTTGTCAACGGAATGTTATACTTCGCCGCCGCCTGCTCATATCCTGCTGCGAGACGCCCTGCTTTCCGGTCAAACTCTGCATAATGTTCTGGTTTGAGTTGTGTCAATGTCGCAAGACCTGCTGTCATCGCGAGTGGGTTACCCGATAACGTACCAGCTTGATAGATTGGTCCTTGCGGCGCAATCTGTTCCATGATGTCACGACGTCCGCCGTAAGCACCGACTGGCATTCCGCCGCCGATGACTTTACCGAGGCACGTGATGTCCGGTGTGACACCAAAGTACCCTTGCGCACAGTTGAATCCAACCCGGAATCCGGTCATGACTTCATCGAAGATCAACAGTGTGCCGTATTGTTCCGTGATGTCTCGCAGTCCTTCGAGGAAACCAGGCTGCGGCGGGACAAAGCCCATGTTGCCCGCTGCCGGTTCGACGATGACTCCAGCGATATCATCACCATGTTTTTCAAATGCAATCCGGACCGCATCCATATCATTGTATGGAACTGTCAACGTCATGCTGGCAATCTGAGCAGGGACACCCGGTGAATCTGGAAGTCCAAGCGTCGCGACGCCTGAGCCTGCCTTAATCAACAATGAATCCCCATGTCCGTGGTAACAGCCTTCGAACTTCAAGATTTTTGTTTTCCCTGTGTAGCCGCGTGCCAGACGAAGTGCGGCCATTGTTGCTTCCGTCCCCGAGTTGACCATCCGGACGACTTCAACCGATGGAACACGGCTGATGACGACTTCTGCCATCGCCGACTCGATTTCCGTCGGTGTCCCGTAACTCCATCCGCGTGTCGCTTGTTCTTGAATCGCTGCCGTCACGATTGGATCGGCATGACCAAGAATCATCGGTCCCCACGACAAAACGTAATCGATGTATTCCTTCCCATCGATATCATATAGTCGCGACCCTTTCGCACGCTCAGCAAAAATCGGTGACATCCCGACTGATTTATAGGCACGTACTGGGCTGTTGACGCCACCTGGCATCAACGGCAGGGCCCGTTCAAAAGCGGCTTTTGATTTTGAGTTTTGATTAATCAAGCTCATGTTGTTCCCTCCAAGTAACGACAGATGTCTTTTGCAAAATACGTAATGATGAGATCAGCACCGGCGCGTTTAAACCCAAGCATCGTCTCCATGACGATTCGTTCTTCATCAATCCAGCCGTTTAACGCAGCGGCTTTGACCATCGCATATTCACCGGAAACGTTATAGGCGACAATCGGTAGCTCAATCCGCTCACGGACATCACGGATGATATCCATGAAGGCCAGTGCCGGTTTGACGATCATGAAGTCTGCACCTTGCTCGACATCGGCTGTCGCTTCGCGGAATGCTTCCCGGCGGTTCGCAGGATCCATTTGATAACCTTTCCGGTCCCCTTCCCCGGGCGCAGAGTTTGCTGCATCGCGGAACGGTCCATAATAAGCAGAAGCATACTTGACGCCGTAACTCATGACTGGGATATGACTGAAGCCATTCTCGTCCAGTCCTTGACGAATCGCCATGACAAATCCGTCCATCATCGACGACGGTGCAATGATATCTGCACCGGCACGTGCTTGTGACACGGCTGTTTGGACATGAAGCGGCAATGACGCATCGTTATCGACTGTACCGTCAGCGACGATGCCGCAGTGTCCTGTTGACGTGTATTCGCATAAACAAGTATCTGCGATGACCGTCAGTTGCGGTGCAACTTTTTTAACGAGTCGCGTTGCTTCTTGAACAATCCCGTGATCATGAAAAGCGCCTGTCCCCTGCTCGTCTTTTAGATGATCGTGCGGAACGCCGAATAAGATGACCGATTCAATGCCAAGTGAAACGATTTCCTTGATTTCTGTTTCCAGGTGGTCGAGTGACAAGTTAAACACACCAGGCATCGAACTGACTTCTCGTTTGATGTTTTCACCTTCAGCGATAAACAGCGGGTAAATCAAATCGGATTTATGCAGATGATTTTCCCGGACAAGTGAGCGCAATGACGCCGTATTGCGTAACCGGCGATGGCGTGCGAATTCTAATGTATTCATAACAGTTCCTCCTCTAAAATACAGTCAATCAGCCCGTCGAGCGTAAACGTCTGCGCGACGAGTCGTGGCGTCAATCCGAATCGGTGAGCAGCTTGCTCCGTGATCGGTCCGATCGTCACATAAGTCGCTTTTGTCTGCTTACGAAGTGGTGCCAGTGCTTCGACAGCTGAAGGACTCTGTAACCCAATATACGTAGCTTGTTGGAGAAGCTCAGGTGACATCGTCCGTAACTTCGTTTCATACGTGACGACCTCCAGCACATCAGCTTCGACTTGTTTTCTTAAGTGTTCGAGCGGCTCTTGGCGTGCCCGATTCCCTCGGGCAAAACAAATTCGTTGTCCCGGTCTGAGGAGTGGACATAACTCTTCCACTAGGACGTCTCCTGTAAAGGCCGACGGGACAAAGTCAGGTGTACGTCCACTCTTCATTAAAGCGGCTGCCGTCTTAGTCCCCACGACCGCGATGTGCGTCTGCTGCAGTTGATCCAGGTGTGACGTGATTTGTTCGACCCCGGTCGGACTTGTCACGATTAACCAATCCAGGTGTGGTGGTAACTGAAAGGCAATCGGAATCGTCTCGATGACCGGATGATGGATGACGTCGATGTTTTCTGCCTGTAATCGATCCACTTGTTCAGCAGTTGGTCCTCGACTTCCTGTCAAGACAAGTTGCTTAGAAGTCATCCGGCAAGGAAGCAAGAATCTCACGACCACCCGCATCAAGCAGACGCGTGGCGACGATTTGACCGAGTTGCATCGGATCAAGTGACGTTTCCCGCTCAAGCAAAATTTGTTGCCCGTCGACTGAACCAAGGAATCCGACAAGAGTCGTCGATAAGTCCTCGTTGATTGTCGCAAATCCACCGACCGGCACGTGACAACTGCCTTCGATCGCAGACAGGAACGAGCGTTCCGCAAATGCTACTTTTTCCGTCATCTGATCATGAATCAGATTCAGTAAATCGCGCACCTCCTGATCCTGCTCCCGACATTCAATTGCGAGAATCCCTTGTCCGACAGCCGGAATCATATCGTCGGTCGAAATGTATTCTGAGACGACATCTTCTGACCAACCCATACGTTGTAGACCAGCCGCTGCCAGTAAAATCCCGTCAAACGGTCCCGTCTTTAGTTTCTCAAGACGCGTATCGATGTTTCCCCGGATCGATTCGATTTTCAAATCCGGACGTAATTTCAATAATTGGGAGCCCCGGCGTAAACTGCTTGTGCCGACGATTGCTCCTTCAGGAAGTGAAGCGAGTCCGCCGCCTGTCGTTGTAATCAACGCATCTCGTGCGTCGACACGTGAAGGTGTTGCGCCGATGATCAAGCCTGCCGGTAACTCCGACGGGAGATCCTTCATGCTGTGGACAGCAAAATCGATTTCTTCGTCGATCATCTGTTGTTCGATTTCTTTAACGAACAATCCTTTACCACCGACTTTAGACAATGTCACGTCAAGGATGCGGTCACCCTTCGTGATGATGTTCTTGATTTCGAATTCGTATGGTGCACCCGCTTGTTTCAGTTGCTCGATGACCCATTTCGTTTGTGTCATCGCGAGTTTCGAACTACGTGAACCTACTATGATTTTTCGCATGCTGAAATCCCCCTGTACAATAATAAAGGGGCGGCACAAGTCCGCCCCATGCTTTTCTATTGTAACACAATTCGCTTTATGTTCACCGGTTCACAGCTTTCCGTTCGACTGGCGTTTCCTCTTGTAAAACGACTTCTTCCGCCGCTCCATCAAATAACTCCTCGTCTAAGGCAAACGTATCCATGAATTGCGCAATCCGTTGTTCGGCATCCGGTTTGGCCGCTGCATCTTTGATGTACGACAACGGTTCCCGAAGCAATTGATTGATGATCGACTTCATGTGTTTTCCGATGACTGTTTTTTCGCGGTTCGTCATGTTTGGCAACTTCCGCTCTAGACTTTGCATCGTTTCTTGTTGGATTTTGAGCGATTGATCGCGTAGTTCCGTGATGATCGGGACGACACCAAGCGTCGTCAGCCAGCCTTCAAACTCCGCGATTGCCGCTTCAATCCGTCGTTCGATTTTTGCGGCTTCTTTCATGCGCTCTGCCATGTTTTGTTGGACGATCGATGTTAAATCATCGACGTCATACAAATGAACACCAGGCAAGTCGCCTGCTGTCGGCTCGATGTCACGGGGTACCGCGATATCAATCAACAAAAATGGACGATCACTCCGGAACAATTGTGCTGCAGCAATGTCTTCACGTTTGATGATTGCCCGCTTCGCTCCGGTTGAAGAAATAACGATGTCAGCCCGAAGCAGACCGCATTGCATTTCATTAATTGAATGTGCCGATCCTTCGAAACGATTCGCCACTTCTTCAGCTTTGGCAAGTGTCCGATTAAAGACTGTGATGTCACGGGCACCCGCTTCATATAAGTTCAATGTCGTCAATTCTCCCGTCTCCCCGGCACCGATGACGACGATCGATTTATCTTCAAGTGAACCAAGTAACTGTTCTGCTAACGTCACGGCAGCTGCACTGACGGAAACGGCATTTTCTCCGATTCCTGTTTCAGCGTGCGCCCGTTTCGCAAGCGTGACTGCTTCTTTAAACAGTTTGTTGAAGACCGTTCCTGTCGTCTCGAGTTTTTGCGCCGTAAAGAAACTTGTTTTTACCTGTCCTAGAATCTGAGTTTCTCCGACGATCATCGAATCCAGACCACTCGTTACTCGGAACAAATGTTTCATGGCGTCGAAACCTTCATGAATGAACAGATACGGTTCCAACTCTTCCATCGTCAACCCAAACCAGTTCGCCAAAAAACGTTTTGTATAATAACGACCTGTATGCGGTTGATCCGTGACGACATATAATTCCGTCCGATTGCACGTCGAGACGATGACGCTTTCGAAAATGCTTTTTTCGTCACGTAGCGCAACGACCGCCCCTTTCATCTCATGTTCCCCAAATGAGACTTGTTCGCGGATTGATACAGGCGCCGTCTTATTATTTAAACCGACAACTACGATATGCATGCGCTCTACCCCTTACGTCCAAAGATTTCATTCTCATCTATCTTTCGTTCTCTACTCTACATTATAACCATTATAAAAAAGATTCCAATCAATTTATAAACTAAAATGAGTCGAAGTTGTGAAAACTTATCTTCTTACCATATCCCTCTCCGTGACAAAGCACAAACCCTCTGCTTTTCGTATCAACAGAGGGCTTCCTTTTTCTATTTTTTCGAATCGATGATGATAGAGGATTCTTCGGTCTGTAAATCAAATTTCTGTTGCCGCAACTGATAAATCCGGGCAATGTTTTGGACAACGACTTTGGTGACGGCATACGTCGGCACGGCTAGAATGACACCGATGATTCCGGCGATTTTTCCGGCAACGAGCAGGACGATGATGATCGTCAACGGATGGACTTTCAAGGTTTTCCCTTGAACGTACGGAGAAATCAGATTCGATTCAATCTGTTGCGCGACGACAATCGTGACGAGCGCATACAGCGCTTTGATCGGATCATCGATGAATCCGACGATGACGGCCGGAACAGCACCAATGTAGGGTCCAAGATACGGAATGATGTTCGTGACGGTACAAAACAGGGCAAGTAACAACGCATACTGTATGTCAGCGATGAAAAATCCGATCAGCGACATCAGCCCGACACATAACGAGACGATGACTTGACCATTAACATAATGTTTGACCGTGATGTGCATATCATGAAGAATTTTCCGTGTTTCGGTCTCATAACTTTTTGGTAATAACTTGACGACAGAATCGGGAAATTTATACCCATCCAGCAACATGTAGACAAGGATGAACGGTACAAGAACGATGATCAGAACGGTTGAGGAGATGACTCCGAAAATCGTTCCGACAGACGTCGAGACCGATTTGAACAATGTTCCGATATACGAAGTGGCTTCATTCGTCCATTTATCAAATAAGTCGGTATTCTCATGGACCCAGTTCGAGATGAAACGATTGTTCATCAATTGATCCCGTAGATTCAATGTCTGATCCCGGAGTTCGACGACCAGATTCGGAATGCTTGTCACAAAATCCGTAACTTGCTCGACAAGAATCGGTCCAAGTGAGGCGACAACAATCGTGATGACGCCAAGAAACCCAAGTAAGACGATCAAAACGGCGAGCCCTCGTTTTTGAACACGTTTTTGAAGCATGTCGACGATACCAAGCGTAAAGTAATAAAAAATTCCGGCGATGATCAACGGCGGGAAAATCAAGGCAAGCATGACTTTAATGGGCTGGAATAAAAATGAGATTTTTGTTCCGACCCAAATCACTAGAAAAATAGTCAGAATCCAAAGTAATGCTTTAAACCATTTGTTACGAAGTAAATCCACGAACAGTCCTCCTACAAATTTCATCTTTTGATGTGTTTCATCCCATTTTTTCGTCTGTTTGTTCTGAGACGACTTCATCCAATCGTTGTCGTTCCATTTTACCCCATTGTCCCCGTCCCGTCATGAACTGAATTAATCCACCAAGTTTAAAGAAGACAAGGATCGGGCGGTACCAAAACGATTCCGTTAAGGACCAGAGATAGAGACGGATCAGTTCTTTGACGTTCTTAAACCGGTGCATCGTCCATTCTTCAAGTAAAACAGCTCCTGCTGATAGCAAGGAACCATATAACAAGGCAACGGATAACAAGACAACCCCAAACTCAAAGTTGAGTGTGCCGACAAGCAGATTGAGCGGGATGATGAAATAACCAATCAGTTCGACGATCGGACCAAGCAGTTCGATCAAAAAGAAGTACAACATCGACACACTACCAACAAATCCATATCGCGGATTGCCAATCATTCGTTTATGCGTCCATAAGGTCTCGGCAAGTCCACGGTGCCAACGTGTTCGTTGAGAACGAAGCACTTCCATCGTGTCCGGTGCCTGCGTCCAACAGACTGGTGACGGGACATATTCAATTCGTTTGTTGATCTCATTTTCTTTCATGTACCGGTGCAGACGGACGACAAGCTCCATGTCTTCTCCGACGAGTCCTTCTTTATACCCACCAGCTTGAACGACAATCGATTTTTGGAATAAACCAAATGCACCGGACACGATCAACAATAGATTGAAGCGACTTAATCCAAGCCGTCCAAACAAAAAGGCCCGGAAATATTCAATCATCTGCATCAAGACGATTCGTTGTTTCGGCGTCCGGATTTCGACGATTTCGCCACCTTCAATCGTACAACCGTTGACGAGAAAAATCGAACCACATGTCGCGATGACGTCTTCATCGGACTCAACGATGGGCTTCATGACTTTCAGTAATGCATCCCGCTCAAGAATCGAGTCGGCATCAAGCGAACAGAAATACGGATAACTCGAATAATCGATTCCGGCATTCAACGCATCTGCCTTTCCTCCATTTTCCTTATCGATGACAATCAGACGGGCATCAATTCGGGAGCGGTAGACGTTTTTGATTGGCTGTGACCCAATCAGGATTCGTGGAAAGCGTAATTCTTTTTCTAATTCATACGTCTTAAACAACTCATCCATCGTCCCGTCACTTGACCCATCGTTGATGACGATGACTTCATGTTCCGGATAATCGAGTGCGAGTAACGCCTGGACACTCGTGACGATCGTGTATTCTTCATTATAGGCCGGAACAAGGACGCTGACAGGCCGTGTATAGAGCGACCGCATTAAGGGCAGGTACGAACTTTCCTTGCGCCGAAACCGCTGTTTGCGAACCATCTGTGCCGAGATGAGATACAGCGACGAATAGAACAGAATGACGAGGATCATATAAAATAGAACGGTCCACGATAACACATCAATGATTTTTTGAATCGTTTCAGATGACAACATGTTGTTTCATCTCCTTTGCTAACCGTTCCGTCGCTTTTTGTTTGGCATACCGATCCGGATGATCTTTTGCAACGAGCGCCAATTGTTCGAGACCACCACACGCAAGCAGTGCGTCAAAGGCAGCGGTTCGTACCCACCAGGAACGACTGCCGACAAACGGTAAGATGTAGATGAGGGCTTCTTTAGGTGCCACGTTTTCTAAAAAACGCAGGGCTAACATCTGTTCCACCCAACTTGTCTCTTCTTCTAAATAAGGGGTATACAGCTGCCAATCTTCTTCAAGTCCGATTCGTGTCAATGCACGGAGTGCCCGCTTGCGAATTTCCGGATTAGCATCTGTCGTTTTTCTCCGCGCCAGCTCGACGTATTGCGTTTCATCACGATCATAAATCAGTTGGAGAATCGCCATCTGAAAAGATTCAGTCAAGCTGTCAAAGTCTTTCACCCACAGCGATAAATCCTTGCTTCTGCCTACTGCCAGGACGGCACCAAAAAAACTGATTTCATTGGTTTGTTTGGCTTCTTCGATTGCCACGTTCGGGGCAATCGAGACTAACGTCCGGACGATGACATCTTTTTCTTCTTTCGCCAATTTTTTGTTTAACTTTTGGTGAAGTTCTTGCGCAACCGGTCTGAGTCGAAATTGTGCAATCGCTTCGTAGGCGTTTAGGCGACGATCAATGCGACGATGCTGAATCTGCTTCTGATAATAAGGTAATAACTTCGCTTCGACATATTGAGACATCCGTTCCTGATGCGAAAGCGTTGCTGTTAAGTTCGTTAAGGCAAATAGCTCTAATTCAACTAAATCTTCATTTCCGGGTAGGATGCGTGGCATCTCCGTTTGTTCGCCGGTCGCAAAATCATAAAGTTGATCTTGAAACTGACGTTGCCACGCCAGACGTGCATCTTCCTCTTTTACTCGTTTTCGTTTTTGAACAACGAGATATACCAACGCTCCGACTTGAAGCGCAATCAGAAGGACGATGAAAAAAATAATCCACCTCATCCGCGTACCCCCTCGAGCTTGTTGACCCAAGCCCGGAACTCCTCGACCTTGAGCGGAAGTGTCATGATACCATCCACCCCACGTTCAATCGCCAGAACATGATCGCGTTCCCGATTGTACATCGAAATCATGATGGCATGGAACGGAACAATACTTTCGGACTTGGCACGTAACAGCAACTCCAGACCGTCGGCACGAGGAAGTGCTGAGGAGAAGACAAGTAAGTACGGACGAGACGCCACGTGCTGTTCAAAAAATGTTTCCGCTCGTTCATAGATGGTAATCGTTTCAAAACGATTTGCTAATTCTCGTTCAAGTAGACGTTTCAGATGGGGATTGTCCGTCACGATTGCCACATCAACGACACGCCGGACCCGTTTATAACGTACAATCCGGTCGAGTAAAATGTCTTTTGTTAAATCTATCGGCACGACTTCCCGTGCATTTTCAAGCAAATAGAAAGAACGGTCCGAGAGGTTCGGATTGAGATAGACAACCGGAATCTTTTCTTCATCAACCGGTTGACTGGCGAGAACGACATCCGCATAGGAAATATCCGTTCTCGTACAGTATCCGCCCTCAATCAGATCATTAACCGTTTCCGGCATCAGTCCGATCGTATGAATAAACACGACACCCGACGTCGACACGTTGACGTCCTCTTCGGACGAGACATGCGTTGAGCTCGTTTCTTTATCCATCGGTTCCATTGACGCATTAATCAGTTTCCACATCTCATCGCGACGCATTTACTTCACTCCCTTTTTGAATGCTTCCTGCATGCTTTGATAAACAGGCTTCAGTTCTTCCCGTTGTTGCGGGTTCGTCCACTCCGACCAGTTATAGAATCCTCGATCAAATTCCGGCAGACGCGTCTTTCCAATCAGACCGGTGACTTCGATTCCTTCCGTCACCATCTTCGCTTCGAGTCCCTCTTTCCAAAAATCGCCGATGATCTCATGTTTGCTTGGATCCCGCATGTTCAGGACCATCCAAGGAATCCGTAATTCGATGCTCGGCTCCTGCACATCAGAGATGTCTGTCAAAATACTGTCCGGTTCACCCTCATTTAAAATACCCGTATCCCATTTGATTGCCGGCTTGATGATTTTTTTCGTGACAGGATCCCGTCTTGCATAGTCGAGCATTTGATAAATCGGATTGAACTTTCCGCTGTTTTGCTCATCGGAAGGTGGTGTCACCATTTCAAATGGTTTCTTCAGCCCGTAATGGTAGCGGAAAATATCGTATCGTTCATCTACATCGATCCGTGCCTGTTCATCAATCGTCAGTCGGTACTCTGCTCCTTCTTCTAGCGTCAAGTTTCCCACGCGTTGATTGCCGTCATTTGGTTTGGTCGACAAGGCAATCGTTGTTGGCTCCACTGTCTTACGATCAATCCGAAGATACAGATAAGCTTCGTCTGACGTCATATAAATCGCTTGTCCGTCATGTTCCGCAACCGGTGCATATCCTTTCCAATCCTCCATTTTTCCATCAATCGTGATATCAGCCCGTAAGAAGCCGAGCATCCCGAAATGTTGTTCACTCGTTTGGACGTTTGACCAACGCGGACGTGTATCCGCATCATCATAATCCATCGTATTCCATGTCCGCTTAAACCATTCGTCCTGCCAAATGAAGACCAGCCCACCCGCCATCTTCGCATCAACGATGTCTTGGTATAATTTCGCGACGAGCTTTCCTTGGTTTTTCTCACTCACGTGCCCTTGGTCAAATCCGTTTGGTCCAAGGTGTGTTTTCCCGCGTGAACTCGGAATTCCGAACTCGGACACGAGGAGCGGCATCTCATGATACTCTTTCATTTCTTGTAAATATCGGCTGTAGGATTCTGATCCCGTATCCCCCTTACGTCCAAATTCTTCCTTGATGAAGGACGGATAGTAGGGATAGATGTGATACGAGGCAAAGACACCGCCCGCAAAGTCTTTTGTCGCTTGGATATGGTTAAAGTCAATCGAAACGAGGTCTTGTTCTTCCTCGACTTCATCCGGGTGGGCAAGGGGATCCGTCGTCGGCCAGTTCGTCGCACCGATCGGTCGTGTCGTTTTGTACGTATCCAGTTCATGTTGTGTCGCGATATCCATTCGCCCCGCTAACCAGGATTCAAAAGGAGACGCTTCTTTTGTCGTCGTCACATACTTGCCTTCATAACGAAGGTCTTTATTTTTTTTATTGGTTCCTATGACGGCGTCTGGCAACCATTCAATTCCAAAGACGAAGGCCGAGACGTATTGCGAGACATCTGATGTATAAGTCCCCGAAGCATGACCGACGACTTCCTTGACGACCGCATTGCCATGAATCACATCCACCATCCGCTTCGCTTCCGTATCCGTCATCTTTAAGAACTTCGGTTCAAAGGCGTTTTTTAATTCCTCAAATGGTTTTTCTTCGACCCACATGCCTTGCATCAGATAAATCGGTGTTTTCGCCGATTCATTATAGGCTTTTAAAGCGTCGTAAAAGGCAGGTGGATGGAGCGTGTAGATACGAATCGTATTGACACCCATGTCCCCCATCTGTTTCAACCACCGGTCATATTCGTTTCGACTGATGGCATGTTCTCCCGGAAAAGCACCCGGACGTCCTAATCCGACATTCACGCCTTTGACGAAATAAGGTTTCCATTCCCCATCCTGATACATTTCGAGCGTATCTTGACCAGACCGTGCCCGTGTCCGAACCGTCTGATCGTTGACGTTCGTTTGTGATAACGGTTTGGTTTGAACCGCTGCCTGCTTAACCGGTTTCGTGTCTTGTAAAATCCGGCTGAGTGTCGGTACATACACTTTCCAGAAGAAGGCCGATTCACTTTCTGCACTGTCCAAGATGAACTGTTTGCGGAACCAATCGAGTCCGGCATAGCGATAATAACGTGGAATGTCCGCTACATCCGTATAGTCTCCTGCAAAGTAATGGCCGCTCCCTTGTTTGACGTAAGCTGGAAATTCAAGCGGCAATTGGTGTTCGCGTAACATCGCTTGTGTTTTTTTCGACGGGTTCCAGGAGAAGTGGGCCTGTTGTTCTCCGCCATCAAGCTCCAGCACTTCAAACCAATAGTTGTAGCGGACTTTATCTTTTGCATCGCCTTGATTTTTATCCCATGTAAAAAGGAGGGGCGTATCGTCATTGACGAAAAAAACGTCTTCCGTTGAATCATTGATGAAGACGTAACCCGGACCCGACAATTTAAATGCTTTGTCCTTTGCCTGAAGTTCCAACTTCTTGATGACCGTCTTATCTAATCCTTGTAACTTCGTCAAATCCGGGAAAAATCGACCGATCCAGCCCGTCCACGCTGTTCCAAACAACTGACGAAACGCATTTGAGCGGTCAGCCGGTGTCGGGCTGGCTGCTGTATTAAATTCGGCAACTACAGTTTTCCCTTTCGAAATCGCATCTGTCGCTACGGCTACGTCTTCCGCTGTCAATCCACCACGGTGTTCTTGTTTCCCGTCAACGGTGTAGGATTTTCCATATGTATCGGTAAACAACAAGACATCTGCTTGTTCTGCTTGCTTCAGCATCGCTTCACCTTGCGTGCCGTCGTACCGGTTGATGTAATCGGTGTACGTATAGTCCGCTTCATTCTCCGAACGGACTTTAAGGTGATTCAACAACCAAGTCGTTCCAGCATGCTCCCGCTCCTGTTTTCCGACTGTATAATCGAATAAAACAATATTTAACGTCCGTTCTTTTTGAAGAAACCACACGACGAATGGTGTCACAATCAGAAGGACAACCAATGCTGCAATCCATTTGTATCGTTTCATTTTTACACAACCCTTCATAAGGCGATTAGTTTTTTCTATTGTAACTTGAATTCAAGCTGTCGCATATAATGGAACCCGTTTTTTCTGAAAGGAATATATTGGATAAAAAAAGAAACCTGCTCCACAAGGAGACAGGCTTCTTTTACGTGCAATCACAAATGACGATAAATCGCTTCCCATGCTGCATCGACACCTTCGCCGGTTTCCGATGAAAAAGGAATGAACGTATCTTGACCATCAAACTGCAACTTGCGTTTAATGGCTGCAATTTGTTTGTCACGTTGACCACGTTTGATTTTGTCGAGTTTCGTCGCCACGACGATGACCGATAAATCATAGTATTTCAAAAAGTCATACATGATGACATCATCCGCCGAAGGTTCATGGCGGATATCAACGAGTAAGACAACACCCTTTAAGATTTCACGAGTCGTGAAATACTTTTCCATCATCTTGCCCCATGCTTCTCGTTCTGTTTTCGAAACTTTCGCGTACCCATAACCCGGTACATCAACAAACATGACTTCATCATTGATGTTAAAGAAATTCAACGTTTGTGTTTTTCCTGGTTTAGATGATGTACGCGCGAGTGCCTTTCGCTGGACGAGCTTGTTGATGAACGACGACTTGCCGACGTTCGATCGTCCTGCGAGTGCTACCTCAGGAAGGAGTGGTTCCGGATAATGCTCCGGATTGACACCACTCGTAATAAAATCTGCTTTATAAATTTTCATGTTACTCTCCTTTTAATGCATGTTCGAGCACTTGGTCCATCGTCGCGACCGGAATGAATCGAATCCCATCCCGGACCGTTTCTGGAATTTCATCAATATCACGTGTATTGTCTTGGGGCATCAAGATCGTTGTCAGACCAGCCCGGTGAGCAGCTAACGACTTCTCTTTTAAACCACCAATCGGCAAGACACGACCCCGTAGCGTAATCTCTCCGGTCATCCCGACGTCTCGCCGTACCGGACGTTTCGTCAACGCAGAAATCAGTGCAGTCGCAATCGTAATGCCCGCCGAAGGACCATCTTTCGGGACGGCGCCTTCCGGAACATGAATATGGATGTCTTGTGTCTCATAGAAATTCGGGTCAATCTTAAACTCTTCTGCATGGGCACGAACAAAACTATATGCCGTCTGTGCCGATTCCTGCATGACGTCCCCTAGTTTACCCGTTAACTGTAATTTCCCTTTACCTGGAGCAAGGCTCACTTCAATCGTCAGCGTGTCGCCCCCAAATGCAGTATACGCTAAACCGGTCACCGCGCCAATCGTATCTTCTAGTTCACTTTGACCGTAACGGTAAATCGGTTTGCCTAAAAAGTCGGATAAATTACGTTTCGTGACAGTGACGCGTTTCTTTTCACCCATTGCGATTTGTTTCGCAGCTTTACGACAGAGGGATCCGATGACACGTTCCAAACTCCGGACACCCGCTTCGCGTGTGTACCGGCGAACGACTTCTTCCAATGCATCCGGCTTGACCGTCAATTGGCTTTTTTTCAATCCATGTTCCTTTAATTGTTTGGACAACAAATGCCGAATCGCAATTTCTGTTTTTTCTTGTTCCGTGTAACCACCGATTTGAATCAGTTCCATTCGGTCAAGCAATGGTCCCGGGATGTTCGAGACATCGTTTGCTGTCGCGATGAACAAGACGTTTGATAAATCAAACGGCTCTTCGATATAGTGGTCGGAAAAACTGTTGTTTTGTTCCGGATCAAGGACTTCAAGCATCGCGGAAGAAGGGTCTCCACGGAAGTCATTGGACATCTTATCAATCTCATCGAGCAGGAACACGGGATTGTTCGTCCCCGCTTGTTTTAGGCCACGAATGATGCGTCCAGGCATCGCTCCGATATACGTCCGCCGATGACCGCGGATTTCCGCTTCATCCCGGACTCCACCAAGTGAAACACGAACGAATTTCCGTTCGAGCGCTGTTGCGATCGAGCGGGCAAGTGACGTTTTACCGACTCCCGGAGGACCTGCCAAACACAAAATCGGTCCGCGTAACGAATCCGTTAACTGTCGTACCGCCAAGTATTCTAAAATCCGCTCTTTGACTTTTTCTAATCCATAATGATCTTCGTCCAGCTGCTCAGATGCCGCCTCGACATTTAAGAAGTCATCGGTTGCTTCATTCCAAGGAAGCGAGAAGAACCATTCGAGATAGTTCCGAATGACGCCATGCTCTGGACTCGTCGCCGGCACGACAGCCAGTCGGTTGATTTCTTTTTCGATGTTGATGACGGCCGTTTCTGACAGTTCAAGCATCGCCAGTTGTTCTTTGTATTTCACAGCATCACTTTCTGCCGAGACTGCTTCTCCACCGAGTTCTTGCTGAATCGTCTTCAGCTGTTCCCGAAGATAATACTCGCGTTGCGACTGTTCAATCGTCTTTTTCGTCCGCTCCCGCATTTCGCGTTCAAGTTCGACGACTTCATATTCATGTTTCATGACGTCGAGCAACATGACCCCACGTTCGACCGGATCATTTTCTTCTAAAAATTCTTGTTTTTTCGCAATATCAATCGGTAATTTAGAGGCAATATAATCCGTCAACGAATCGAGGCGCTCATACGTTTCAAAACGGCGGCGTTCGTCCGTTCCGATACCTTTGATCCGCGACACCAATTGACCAAATTGTTCTTTGATCAGACGAACGAGCGCTTCTTGTTTCGCCCCTTTGATATCCGCTTTTTCAATCGGTTCGATGTTCGCCTGGTACCCTTCATCCGTTTCCGTCACGTGATCAATCCGGACCCGTTCCTTACCAATGACACGGACCCGCACTGTATCATTTCCGAGTTCACTCATTTTTGCAATCTGAACAAGTGTACCAATCGTGTGCAGACCATCCACCGATGGTTCTGCTTCCGGATCCCGCTGCGTAACGACGACCAAATCAATTTCATGTTCTTTCGACGCAAGCAATGCTTTTAGTGAGACAGGACGCCCGACATCAATCGTCAATCCGATTAAGGGGTACGCGACAACGCCACGTAGTGGTAATAATGGATATTGTTTTGTCTTCATCAAAAATCTCCTCCTAAACAAAAAGACTCGGAAAGGCGTACAAGTAGCCTCCGAGCCGATTTGTCACGGTGTTACGCCGTTTCTTTTTCTTTCCCTTGTTCAATTGTACCATCTTTCAGCTCAAGCGTCGGACCGCGCTTTCCAGTCAACGTTTCCGCTGTGATGATGACTTTCGCGATATCTTCACGGGACGGTATTTCGAACATGATTTCGAGCATCGTTTCTTCGATGATTGAACGTAAACCACGTGCACCGGTTTTCCGTTTGATCGCAAGTTTCGCGATTTCAACCAACGCTTCATCTGTGAAGTCGAGTTCGACATCATCCAGTTGAAGCATTTTTTTGTATTGTTTGACGAGTGCATTTTTTGGTTTTGTTAAGATTTGGACGAGTGCATCCTCATCAAGTGGTTCGAGTGTCGCCATGACTGGTAAACGCCCGATAAACTCCGGAATCAATCCGAATTTCTGTAAATCTTCCGGCAAAGCAGCCGCTAAGATTTCTTTTTGTGTTAAGTTACGGTTCTCAGAATCGTTCCCGAATCCGATGACCTTTTTACCTAAACGACGTTTAATCGATTGATCGATTCCATCAAACGCACCACCAACGATGAAAAGAATGTTCGTCGTGTCGATTTGAATAAATTCTTGATGCGGATGTTTACGACCACCTTGAGGCGGCACGCTCGCAACCGTACCTTCTAAGATTTTCAGAAGGGCTTGTTGTACCCCTTCCCCTGACACATCACGGGTGATCGACGGGTTCTCAGATTTACGCGCAATTTTATCGATTTCATCGATGTAGATGATACCTTTTTCTGCTTTTTCAACATCGTAATCCGCAGCTTGGATGAGTTTCAAGAGAATGTTTTCAACATCTTCCCCGACATACCCAGCTTCCGTTAAGCTTGTCGCATCTGCAATGGCAAACGGAACATTCAGAATACGCGCCATCGTTTGTGCAAGAAGTGTTTTACCACTACCAGTCGGTCCGATCATGACGATGTTCGATTTCGATAACTCGACGTCATCCGCACGGCCACCTGCATTGATCCGTTTATAATGATTGTACATCGCAACAGATAACGATTTTTTCGCTTTTTCTTGTCCGATGACATAGTCATTTAAAGTCGCACGGATTTCATGCGGTTTCGGTACGTTTTTTAGTTCGACTTCTTCTTCTGTACCAAGCTCTTCTTCGACGATTTCGTTACAGAGTTCGATACATTCATCGCAAATGTAAACGCCAGGTCCAGCAACAAGTTTGCGCACTTGTTCTTGTGTCTTTCCGCAGAAAGAACATTTTAGCTGACCTTTTTCTTCGTTAAATTTAAACATAAAGGTCCACCCCTTTAACGTGGAAGTTGTATAGATCTGTTTCGCATCTATTCTCACGTTTTACTATTTATGATTGTAGCATGAACAAGGAAACTCTTTCAAATCTTGGAGGAGCGTTTTACAGTTTGATTTGAAATTTAAAATTTTCTTTGTCCTTGTTTGACCTATCGTACAAAAAAATCGACTTCAAGACCAGAAATTGGCTTGAAGTCGATTTGTTCGGTTGGTTTGCTTATTTTGCTTTTGCATTGTCAACGAGAACATCGATTGCTTTACGGAATTGAAGATCACCTTTAAGTGTATCGAGTCCGCCTTGTGGAGCAAGCATCGTTTCAAGTTGATCAGCAGGAATGTTGTAGAGTTCAGACATTGACTGAAGTTCAGCTTGCGCTTCTTCTTCTGTCACTTCAATCTTTTCATCTGCAACGATTTGTTTCAGAACGAGACGTGCTTTGACACGTTCTTCTGCTTGTTCTTTCATTTCAGTACGCATCGCTTCTTCAGTCGTTCCAGTTAACTGGAAGTACATGTTGAGGTCAATACCTTGTGACTGAATGCGTTGTGTGAATTCTTGGACCATACGCTCAACTTCGTTTTCAACCATGACTTCTGGAAGATCAACTGTCGCATTTTTCGTCGCTTCTTCAACCAACTCATCACGCATTGAAGCATCTGCTTCTTGTTTGCGTGTGTTTTCAAGACGTGTACGAATTTTTGTTTTCAACTCATCAAGAGAAGAAACTTCTTCGTCCATTTCTTTAGCGAACTCATCTGTCAATTCAGGAAGTTCCTGAGCTTTGACTTCATGAATCGTTACTTTAAACGTAACTGGTTTTCCAGCGAGTGATGCTTCATGGTACTCTTCTGGGAAGGTTACGTCGATGTCTTTTTGTTCGCCTGTTTTTAGGCCAACCATCTGCTCTTCAAATCCTGGAATGAAGTTTCCAGAACCGATGACGAGTGAGTAGTTTTCTGCAGTACCGCCGTCGAATTGGTTTTCCCCATCGAAACCTGCGAAGTCGAATACGACTGTATCGCCATTTTCGATAGCGCCTTCTTCTTTAACGACGAGCTCTGCGCCACGCTCTTGCATTGTTTTGAGTTCAGCATCGACATCTTCGTCTGTAACGTCTGTTTCGACTGCTGTGTACTCAAGACCTTTGTACTCACCAAGTGTAGCGTCCGGCTCGATCACGAATGTGATTTTGAACTCTACAGGCTTTCCTTTTTCGAGTGTTTCGACGTCGATGTTATCAAGCGCGATTGGCTCGATTCCTGATTCGACGACTGCACCTTCGATTGTGTCTTGATATAAGATATCAAGTGCATCTTGGTAAAGTGCTTCTTCACCGTACATTTTGTTAAACATTGTGCGTGGCATTTTTCCTTTACGGAAACCTGGTGTGTTCAAAGTCTTGACGACTTTTTTGAACGCTTGGTCTACCGCTTTATCAAATGCTTCAGCAGGCGCTTCATACGTGAGAACGCCGAGGCTACCTGATTGTTTTTCCCATTTTGCAGTCATGCTGAGTCCCTCCAAAAATGTCAATTAGCGTACATGTGTGTACAACAAGTCACATTATAGCACAATCTTTCTGAGGATTACCACTGTTGAACGAGGCAATTACCTTGAATTACTGAAGTAAGGCCTGCTCATACATCGTTCCCTCCGGCAGTAATAAATGGACAGCCCGGTAAATCTTTTGCGCCTGCTGCCCAAGACCGCCTGGTGGCGTCTCCGAGACGAAGTCCAGTTCGGCTAGTTCTTCGATAGCGTCAAGCCAGTCGTCGAGAGGTTCACCACGATCGATCCTTTCGTCAGGAAAAAGGATTTGATACCAGTTCATGAATAAAATCGCCTTAAAGGGGTCCATTCGCTCTAGAGCAAATGCCGCATCAGCAAAACGTTGTAATTGATCCGCCTGCGTCTTCACGTAACCTTCAAGTTGTTCGGCGTGATCAAACGCCATCCATATACCGAATGCTCCATTTTCAATATGCAGTGGATACAAGCGTTCGTCTCCCGGAATTTGGCCGAGCAACAAGTGACTGACTAATACACTCTGATGCTGTACGTCACGACCTGTTAAATAGTCACTCACTATATACTTCGCCAATGACGGATGGTTCACCAAAGAGGTTTGACCGACCACTCGCATTTGTTCGACGATCGTGCCGTACCGATACAGTTTGATCCACTCTTCTTCCGTCAGGTCTCCTGACGATTTCCCTTCAAGCTGGAGATAGGCAGAATCATCTGTTTGTTGTTTCGCACGCCATGTTTTTTTCTGGAACTGAGCCACTTCTTCTAATTTCAAGGATAATCCATAAGGGAGATAGGGAGACGCTGTCCGCAGCGCAAGATCAAACGAATAACGCTCTCCCCTTTCATACATGAATATCGCCATGACTTGCTCGACACCGTCCATCTGAAGACACGGTTCGACGACTGCCGAATACGATTCAGTGCCATCCTCCATCGCTAAATAGGCTTCCTGAATCGTATAGAGGAGATACAACACATCATCTTCTGACGCCAATTCCGATAACCGACCTACTTCGATCGCCAACTCTTGACGATTTAATGCGGCGAGTCGTTTTTGTTCGATTACCAACGGCTGTTCCATCCAACGTGATTGATGCATCATCATTCCACCTTTGTTGATTACTTCGTAAACGGATCAAGTAACGACGTCCAGTTCGAAATCGCTTCTTGTAGCTGACCCGCTTGTTCAATCCCCATCTTGTTTAGTGTATCGAGCGACACGTCGGCTTCTAACAGGCGTGTGATATCTTCTGATTGGTTGACGTATTGCTCTAATTTCTCACTGAGATTCTTTAGTTCTGCTGGCGGACTTTCTAAGCCGGCAAGTCGCTCATCGATTTGATTCAACTCTTCGTTTAATTGTTGGACAGTCCCGTCATTTTTCAGCTGTTCGATTTGCTGGTCGAGGGCTTGTTCCGGATTGGCGGAGTCACGCGCTTCAGTTGCCGCTTGATCCAACTTTGCAGATAACTCGGATGTCACCTTTGACGTATCTTGGGCAATATCTTGTAATTGACTAGCGTAATCCACGCTATTTTTAACATCCGTCACTTGTTGTTTCGCATTGTCCACTGTATCTGTAACCTCACTACATCCAGCTAACGCAACTGTCAGCAGCAGGATTCCACTCATTCGTTTCATCATCTCTTTCATCCCTTTCAAGTTCATGATACCTTAATTATACATGATAAAAGTCCTAAAAAAAAGAGACCTCCCTCGTAAGGGAAGTCTCTATTTTAATTATAGTGTCCCAAGAGGGATTCGAACCCCCGACCGACGCCTTAGAAGGGCGTTGCTCTATCCAGCTGAGCTATTGGGACGTGTCAACACGAATAAACTATACTAAAACAATTCTTTCGTGTCAATCACATTGGTAAAAACTATTTTTTAAAGTGTCCCGTCAAAGTGTAAAGCATTGATCCGTTCACCTGTCGTATCGTAAAAATCGACGATAAAATCGGATCCATCCAGTGTCAGTAAGGCGTATGTCTTTTCTGGACGATGACGTGGCATCCGAATCGAACCTGGATTGATGAACAGTTTCCCATCTCGTTGTTCTGCCTTAGCGACATGCGAATGTCCGTATAATACGATTGCCGCATCTTTTTGGTCCGCATGATGGACCAATTGATCCAAACTGTATTTGACGTCTTGACGATGCCCATGTAAACAGAGGACTCGGTAAGCACCTAAGTCTTCGATTACTTCATCTGAAAAATCGTTTCCGTAATCACAATTTCCTTTGACGACGCGATAGGGATATAACGATTCCGAATCTCCCGTCAGCTGAGAATCACCACAATGAAATGCCAGATCCACATCTTGATGACGGTCAAAAATCGTCAATAACTCTTGATCAAGTCCGTGACTGTCACTTACGATTAATGCTTTCATCTCTGATCACGCTCCTAAAAAAGTAGTCAGTACCTGTTCGAGTTTTTGTAATGCTTGCCCGCGATGACTAATGGCCGCTTTTTCAGTTTTCGTCAACTCGGCTGCCGTTTGGTTCAATGATGGAACGATGAATAACGGATCATACCCAAAACCGTTTGTCCCCTTTTGTTCAAAACCAATCAACCCTTCCATCGTCCCGCGAACGGTCAAGGTTTCGCCCGACGGTTTTGCAAGTGACAAAGCACAGACAAAACGAGCTGTTCGTTGTTCTGCTGGTACGTGTGCTAATTTTTTTAACAATAAGGCATTGTTCGCCTCATCTGATTTGTTTTCGCCTGCAAAACGTGCAGAATAGACGCCGGGTGCACCGTCTAACGCATCGACTTCAAGACCAGAGTCGTCCGAAAGCACAGCATGACCGAAGTAGGACGCGGCCTCAATTGATTTCAGTTCAGCATTCTCTTCAAACGTCGAGCCGGTTTCTTCCGTTTCAGGAGCCGAATCGTAATCGAGTAAGGACTCGACCTCATAGCCGAGCCGTCCAAGCATCGTCTTGAATTCGTTTACTTTACCAGGATTTCTGGTCGCGACGATAATCTTCATCCGTGCTCCACCTCTTCTCCGACGTACCACCAGGACGCTCCTAAAGCTTGTTCAGCCGCATGGAGCAGTTCTTCAATACCCTTTTCCCCAAGTTCGAGCATATCGAGCATTTCTTTTCGAGAAAACGTTGCTTCTTCGCCCGTTGCTTGTAATTCAACGATCTTACCCGACGAGGTCATGACGAGATTCAAATCGACATCTGCCGCAGCGTCTTCTTCATAACAAAGATCAAGCAACAAATCCGTCCCGACTTTCCCGACCGAAACTGCCGCGATGCCTTCCTTGATTGGTGTATCCGTTAACTTCCCGCTTTGAATCAGTCCATCCACCGCTAAGACGAGTGCTAAAAAACCACCCGTGATTGCAGCCGTACGTGTCCCGCCATCTGCCTGCAACACGTCACAGTCAATCCAAATCGTCCGTTCGCCCAATTTTTCAAGATTGACGACAGAACGTAACGCCCGACTGATCAAACGCTGAATCTCCATCGTCCGTCCGGTTTGTTTTCCTCGGACCGACTCTCGACCGGTCCGTTGCGCCGTCGCGCGTGGTAACATCGCATATTCTGCATTGATCCATCCTTGACGTTTCCCGCGTAAAAAAGGCGGAACTTTTTCTTCGACCGTTGCTGTACATAAGACACGCGTATCCCCGACTGAAATCAGAACGGATCCTTCTGCGTGTTTATTGACACCCGTCTCAAAATGAATCGTTCGCATGTCTGCTTGTGCTCTTTGATCTAAACGCATTTTTCTTCCTCCGTTCCTAACACTAACCGTTCGGCTTGAATCGGTTGATTCAACCAGTCACTCGCAATCCGTTCAAAAGATCGTGTATCTCCCGTCGCATGGTAGACATGTTCTGGGACGATGTCATGTGCTGCTGTGATTCCGTTGTAATCCAGTAAAGCACCGACTTCAAGCGCCGTCTCGTCCCCAGAAGAAATCAATTGGACATTCGGTCCGATGACTCGTCCAATCACTTCTGCCAGTAGCGGATAATGGGTACACCCTAAAATCAACGTATCCATGTCATAGGCGAGCAACGGTTTTAATGTATTGGCGACGACACGCTCGACATAAGCTCCGGTTGTCTGTGAGGACTCGACGAGTGGAACGAATGGCGGACAAGCCAGTGATTCAACGACGACCTGCCCTTCGACGTGACGCAAGGCTTTTTCATACGAGTTACTTTCAATCGTCATTTTTGTACCGATGACACCAATTCGTTTCGACCGTGTGACTTTAACTGCTGCTCGCGCTCCCGGGTCGATGACGCCGATGATTGGAATCGACAACTTTTGTCGTGCTTCTTTTAAGACGACCGCCGTTGCCGTATTGCAGGCGATGACGATCAGTTTGACATCTTGCGCTACGAGGAAATCAATCATTTCCCATGTAAACTGGCGAATCTCTTCTTCTGGTCGAGGACCGTACGGACACCGTAATGTGTCTCCGACATATATGATTTGTTCATGGGGTAGCTGACGCATCAATTCCCGCGCTACTGTTAATCCACCGACCCCAGAATCTAATACTCCAATTGATCTGTTCACGATTTCCCCTCACCTTCCTCTCTCATATGGTAACAAAAAAGGACGACGGTGCAAGACCGGCGTCCAAGAATGTACGATAAAGGATTACTGAGCAAGACCTTCGCTTGTCAGCATATCTGAAAGAGTCGTGATTGCTTCAGACGCATCGTCACCGTTTGCAACGATTTTGATGTCTGAATCTTTTGCGATTCCGAGTGAAAGAACACCCATGATCGACTTGAGGTTAACAGTCTTTCCGTTGTATTCCAAGTTGATGTCTGATTGGAATTTAGAAGCTGTGTTGACGAGTTGTGTTGCCGGACGAGCATGAATGCCTGAATCCGCGATGACTTTGAATGTTTTTTCCATGATTAAGAAATCTCCCTCCACTAATAACGTACTAGTGAGTCGTTTTCGAATATGTGAACTCATTATCAAATGATAACGGATTCGAATCGATTCTGCAAGGAATTTTTATACGCTTCATTCCAAGCAAACGCATTCCCGGAACGATCAATCTGGACCATCGAGGTCCGACCGGTGAACATCAATTCATCCTGTTCGCTGAACGCGGCATAATGGACATCACACGAGGCTGTTCCGACCTGAACCGGGTAGGCATAGACGGCGAGACGCGCCCGTGGATAGACTTGACGGATGTAATTACACTGGGCATCCGCAACGACGACAATCCCGTCGTCTGAAAGCGAATAACCGGTTTCTTCAAGCATCAACGTTCGGACATCCTCAAAGTAGACGAACGGGACACGGTTGTTCATATGTCCATAGGCATCCGTTTCTGCAAACCGGACCGCAACATCAAGTCGCGTGCCATGTTTCATTTGTTCTAACCATTGATCGAGATCATGAATATAACTAGGTACACGCACGGAAATTTCCTCCTCTAAAAATATAAAAAGAAGGAGCAAGGCCCCTTCTTTAATTTTACGTTTTCGTATTAACGACTGACTGCTTCTCCCGTACGTCCTTCGTCACTGCCGAAGAATTTCTTGAAGGAGTGCAACGTCGTTTGACGGTTCATCGCTGCGATCGATGTCGTCAATGGAATCCCTTTCGGACACACTTCAACACAGTTTTGTGCGTTTCCGCACTGCATGATTCCGCCGTCTTCCATCAAAGCTTCAAGACGCTCTTCTTTGTGGAACGCACCTGTTGGATGCGAATTGAAGAGACGGACTTGCGAGAGTGCAGCTGGTCCGATGAAGTTCGACCGATCATTGACGTTCGGACACGCTTCGAGACAGACGCCACAAGTCATACATTTCGAAAGTTCGTATGCCCATTGGCGTTTGTTTTCCGGCATCCGTGGTCCCGGACCTAAATCATACGTACCGTCGATTGGGACCCATGCTTTGACTTTTTTCAAGGCATCAAACATCCGTTGCCGGTCGACTTGAAGGTCACGGACGATTGGGAACGTCTGCATCGGTTGAAGACGAATCGGTTGCTCGAGCTTGTCGACAAGTGCCGTACAGGATTGACGAGGTGTTCCGTTGATGACCATCGAGCACGCGCCGCATACTTCTTCGAGACATCCCATGTCCCAGTTGATTGGCGTCGTTTTTTCACCGGCTGCGTTGACCGGATTACGACGAATCTCCATCAGTGCAGAGATGACATTCATGTTTGGACGATACGGCACTTCAAAGGCTTCATCATATGCTTTCCCATCCGGTCCATCTTGACGTTGGACGATGAACTGAACCGGTTTTTGATTCGTTTTCTGTTCGAGTGGTGTCGCCATTATGCCTTCACCTCTTTCTTCGACTTCTTGCTGTAGTCACGCTTACGTGGCGGAATCAGTGACGTTTCGACTTCTTCATAATAAATTTCCGGATGACCGTTCGTATAACGCGCCATCGTTGTTTTGAGGAAACGTTCGTCATCACGTTCCGGGAAGTCCGGTTTGTAATGAGCGCCACGGCTCTCGTCCCGTTTTAAGGCTCCGAGCGTAATCGCTTCCGCGAGATCCAGCATATGATCGAGTTGACGAATAAATGAAGCCCCTTGATTGCTCCAGCGCGCTGTATCCGTCGCTGAAATCCGCGTGAAACGTTCACGAAGCTCTTTGATTTTATCAAGTGTTTGCTCGAGTTTATCGTTGTAACGAACGACCGTCACGTTATCCGTCATGACTTCTCCGAGTTCGCGGTGGATTTGATACGCGTTTTCCGTACCTTCCATCGCCAAGATGTCATTGAAACGGTCGATTTCAGCGATTTTGTGCGCTTCGACGACTTCTTCCGGCATGTCGTGCACCGACTTATCGAGATCATTCATGTAGGCGATCGCTGCCGGACCTGCGACCATTCCACCGTATACGGCAGACAGCAACGAGTTCGCACCGAGACGGTTCCCACCGTGCATCGAGTAATCACATTCTCCAGATGCAAATAATCCTGGAATGTTCGTCATTTGATCGTAATCGACCCATAATCCACCCATTGAGTAATGGACGGCCGGGAAGATTTTCATCGGGACTTTCCGTGGATCATCACCGACGAACTTTTCATAGATTTCAAGAATCCCGCCAAGCTTGACGTCGAGTTCTTTTGCGTCTTTGTGCGACAGGTCGAGATAGACCATGTTTTCCCCGTTGACACCGAGCTTCTGATTGACACAGACGTCAAAGATTTCACGCGTCGCGATATCACGTGGTACGAGATTTCCATAGGCCGGATATTTTTCTTCAAGGAAATACCATGGCTTGCCGTCTTTATACGTCCAGACACGTCCACCTTCACCACGAGCTGATTCGCTCATGAGACGGAGTTTATCGTCCCCTGGAATCGCTGTCGGGTGAATCTGGATGAACTCCCCGTTCGCATAAATGGCACCTTGACGGTAGACGGCTGCCGCTGCCTGCCCCGTGTTGATGACCGAGTTCGTTGATTTCCCAAAAATAACACCCGGACCACCTGTTGCTAAGATTACTGAGTCAGCTGCAAACGCTTCGATTTCCATCGAGCGTAAATTCTGACAAACCGCACCACGACAAATACCTTCTTCATCGATGATTGCGCGAAGGAATTCCCATCCTTCATACTTCTCTACCAAACCTTGCGCTTCAAACTTACGGACCTGTTCATCGAGTGCATACAACAACTGTTGCCCTGTCGTTGCACCGGCGTATGCGGTCCGGTGATGTAATGTTCCTCCAAAACGACGGAAATCAAGTAACCCTTCCGGCGTCCGGTTAAACATGACGCCCATCCGGTCAAACATGTGGATGATTTTCGGAGCTGCTTCCGTCATCTTTTGGACCGGTGGTTGGTTCGCGAGGAAATCGCCGCCGTAAACCGTATCATCAAGATGCTGGTAAGGCGAATCGCCTTCCCCTTTCGTGTTGACGGCACCGTTGATTCCGCCCTGGGCACAAACGGAGTGTGACCGTTTGACCGGTACAAGTGAAAATAGTTTGACCGGCACACCTTGTTCTGCTGCTTTTATCGTAGCCATCAAGCCGGCGAGTCCTCCACCGATGATGACAAGATTCTTATTCGCCATGTTGTTAGTTCCCCTTTCCTTACAACACGCCTGCAAACGTCAAGATCGAGCGTACGCCTACAAACGATAATCCGATGAATACGAGGGCTGCCACATAAGACATCGCTTTTTGAGAAGCGGGTGATTGCGTGATTCCCCATGTGATACAGAACGTCCAGAGCCCGTTCGCGAGGTGGAACGTCGTCGCTAAAATCCCGACGATGTAGAAGGCGAGCATGAACCCGTTATCGACGATGTTTTGCATCATGCTAGCATCGACTGCCGTCCCCATTGCTGCTGCAATCCGTGTCTCCCAGACATGCCATGTGATGAACACGACGAGGAAGATTCCTGAAAAGCGTTGTAGCACATACATCCAGTTCCGGAAGTATGTATAACGACCTGTGTTCGCGGAACCCGTAAACGCGATGTAAACACCGTAGACACCGTGCAGGATGATTGGAATGAAGATGACAAACACTTCCAAGAACAACCGATACGGAACGCCCCCTACGATTTCCGCAGCCTTATTAAAGTCTTCCTCCCCACGAACGATGAAATAGTTCGTCGTAAAATGAGAAAGTAAAAATAACCCGATTGGAATGACGCCGAGCAGTGAGTGTATTTTACGCCCCACGAAATCACGATGATTCGCCATCCAAATCCCCCCTTTTGTTTGCCAATCAAACGTTGGCGCATTTTGGTAGAAAAGCGCTTTCATAAGGAAATTCGTCTTTTCATCACTTATTCTACTCCTGTCCTTTTTATAAGACAACCCGAGCTGTTGCATTTAACTGCAAATAACTGCAAATTTTTTCAGGAAAACAATGACCCATAAGAATTACCCCGCTATAATAGTTTCAGAGATAGGAGTGATTGATGATGGATTTGGTACCACACCCCTCTTCCACATTCGGAATCGAGTTGATTCGCGACTATGTGTTGACGGACTTATTAGGAACAGATTATCGCCATGTCATCTACTGGGCAGGAAAACGTCTGGCACGTGAATTCCCAGTTTTTAGCGCTGAAGAAGTTGCCCCGTTTTTCCATGAGGCGGGTTGGGGACAGTTGGAATTAAAAAAACAAAAAGGAACGTCATTAACCTTTATCTTAATACCACCTGAATCAATACGAACGGAACGTCCGGTAGGTTATTTTCAGCTAGAAGCAGGGTTTTTAGCTGAACAGTTTTCAAAAATAAACGGATGTGTAGCTGAAGGATACGCGGAATCAATTAAGAATCAAGTGCACATCACGATTGAGATTGATCCAAAAGATCCACTTGACGGATCACTTTAAAATTAAAACAGGAATTTGAATCCGGACGGCGAATTCTTGAAACGTGAAACCTTTTTCGTTTGATTGCCGTATCAGTAATTGATTACATTCATCAAAGGAGGAATTTTTATGTTCAAGAAACTAGCAGCCGACTTAACAGGATTCAGTGATATTGGGCAAGTGATTCACCCTGACGATTTTGACAAGGCAGCCGCCGATGATTACGTCTTACACGAAGACGGTGAAAAAATTTATTTTTTAATCAAATCGAAAACAGATGAATACTGTTTTACGAATTTAGCGCTTGTTCATCTCGATGGCGAAAGTGCAGTCAGTTCAAAACGTGTTCTCTATCGTTACCCCTATGCTCATTATCCGATTCGTCATGTCATGTTCGAAACGGCTGGGACCGTCGACCTTGATGTTGAAATCAAATTCGAGATTGGCGGAAAACATTATTCGATCGATGTCGATAAAAAACAGCTCGAGCATGTGAAGGATTTGTATAAAGCGTTACTCGCTATCGCCGAAAAACAGTACGAAGGTCAAAAGATGCTCGAGTTCGCAAACAGCTCACTCAATCATTCCGTCACGATTCTTGGTGGTCTCCGTCAAGGCGACATGAACGTGCCACAAACGTTTAAGGATCTGTCGCAAGAGTCGTTCAACTGGCTCCAAGGACATTATTATCAATGGAATCAAAGAGATTTCGGTTCCTACTATGAAAAATACATCAATAATTAACGTTGTCAACGAATCGGTAACCCGGTGAAGTTCTCACAAAAATACGTGTTGTTCATTCGCTGTCTTCAGGCAAATGAACAACACGTTTCTTTTATTATTTATGATTTCCGACTGACCCCACGTTTATTCTTCATCATTCTTCATTCGTCTGACTGAGGTACTCGGCAACGGTTTCTGCCAACTTCACAGGTAATCCCGCTTCCGTCAACTGTTCGATGTTGGCTTTTTTCAAACTACGCATCGAACCGAAATGACGAATCAATTGTTGGCGTCGTTTTGGTCCGACGCCGGGAATATCGTCCAGCAGTGACCGGGTCATTCCCTTCGAGCGTAACGAACGGTGGAACGTGATCGCAAACCGGTGGACCTCGTCTTGCATCCGTTGCAGCAAATAAAACGCACTCGAACGCGGATGCAGTTCGATCAACCGCCCTCCCTCCCCAAACAGCAGTTGACTCGTCCGGTGTTTATCATCTTTTTTCAACGAACCGACGGGCAGGGATAAACCAAGTTCATCTTGAATCACTTCAAGTGCGGCATTGAGTTGACCTAATCCACCATCGATTAAGACGAGATCCGGTAGACGGGCACCTTCGAGTAACAAACGACGATAACGCCGCCTGACGATTTCTCGCATCGATTCATAATCGTCTGGTCCCTTGACCGTCTTGATCTTAAATTTCCGGTATTCTTTCTTGAGCGGTTTCCCGTCTTCAAAGACGACGAGCGCCGATACAGCGTCCGCCCCTTGGATATTAGCGTTATCGATGATTTCGATTCGTGATAAGGGATGTACATCAATCGCGTCTGCTAATTCTTGAACTGCCTGAACGGTTTTCTTTTCATCACGGGCAATCAATTCGAAACGTTCTCCAATCGCATTCTCAGCATTTTTCGTCGCTAAGTCGAGCAGCTTCCGTTTTGAACCACGCACCGGAACATGGACACGTAAATCAAGTGCTTCTTTCAACAGCATCTGATTGACGAGTGGCGGTACATAGATTTCACTCGGTTTGATGTTTTTTTCATAAAACTGAACGATGAAACTTTCAAGTTCTTCTGCGGCTGTCCCGTAAATCGGAAACAGCGATACGTCACGTTCAATCATTTTTCCGCCACGCAGGAAGAAGACTTGGACACATATCCAACCTTTGTCGACATAAATACCAAAGACATCTCGAGACGTCAAATCAGCTGTAATCATGTTCTGTTTATTCATGATCGACTCAATCGCTCGGATTTGGTCACGTAATTCGCCGGCCCGTTCAAATTCCATCGCTTCCGCTGCCCCACTCATCTTTTCTTGAAGCGACTGGACCAGTTCTTTTGTTTCACCAGACAGGAAACGGCGAATTTCGGACACGATCGCTTTTTGTTCCTCTTCTAGATTCGGAACTTCGCACGGACCTAGGCATTGACCGATATGATAATAGAGACAGATCTTTTTCGGCATCGGCTGACACTTACGGAGGGGGTACAACCGATCAAGTAGACGTTTTGTTTCATTTGCCGCATACGCATTCGGATATGGACCAAAGTAATGCCCACCGTCTTTTCGTAATTTCCGGGTTGTGATCAGTCGTGGGTACGTCTCATTCGTAATCTTTAAATACGGATAGGACTTATCATCCTTTAACATGATGTTATATTTCGGGTCATGTTTCTTAATCAAAGTCATCTCAAGCAATAATGCTTCCAGTTCGCTTCCGGTGATGATGTATTCAAAATCACGGATATCTGCAACGAGACGTTCTGTTTTTAAGTCATGCGCTCCCGTGAAATACGACCGGACACGATTCTTTAAATTTTTCGCTTTTCCGACATAAATGACTTCGCCAAATTGGTTTTTATGCAAATAACAGCCTGGTTCATCAGGTAAAAGGGATAGTTTCGCCTTAATATGTTCTCGATGACTCACAAAAATGTCTCCTTTCACCGTTTTTAGTTTTACGTTATAGGGTAAATATCTTACATTGATTATGACATATGGGGGATAAAAAATGCGTACATATGATTGCATTGTAATAGGAACAGGAGCAGCCGGAAACCAGGCCGCTTATAAATTTGCTGAAAAAGGGCTCCGAGTCGCGATTATTGAAAATTTCACACCTGGGGGCACATGCTCACAACGTGGTTGCGATGCTAAAAAAATTCTATTGACGGGCAGCGAAACAAAAGATGCCGTCGAACGGTTACTCGGATACGGTCTAAAGGGTTTGATTTCCATCGACTGGCGCCAATTGATGGAACGAAAAAATGAGTATACACGTGCGATTCCGGAACAAACGCGAAATCGGTATGACGATCTCGGAATTGACTATTACCATGGTGAACCCCGCTTCTTATCGAATACGAAACTCCTCGTCGATGATATCGAGTTAGAGGCGGAGCAATTTTTGATCGCGACCGGTCTTCGTCCCCGTGAATTATCCATCCCGGGTGGCGAACGCTTTTTAAACAGTAACGAATTTTTGGAATTACGTGATGTTCCACGTCGACTCGTCTGTATCGGTGGTGGTTATATCTCCTTTGAATTTGCACATCTCGCGCGAATCGCAGGTGCTGAAGTCACCATTCTGTTACGGTCTAGCGCACTCAAACAATTTGAGCAGGAGCTGGTCACGGTCTTGTTAGAAGCAACGGAAGCCCTCGGCATTCAAATTCTCCGCGAAACAGAAGTCGTCTCTTATTCTGATACGACACTGACGCTTTCTGACGGAACACGCTTAGAAGCTGACGTCGTGTTGAATGCGACAGGTCGTGTTGCAAGCATTGAACACCTTGACCTCGATAAAGCTGGTGTCACTTTTGAAGAAAAAGGCATTCAGGTCAATGATTACTTACAATCGTCGGCTCCGCATATCTATGCTGCTGGTGATGTCGCCGTCAGCGGAAATCCAGCATTGACCCCTTTCGCTGGAACGGAGGGACGTCTCGCTGCCTGTAACATGCTTGAAGGCAACACACGTACACTCGAGTTACTTCCTGTTCCGAGTATTGTCTTTACTACTCCGAATTTGGCTAAAGTAGGTCAGACTGAAGCTAGCTTGCAGCAACATAATATCCGTTATCGGGGAAAGCTGATCGATACATCCAGCTGGCAGACGAATGTGCGGATCAAAGATCCCTTTGCACGGGCAAAAGTGTTAATTGGGGAAGACGATCAGATTCTGGGTGCTCACTTCATCGGTGTGCATGCCGCTGAACTGGCTAATTATTTTTCGTTTGCCATGCAGCACCGAATTCCAAGCTCTGCTCTTCAGAAAACGAGTTTTGCTTATCCGACACCGGCATCTGACATTGCATCATTACTTGAAGACTGACAAATGAAAGCGAGGAGTTGACATGGTTGATTACGGCTATACGATTCTTTACATTACGGACCCCGTAAAAACACGTCTGTTCTACCACGGTCTGCTTGGTCTTCCGATCAAAGCCGAACATGGGAGTTATACGGAGTTCGAGACCGGTTCGACAATTCTTGCTTTCAATACAAAAGAAGACGTTCGTTCCATGATTCCCTATGAGATACCGGACAAAACCGGGCAACAATCGATTGAACTTGGTTTCGTGACCGATGATGTCGTTTCCTTGTACGAGACGATCCGAGCTGCTGGTCATGAAACGATTTTGCCGCCGACGGAAAAACCGTGGGGACAAACCGTTGCCTATGTACTTGATCCCGATGGTCATTTGATCGAACTTTGTTCTCCGCTTTCGTAAGACAACGAGACAAAAAGATGGCATTCCGCCAATTGACGGAATGCCATCTTTTTTCTATCGATTTCAGAATTAGCTAGATGTTTCAACGAATTCTTTTAACGCGTCTTTTGGCATAAAGCCCATTGTTTTGTTGACCGGTTGACCGTCTTTGAACAAGACGAGTGTCGGAATACTTTGGACTTGGAAAGCTCCAGCCACTTCCGGGTTAGCGTCAACATCAACTTTAACGATTTTTACGTTCTGCATATCCGCATCGAGTTCTTCAAGAACAGGAGCAAGCATGCGACAAGGTCCGCACCATGTTGCCCAGAAATCAACGAGAACGAGACCTTCTTGTGTATCTTCTTTAAACGATTGGCTAGTTGCGTGTACGATTGCCATTGAAAAAAACCTCCTATTTTTAGATCGGTTTGATTTATTTATCCAACCCATCTTTTTACTGACTTGAGTATAGCACAGCCCTACCTGACAACAAACGAAACTGCTCAAGACAAAGTCATTGGACAAAAAAGAAGCAAAGAAGTTACTCTTCGCTTCCTTTGGCTTCTCTTAATGCACAAGCATCTTTTTGAATTCTGCTGTCAATAACGGCACGACGTCGAACAAGTCGCCAACGATTCCATAATCTGCAACGGAGAAGATATTTGCTTCGGGATCCTTGTTGATCGCGACGATGACTTTTGCATTCGACATACCGGCTAAATGTTGAATCGCTCCAGAAATACCACAGGCAATATAGAGATCCGGTGTGACGACTTTACCAGTTTGACCGATTTGTAACGCGTAATCACAGTAGTCAGCGTCACAGGCACCACGTGATGCTCCGACTGCTCCGCCAAGTAAGTCTGCGAGTTCTTGTAATGGTACAAATCCATCTGAACTTTTGACGCCTCGCCCACCGGCAACGATGACTTTTGCTTCTGATAAATCGACGCCACCCGTTGCTTTTCGTACCACTTCTGAAACGATTGTCCGTAAATCCTTCAGTTCGACCGTCACCGCCTCGACCGTCCCTTGCGAAGCTCCTTCAGCAAGTGGCTCGATGTTGTTCGGACGGACCGTAAAGAGGGTTTTTCCTTCTGTGACTTTCACTTTCTCAAATGCTTTTCCTGAATAAATCGGGCGGATGAACTGTGCGTCCGTCCCGGTTCCTTCGATTGATGTCACATCACTGATTAACCCGGCTTGAAGTTTCGCAGCGATTTTTGGCGAAAGGTCTTTTCCGAGCGACGTATGTCCGAAAACGATGACGTCAGGTGAAACCCGTTCGATCAGTTGCAGGAAAACCTGTCCGTAACCGTCTGGCGTATAGTGCTGTAACCGCTCGTCTTCAACGACCAGTACCTGATGAGCGCCGCGCGTCGCGAGTTGCGTTGCATCTGCTGCCACGTTTTGTCCGATTAGAGCAACAACGACTTCATCTGCTACTAGGTTTGCTGCCGCGATCGCTTCAAATGAAACATTCCGTAAATTACCGTCACGTGATTCTGCAAGTACAAGTGCTTTTGACATATCGTGTTTCCCCCTTAAACAACTTTTGCTTCGTTACGTAATAGTGAAGCGAGTTCCTGGACTTGCGTCGACAAATCGCCTTCAAGAATTTTACCGGCTGCTTTGTTCGGCGGTAAAAAACGTTCAATCGTTTCGAGACGTGGTGCTAACTCGTCTTCGTCTAATTCAAGATCAGACAACTCGAGTTCTTCGAGTGGTTTCTTTTTGGCTTTCATGATGCCCGGAAGACTTGGATAACGTGGTTCATTTAATCCTTGTTGTGCCGTTACGAGTAACGGTAAAGACGTTTTGATGACTTCCGTGTCCCCTTCTGCGTCCCGTGTGACGACGGCATCCATTCCGTTTAATTCAAGCTTCGTGATGGTCGTGACATACGGAATATCGAGCAGTTCCGCGACACGTGGCGCTACTTGCCCGCTTCCGCCGTCAACCGCTACATTCCCCGCAATGATTAAGTCCACCGTCTGTTCTTTGAGATATCCAGCCAGAACTTCTGAGATCGAATAGTGGTCGGCTTCTTCGATGTCATCCTCAATCGAGATGCGAACCGCTTGATCTGCCCCCATCGCAAGTGCCGTCCGAAGTTCTTTGTCCGCATCTTCTGGTCCGACCGTTACGACGGTCACTGTTCCGGAATGTGCATCGCGCACACGGATTGCTTCTTCTACCGCATACTCATCATAGGGATTGATGATAAATTCCGCCCCGTCCTCTTCGATTTGACCATTTTCGAGCTGAATTGCTTCTTCCGTATCAAATGTGCGTTTTAATAAGACATAGATTTCCATCTTTCGTTCCCCCTCTATCGACTTCTATAGACCACCATCATTTTTTGTATCCGCTTACAAAAAGAATGTCATGAAAAGGGCTTAACTCAGCCCTTTGATTAACATGTGATGAATCCCGTGACGCGTTTCGAGCAAGTCATATTTAAAACCACTTGCCATCCAACTTGTCACGACTTCGTCAATCGTTCCAAATACCATCTGTCTCGCTAATCGGTAGTCGAGTGTATGAGAAAATTCGCCCGACTCCATCCCGTTTCGGATGACACGATCAATCAAATGCAAGTAAGGTTTAAGGACCGTTGCGATATTATGGCGCATCTCCTGATTTGATTGCCGTAACTCAATCTGCGTGACGACCGCTAAATCATAATCGACCGATAGTTGCTCGAGGTGTGCTTCAATCAGTGCGGCTAACTGTTGTGTCGCCGACTGATGATGCGCAATTTGCGCTTCCGAATATTCGATGAAACTGCCCATCTTTGCTTGAAACAATGATATCAACAGATGTTCCTTGTTTTTAAAGTAAAGATAAATCGTTCCGTCCGCTACCCCTGCTTCTTTCGCAATCGCTGTCACCTTGGCACCGTGGTACCCATTTTTTGCGATGACTTTCACCGCAGCATCAATGATGCGATCACTCTTAGACATCGTTCTTTTCATAAGGCTATCTCCTAACACATAAAATGAATGATGGTTCATTCATATTTATTCTATCATGTCTTTTTGAGCTGTCAACTGCTTTCTTCTAGCTGTTTTGCCCGTTCTTCTTCAATCAGGACACGACGGAGAATTTTCCCGACAAACGTTTTCGGGAGTTCTTGTCTGAACTCATACTGTTTCGGAACTTTGAAAGAAGCAAGACTTTTCCGGCAAAACTGATCGAGTTCTTCTTCCGTCACTGTACCATCATCTTTGAGCACGATAAACGCTTTTACCGTCTCTCCTCGATACGCATCCGGCACTCCAATCACAACAGCTTCTTTGACGGCTGGATGTTCGTATAGAATTTCTTCGACTTCTCGTGGATAGATGTTGAAACCAGAGGCGATGATTAAATCTTTTTTCCGGTCGACGATTCGGAAGTAATGATCTTCTCCGACATAACCAAGATCGCCCGTATGCAGCCATCCGTCACGTAAGACGGCTTGCGTATCTTCAGGACGCTTCCAGTACCCTTTCATGACTTGCGGACCTCGAACGAGAATTTCACCAATCTCTCCAGGTGCTGCCGCGGTCTCACCGTCACCTTGAACGATTTTCGCAATCGTATCCGGAACAGGAATGCCAACTGTTCCGGGAACACGTTTGTCCCAAATGCAATTCGTGTGTGTGACCGGACTTGTCTCTGATAATCCATACCCTTCGACAATTCGTCCACCCGTCACCTGTTCAAACTTTTCTTGCACTTCGACTGGTAACGGCGCTGATCCGGAGATACAGGCTTCAATCGACGACAAGTCATATTTTTTCAGTTTCGGATGATTCAGGAGTCCAACATACATCGTCGGTGCCCCTGGGAATAAATTTGGTTTTTCTTTATCAATCGCCTTTAAGACTTGTTCAATATCAAATTTCGGTAAGATGATTTGTTCATAGGCATTAAACATCCCGAAATTCAGATTACACGTCATGCCGTAGACATGGAAATAAGGAACAACGGCCAATAATTTCCGTCCATCACCACGCGAATATTTATAAAACCACTGACTGATTTGTTCGACGTTCGCACTCAAATTAAAATGTGTCAACATGACTCCTTTTGGAGCACCGGTCGTTCCACCGGTATATTGTAACACTGCGATGTCTTCTTTTGGATTGATTTCTACCGGCTCGATGGATTCGTGTCGACGATGTGATAAAAAAGGAATCGATCCCGTCGTATCGATGATGATATTATTGTCTTTCCGGGATTTGATCGGATACAGCTTATTTTTGGGGAAGGGAAGATAATCAGCAATACTGGTCGTGACAACTGTCTGCAAAGCAGTCACCGCTTTGACGCGTGATGCTTTTGGATACAGCAAATCCAGTGTCACAAGAATCTTGGCACCCGAGTCGACAAGAATTTGTTCCAGTTCCCGGTCCGTATAGAGCGGATTGACTTGAACGACCGTTCCGCCTGCGTACAACACAGCATAATAACTGATCATATACTGCGGACAGTTCGGTAACATCAAACCAACACGATCTCCTTTTTCGAGTCCAGCTTCCTGTAAGACGTGCGCAAAACGACGTGCTTCTTGTCGCACTTCCTGAAAAGTCATCCGTTTACCGAGAAAACTAAGGGCACGACGTTCTGGAAAATCGTCGGCTGCCTCCTCTAGTGCTTGATAAAGTGGCACCTCACGATAGTCGATTGATGCAGGTACCTGTTCTGGATAATCCTTTAACCATACTGAATCCATTCCATTCCCTCCTTGTGACTGAATTACTATTCATTTTTATTATACGTGTATTCCGCCTGTAGCGGCTAGTCTTGATTCAAAAAAGTTTTCAGTTTTTTCCAAGTTCAGGTCGCTCGATTCACGCACAAAAAAACCACTGCCGGTGATGACGACAATGGTTTTCCTGATCGGTCACTTAACGTGATGGATAAGTGAATCCTTCACCGATCACTTCTCGTACTTTATGAATGACGACAAAGGCACGTGGATCTGCCGCCTCGACGATTTGTTTGAGCGGTGCAAGTTGGCGTTTATCGACGATCATATACAGCATATCGTTTTTTTGTTTCGTGAAGTGACCATGGCTATGAATGACCGTCGCACTGCGGCCTAATGTTTCCGTCAAGATCGTCGCAATCTCTTCTTGACGATGGCTGATGATCGTAACGGCTTCACGGACATTCAGTCCTTCGCTCACAAGATCAATCAAATAAGAGCCGATGATGATCGCAATCAACGTATACAGCATCGTCTCTTCTCCAAACAAGAATCCGGATGCGCCGACGACCGTGACATCGATGATGAACATCGATACGGCAATGCCTAAGTTCAAGTACTTGTTCATCAACCGCGCGATGATGACTCCCCCGCCGGTCGTGCCACCTGCTCGAATGACAAGGCCGATGCCAAGACCAATCAAAATCCCGGCATAGATGGTCCCAATCAATCGATTATCTGACGTCGTCGCAAGTGATGACGTGGACGACAAGACAAATGATGTCGTCGCAACGGAGATGGCGGAATAGAGCATCGTTTTCCGGCTTAAGAACTGATAGCCGATAATGAATAGGAGCGCATTCGAAATCAAAGAGACGAGACCCGTATCCCATCCATAGAGGTAGTAGAAAATGACGGTGATCCCGATGAGTCCACCTTCTGATAAGTCATTCGGAATCGTAAAGTAATTGATGCCGAATGCTAAAATGGCCGAACCGATGATGATCCAAAAAATATCTTTCCAAGAAATGAGTTGCATCGCTTCAAAAGCACGACGCCGTATTTCGTTTGTATTGGTCTTTTTTACATTCACGTAGATGCCTCCTTTAACTTTCTTAATCCTCTCAATAAAAATTCCGCACTGAATCGTTCTCAGTACGGAATAATCACTTGGCACAGCCAGTTCTTTTAATTCATGAATATCCAGATTATACCGACGACTAAAAAGGCAATCGATACACCGAACATGATTTTTGCTAATCGTTCTAACACGTGCTCACCCCACTAACGCTGAACCAATCACATAAGACATCCCAATCGATAACGAACAGGAAATGATTCCGACAGCGATATTTCCTTTTTCGATTTCCCGGTCGACCGGCAGATTCGGTGTCAGAAATTCGAAAATCCAGTACGTCGAAATCAGCAGTAGAAATCCAAACGCACTCTCTAAGAAAATCGCTCCGACTCGTTGTTCACTTTGGACAGCAAAATGAACGATGTTCGCAAGACCAATGATTTTCCCACCTGTCGCCAAGGCAACAGCAATGTTTCCACTCTTGATATGTTCCCAGTTTCGGTACCGCGTTGTCAACTCAAAAAGTGCCAGTCCCATGATAATGAGTAGTCCGGCGACCGAATATAAAGCTGTCGTGTAGACATAGACGTTTTCAAAAATATTCACCTGACGCGCCTCATTTCAATTCGATGATTGTGACACCGTGTCCACCTTCACCTTGACCACCTAAACGATGTGTCTTCACATGACGGTTTCCACGCAGATACTCCTGAACTCCTTGACGCATCGCGCCTGTCCCTAGTCCATGAATGACACGAATCTGTTCATAGTTCGACAGTAATGCTTGGTCCATGAAGCGGTCTAGCTTCGCGAGCCCCTCCTCTACACGAACACCTCGTAAATCCAGTTCGGCCGATGCGGCTGATTGTTTAGTTACACTTGTGCCCCCGGATCGTTTTTTTATTTTCGAAGCCGATTTCACTTCGCCGATTTTTGCGAGATCACTTGGTTTGACGTTCACCTTCATGATGCCGACTTGGACCGTATACTCACCGTTTGAGTTTTGATTGATGATATAGCCTTTTTGATTAAACGTCGTGACTTTCACTTCTTCGCCTTTTGCAAAAACAGGTGCTTGATTCGATGCTGCCTTCACTTTTGCGATTCGTTGATCTTGCAAGGAAGGTTTCGCTTGTTCCAGCTGTTTACGTGCTTCAATCAGCTCGTGTTCCTTCACAGCACCCGCATCCCGCAACTCTTTTAAGCGTTTGATGACGGCTTCTGCTTCTTTTTGAGCCCGTTCGACAGCTCGAGCCGCTTTGTCTTCGGCCTTTGCTAAAATCTCGTTTTTCTCTTGATGAATTTCTGCTTGTTCCCGTTCGAATTCTTCTCGTTCCTGAACTAACCGTTTTTGTTCCTGAAGTAACTCCCGCTCCAGTGTCTCTGCTCGTTGTTTGGCTTCTTCCAGTCGACCAATCATCGTTTCGACCGATTGGGCCTCACTTCCGACTTGACCACGTGCCGCTTCGATGACCCGGTCATCTAAACCGAGTCGTTTCGAGATTTCAAAAGCGTTCGAGCGACCTGGAACACCAATCAGCAAACGATAGGTCGGACTAAGTGATTCCACATCAAACTCCATCGAGGCATTGACGACACCTTCTCGGTTATAGCCATATGCTTTCAGTTCAGAATAATGGGTCGTCGCAGCTACACGCGCGCCACGCCGTTTGACTTCATCCAAAATCGCAATCGCAAGCGCGGCTCCTTCTGTCGGATCCGTTCCTGCACCCAGCTCATCAAACAAGACCAGACTCATGAAATCAATTTTCCCCATCATCGAGACGATGTTCGTCATATGCGAACTAAACGTCGAAAGATTCTGTTCAATCGATTGTTCGTCCCCGATATCCGCATAAATAGCGTCAAAGACACTGAGTTCCGTCTCATCTGCTGCCGGAACATATAATCCAGATTGGACCATCAATTGAAGTAAACCAATCGTCTTCAGGCTGACGGTTTTCCCTCCCGTGTTCGGTCCGGTAATGACGAGCGACGTAAATTCCCCACCTAGGGAAACCGTGATCGGAACGACTTCATCATCTGGAATGAACGGATGGCGCGCTTCTTTTAACACGACATGCCGATTTTCGTTTAATCGTGGTTCGACGGCACGGATCGTATGTCCGTACAATGCTTTCGCCATGATGAAATCCAGTTCTGCCAAGACATCGACGTTAATCCGCAACGAATCGCCAACCGATCCGACGAGTGCCGATAGTTGTGCTAAAATCCGTTCGATTTCGGCCCGTTCTTTGAGACGTGCTTCTTGTATTTCATTGTTGGCGGCAACGACAGCTTGCGGTTCGATGAACAGGGTGGCGCCAGATGCCGATTGATCATGAACGATTCCGCCAAAAGCTTGCCGGTATTCCTGTTTTACAGGTACACAGTATCGGTCATTTCGCATCGTGACGATCGCATCGGATAACATCTTCGACTTGCTGCGTAATACCCCATCAATTTTCGAGCGGACTTGTCCTTCGAGTGAGCGTAACTGGCTCCGTAAAGCGCGTAGCTTATCGCTCGCTGAATCCTGGACCGTTCCTTGATCGTCAATCGCATGACGGATTCCCTGCTCGATTTCGACGAGTTTCGTAATCTGATCGATCCGACTATCGAGGGCTGGTAATCGGAGATCGGGATGGTCTTCATGCAGTCGTTCCTGAAAGGCTTTGACTTGTCGACCCGAATAGACGACATCCGCGACGGCAAGCAGTTCGCTCGTTGATAACACAGAACCGATTTCAGCCCGCTTCACTTCACTGCGAACATCCGTCAGCCCACCAAACGGATACCGATCACGTAATCGATAAACGGTCGTCGCTTCTGTCGTCAAGGCTAATAACGACTTCACTTGTTCGAAGTCTTCTGCCGGCTCCATCTTCCGTACGAATTGTGCCCCAAGAGAACTTGCCGTCTGTTTGACAATTAATTCTTTTAATTTATCGTATTCTAATACACGTAGTGCATTGGCATTCATTTTCACTTCACTCCTTGACGTTTTCGCTCAAAGAACGCACGGGCTTCTTCTGCTGTCCACGTATTGATGACATCTGACGGTTCCAAATATGCTTTACGTGCATGTAGAACCCCAAGTTTCATATCTTCTAACATTTCTGGTTTATGCGTATCGGTATTGATCATAATTTTGACGCCCGCCGCCTTCGCTTTCACTAAAGACGATGCCGTTAAATCAAATCGTGCCGGATTCGCATTCATTTCAAGCGCTGTTCCCGTCTCAGCTGCTAGTTCGACAAGTCGATCGACGTTGACGGCATATCCTTCACGCCGTCCGATGATACGACCTGTCGGATGAGCAATCAAGGAGACATACGGATTACGGCAGGCATTTTCAAGCCGTTGCATGATTTCTTCTTCTGTCTGATCAAACTTGGAATGAATCGAGGCAATGACATAGTCCATCTCTTGTAAAAACGTATCTTCGTAATCAAGTGAGCCGTCCGGTAAAATATCCATCTCGACGCCGCATAAAATCGTCATATCCGGATGTTTCTTACGCGCCGCTTCAATCTCAATCCGTTGTTTCCGGAGGCGTTCTTCCGTCAATCCATTCACAAACTTCATATATTTACTGTGATCGGTGATTGCCATCCAAGAATAACCCCGCGCCGCACAGGCATCGACGAGTTCCTCAACGGACAACGTGCCGTCAGACCATGTCGTATGCATGTGGACATCCGCATGGATATCCGTTTCTTGAATCAACGTGCTTAAATCCGCCTCGAATTCTAGTCGTCCAGCCCGAAGTTCCGGTGGGATGAACGGTAAGTCATAGCGGGCAAATAATTCTTCTTCCGTCTTCGGCTGGAAAAGACCTTCTTTTGTCTCGACACCATACTCTGAAATGCTTTCCCCACGTTCTTTCGCGAGTTGCCGCATCCGGACATTATGATCTTTTGATCCTGTGAAATGATGTAAGGTCGAGGCAAACGCTAAATCATCGACCAGTCGAAAATCAACAGCGATATAGGCGTCGTCCCGTTTGAGGACAATCGACACCTTCGTGTCTCCGGCAGCAATGATTTCATCAATGTGTTCCAGTTCCAGTAACTGTTCCTTCACTTCTTTCGGATGATCCGTTGAGATGATGAAATCAAGATCCTTACAGGTTTCTTCTGCCCGCCGGAAACTGCCACCGACTTCAAAACGGATGATGTATGCCATCTCTGCTAATGTCCGTTCAAGCTCGGCTACACTTTTTCGCATCACACCGTACGGTAAGCGTTCTGGTCGTGTCTCAAACGTTTCAAGCGCCTTACTGTATTTTTCAACGGTCTTTTTCCCGAAGCCTGGCATTGCTTCCACTGTACCATCCGCTAGTTTCTCAGCGAAGGAATCCGCATCGATCACACCCACTTCATGTAACTTCGCTAACTTCTTCCCTCCGAGACCCGGGATTTTGAGTAAGGCAATCAAACCTTCCGGAACTTGTTGTTCCAGTTCCGTCAAGGCTGTGCTCGTTCCGGTAGTCCGGAATTCTTCAAGGACCGTCGCCGTTCCTTTCCCGATTCCCTTCATCGCCGTGAAATCTTCAATCTCCATGAAGTCGACCTCTGCTGCTTCTAGTAAACTAGCCGCCTTTCGAAAAGCATTGATTTTAAACGGGTTTTCTCCTTTTACTTCGAGATATACGGAAATTCGTTCTAAATGTCGAATCGCATCTTGTGTCGTTCGCATGTTCAATTCTCCCCTCAAAAAAAGCTCCCAGGAAACGGGAGCACGTTATTTTGTCAAACCGACTTTGTCCATCAACCATTCCGCGAGTAACGGTGTATGCTGAATCATGAACGAGGCTAAGCTTGAATTGGCAATGGCGTCTTGAATCGATTGAACCGGTGCAAAGGCTGCCAAGAACAAAATCAAGAAGATGAAGATATACATCTCGATGAATCCAAATACACCACCTAACAATCCTTTTAACTGCTTGAGGATTGGAATGTTCGTCAATGAATCAAACATCGATAAAATGATCGACAACACGATTTTCGTAACGAAAAATAAGACGATGAACCAAAAGGCTTTATAAAAGACTTCATCTAATCCAGTCGAACTTGGAATGGAAAACATCGTCAAATCGATTCCGGCATCATCGAGTGTCGATGGATATGGAATCCACAGTTTAAATTTTTCGGCCAATTCATCGTAAAACGATAAGGCAATGATAAAGGAAATGATCAAACTCAATAGATGACCCGCTTGTAAGATTACACCTCGACGGACACCTGTCATCGTCCCTAACGCCAAAAACAATAAGATTACAAAAGAAATCATGTTTAAATTTCACCCAAATTCTTTTTGATTTTCACATAATCACTACCAATATTGAGAGCTGCTAAAACAGCAATTTGACGAACATCGAGTTGTGGTGCTTGGTCTCTGATTTCACGAATTTTCGTATCCACGAGGAGACCCACTTCACGTACGTGTTCAGGCGACTCCGTTCCGACAATCGTATAATCATTTCCTGCGATATGAATCGTCGTCCGGTTCAACCCTTCTGAATCAGCCATTTTTCTGTCCTCCTCACACTTTGCTTCTTTCATATAGTACCATCATTTTTGAAATAGGAAAAGAAGTCCACCATCCGTCTTAAGGATGGTATGCTTATTTCGAAAGGGTGATCATCGTATGGGAACGGTCGTATTAAAGTTAACAAAAGAAAAACAAGAAGCAGTTATTTCAGATTTTGAAGGTCAACATATTCCGCCCCCTCCGTATGCACGATTTGCTGCCCGGACATCAGGTTGTATCCTGACAGTCTATAATTCCGGCAAAGTCATGTTTCAAGGACAAGAAGCAGAATCCATTGCCGCCCGTTACGGTTCTCCTGTCGCTAAAAAGGCAAGCACGACAACCAGCGCATCCTTACCCGAAGGGTTTTCGGACTGGTCCGTCGTCGGGAGTGATGAAGTCGGCAAAGGCGATTTTTTTGGTCCGTTAGTAGTCGTCGCCGCGTATGTTGAGCACGAAAAGATCGATCTTGTGCGTGAACTCGGAGTGCGTGACTCGAAAAACGTCTCAGATCCGGAGATTCGAAAGATTGCCCGCGACCTTCATGCTGTCATTCCTTATGAGTATCGTATTCTGCATAATCCCGATTACAATCGGATGCAACGAACGATGACGCAAGGAAAAATGACAGCCTTGCTGCACAATGCCGCGCTTAACGGACTTCTAGAGAAATTAACATCTCCTCCGCAAGCGATTTTAATTGATCAATTCGCTGAAAAAAACATCTACTATAAGCACTTGTCTGGAGAAGCGAAACAAGTGACAGAGAATGTCTATTTCTCGACAAAAGCCGAAGGATTGCATGTCGCTGTCGCTGCCGCCTCCATTTTAGCGCGTGCCATATTTCTTAAAGAAATGGATCAATTGAGCCAACAAGCAGGGACCGAGATTCCAAAGGGAGCCGGCGCCAAAGTCGATCAAGTGGCTGCTTCACTGCTATTACGGTATGGACCAACACGTTTACAAGATTGGACGAAATTTCATTTTGCCAATACGAAAAAGGCCCTGACGTTAGCCGAGAAACGAAACCGACCATGATCCTAAGTAGGATTGGTCGGTTTTTTCACATCGCTGACTCTTGTCCGGACAAACGCTTTAAAGCTTCGATTAAAATTTTCGTTTCATCAAACGGGACATCTTCCATTCCGATCCGTTCGAACCGTTCATGCCCTTTTCCGACGATGACAACCCGTTTTCCGGCCAAGGCGATTTTAGCTGCAATCTGCAACGCTTCTTTCCGTGTTTCATGACACGTAATGATTTTTCGTGGTGGAATTTCTTTAATCAACTCTTTAATGATTTGTTGTGGTTCCTCTCGTCTCGTATCATGGACTGTCACGATGATACCCTCGCAGTACTGACTCGCAATTCGTCCCATGATACTTCGTTTCGAACGATCCCGTTCTCCTGCTGCACTCAACACGACATATAACGGTTCACCCGGAACAGACAAGGCCTTTAAGCATTTTTCAAGCCCATCCGGCGTATGGGCATAGTCGATATAAATTTCACACCCTTCGAACGGAATCCGCTCGAGTCTTCCTTTAGGTAAACGAAGTTCCGGAATGTGTCGAATCAGTTGGTACATGTTGACCTCACCCGTCTTCATCAACCCAATCGCAGCTGCTAAATTCGCTGCATTAAAACTACCTAATAAGGAGATTGGTACCTCGGTAGTCGTTCCGTCAATCCGGACGTTAACGGTCTCTTCTTGCCATTCGATTACGATCGATGCTTTCGAAGTGATGTCTGTCGAATACCAGACGATTGGTACATCCCCACCCGCTCGTTGCATGACGTGACTTGCCGGGTCCTCTTCATTCAGAACAAGTCCTTTTCCAGCATCTGTCGCGACTTTCTGAAACAATAATGCTTTCGCTTCTGCATAGTCTGCCATTGATTCATGATAATCTAAATGATCGTGTGAAAGGTTCGTAAAGGCTGCGGCGTAAAACGATACGCCTTCGACTCGCCCTTCGACTAACGCATGGGAAGATACTTCTAGCATGCAATCTGTTACTCCTTGATCGACCATCTCATAAAGTAATCGGTGTAAAATGACGGCTTCCGGTGTCGTATTCGGAGTCTCGATGCGCTGACCATCAATCAATGCACCAACCGTACTGATCATTCCTGTTCGTCGTCCCGCAGCACGAAATAGGTCGTAGGCGAGTTGCGTTGTCGTCGTTTTTCCGTTCGTCCCCGTAATGCCATAGACGCGCATTTTCTGACTCGGATGATCGTAAAAGAAATCTGCTACTTTGCCGGCAGCTGTTTTCGTATCTTCTATCAAGATAACGGGGATAGTCAATCCGTCTAACGGCTCTTCCGCTAAGATAGCCGCGGCTCCCTTATCTTCTGCTTCCCTTGCATAGCGATGACCATCGACGGTATACCCTCGAACACAAATGAACAGACTACCTGACGTCACTTTCCGTGAGTCTGTTTCGATACTTGTAATTATTGGATTACTTTCCATCTGTAAGCTGAAAAGCGCTAGTAATGCTGATAGTGGTTTGTGATGACGATTCATGATGTTCGCTTCCCTTCTATGTTTCAAGATTCGCTTAGCGTGTACCTCATACGATCATTGTCCGGATATTCTTTCATTCATCTTCAGTTAAACTTCAGATAAGTGTGCTACAACTAAATGTGAGGTGAAATGCATGACACATATATTAATCGCGGAAGATGAATTTGACATTCGCGAATTGTTAACGGAATTACTAGAATCAAGTGGTTATCAAGTTTCGAGTGCGACGAATGGAATGGAAGCTTTACAATTGTACCGATCTGGTTCATTCGATTTAATCATTTTAGATATCATGATGCCGTTCTTTGACGGGTTCGAAGTCGCGCGGAACATTCGAAAACAATCTCAAACACCAATCATTTTCTTGACTGCCTTGCAAGATGAGGAGAATCAAGTGAAAGGGTTTGACCTCGGAATCGACGATTATATCGCCAAACCGTTTTCGCTCCGGATATTACTAAGACGAATCGAAGCCATTATTCGACGGATACAATCGAATGAAGAAGAGTACCTCTCTTTTCGAGAGATTACCCTTTTTCCTTCGAGCTATAACGTTTTAATTTCAGGAAATCCGATTATATTGACGCTTAAGGAATTTCAAATCCTTCATTTATTGCTCGAACACCCGGGCCGTGTCCTCGAACGTGAACAATTGATTCAGCAACTTTGGGGATTCGATGCTTTAGGCGATACACGTTTTTTGGATACCCATATCAAAAACTTACGTAAAAAAATCAATCTCCCTTACATTCAAACGGTGAAAGGAGTCGGCTACAAACTTGAAACGACTAGTTAAGCGTCAAAGAATTACCGGAAAATTATTTTTTTTGACGATGAGCTTACTCATCGTCGCCGTCCTCTCGACGGTCGGTTTTCTATATGCGACGTTGCCATCCTATTATCAAAGTTATCGGGAAGACCAATTTCATTCGACGATTGAGTCGATTGAGCAAGATAGCAAACAACTCTCGAGCGAGAATCTCCTCCCTCTGCTCGACCAGTTGACTGTCAAAGGCATTCGTTTTTCCTTATGGACAGAAGATGACCAACTATTATATGCACCAGGTTTTGGTCGCGGACCGGTTCGCAGGACGGTCAATAATTCACCTGAAGGTATGATTCAAGCGTCAATCCCGCTTCATTTAACGGATCAAACAGTTACGCTCGATGTCGACCAAATGATTCAACCGATTAACGAGGTCAAAGCTGTCATCTTAAAGCTCGCCCCTTACATCGTCTTCCCCTTACTTTTGCTAGCAGGACTCGCAGCCTATCTCTATTCGCGGACCATCTCCCGTCCTCTGCTCTCCATCAATCAAGCGACGGAAGAACTAGCGAACTTAAACTTTTCAGTCCGGACATACCATACATCGACGGATGAGTTAGGTGATTTATCCCGAAACATCAATCAACTTGCAACTAAACTCGAGGTGACGATGGATTCCTTACACGCTTCAAATGAGCAACTTCGTTTAGAAGCAGAAAAAGATCGGCAACGCGATACCGAACGGCGGCAGTTATTTCTCGCCATCTCGCACGAACTAAAAACACCTGTCACTATCGTCAAAGGTCAGATTGAAGGGATGCTCTTGAACCTCGGCGTATATCGCGACCGCGATCACTATTTGGAGCGTGCCGGTCAGGTCATCGAAAACATGGAGCGGCTCATTGCTGAACTACTCGAAGTCGCGCGTGTTGAACAAATGGAATTACAACTTGAGGAAACAAATCTACTCACATTAATCAAACAGCAACTTCATCAATTCGATCAACTCATTCATGACAGTAACTTGCACGTCACGCTCCCAGATGAAGAACGAACTGTCAAAACAGATCGCCACCTGTTAGAACGCGCCCTCCACAACCTGTTGATGAACGCGATTTCGTATACATCCCCTGGTGGCATGATTCAAATCGAAATAATGGATACACAGGATGACGTGACGTTAACGATTACGAATGCTCCAACCATCCACGATTCGAGTGATACTGCCGCCTGGTTCCATCCCCTTGCCCGTGCTGAACAATCACGAAACCGTATTCACGGTGGGAGTGGTCTTGGTCTCTACTTAGTGCATCAAATCACGGAACGGTTAGATCTCGATGCTATGCTAACAGGGAATGTCGATCAAGTTCAATTTACAGCACGATTTAAGTCACTTTCTTGAATTTCCTGCTTGCCAGGCAACCTCTTTTTTCGCTATACTCCTTTAAGTTAACTAGTTAACTTAAAGGAGTTTTTTTGATGTCATCCCAACAAGAAGATATACTTGGTCAACTTTCAAAAGTCGCTCGGCTCGTCAAACGGGACATCGACCTCACACTGTCTCAGCATTCTTTACACACCGGTCAATGGGCCTTGTTAAAAGCAGTATCTTTACTCGAGCCAGTTTCACAAATCACGCTCTCGAAATACTTAGTCATCGAAAAACCAGCCGTCACGAAAACGGTCGCCCACTTAGAGGAGTTAGGCTTCGTCTCGCGGCAATCCGCCGGACGCCACCGCCTTGTTGAATTAACACCACAAGCACGCGATTCGTTCGATACAATTGACGGAGCGGTCCAGGAAGCTCATCAAACGTTTCTCGCCGAGCTATCAATCGAAGAACAATCGACTTTAGAAATCTTAATGACTCGTCTGCTCACAATCCATCGCCCCGTCGAACAGGAGGAGTTGTCTTGAATCGCTTATTCCATCGTCACTACTTGACGACACTCCTCGTCAATCTACTATTGTTCATCACCTTTTATCTCCTGAATGCTTCCTTGCCCTTACTCGCCGCAAAACAATTCGACGTCTCTCGAAGTTCGCTCGGTTGGGTCGTGACGGCATTCATCTTAGCGACGGTCTGTTCACGTCCATTAATCGGACATTGGCTCGATCGTTATGAACTTAAACGGATGTTACTACTATCTGCTAGCCTGTTTACATTTATCAGTTGTTTGTATCTCATCGTCTTACCATTTGAGTCATTCAGCCTGTTACTCATCATTCGTGTCTTACATGGTTTTAGTTTCGGAATGATTTCTTCTTCACTGAGCTTGAGTGTGACAACATTGATTCCAAAACCTCGCCAAGGTGAAGGGCTGGGTTACTTTGTTCTTTCGATGAATCTCGCCTCCGTTCTCGGCCCTGTCATCGGATTGACGTTGATTGCACACGATGCACTCGTCTGGTATTTCGTCACGATTGCCTCACTTGCGATTTGTTCATTCCTCTTGATGATACGGTTACCCTTAACAAGCAATCACCTTACGACTTCTTCACCGTTTCGTTTACGACAATCGCTTTTCTTGGCAAGTCCTGTCTTGCTACTTGCCACTGTCCTTGCTGGAATCGCAATTTCAAGTACGTCCGCCTTCATTTCCCTTTATGCGGATACGATGCATCATGTCACCTATGCCTCTTACTTCTATGGTCTCGCCGCCCTCGGTATGGTTGCCATTCGACCTTTTGCTGGTAAACGGTTTGATCGAAAAGGACATGCCTCGGTGCTAGTTCCGTCTTACGGACTATACGCCACTGGATTTTTAGTACTTGGTCTCTTCCCGACCCTTCCTGGTTTATTGCTTGCTGCCCTCATCATCGGTGTCGGTTCTGCTTCGATCTTCCCGGGGCTACAAACCGTCATGTTGACGTATGCTGCACCCGAACAAAAAGGAAAAGCGATTTCAACATTTTTTCTCGCCTACGATAGTGGCTTCGGAATCGGTGCCTTTCTATTGTCAGGCATTTCTGCAAAGGTAGGGTACTCAAATATGTTTTTGATGTGTAGCCTCGTTGTCGTGAGCAGTGGACTTTTATACGGCTATTTCCATCGTTCTTCGCCGATACCGACCGACCAAAGCATTGCGTCATAAAGTCAAGCACAACAAGAAAAAAGGGGTTGCCATCTCACATGATGTACAATCCCTTCTTTGAGTTCTCGAAACGACGTCATGCGCTTCACTCGACGCCTAAAGGAAAAGCGTCAGTGTATGACAAACAAGATCTGTGGAAAACCAAGTTATATCTTAGCCCACTCGTTAGTCTCAACGAGCAGGAGTAGCTTGTCCTTCAACAATACGTTTTCTCTCAACAAAACGTTGTTTCTTTAATTCAATGATATGATCGGCAGCACGGGCGACTTCAGCTGAGTGCGTCACCGTAATGATGCATCGGTTGGCATCATGCGCAAGTTGTTGAAACAGACGAATGATATCCATCGCTGTTTTTTCATCAAGTGCCCCGGTCGGCTCGTCTGCGAGAATGATTGGTGCTTCCGTCGCAAGGGCTCGTGCGATTGCAACTCGTTGCTGTTGACCACCACTCAACTGTAAGACATTTTTCTTCGCATGGGCTTCATCGATTCCAACCTGTCCAAGTATTTCGATGGCTCGTTTCTTTTTCCCCTTTATACGTTGTCCGCTCAAGTCGAGCGCGACGATCACATTATCTAATGCATTCATATACGTCAATAAATTAAACGATTGAAAGACCGTCGCCGCATGGCGTGAACGATACGTTGTCAGTCCGATCTTACGGATGTCGCGCCCTTCATATTGAATTTGTCCTTCCGTTGGTGAGTCCAATCCACTCAACAAACTAAGTGCCGTCGTTTTTCCGGAACCTGATTCTCCGAGAATCGCATAAAACCGCCCTGCCTCGAATTGCATCGAAACCTCGTTCAAGATTCGTTGTTGTTTCCCAGCCGATGTATAGGCATAAGAGACGTTCGTCATTTCTAAAGTCGTCATGCGTTTAATCCTCCCGTAATAGAATTTCTTTTGGATTCATTCGTAGTAAAGCAAGCGATGGCAGTAAGACTGATAAAAAGACAATCAGACTGCCGATTTCGATGACTTGAATCAAGGTCGTCCAATCAATTTTCGTCGTCATCTCCGTAATTGGTGGAATGCTATCAAGCACTTGTTGTCCGCGCCCGCCTGAACCACCAAAACCAGTCTGCGTCGTAACAGAACTAGCGGCTTCCGTCACCTCACGGTTTAAGAGTTGATCCGTCATGAATTGTGAGGTCATCCCCCCTGTCGCATACGTGACGATGAAAGCAATCACCGCAATTGCAAACGTTTCAACTAATAATTGTCCCATCAGTTTCGAACGCTTTTCACCCATTGCAAGTAAGATTCCCATCTCTTTCCGACGTTCCCGAACAGATAATAAAATCAAGAGTGCTAGAATCAGACCTCCTGCGATACTGACGAGATAGACGACTGATTTCGAGAACGATGCAACTTGTTCGATCGGTCCGACCATTTTTTGATAGGCTGCATCATTCGCATCAAGTGTGAATGTATCCCAGTCTAGTGATGAAACTGCCATTGCTTCTTTTTTGAATGCTCCGATTTCAGATGGATCCTTCAAAGAATAGACGACACTTGACACACTAACTGTTCCCTCTTCGGTCGAAAAGTTTGCGAGTGTATCGTTTGTAACGTACATTTGATTCATCGGGTCCAAGAATCCTGCCGCCCTGAAATTCGCATCAGAAGTCGCTTCCGTTGATGCGGATAGCCCGATGATCGTCAATATTTCTGACTTCTCGGTCGTGGTCGATGTCAGCTTAAACGTATCTCCAACTGCGAGGTCATTTTCTGTCGCTAGATTCTCGTCGATGACAACACTGTTGTTTTTAGCGTCAGCAGTCAATGCTTCTCCATCCACGATTTTTAATGTCCCGTTCGTATACGTATTAAGTAATTCCATATTCGTCACACCATTTAATGAAAAGTCGGGTGTCGTCATTCCTTCCGGCATCTCACCACCTCGTCCACCACCCGAGTTTGCCGATTCGCTCTCGATCGGATCGATACCACTTGACGTCGCCGTCGCTTGTGATAGATAGTTGACGGATTTCACTTCGTCTAATTGTTCGATTGCTTCGACATCCGTCATGTCGATTGCGACTTGTTCTGGTCTTCCACGCTCCCCAGATGCTTGTCGTTCTTGCATTTGTTTTTGACGGTCGACTTGAAGTGTTACGGTTGCTCCGAGTTCTTTCCTTGCCTCTTCCCCCGCCGATTTCGCAGCATTTTGAATCGCAAATCCCGATAGTACGAGTGATCCAATCACCGTCAGAATAATCAACATGATCATCGTTTTACCCTTTCGCGCTACAATACTTTTCCCTGCCCGCTTCAAAAAATTCATTTTCCGTGTTCCTCCTTTAACCTTCTAAATTCATCTTATGAAACGCACCTGTAGTCTAGCTGTAGTTCGACTGTATCTTGAGCGAAGAAACTGTCTAAACACAAAAAAACGAGAATGACAATGATGTCATCCTCGTTTTAACTAATTTGATTCTATTTACCTGTTACGCACGAAGTTCTGCGCCGAACGCTTTTGTTAAAGCCGTTACGACATGCTCGTGTGCTTCCGTGACTTCCTCATCCACAAGTGTTCGTTCTTTATTTTGATAACGTAGAGAAAAGGCAAACGACTTTTGATCTGCTCCGACGTTGTCGCCTGTATAGACATCAAACAACTCCACCTGTTGCAAAAGTGGTCCCGCCGCTTGCGTAATGACATTCTTCACTTCACTCGCTGTCACTGAACGTGGCAGAACAATCGCAACGTCACGCGTCATCGATGGGAAACGAGAGATTTCTTGATAGACAAGCGGGTCTTTAGAATGCAATAACATCGCATCAAGTTCGAAGACATACACTTCTTTTAGTCCATATTCTTCTTTTGATAATCCAGGATGAACCTGCCCAACAAAACCAATCGCCTCGCCGCCTAGGAAGATCCGCGCCGTCCGACCCGGATGCATGGATGGCATCACTACCGCTTCATACGTCAATGACACGTCAAGGGCCTCAGCTAACGTCTCGACGATCCCTTTCATGACGAAGAAATCCGTTTTGACGAATGTACCATAGACACGATGTTGCTCGGCCACGCCGACCATGATTCCCGCGACTACTTCTTGTTCAAGCGGTAACGTCTCAAGGGAGGCATCACGTTGGAGATAAACGCTGCCCAGTTCATAATACGCAAGATCGGCATGCTGACGTGCGACATTATGTTGTGCGACTTCCAGTAATCCCGGAATCAGGGATGTCCGAAGCGTCGAACGGGCTTCACTGATCGGCATCGCCAATTTTACGGGATGCAAATCGTGTTGTTCGTTGAATTGCATCGCCCGTTGTTCACTCGTCAATGAATACGTGATTGCTTGCGAGAGCCCTGCGCCCTGCAACAACCGACGAATGTGACGACGGTGTTGATTCCGTTTCGGTAAGAAACCACGACTTGCTTCTTGCGGCAAGCTCGATGTCAACGCATCATAACCATAAAGACGTGCGACCTCTTCCGCTAAATCAGCCGGAATCATTAAATCTTGACGACGTGTCGGAACACTAACCGTCAACGCATCTGCTGACAACTCGACACCTAGTCCAAGACGTTCTAACAATTCCTTCATGACCGTTCCTTCGATTTCCATTCCGAGACGATGGTTGATGTACGAGACGCTCGCTTCGATGAGATGATCGTCGAGTTGTAACGTTCCTGCTTGGACGGTTCCGGATAAAATTGTTCCTCCGGCGAGTTCCGCAATCAACATTGCTGCCCGGTCCAGTGCAAGCACGACGCGTCGTGGATCAACACCTTTTTCAAAACGTGAGCTTGAATCAGAGCGAAGCCCAAGCACCCGACTCGTCTTGCGCACAGGTGTCGGAGCGAAATAAGCTGATTCGAGAACGATGGACGTCGTCGTCGGATCCACTTCCGTATTCGCTCCACCCATGACACCGGCGAGCGCTACCGGACGTTCGCCATCCGTGATGACGAGCATCGAGGGGTCCAGTGTTCGTTCTACTTCATCCAGCGTCTGGAACACTTCGCCTGATGTTGCTTGACGAACGACGATTTGATTTCCTAGTTTCTTCGCATCAAAAGCGTGTAACGGCTGCCCCGTTTCTAGTAAAACAAAGTTCGTGGTATCGACGACATTGTTGATTGGCCGGATTCCGTTGGCGATCAGACGATTTTTTAACCACAACGGGGATTCACCGATCGTAATATCACGAATTTCACGCGCCGCATAAAACGAACATTCCTCTGAATCCAGTCGAACACGAAGGTTCGTACTTTCTGATCCTTCCGACACTGCGACGGTAGGGAAAACAGGACTTGTATTCAAGATACCTGCGACTTCGTGGGCGACACCGTACATACTGAGACAATCCGAACGGTTTGGTGTGAGTCCAAGTTCCAATACTTCATCATGTAGTCCGAGTAACGCTAAGACGTCTTGACCGGGTTCGACTTTTTCACGGAAGGTATGAATCCCGTCTTGTTCGTCCTCACGGATATATTTTTTCTCAAATCCAAGCTCTTCAAGCGAACAAATCATTCCTTCGGAGACGACTCCTCGTAATTTAGCCCGTTTTATCTTAATACCGGGAAGGCGTGCCCCGACGCGCGCGACGATGACGTTTTGCCCGACATCAACGTTGGGTGCACCACAAACGATTTGAACGGGTTCTTCTTGTCCGATATCGACGGTCGTGACATTGAGTTTATCCGCTTCCGGATGTTTTTCTTTCGTCAAGACGTGTCCTACGACGATATTACTTAACTCCGCGTCGCGGACTTCGACACCTTCGACTTCGATTCCACTTTTCGTGATCAAATCAGCTAATTCTTCACCCGTTTTTTGACGGACATCGACGAATTCCTGTAACCATTGTTTTGAGACTAACATCTGTTTTCCCCCTTAAAACTGTTCGCTGAAGCGAACGTCATTCGTATAGAAGTGGCGAATATCATCAACACCATATTTCAACATGGCGATTCGTTCAATCCCCATCCCAAAGGCAAATCCAGACATTTTCGTACTGTCGTATTCCGCCATTTCCAGTACGTGTGGATGAACCATACCGGCTCCTAAAATTTCAATCCAACCGGTTTGTTTACAAATGTTGCACCCTTTTCCACTACACTTGAAACACGAGACATCCACTTCGACCGATGGTTCCGTGAACGGGAAAAAGCTTGGACGTAACCGGATTTCGCGCGCTTCGCCAAACATTTGTTTCACGAATGCTTCGAGCGTTCCCTTTAAATCTGCCATCGAGATCTCTTCACCAACGACTAGACCTTCGACTTGCATGAATTGGTGGGAATGCGTCGCATCATCTTCATCACGGCGATAGACTTTACCCGGACAAAGAATCCGAATCGGCTCTCCCTTGGAAGCGAGCATCGTCCGAGCCTGAACAGGAGATGTATGTGTCCGCATCAAAATCTCGTCCGTGATATAAAACGAATCCTGCATATCGCGCGCCGGATGATCTTTTGGAAGGTTCAACATCTCGAAGTTGAACAAGTCTTGTTCAACTTCCGGACCTTCTGCGATCGTATAACCGAGTCCAACAAAAATGTCTTCAATTTCATCCGTGACTTGTTGGAGCAAATGGGCTTGCCCTACTTGTTTCGAACGCCCAGGAAGCGTCACATCGATTGCTTCAAGCGCTAATTTTGCGTTCATTTCTTGTTGTTTGACATCGACTAGACGTTGTTCCAGTTGTGTTTGAATCATACCTCGAACAGCGTTTGCGATTTCTCCGACGACAGGACGTTCTTCTGCTGACAATTTCCCCATCCCACGAAGCACTTCCGTGATGGGACCTTTTTTACCGAGATACTTGATACGAACATCATTTAATTCTTTTTGTGTACTTGCCTGATCTACGAGTTGTAGCGCTTCGTCACGAAGTGCCTCTAATTGTTCCCGCATGCTCGTCACTCCTTTTCATCAAATAAAAAATCGTCCCTCCGACAATTTGCCGAAGGGACGATTTCATTACATCGTGGTACCACCCTTGTTTGACTTGAATCCATCAAGTCCTCAAGTAGCGCAATAACGGGCGCATCCCGTCACGATCTCTCGTGCGACTCCGGAGTGAATTCAGTCAGCGGATTCGTAAAGAAGCTTTCAGTCCAGGGCTTCTTCTCCCTAATCGAATCGTTTCCTAACCTACTCTGTTCCATCAACGTCTAGGTAATTGTTCTGATGTCATTTACTTTAGCATGAACGCGTGTCTGATTCAATCAGCCGGAGCAAAATGATACAGTAAAATCCCGGCAGCGACGGCTGCATTCAACGATTCTGCTTTCCCGCGAATCGGGATGTAAGCTCGTCCATCACATTGATCAAGCAGCTCAGGCGCAACACCTTGCGCTTCATTACCGATAATCAAACCGATCGCCCCAAGATTTTCAACGTCTGTATAAGGTTGCGCATCACGTAGTGCCGTCCCAAGAATAAAGACACCTAGTTCATGTAAATCTTGAATCGCATCTTCTAGTGACATCATGATGACTGGCAGGTGGAAAATCGAACCTTGTGTTGCGCGCAACACTTTACTGTTATAGACATCCACTGTGCCGTGTCCAATGATGACACCGTCAAATCCAGCCGCATCGGCCGTTCGGATCATCGTTCCGACATTACCCGGATCTTGAAGACGATCGAGTAACAGATACCGTCCACGCTCTAACCGTTCTGTCTGCTCCTTCATTTCACAAACTGCGAAAATCCCTTGCGTCGTTTCTGTCTCCGATAATACTTTAGCAACGGACTCGTCGATTGTGATCAAATCAGCCGCATTCTTTTTCCAAGAACCCGGTACTTGAACATCGTCACGGACAATCAATTCCTTGATGATGCCGGCACGAACTGCTTCTTCAACTAGATGTTCTCCTTCAATCAGAAAACGTTTAGATTGCAGACGTCCTTTTTTAGTTAAAAGTTTTTTCCATTGTTTAACGATCTCATTTTTTGCGGAAGAAATATGTTTCATGGTTTACCCCTCGTAAATCGCTTGGACTGTCTCTGCGTCTAGACGTTTTGTGACCGCGACGATTAAGTCGACGGCCGCTTCGAAGTCCGCTTTATGCATGATCGAAACGTTTGTATGCAGATAACGGATCGGAACAGTTAAGGCAAGCGAAGGTACGCCTGTATGAGACAGGTGGAATTTCGCTGCATCTGTTCCACCACCCGGTGTCAGATCCAATTGATATTTAATGTTTTCTTCTTTAGCGACAGTTGTGACAAAATCAATTAATCCACGATGTGCGATCATCGTGGCGTCAAACATGATGACTTGAACACCCTCACCTAATTTAGATAAGGCTTCACGGTCTGTCATGCCTGGTGTATCTCCTGGAATCCCCGTATCGACCGCAAAGGCAATCGTCGGACGAATCAGATTCGCGATCGTTTGCGCACCACGTAATCCAACTTCTTCTTGAACAGTGGCACCTGCGAAAATCGTATTCGGATGGCCCTCTTCTTTTAAGCGTTTGATGGCTTCGATGGCAATCGCACAACCTACGCGGTTATCCCACGCTTTCGCCATTAAAAAGTTCTCATTTTTCATCACAGTAAATTCGCAATGTGGGACAACCGTATCTCCTGGTCGAACTCCCCAACCTTCCACTTCCTCTTTTGAAGTGGCACCGATATCAATGAACATCTCTTTGATATCAACTGGTTTATTGCGCGCTTCCGGTGGTAAAACATGAGGTGGTTTCGCACCGATCACACCTGGGATGACTTCACCAGATGACGTGACAATATTCATACGCTGTGCGAGAAGAACTTGTCCCCACCATCCGCCGAGTGGCTGGAAGCGAAGAAATCCTTTCTCATCAATCTTCGTGACCATGAATCCGACTTCGTCCATATGCCCGGCAATCAGAATCCGCGGTGCATCTTCTCCCGCTCCTTGATGTTCAGCAAACAAACTCCCTAATCCATCTTGATGAAAGACTGCTGCATGCGGTTCGAGATATTCGCGCATTAATTGGCGTACTTCTTTCTCATTTCCAGGAACACCTGTTGCGTCCGTAAGACGTTTCAGCATATGTAATTGTTCATTCATCTGATTTCCTCCTCAGTAACCGTTGTCTTGGCGAACGTGATTCGCCTCGTTTTTTGCGACATAAGCTTTGAAAATCATTTCTTGTGTAAAACCAAGTGTAGCACCTAATGCTAAATACGCACCAATTAAAACATCATAACTTTGTTCCGTTCGTGAAATCGCAAATACATTTGTTTTATTGTAGACATCCAAGAACGCATCCGTTGCCGTCAGATAGTAGTCCCCTTCAACAAATTCGTTTTTCCGATACTCTAACGAAAGTCCTAACGAAAGTAGAAAATGGACACCGTCCACGTATTCTTCGAGAATCGTGACTTGAGCCGATGGTCCTTTTGTCGACCAGAATTTAAAACAACGCGTCTCATTCGCAAGCTCACCAAGCTCCACTAATAACGCCAGCAAACGTTCATCAAATTGATTTCCCGTCAAATTATGTTCTGACTGAATCCGTTTATCCAATTGTTCCTGCATTTCAAAAAGTGTCAACCAGTCCATCTTAATTCTCCTTTTAATCTTAAAAAATTACCTAAGTCTGTGAAAATGTGCTTTTTCATTTTACCATGAATCCAAAAAATTCGTCGGAGAATTAAATTCCCCGACGAATTTTAGAACTTAAGCGTTCAATTTTGCTTTTGCTGTATCAGCAAGTGAAGCAAATGCAGTTGCATCTGTAACTGCGAGGTCAGCAAGCATCTTACGGTTAACGTCGATACCTGCAAGTTTGAGACCATGCATCATGCGGCTGTAAGAAAGACCGTTGATACGTGCAGCCGCATTGATCCGAGTGATCCAGAGGCGACGGAAGTCACGTTTCTTTTGACGACGGTCACGGTAAGCATACATGAGAGATTTCATGACCTGCTGTTTTGCAACCTTGAAGAGTGTATGTTTCGAGCCGTAATAGCCCTTAGCTAATTTGAGTTGTTTTTTACGACGTTGACGAGTCGTATATCCGCCTTTTACGCGTGGCATATAAATTCCCTCCTAAATCTGTGTACGATTGGGTAAATTACTTAGCGATCATGTGACGGATACGTTTGAAGTCACCCGATGATACCATGCTAGATTTACGTAATTTACGTTTCGCTTTAGTTGATTTGTTACCGAATAAGTGGCTTGTGTAAGCACGACCACGTTTCAATTTACCTGAAGCAGTACGTTTGAAACGCTTAGAAGCACCGCGGTGCGATTTCATTTTAGGCATGAGAGATTCCCTCCTACTTCGATTCGATTAGTCTTCTTTCTTTGGAGCAAGCACTAAGAACATGCTGCGTCCTTCCATCTTCGGTCTCTGTTCAATGACACCGAACTCGCTTAATTCTGTAGCGAGACGTTCGAGGACACGTCTACCGATTTCCGAGTGAGTGATGGCACGTCCGCGGAAACGAATACTCGCTTTCACTTTGTTCCCATTCTCTAAGAACTTCTTCGCATTACGGAATTTCGTTTGGAAGTCATTCTCCTCGATTGTCGGGCTGAGACGGACTTCTTTCATCTGAACCACTTTCTGATTCTTCCGAGTTTCTTTGTCCTTTTTTTGCAACTCAAAACGGTATTTACCGTAGTCCATGATTTTACATACAGGCGGCGTCGCTTGTGGCGCGACCATGACGAGGTCAAGGTCAGCTTCCTCAGCAAGACGTAACGCTTCAGTACGCGACTGGACTCCAAGTTGTGCACCATCCGCTCCGATAAGACGAACTTCTCGAGCGCGAATGCCTTCATTGATTAACAGATCTTTGCTAATGGTTAGCACCTCCATCGTGCAGAGCACGAAAAATGAATGATATAAAACGCTATAAAAAAAGCGTCGGCAGTTTTTCCCGCCCACACTCATAACCTATACAATAATCAGAGAACACTCTATCATCGCATATCATCATGATGGACCAGCATAGTTTGCTATACGTGGTGAGAAGCGGGATGCTTCTGCTTTGTTGTCATTTCACTTTGCTATCATAGCACTTGTTTTCCCTCGATGTCAAGCCGCTTTATCTGTTCCGATAGAACGTTGCTCACATACTTGATTATAATAGCAATCCTTCTCCCGTTTAGCAAGAAGTTTCTAAGCTTATCCTCGGGGGTAATTACAAAAGGTCTGATTTAAGTTTTCAGAATTAAAAGAGCATTATTCTTTATTTAGAATGATTCTTGTTTTATAATCAATGTAATCTTATACATAAGGGGGAATTATTAACATGAGCGAAAAACGATTAACTACGAATCAAGGTGTCCCGATTGGTGACAATCAGAACTCACGGACAGCAGGTCGTCGTGGTCCTACATTACTCGAAGACTATCAATTAATTGAAAAGATGGCGCATTTTGACCGGGAACGAGTTCCAGAGCGCGTCGTTCATGCCCGCGGTTTTGGAGCACACGGTGTATTCACTGTCAAAAACTCGATGAAAAAATATACGAAAGCCGCATTTCTTCAGAACGAAGGTACTGAGGTACCGGTATTCGCCCGTTTTTCAACCGTCATCCATGGTACACATTCTCCAGAGACGTTACGTGACCCACGTGGTTTCTCCGTCAAGTTCTATACAGAAGAAGGAAACTGGGATTTCGTCGGCAATAACTTACCGGTCTTCTTCATTCGTGATGCGATGAAGTTCCCGGATATGGTTCATTCTTTAAAACCAGATCCACGGACAAACATTCAAGATCCGGATCGTTATTGGGATTTCATGACGTTACGCCCAGAATCAACAAACATGCTGATGCACCTCTTTACAGATGAGGGAATTCCGGCAAGCTACCGTAAAATGCGCGGTTCTTCTGTCCATGCCTTCAAATGGGTCAATGCACACGGAAATACGGTTTACGTTAAATTACGTTGGGTGCCAAAAGTCGGTGTCCATAACCTCTCTGCGGACGAAGCGACAGAGATTCAAGGAAAAGATTTCAATCATGCTTCAAACGATACGTTCCAAGCCATTGAAGACGGCGAGTTCCCAGAGTGGGATTTGTTCGTCCAAGTTCTTGACCCAGCCGATGTAGACAATTTCGACTTTGATCCGCTCGATGCAACAAAAGATTGGTTCGAGGATGTCATCCCGTTCCAGCATGTCGGAACAATGGTCTTAAACAAAAACGTCGACAACTACTTTGCTGAAACAGAATCCGTTGGTTTTAACCCGGGTGTTCTGATTCCAGGTATGTTGCCGTCAGAAGATAAGTTGCTTCAAGGACGTCTCTTCTCTTACTCGGATACACAACGTTACCGGATTGGAACGAACTATCAACAGTTGCCAATCAACTGTCCATTCGCACAAGTCAACAATTACCAGCGTGATGGCGCGATGCCTGTTGGTCAACAAACAAGTCCGGTCAACTATGAACCGAACCGTTATCAGGATGAACCAAAACAAACACCTGAGTACACGGAAGAAAACCAGCCGTTGTATGACGATATCCACGGTCGTCTTGAAATCGAAAAAACGAATAACTTCGGACAAGCGGGTGAAGTCTACCGTCGCTTATCAGAAGAAGAACAAACAGCTCTTCTCAACAACCTAATCGATGACTTAAAACAAGTCCGCCATGAAAATACAGTTTTACTTGCGATTTGCAACTTCTACCGAGCGGATGAATCACTTGGTAAAAAATTATCAGAAGCCTTGCAAGTTGATATCCGACCATTCTTGCAACAAATGCAAAAATAACTATCATATAAAAAAGCCTATTCCTTCGTGGAATAGGCTTTTTTTAAGGAACAAAATTAAATCGTTCCGATGTTTCCGCTGAAAACGTGCCTAACTTGGAAAACAAGACGACTTGATTAACTGCCACCTCATTCACCTTGTTCTGGCGAAAACTCAATTTTTCTTTATCCGTAAATCGATTGTAAAGCGGCTTAAATCCATAATTGACGTGTGGCTGAAATTGAATGGCCCGGTCCGCCTTTTCCAGTCGATTTTGTTTGATGCTGCCGCCAACTATCCCGCGCCCCAAAATAGCGATTGCTTTTCCATCCGCTCGACGGACGTTTCGAATCGTGTTGTATTGAACAACAGGCTGGCTCCAATTCATCATCGAAATCGCATGATCCTTCGTACCGTCGATCACATTGTTCAGAATGCGGACAGCGGTATGCGGACGATCTTGTGAATATTGATGCGTGCCGATGGCTACATTGATGTTAGTGAAGCGGTTGTTTCGAATCGTGATGTCGTGATTAGGTGTCCGGTCTTGTGCCGACCATTTCCATTGAAAGCCTTTTGTGACCGGATCCGGCGTATCCAGATTGATCGATTCATTTGGACCTGTTCCAGCCAGCATCTTCGCATCGACGAAATACATGTTTTCGATGAGTGCTGTTTTCGTCGCATCCAGTTCAATCGCGTGTGATCCATATTGATGACGAATCGTGATTCCCCCGAGGTACAGGTTTTCATTATGTGCAATCGCAAAAGCCGAGCCGCGTGGGAAATGATTCAAATCAATTTGAGCATTCCCTTGCCCGATGATCTTGATGTTTTTTGAACCGCCATATTTTCCGACTGTTGTATTTAACCGCAAAACAGAAGGTGGCACGAAATCGAAAATACTTGTCGTTGCCTGAATCTTTGATGTGCCGGTCTCATTCGTTTTCTTGATGATAACCCCGTCCTCCAAGATGATGGTCGTATTTGAAGGAATTCCGACACGTAACGGGGACAGATAGGTGCCTTTTGACAAAACTAATGTTCCGCCGCCCTCTTTCTCGATTCTTTCGAGGTAGGATCGTAACGTATAATGATTTTTTGTTTTGGCATTGTACGTTGAATAGCTTCGCAATACGGGATCAATCGGCTCGGTTTGTGGTGTGATCCGGTAACTTTTCATACTCTTGGCGTGTTCCGAATGCGGCACAAACAAAAAAGCGAGCAGCAGACAAATTCCAAAAATCAGTACTTTTTTCATGTTATCGACTCCTCTCTTACATCTGTTATCGGTACCGGGAGATCAACTCTGTAGCCGACAAAAAAAGAGAATGGCTAATTTGCCATCCTCTTTCTTTTAGTTCACCTATTATTTTGAACGGTTTGCGATTTCTTGTTCTAAATCGAGTACAAACTGTTCGAGTGAAGCATTGCTTGAGTCTTTTGAACCGTAGCGGCGGATATTGACTTCGCGCGCTTCGATTTCTTTGTCACCAAGAACGAGCATGACCGGTACTTTGTTGACTTGTGCTTCGCGAATCCGGTAGCCGAGTTTTTCGTCACGGAAGTCCGTTTCGACACGAATCCCTTTTTTCAGGAGCATCGCTTTGATTTCACGTGCATAATCTTCGTGCACGCTTGAAACCGGAATCAGTTTGACTTGAACCGGTGCGAGCCACGTCGGGAAGGCCCCTTTGTACTCTTCGATCAAGTAAGCGACGAACCGTTCCATCGTTGAGACGACACCGCGGTGCAAGACGACAGGACGATGATCTTGTCCATCGTTTCCTTTGTATGTCAATTCAAACCGTTCCGGCAAGAGGAAGTCGAGTTGAACAGTCGACAATGTTTCGTCTTTACCGAGTGCCGTCCGGACTTGCACGTCAAGCTTCGGTCCGTAGAATGCCGCTTCTCCTTCTGCTTCGAAGTACGGCAGATCGAGCTCGTCCATCGTTTCTTTCAACTCGCGTTGTGCCATTTCCCAAATCGCATCATTGTCAAAGTATTTTTCTTTGTCAGCCGGATCACGGTATGACAAACGGAACTTGTAATCCGTGATTCCAAAATCAGCATAGACTTCTTGAATCAAATGGACGATGGCTTTGAATTCCTCTTTCATCTGATCCGGACGTACAAACGTATGCCCATCGTTCAACACCATGTAACGAACGCGTTGGAGACCTGTTAATGCACCCGACATCTCATACCGGTGCATGCCGCCGAGTTCTGCGACACGGAGCGGTAAATCACGGTACGACCGCGGTTCATTTTTATAAATCATCATATGGTGCGGACAGTTCATCGGGCGAAGAACCAGCTCCTCATTGTCCATCTCCATTTTCGGGAACATATCATCTTGGTAATGATCCCAGTGTCCTGATGTTTTATACAATTCAACGGAACCGAGAACCGGCGTGTAGACATGCTCGTAACCGAGTTCAAGTTCTTTATCGACGATATATCGCTCGACCGTCCGGCGGATTGCCGCCCCTTTTGGTAACCACATCGGCAGACCTTGACCAACGTCTTGAGACGTAAAGAACAAATCGAGTTCTTTTCCGAGTTTACGATGATCCCGTTCTTTTGCTTCTGCCAAAAAATGAAGGTGTTGTTTCAACTGGTCTTTATTCGCCCAAGCTGTCCCATAAATGCGTTGGAGCATCTTGTTTTTTGAATCGCCACGCCAGTAAGCACCGGCGATACTCATCAATTTGAAGACTTGTAACTTAGCCGTCGCCGGTACGTGTGGTCCACGGCAAAGATCAAAGAACTCGCCTTGACGGTAAAATGTTAAGTCTTGATCGGCTGGAATCGATTCAATCAGTTCAATTTTGAGTGGATCGTTTAATTCTTGATAAACAGCAAGTGCCTCGTCACGCGAAACGACTTCGCGCTCGATTGGTAAGTTTTCACCAGCAATTTTGTTCATCATCTTTTCGATTTCCGGAAGGTCTTCTTCTGTCAGACGACGCTCCATATCGATGTCATAATAAAAACCGTTTTCAATCGTCGGTCCGATTCCAAGATGAATCGTTTCATCCGGATACAGACGTTTGATGGCTTGAGCCATCAAGTGTGCCGATGAGTGACGGATCAAGTCCAGTCCTTCTTCTGAGTCCGGCATGACGAGTTCAATTGAACCATCCTCTTCGATTGGACGACGGTAGTCGATCACTTGTCCGTTCAGTTTTGCAGCGAATGCTTTTTTCCGTAATCCTGGACTAATTGAAGCGGCGACTTCTTCAGCTGTTGTTCCGGCTGCAAATTCTTTTACTGCACCATCTGGAAATGTAAGAGCAATGTTTGACATGACTGCTTCCCCCTCAAATTAAAATAAAAAAGACCCATCCCTCAAAAAGGGACGAGTCTCAATCTCGTGGTACCACCCTCGTTCCCGAACATGTTTCCATGTACCGGCTCGAACACGCGATAACGGGCGTGACACGCAAACGGATTATCCCCGCCTGAGCTATGAGGGAGTAAAGAAATGACGGATTCCATGAGAAGCTTTCACCATCCTTCTCTCGCTGATCTGGACCATTTCATTTTTCGTGTCCTCAATCGTAGCAAACTTCTATATCGATTGTGTCCTTAGTATAGCGAAAACCGAACTTCCTTGACAAGAGAAATTAATACCGGCGACGGTTTTCACCTAAAAACTCAACCGGATTCGTGGTCGTCCGTATTCGTTCCATCAAGCGCATCGCTTTTAATTTATCTCCCTGGTCGTTCGTGATGCCAAAATGCAACTCGAGTTCGTCATAGGAAAGGTTGGAACTAAACAAGGTCGGTAACCGGTGCATCATCCGGTACTGAAGAATGATGCCGAACAATTCATCACGGACCCAGGGACTGATGGATTCTGCGCCGATGTCATCGATCAACAAGACAGGAACCGTTTGGAAACTCTCCAAAAACGTATCAAAACTATCGGACCGGATACGGCGTTTCGCTTCCGAGACAAAACCAGGAGCATGGACCAAAATCGTTGCAATCCGTTCTTTTTTCAAGGCATTGCCGATTGCAGCCAGAAGATAGGTTTTTCCGACACCAAAACTGCCATGCAGGTACAATCCTTTTGTTTGTTGTTTCGAACGCGCAGAATTTAAAAATTGTGACGCAGCCCGCAAGGCCAGCTTCCGGTCCGTCGTCGTCAAATCAAAATCACTGAAGTTCGCATCCCGGACTTCATCTGGTAAAAACAAACTTTTGAACTTTTTCTCTAAAGCCCGTTCATTTTCAAGATCACGTAACGCTTGTGTTTTTTCATAAGCGACCATGATTTGACCTTTCTCTAGATGGAGGACAGGCTGGTATCCTTCAATGACGGCTTTTTTCTCAATGATTTGATTCCCATGCATCTGTTCCGCGTACTCGTTCAGCTTCAACATGCCTCGTTCAATCGTCCGTTGATCGATTTCCGGATGCGTCCGCAAAAACATGATGACGCCTGGATGCGACAACACACGTTGATGGATGGCCCGAACTGATTCCGCCACGTCCGGCCGATTTAAAATCTTTTCAATCGATGATTGGATATGTTCCATCTCACTACTCCTTTATTTGCCCTTGAGCTCCCGCAGAATCCGTTCCATTTCTTCATCATCTGGCACTTCGGCTTCAAAGCTTGCTTTTTTCGTCGCTTCATATTGCTGTTGTTTTTCTTTTTCTTCTTGTAACCATTTTGGATTTGGACCGGTCGCGTTCGAACGACCTCTTCGTCCTCCGACCGTCTGCCGTGAACGCTCTTGCTTCTGATCCTGTTTTTTCGAAATCAACTCGTCTTGTTCTTTTGTTTTCGCTAGCGCTTCAGCTGCTGTCACGTACCCTTTTTGTTTCCAATCGTCAACGATGGAAAGCAAGAAGTTTTTACTGAACCGATTATCTTTTTTGATGACAAGTGCATAGTAGTACGCTGCATTGACGATCCCGGATGACATCTCATAATCGATGATCAACTGTTGAATCAACTCTTCGTCCCGTTCCGACAAGGCTTTGACTTTTCTTAATTTCGCAACGTAATGTTTCGGATGGGTGCCTTCCATCGTTTCCGTTTCACTCAGCTCGCCGACTTCGACTTCCTCGAGGACCGCCACCTTCGCTTTTTTCTCGCGACTCAGCTTTTGCTTCGCCGATAGCATCATTTGTTTACAACGCTCTTGTTTTTCACTATCCGTCATCGGCAAATACGCTTCATGACGAAAACGGGCATTCAACAGTTCAGCCATCAACGCCTCGTTTGATTGCGTCACGTAGGCTAATTTCAACAAGAGATGATCGATTGATTTCGTATAAAAACTACGGGGTAAGAACCGATCGGTCTGACGTTTCATTTCTTCGAGATCAAAGGAATAATCAAATTCATAAGCCGCCCGTTCTTGTTTCGCATACGACTTCGGCTGATGTGCTGAAGCCAAACCGGCTTTGACATCAAACACTTGATCAAATCGTACCGTTCGATCGACGACGTTTTTCGGTAATGGCTCCGTCCGGAATCGATTTTGTAACGACCGGAATCGAATTTCACCGACACGATAAAACAGTAAACTGGATAACACACCATCGTTCAAAAAAGTATGCGGGGCTAACGGCACGCGTATTTGGTAGACATAACGATAAGCGGCTTGTTTCGCTTCAAATGTCCGAATCAAGCCGATTCCTTCCAACTTAAACAATTCCTCTTTAAATTCCTCGACTGAAAACCCAAGTAACGTTCCAAGTTCCGCATGTGAAATATATTGAGATTTTGTTTTTCCAGGAATCATCTCACTCCAAAACGTTTGGTACAAACCAAGTGCCTTCACCCCAATGATCGGTTGATATAAATAATAGAGGGACTGATAGGCTTCCCGATCGACGACACCATTACTCATGATCAGGCAAAGATCGGTCCCTGACAATTCACGTTCCATCATTTGATTGGTCCCTTCTTTCGTGAGAAAAAGAGAGGGCGTTCTGAACAGACAGACGACCTCTCCTTCATTATGTTAGGTTTTCTCGTTCATTGTCTTGATGGCGTTCCATCAATTCCGATAACTCTTGGAAAAAGACGTTGATGTCTTTGAACTGCTTATAGACACTGGCAAACCGGACATAAGCCACTTCATCGACAGAAGCAAGTTCATTTAATACAAGACGCCCCACTTGTTCACTTGGAATTTCGTGTTGTGCGGTCGCGCGTAACGTTTTTTCAACACGACTGACGACTGTCTCCAGTTGTTCGATGGAAATCGGTCGTTTTTCGCACGCCCGGACCAATCCACGAAGAATCTTATCCCGATTGAATTCATCACGCGTCCCATCTTTCTTGACGATGATAAGCGCTGTTTGTTCAATCATCTCAAATGTCGTGAAGCGATACCCGCAGGATTCACATTCACGCCGTCTGCGAATTGATCCAAAATCTTGCACGGGTCGTGAATCCAATACTTTTGTCCCGTTATAGTTGCAGGCTGGACAACGCATGTCGTACCTCCATTCACGTAATTTCTCTTGTGCCGATCATCTTCAAACGATACGCGGCATCGAGGTCCTGATAAATCGACTCAATCCATTTCTCAAGATCCGGACCTAACAATCCGTCCCGATGTAAAAAGAGATCGACAGCCGTCCGACCTGACCCGACCATGATGACGGTCGCGAGTCCGTCTAGTCCAGATGCCTGAAAGGCCAATTCCCCTCGTCCTTGATCGACTCGTTTGACTGTTCCTTGTTGGCGTGTAATCGCTGCTTCTAGACCTGTGAACAACATCTCTGCTGTCGCTGCATAATAGTGAGTCCGTAATTTTTCATTTTTATGTGTGTCCGATGTTTCCAGTTGTTTTTGCAAACGTTCCTTTAGTCCCATTCGTCATCACCTTTTTCTGTTTTCTTCTACTATTAAGAATAACAGACGTCAGACATATTAAAAAGCCCTCGCCATGAAGACGAGAGCTTGTTCATTCGTGTTTTTGTCAGTTAACGTGCTGAACCGTAGCAGCAGGAACTTCAACAGGTCCCATACCACGTGGAATTTCGACATTTTCACGGATTTTCGCATCGAGTCCGTCAGCGATATAATGCGCTGCGATAGCCGGATCGATCCGATCGCCACATGTAAATACATCAACCGATGCATATCCATGTTCAGGAAAACTATGAATCGTTAAATGCGATTCAGAGATGATGACGACGCCGCTGACGCCGTGTGGAGCAAACTTATGGAATGCGACTTCACGTACTTCCGCACCAGCTTGAAGTGCTGCATCAACAAAAAGTCGTTCTACAAATTCCATGTCGTTCAATTTTTCAGGATTACAATCCCAAAGTTCTGCAATAATGTGTCTTCCCATAGTATCCATTTGTGGATCCCCCCTACATTCAATGGTCTTCAAAGTAGTTATGATCACTTACTTTGCGCCTGAGTCGTTCGCACCCACGGGGGAAAGTTAGTCCAGAGAGGTCCTAACCCTTTAAGCTGCGATTGCCAGACCGATTGAAGTTCACGATTTGAATTATAGCGAGTATCAAAAAGATACACAAGGATAAATTTCGAATTTTAATATATTTCCCTAAAAAAAACGCTCTACTGACTGCTGTAGAGCGTTTCTTCATTATTATTTTATTTTAACTCTAGTTGTTTTTCTTCGTTTCCCCTTGCCTTGATATGTGCGCCCACCAGATGGACGAGATCGACGACACGGCATGAATATCCCCACTCATTATCGTACCAAGCGAGAACTTTTACTTGTCGCCCTCCCATGACCATCGTCGATAAACCATCAACGACCGTTGACTTTTCTTCGCCATTAAAGTCAATCGAAACAAGGGGTTCCATGGTCAGACCCAGAATGCCGTCGAGTGCTCCGTCCGCTGCTTTGACGAACGCTTCGTTAACTTCTGCGACCGTCGTATCCCGACTCACTTCAACGACTAGGTCGACGAGTGATACGTTTGGTGTCGGCACCCGTAACGCTAGCCCATTTAATTTCCCTTCTAAATGTGGCAACACAAGCGAAATCGCCTTTGCCGCCCCGGTCGAAGTCGGAATGATCGATGAGCCACAGGCCCGTGCCCGACGTAAATCCTTATGCGGGTTATCGATGTTATTTTGATCATTCGTAAAGGCATGAATCGTCGTGACGAGTCCTGTTTCAATCCCAAATGCCCGATCGATGACTTGGACGACCGGTGCTAAGCAATTGGTCGTACAGGATGCATTTGAGACGATATGATCCACTTCATGATCATACATCGCGTCATTGACCCCCATGACGATCGTCCGGATATCCCCTTTAGCCGGCGCCGTAATGACGACTTTTTTAGCACCTGCCCGCAGATGTTTGGCAGCACCTTCGTCCGAATTGAATTTCCCTGTCGCTTCGACGACAACATCGATTTCAAGCACTTTCCACGGTAAGCGTTCAGGATCACGTTCGCTGACGATTTGGATGACCTGACCATTGATCATCAATCCATTTTCAACGATTTCGACCGCATGTTCGAATTTTCCGTGAACCGTATCATACTTGATTAAATGTGCGAGTGTTTCTGCCGGATAACTGGCGTTGATCGCCACGACTTCGCTTTTCCCCTCAGCGATCAATCGACGAAAAACCATTCGACCGATCCGCCCAAAACCATTGACTGCCACCTTGACTCCCATGTCTGGATCCCCCTTCAATGTGACGGATGATGCTCCGTTTACAGATAGAACTATATCACGAAATGTAAGCGATTTCATTACGTAATCTAAAAAAAGTGAGAGAAGTTGGTAACTTTCTCTCACTTTCATTTTGAAGCCTGTCTTTTTTACTAACCATTGGTTCGACGACTGACTTATTATCCTGTCATCCGGACTGTTTCCAACCATTGATCAATTTGTTGGTATAATGCTTCGCGAGTGCCTTCGTTCGATAACACATAGTCCGCAAGCCGCTTTTTTTGTTCGATATCCAGTTGAGAATCAATTCTTGCCTGTGCCTCTTCAGCGGTCAATTGATTGCGTTCCATCACACGTTTTTTTTGTAACTCCGCCTTACAATACACGACCACGACTTGTTCGACGAGTTGTTTCCAGTCCCCTTCAAGTAACAAGGGAATATCAAATACGATCAACGCCTGCCCCGCTTGTTCATATTCGTCTGCTTGTTGAAGCATCTGCTGACGAATTTTCGGATGCATCAATTCATTTAACACGAGTCGTTTTTCACTATCGTAAAAAATGATATCACCCAGTTTTGCACGGACAAGCTGTCCATCTGAAAAAGCAGACGGAAACTCGGCCTTCACTTCCTCATATGCCAATCCGCCCGGTTCGATGACAGCGCGTGCGACAAGATCCGCATCGATGACAGCAACTCCTTGTTCTTGCAAATAAGCAGACACTGTACTTTTTCCGGTCGCGATTCCTCCAGTCAGCCCAACTCTCATAAGGCTACCTGTTGGCACGTCGGACAGAAATGCGTCCCACGTCCCCCCACCTTGATTTTTTCAATCGCCGTTCCACATCTCGGACATGGGGCTCCGGTCTGACCGTAAACAGCCAGCTGCAATTGAAATTCACCCTTCCCGGTCGGAGAAACATAACTGCGAATCGTACTTCCGCCGCTTTCGACGGCTTTCCCTAACACGTCCACACCGGCAACATGAATTCGGGCAATCTCATCGAGTGTCAAGGAACCAGCTTTCGTCAAGGGATGAACACGGGCTGCATACAACGTCTCATCGACATAGATATTACCGAGACCTAAAAAGATGGACTGATCGAGCAAGGCCGTTTTGATCGGGCTTCGTTTTTTCCGAATCAGATTTTCTGCCAACACTTCTGCCGTAAACGTCGGATCAAACGGTTCACGTTCGAGTTGGGCAAGGGGAGCAACAGACATCGCCGTCTCTTTATCTCGCAGCTCCATCGTTCCAAACTTCCGGACATCGTTATAATGTAATTCCGAACCATCTGTAAAACGGAAGATGACATGCGTATGCTTATCTTTTTCGATTGCTTGCGGATACGGAAAATACTTCCCTTCCATCCGTAAATGACTGACTAAATAAAAACGCTCGAATGCAAACAGTAAGAACTTCCCCCGGCGGTCCACGCGTTCGATCCGTTCTTGCTTCAACGTATCAATGAACGGACCTACTTCCATGCCGCGAATCATCTTCGGGTGAAATACTTTTACAGAAGAAATCGTTTTTCCGGAGACCGTCCGCTCCAGACTACGTCTGACGGTCTCGACTTCAGGTAATTCAGGCAACTTGTTTCCTCCTCCAGCAACTGCTTATTTCGTTTCGTACCACGAGTGTCCCGCATCTCCATCGACACGCAAGGGGACCGATAAGTGGACGGTCTGTTCCATCGCTTGTTTGACAAGCGATTTTAGTGCATCCAGCTCTTCATCTGGCGCTTCAAAAATCAATTCATCGTGGACCTGAAGTAATAGACGGGCCTGCAATGGCGACTGTTCTAAAGCCGCATGGACGTCAAGCATCGCTTTTTTAATGATATCTGCTGCTGATCCTTGAATCGGTGTATTGATTGCTGTTCGTTCTGCAAAACCTCGTAAATTGAAGTTTTTCGAGTTGATGTCCGGAATGTTGCGCCGACGATTCATCAACGTTTCGACAAATCCGTTCATCCGTGCCTTCTCGATGGCCGCATCCATGAACAGCTTGATTTGTGGGAACAATTCAAAATAACGGTCGATGAACTCTTGGGCTTCCTTACGCGAGATATTCAAATTCTGCGACAAACCATAATCGCTGATGCCATAAATGATTCCGAAGTTGACCGCCTTCGCCTGACGACGCATATTACCTGTGACATCGTTCGATTCGACACCAAACACACTACTTGCAGTCTGCGTGTGGATATCGGCATCATCCAAAAACGCCTGGACCAGTGTCTTATCTTCGGACATATGTGCCATGACGCGTAATTCGATTTGCGAATAATCCGCCGCGTACAAGGACCAACCCGGTTCGCTTGGGACAAATGCTTTGCGAATCTTCCGTCCCTCTTCAATCCGAACCGGAATGTTTTGTAAGTTCGGGTTCACTGAACTGAGGCGCCCTGTCTGAGCAATCGTTTGGGCAAAACGTGTATGGATTTTCCCATCTTCCTTGATCACTTTTTGCAGCCCTTCGACATACGTCGATTGCAGCTTTTGTAATTCCCGGTACAACATAATATGATCGATGACCGGATGTAAGGGGCGCAGTTTTTCTAACACATCCGCTGCTGTCGAATACCCCGTCTTTGTTTTTTTGAACGCCGGCAACTCGAGTTTTTCAAACAGGATGACACCCAGTTGTTTCGGTGAGTTGATATTAAACGCTTCTCCGACTTCCCCGTAGATCAGTTGTTCTAAATCATGTAGACGTCCTCCAAGGTCCTGTTGCATTTCCTGCAGCGTCGCGACGTCAACCCGGATGCCGGTCCATTCCATCTCGGCAAGGACACCAGATAACGGACGTTCTAACGTCTCATACAATTCAAATTGTTGATTCGCCTTCAGTTCTTCGACTACTTTCGGGAACAGCAATTCAATCATCCGTGCCTTCTCTGCTAAATAAGGATGTAACAGGTCGTCCGTCGGCGCAAGACGTTTTGCCCCCTTACCTAGGACAGCTTCTTCATTCGGTGCCATCAGCATGTAATGGCCGGCAATCGAAGCAAGTGTCGTCCCTCCGCTCAGATTCAATAAATAACCGGCGAGTAACAAGTCATCGAATGCCGTTAATGTCAGCCCGTGTTTACGTAAGGCAAAAGCAACCTGTTTCGCATCAAGACAGATTTTTTGATGTTCGGACTCAATCCAATCACGAAATGCCGGATCATTGACGAGTTCAGATGAAGCAACATAAATTTGATCCGGCGTCGCGATACCAAATCCAATGATATCTTCTTCCATGTAATCTTCCCGTAATTGTTCGACGACAAGGACGGCGTCTTTGACATCAAGCGGGAGGGATGAGATTGTCTTGACGTTTAATTGTTCCTTGTCTGCTTCTTCGACGACCGGTGCAAACCGGTTCGTCAATGATTTAAAACCAAGCGATTGAAACAACGAATAGGGAATCTGTGTATCGACCTCACTGATTTTTAAATCATCCAGCGTAACATCAAGCGGGACATCCAGCTTAATCGTCGCGAGTTCTTTCGAGAGGCGCGCCAACTCTTCATTGGCGACGACTTTTTCTTTTTGTTTTCCTTTTAAGTCTTCGACATGTTCATATAACCCTTCGACCGACCCATAGGCAGAAATCAGTTTGATGGCGGTTTTTTCACCGATTCCCGGCACCCCTGGGATGTTATCGGACTTATCTCCCATCAATCCTTTCAGATCGATCATCTGCATCGGTTTCAAACCGCCGTACGTCTCGGCAAATAATTCTTCTGTCATACAGAGGACGTCTGTAATCCCACGTTTAGTGATTAACACCTCGACTTGATCGGTCACGAGTTGCAGTAAATCCTTATCTCCCGTCACGATCCGGATGCGGTCAGCCGGCATCGTCTGCGCGAGTGTCCCGATTAAATCATCTGCCTCGTACCGATGAAGTTCCATCATTTGAATCCCTAAGGCTTCACAAATATCCCGGACAATCGGAAATTGTTCACGAAGCTCAGAAGGTGTCTTTTCCCGACTCCCTTTGTATTCCTGATAGACATCGTGTCGGAACGTTTCGCTCGAAGCATCAAACGCCACAAGCATATGTGTCGGCTGTTCCTCTTCAAGTAGTTTTAACAGCATCATCGTAAAACCGTATGCGGCATTCGTATTACGTCCTTGTGCGTCCGTCATCGGCGGCAAAGCAAAAAAAGCACGATACGTTAGCGAGTTTCCATCAATCAATAACAATTTGTTTTCCATCATCTACGCCCCTTTGGAAGATTTTCTGTCCTTATTGTATCACTCTACACACATTTGTTCGCTAAAAAGCCGACAAAAAAAGACGACCGGCTAAAATGCCGATCGCCTTTGTGCCTCTCGACATGGGAGCTGATCCAGTCGGGACACAGATGATGAAGAAGGTACTTTTAGCATACGATTATTCTGTAAAGAGAATATGAACCATTATCCCTTTTTCGGTAAACGTATCGTAAAGGTTGTCCCCTCGTTTTCTTCTGACTCGACGTCAATCGTTCCGTGATGGAGATCGATGATGTGTTTGACGATCGCGAGTCCGAGACCCGTTCCACCTGAATTTCGACTCCGCGCTTTGTCGACCCGATAAAACCGTTCGAAGATCCGTTGCGTTTCCTTCGGATGAATGCCGATTCCGTCATCTTTGATCCGCAACATCACCGTTTCCTCGCCATCTTCCAGACTAATCCAGACGTTCCCGCCATTTGGCGTGTAGTTCAACGCATTGGCGACGAGATTGACGACAACTTGTTTCAAACGGTTTAAATCGGCACGGATGAACACTTCTTCTTCCGTCTCAAGATGAATCGTCATCTGTTTCTCGGCTGCTTTGTGTCGCAGTAAGGTTTCCGTTTCGCGGAGCAAACTCGTCACATCAACAATCGCCGTCTCGAGCTGGTAGTTATCCTGTTCAAGACGAGATAATTCAAGTAGATCCTCGACCAGCGTCTGCATTCGTTCTGATTCATCATGAATGATGTTTAAGAACTGTTCCCGAATTTCCGGGACGTCCTGTGCCCCGTCTAACAAGGTTTCCGCAAATCCTTTGATCGACGTCAACGGTGTCTTCAGCTCATGACTGACGTTCGCCACAAAGTCTTTACGCATCTGTTCCAGTTTTTTGATTTCCGTAATGTCGTTAAAGACGACCGTCGTCCCTTGGACACGTCCGTTTTTCCCGAAAATCGGTGCGGCACTGACCATGAAGGTCCGACTGTTTAATCCGAAACGGACACTCGATTGTTTCCGATTCGGTTTTTCCGTCAAGTAGACGTCTTCAATCACTTGGCTCATTTTTTCATTCGGTAGCACCCGGTAATAGAGTTGACCGTTCGATTTGTCATGGATATTAAACATTTCCCGGTACGTCCGATTGACGAGTAACACGTAGCCTTTCTCATCAATCAACATCAGACCGGCACCCATGTATTCAATCAGCGACTCGAGTCTTGCCCGTTGCATCGCCTCTCCGGAAGAAGCATTTTCTAAATTTCGCGCCAGTAGATTGATTGATTTTCCGAGGTCACGCGATTCGTCTGGAGATGTCAATTCATAAACGCGAGACTTATAATTTCCGTGTGAGAGTTCATACAACACTTCAGTCGCTTCTGCAATCGGACGGAGAAAACGTTTGGTCGCCCGGTAGACGGAAAAGAAGATGACAGATAAAGAAGCGAGTAACGATAAGATGATGACGGTCCAGATTCTTGAATAAATCAAATTCAAATCTTTTGTATAACGGATGAAACTGATATAAACTTCACTACCATCCGCAGTCATGACTGGTTTTGTATATTGAAGACTCGTCTCATCGGTTTTTGACTCAAACGTCCCTTCACCAGGAATAGCAGAGAAGTTGATGGCACGGACATTTAGCTTCGTCACATCAACCGGTGTCCCGGCAATGATTTCACCACGACCATTAAATAAAATCATGTCGAAATTCGATTCTGCGTATAACTTGTCTACATAAGCAGCCATTTCCGGTACCGTCCGGTCACGCAAAATCGTCTCAACAAGAACCGTCTCGTCCGTCAACTTTTCCTTTTCATTGTTGACATAAAATTCCTTAAACGACTGACCGAGTAAAAATCCTAAGGCGACCAAGACCAAACTGATGAAGGACAACATTTTCAGGATAAATCGTTTGCGGTATTTACTCATTCCGCTTTCGGCTCCTCCATCTTATAACCCAGTCCACGAATCGTTTTGATATAAATCGGTTTTTTCGTGTTCGGTTCGATTTTTTCGCGGACATGACTGATATGGACATCCACGATGCGCGTATCCCCAACAAAGTCATAGTTCCAGATGGCGGACAATAGTTGATCACGCGTCAAGACACGGCCTTTGTTTTTAGCGAGATACACCAGTAACTCAAATTCTTTTGGTGTCAATTCCAGTCGTTCGTCCGCCTTAAACGCTTCATAGTTATCGGGTACGATTTTGACATCCCCAATCAGGATGGTTCCATCCGTGACCTCTTCTACGACAGACTGTTGATTCATCCGGCGTAGAATCGCCTTGACGCGCGCAACGACTTCTCGTGGACTGAACGGCTTCGTCAAATAATCATCGGCTCCGAGTTCAAGTCCAAGTACTTTATCAAATTCATCATCTTTTGCTGTCAGCATCAAGATCGGTGTGTTAATTTTTTGTTGACGTAATCGTTTACAGACTTCTAGCCCATCGAGTTCCGGCAACATCAGATCGAGTACGATTAAAGCGGCATCTTGTTTTTCGGCTAATTTCAGACCTGTCATGCCATCATGTGCGGTTTCAACGATAAAACCGGCTTGCTCTAAATTAAATTTTAAAAGCGTGGCGATTGAGAGTTCATCATCAACAACGATTATTTTATCTTTCAAAACAGTTGGCCTCCTCAGCGCGTTTCATCTTTGAATGAGGAATTCCGTGGAATCCACTTCTTCTGTCTTCATCTTAACGACTTTCGCTACTAAACCACAAATCTTTCTGTCGTTTCTTTACATAATCTTTAAGGTCGGACATGTTCTTCCAGTAGTTTCCCGTGTTGAAACCGAAAAATTCGGGAAACAGTAACATATCGTCATTGAATGTGGAGGAATGAATATGGAATGGAACAACCCGTTACTTGCAGCAATCACCGCTTGGTTTATTGCCCAAGCCGCAAAACTCGTTACCGGTCTAATTAAGACCAAGAAATTTGATCTTGAAATTATGTTTGCCTCAGGCGGCATGCCTAGTTCACATAGTTCGACTGTCGTCGCACTGGCTGTCGTAATTGGTTTTCAAGAAGGGTTTGATTCATCACTGTTTGCGCTCGCTACGATTTTCGCCGTCATCATCATGTATGATGCAACCGGAGTCCGGCAAGCAGTTGGTTTACAAGCCAAGCTTCTAAATGATTACTTTAAAGGAATCCGTCACGAAACACCGTTACTCAACGAATTGGTTGGGCATACCGAGTTTCAGGTCTTCGTTGGTCTTTTACTTGGCTTAGCGGTTGGTTTCCTGTGGCCCGTCTTATTCTTTTAATCTATGCACCTCACCGGACAAACCAGATGAGATCTACTCATACAAAAGACAGACCGCTTCGAATGTCGGAAGCGGTCTTTTTGCTGGTTTCGTTATGGTTTTAAAATGACTTTGATACAACCGTCCGCATGGTCATTAAACGTTTGATACGCATGAGCAGCTTGCTCCAAATCAATTTTGTGGGTGATGATATCGGTTGGATCAAATTCTTGATTGATGATTTTTTGGAACAATTCCGGCATCAGATGAACGACCGGTGCCTGCCCCATTTTCAACGTGATGTTTCGGGTGAAGAAATCCCCGAGCGGGAATTGATTGTATTTTTTAGCATAGACTCCTGTCAGTTGGACCGTTCCGAATTTCCGGACAGCGTCTTTCGCAATATTGATGGCACTCAATGTCCCACCTTGTAATCCAATCTTTTGTTCAACTTTTTCAAGCGCAGACATCTTCCCATCAAATCCGACACAATCAATGACGACGTCCGCCCCGCCCTGTGTCAGTTCTTTCAAATACTGTCCGGTTTCTTGGTGATCTTGTAAGTTGACAGTCTCGACCCGATTCGTCATCTTCGCATGATTCAGACGATACACTTGTTCATCCACAGCAATGACCCGTTTTGCCCCTTGCATCCAGGCGAATTTCTGTGTCATCAACCCAACAGGTCCTGATCCTAAGACAACGACGGTATCTCCTTTCTTGACCCCTGAATTGATGACGCTCCAGTACGCCGTCGGGATAACATCTGACAAAAACAACAACGCTTCGTCTTCCAGTTCACATGACTCAGGAACGACGAGCGGCATGAAGTTTCCAAACGGGACTTTTAAGTACTCTGCTTGTCCACCGGGATGCCCGCCGAACTCTTCCGTAAATCCAAAATACCCGCCTGTATCGACATGAGGGTTCCCATTGGAATTATCACACTGACTCTCCATATCATGATCACAATAGAAACAATGACCACACGCGACATTGAACGGTAAGACAACCCGGTCGCCCCGCTTGACCTTCGTCACGTCAGGACCCACTTCTTCTACGATTCCCATCGGTTCATGTCCAATGACATAATCCTTTTTCGCCGGCATATTCCCTTGATAGATGTGCAAATCTGACCCACAGATAGCAGTAGACGTAATCTTGACGATGATATCATCACTTTTCTCAATCGACGGATCCTGAACATCTTTCACTTCGACATTTTTTGTACCTTGATAAGTGACAGCGCGCATGGTGGTTCCCCCTTTGATTTTTCAAAAATAGCGTACTTTATTCGTTTACCCCAAATAATCAGCATTTATGGTATATTTTTTTACAAAAAGAGAGATTTCGAGAAGGGGACTTATTTACGCAACGGCCTCGCCACACCTTGGTAAAAAATAAAAAAAGGTAAGCCCGAAAACTAATCGGACTCACCTTTTCCCACAATAAATTTAGAGAACAATACGTTGTTAAAGAAGTTCAAGAACAGAACGGACAGTCGAAACAGAACGGTCTAGGGCTTGTTTTTCTTCGGGTGTGAGCTCAAGTTCTAATACTTGTTCTACACCATTTCCACCTATGATCGTTGGAACACCTAAGCACAATTCCTGATACCCGTATTCGCCTTTGAGATAAGCAATCGCCGGTAAGATGCGCCGCTGATCCTTCAGGATGGCTTCGACCATCTCGACAATTGCAGCTGCCGGTGCATAATAGGCAGAACCGTTACCGAGCAACTGAACGATTTCTCCGCCACCTTTACGTGTCCGCTCAACGATCGTAGACAATCGGTCTGGCGGGATCAACTTCTCGAGCGGAATGCCGCCTGCATAAGAATAACGTAACAAGGGAACCATATCGTCTCCGTGCCCACCGAGCACGAAACCGGAAATATCCTTGACGGATACGTTCAGTTCCATCGCGACAAACGTTCGGAACCGGGCGGTGTCTAACACACCAGATTGACCGATGACCCGTTCTTTCGGAAAACCGGACGCTTGAAAGACGGTATAGGTCATCGCATCGACAGGGTTCGTCAACACGATGATAATGGATTCCGGTGCATGGGTCACAATTTCTTTTGTGACGGCCTTCATGACGTTCGCATTCGTGCTGACAAGATCCTCGCGACTCATCCCCGGTTTTCTGGCAATGCCGGCCGTAATGACCACAATGTCAGAGCCTTCGATGTCTCGATAATCCGATGTCCCTTTAATCCAAGCATCAAACCCTTGGATGGGTGCGGTCTCCTGCATGTCGAGCGCTTTCCCTTTCGTTGCGTTTTCCTGCTGTGGCATATCGACGAGCACAATATCCCCTAACTCTTTTTGAGCGAGGTACAGTGCTGTCGTCGCCCCTGTGAATCCGCTACCGATGACCGAAATCTTTTTCCGTCGATTCATTGTCCAGTCCCCCTACTCAAGATTCAATTACATATTCTTGATGAGTTCATCCGCAAATTCAGAACATTTCACTTCTGTTGCACCGTCCATCAGACGCGCGAAGTCATATGTGACGACTTTTTCTTCGATTGATTTTTCCATCGATTGGACGATTAAGTCTGCTGCTTCATTCCAGCCCAAGTGACGGAACATCATTTCTCCTGAGAGAATGACGGATGACGGGTTGACTTTATCAAGTCCTGCATACTTCGGTGCTGTACCGTGCGTCGCTTCGAAGATCGCATGTCCTGTCATGTAGTTGATGTTTGCTCCAGGTGCGATTCCGATACCGCCGACTTGTGCTGCAAGGGCATCAGAGATGTAATCACCATTTAGGTTCATTGTTGCGACGACATCAAATTCTTTTGGACGCGTCAAGATTTGTTGTAAGAAGATATCTGCGATCGAATCTTTCACAATCAACTTGCCAGCTGCTTCTGCTTCAGACTGAGCTTTGTTCGCTGCGTCAGCACCTTCTTCGTCTTTAATGCGATCATACTGGTTCCATGTGAAAACGTGTTCTGCGTACTCACGCTCTGCGAGTTCATAGCCCCAGTTTTTGAAAGCACCTTCTGTGAACTTCATGATGTTCCCTTTATGGACAAGCGTCAATGAAGTACGTTTGTTTTCAAGAGCGTATTCAATCGCTGCACGCACAAGACGTTCTGTTCCTTCTTTTGAGATTGGCTTGATGCCAAGACCAGACGTTTCAGGGAAACGGATTTTATTGACACCCATCTCTGTTTGAAGGAAGTTAAGTAATTTTTGTGCTTCTTCACTGCCTGATGCATATTCGATTCCTGCATAGATGTCTTCCGTATTTTCGCGGAAGATGACCATGTCTGTATCTTCTGGGCGTTTGACCGGTGAAGGAACACCTGTGAAGTAACGGACCGGACGAAGGCATGTGTACAAATCAAGTTCTTGACGAAGCGCAACGTTTAACGAACGGATTCCGCCGCCGACTGGTGTCGTAAGTGGTCCTTTGATTGCGATGATGTGTTCGCGGATGAGATCAAGCGTTTCTTCCGGAAGCCAGTTGCTTGTTTTATTGAAGGCTTTTTCTCCAGCGTAGACTTCTTTCCACTCAATTTTCTTCTCGCCGTTGTATGCTTTTTCGACAGCAGCGTCGAAGACACGGACTGCAGCATTCCAGATATCAGGTCCAGTGCCATCACCGATGATGAAAGGAATGATTGGAGCATTTGGTACGTTAAGAGTCCCGTTTGTTACCGTGATGTTTTCGCCATGAATTGTAGCCATTTGTAAAATCCCCCTTGAATATGATTGATGTCATCAAAAAGCAGGAGAGGATTGCTCCTCTCCGTTTTTTTAACGTTCGTTCATGGACACGTATGTCCGGTGTGTTTCACCAATATAATCGGCGCGTGGACGAATGAGACGGTTGTCGCTATACTGCTCTAAAATGTGCGCTAACCAACCTGACATCCGACTGACGGCAAAGATCGGTGTAAACAATTCCGTATCAAGTCCAAGTGCATGGTACGTAGAAGCGGAATAGAAATCAACGTTTGGTTTCAATCCTTTTTCCGATTGGACGATTTGGTCAATCTTGACTGACATCTCGTACCATTTCGGTTCTCCGATTTGCGCAGTCAACTGACGGCTCATCTCTTGGAGATGCTTCGCACGTGGGTCGCCGTCCTTGTAGACACGGTGACCGAAGCCCATGATTTTTTCCTTGTTCTTAAGTTTATTATGAACATACTCGTCAACCTTTTCAACCGAATCAATTTCAACCAACATTTTCATGACCGCTTCGTTCGCTCCACCGTGAAGTGGACCTTTGAGTGCGCCCATTGCTGCTGTCACACCAGAATAGATATCTGATAGCGTTGCGACACAAACACGCGCCGTAAACGTCGATGCATTCAGTTCGTGATCGGCGTGCAGGACAAGCGCCTGATTAAACGCTTTTTCTGCCACTTCAGTTGGTTCTTCACCTGTTAGCATATAGAGGAAGTTTGCCGCATAAGAGAGTCCCGTTTTCGGTGCAATCGGCTCTTGTCCTTTTTTGATACGAGCATACGCTGTTACGAGTGTCGCGATTTGCGCTTGGAGTTTGATGGCTTTAGCGTAGTTCGCCTCCGTCGACATATCTTCTGCAGACTCATCATATAATGCCAGTTGTGACAAGGCAGTTCGGATAGCAGACATCGCATTTGCAGTTTTTGGTGCCACTTTTAATGTCTCAAGTACTGCCGGGGCAACGGTTGCTTCAGAAATCAATGCTTCTGATAGTTGCTTCAGTTCCTCTTCTTTTGGTAAGCGGTCATTCCAAAGTAAAAAGACCACTTCTTCAAATGAGGCGTGCTCCGCCAAATCATCAATTGTATAGCCGCCATACGTCAATTGACCATCGATAATCGAACTGATCTTCGATGCTGTCGCGACGATTCCTTCTAAACCTTTTGTTTGTGTCATACAAAAATCCCCCTTTTTTTCCCCCAGAAATTTAAAACGCTTTCATTTCCGTATTGAAAAAAAGACGTCTACGCAAGAGTCGTTCCCCACGTCGAACCGTTTGCTCTTGAATAGACCATCTTGTTTCTGTCCTTAGTATAAACAAAATTAACCAAAAAGTGAACGAACTTGCATACTATTATCAAAAAATTAATTCAATGTCATGCCATTCACAGACTTAACCGCTGATTACCTTGACGATGATGTCCCACATTCCGATGACAAGCGCCGCAATCCCAGCTCCAATCAACGGTCCAACCGGAACACCTTGAAACAGTCCGACCGCCAGAATCGTTCCGGCAAGCAGTGCCGTCGTGACCAGTGGATCTTCCTTCATCAGTCCGACACCGTGTGCGGCGATGATGGCGACGAAAATTCCAGCCAGAAAAGAAATGATGCCGATGTGCCCGCGAATACTATTCAACAATTCTTTAAATCCGATATCACCGGTTGCAATCGGTACCAGAATGGCCGCTGTGATCAAGGTGACCCCCCAGGTAATTCCCTTCGCCTGTAAGGAAGGAAACAGGCGGCTGTCTAAACCGATCGCCTTAATGATCAATAAAAAGGCCGCTGCAATGATCAAGGATTTATTTTGAGCAATGACACCAATCAATACAAGACCAATCAAAAACAGATAGGCTTCCATGTGAATCCCCCTATTCGAAAAAAAAACGGACATGGCTCTCGGCCACGTCCGTCCCATTGATTATGCGTTGTACAATTTGCCTGTTAACGGATCAATTGAAATACGTTGACCATCTGTGAAGAGTGTCAAGGCGTTTTCGACACCGACGATAACCGGCTTACCGAGTGATGGTCCTACAATGCCAGCGTGGCTTGTTAATCCACCATCTACTGTAACCATTGCAGCCGCAAGCTCGATTGCAGGCATCATGTCACGATCTGTTGAGTTCGTAACAAGAATCATCCCTGGTTTCGCTTTTGCGTTTGCTTCTTCTGCTGTATGTGCGATGACGACTTCGCCAACGATGCCACGTTCACCGATGCCACGACCGATTGCGATCTCTTTACCGACGATGTGAATTTTCAGCATGTTCGTTGTACCTGCTGTAAGAGCTGGGATACCGGCTGAGATGACGACGAGGTCACCATCTGTGACGAATCCTGCTTCTTTTGCTGTATCAGCAGCAAGCGTCAGCATCTCATCCGTGTTGTCCGACAGGTGATCGACGACGATTGGATAAACACCCCAAACGATGTTCAATTGACGAGCAACACGTGCGCTTGGTGTCACTGCAACGATGTTTGGTTCAGGACGGTATTTTGAGATCCGCGCAGCTGTATAACCAGACTGTGTTGGTGTCAAAATCGCTTTTGCATCCAAGTTGATCGCTGTGTGTGTAACCGCTTGAGCGATCGCATCCGTCACCGTATGTTCGCTACGTGTTTGACGATCTTTTAAGAGCATTTTGTAGTCGAGCATTTTTTCTGTCCGCTTCGCGATCGTATGCATCATTTGAACTGATTCGATCGGGTAATCTCCAGCTGCTGTTTCACCTGAAAGCATAATCGCATCTGTTCCATCAAGAATCGCGTTTGCGACGTCTGATGCTTCCGCACGTGTTGGACGTGGGAAACGTTGCATCGAGTCAAGCATCTGTGTTGCTGTGATGACTGGTTTACCGTAGTCATTACAGATTTTGATAAGGTCTTTTTGTGTTGGTGTCACTTCTTCTGTCGGAATCTCGATTCCAAGATCACCACGCGCGACCATCAAACCGTCTGAAATCGCGATGATTTCTTCGATGTTGTCGACACCCTCTTGGTTTTCGATTTTCGGGAAGATCTTGATGTGGCTCGCATTGTGTTTTTCGAGTAATTGACGGATTGCGACGACATCAGACGCACGACGAACGAATGAAGCAGCAATCAAATCGATGTCGTTTTTGATTCCGAATTCGATGTCGGCGATATCTTTATTTGTCAAGGCAGGTAAGTTAACTTTTACGTTCGGTAAGTTAACCCCTTTTTTCGTCTTGATGATTCCTTCGTTTTCGATGTCGCAAAGGAGTTCGCGGTTGTCAAGTTTCTCCGCGACACGAAGTCCGATTAATCCATCGTCTAACATGATCATCGAACCAACTTCGACATCATCATATAAACCGTCATACGTCACAGAGAATTTATCTGCTGTTCCGACGATTTCGTTTGCGTCACCGCTGACGACGATGACTTGCTTATCGCGAACGAGAAGCGCTTTTCCTTCTTCAAACGTATGCGTCCGAATTTCAGGACCTTTTGTGTCTAAAAGAATCGTCACTAATTTATTCGCTTCTTCTGCTGCACGACGGATATCCGTAATACGTGCACCGTGCTCTTCATAGTCACCGTGTGAGAAGTTGAGACGTGCAACGTTCATACCTGCTTCAATCATTTCTGGAAGAAGTTTTTCTGACGCCGGTCCAATCGTACATACAATTTTAGTTCTACGCATATTCCATAAACCTCCTACAATGTTTGGCTACTTGTTTAAGAACAATGCCAACAAACCTATCCTAAATTCAACTGATGCTGAAAAACCTTAAATCGATAGTTGTTTCGACAACTCTAAGATTTCAAGATCCAGTTCATGTTTGTTCTCATCTAACGCTTCATCGATGTCGAGATCAATCATTTTCCCACCACGGACACCAACGACACGACCTTGCTTACCTTCTAGTAAGATGTCGATTGCGTATGCCCCCATCCGGCTAGCTAACACGCGGTCGGCTGCAGTTGGTGCGCCACCACGCTGAACATGACCTAATACGGTAACACGTGTATCAAGACCCGTTTCTTTCGCGATTTCGTCGCCCACATCTTGCGCACGACCCGCGCCTTCTGCCACGATGACGATCGAGTGTTTTTTACCCCGATTGACACCACTTTGAATTCGATTCAATACTTCTTTTAAATCTTCAGGACGCTCTGGAACTAAAATCGATTCTGCTCCACCTGCTAGTCCGGCATACAATGCGATATCACCGGCATCGCGACCCATGACTTCGATGACATACGTCCGCTCATGTGAAGACGCTGTATCACGAATCTTGTCAATCGCTTCAAGTGCTGTGTTTAATGCCGTATCAAAACCAATGGTGAAATCCGTCCCTGGAATATCATTATCGATGGTTCCTGGAAGTCCAATCGTTGGGAATCCTAAACCCGTCAGTTTTTGGGCACCACGATAAGACCCGTCACCACCTACGACGACAAGTGCATCGATTTCAAATTTCTTGAGATTGACGACCGCTTTCGCGCGCCCTTCTTCGGTCCGGAACTCTGGGCAACGGGCAGAACGTAAGAACGTTCCTCCTCGTTGAATGATGTCTCCAACTGAACCTAAGTTCAATTGAACGAGATCTCCATTGATCAAACCTTGATATCCGTTATAGACACCAAATACTTCTAGTCCATGAAAAATCGCCTTACGTGTTACAGCACGCACTGCGGCATTCATGCCGGGTGCGTCACCACCACTTGTTAAAACAGCAATCCGTTTCAAACTCACGTTAATCACCTCTCCATTAATCTTAGTCTAAAATAGCACGTAGTTTTGTTGTTTTACAACAGGTCAGATTGCATAAACTTTCGACAGCAGTTTGTTCAGCCTATCACGAAATAAGGATTGCCAATCATGATAGCGATTACATGTATGTTATGTGCCAATTTGGTGATATTTTTCTGTGCGCTTCTCGATTAACTGTTCCGGTGTCAATTGGACAAGAAATGCAAGCTTTTGTTCTATAACAGATTTCACTTTATCCGCCTGTAATGAAACATCTAAATGGGCTCCCCCAATGACTTCTGGAATGATTCCATCAGCGATTCCAAGACGAAGTAAATCCGGTGCCGTGATTTGCATCGATTCCGCCGCCTTTTCCGCAAGGGATGCATCTTTCCATAAAAGAGCGGCGGCGCCTTCCGGTGAAATGACGGAGTATGTCGAATTTTCTAGCATCAGAAGCTGATCACATACACCGATACCAAGCGCTCCACCTGACCCCCCCTCACCGATGACAATCGAGATGATCGGGACTGGCATCCCTGCCATTTCAAACAGATTTTTAGCGATCGCCTCACTTTGGCCACGCTCTTCTGCCGCTCGACCTGGGTAAGCCCCTTTCGTATCGATGAACGTGATGATCGGGCGGTTGAACTTGACCGCTTGTTGCATCAATCGTAGTGCTTTTCGGTACCCTTCCGGATGTGGCATCCCGAAGTTCCTCCGAATATTTTCTTTTGTGTCTTTTCCCCGCTGATGACCGATGATGGTAACCGCTTGCCCATTAAACATCGCGATACCACCGACGATCGCTGCATCATCGTACCCGTGTCGGTCACCGTGTAATTCAATAAAGTCCTCACAAATCAGACGAACATAATCGAGTGTCGTCGGACGTTCTGGATGACGTGCCAACTGAACACGGTTCCACGCTTTCATATTCCCATAAATATCGAGTTCTAATCGACGTAACCGTTCTTCTAATAAATTCAGTTCTTCTTTAAAATCAAGACCTTGTGTTTCCGCCATATCGTGCAGTTCTAGTATTTTTTCGCGTAATGCGATTACTGGTTGGTCAAATGGTTGCATGGTTTGCTCCCTCCGAGTGCATCATCAGAATACGTGTGTAGTAGGTTTTCAAGTCGTGTCGCGATACGACATCATCAAGTTGTCCCGCCTGCAGTAAGAACTCTGACGTTTGGAAGTCTTCCGGCAACTTTTCACGAATCGTTTGTTCAATGATTCTCCGACCGGCAAAACCAATCAGCGCCCCGGGTTCCGCGATGTTAAAATCTCCTAGCATCGCAAAACTTGCCGAGACTCCACCTGTCGTCGGATGGGTCATACAAGAAACATAGAGTAATCCTGCATCCGAATGCTGTTTTAAAAACAAACTTGATTTTGCCATCTGCATCAGACTGACCATCCCTTCTTGCATCCGCGCTCCGCCTGATGCTGAAAAAATGGTGACAGGTAAACGGTTTTTCGTCGCATACCGGACCGCTTCTGCAATGGCCGTTCCGACTGCTGCTCCCATTGAGCCCATCCGAAAACGTGCATCCATGACGCAGGCAACAAGCGGATACCCGTTCACTTCCCCGACCCCGCATACGATGGCTTCATCGAGTCCAGTTCGTAATTGATCACCCTTTACTTTATCCGGATACCCTTCAAACTGGAGTGGATCGGCTTTGACGGCCGGCAATTCAAAATGTGTCACCGTTCCTTCATCAAACAGTTGATGAAAACGTTCATGTGCCGTTAATGGATGATGGTATCCGCATGCACAGACCTTTAAATTGGCTTCCAGTTGTTTCGTATATTGAATCAGTTTGCACTTTGGACATTTTGTCATCAAACCGACGGGTACGTCGACCCGTTGTTCTTTTGACGTCAAAGTGACAAATTTTTTAGGTTTGCGAAAAAATGCTTGCACGTTAGTTCCCCCTTGTGGTTCCTACGAGCGTTTTAGAAAAGCTTCCCGTTCCGCTCGCGTATAGAGCTCCCCTTGACCAAAACTTTGATAAAAGGCATTCACCTGTCGCCAAATCCGTTCGAATAAGTCATTGTCGACGGTACTGATCAGCGCCTCTCGAAAAGCGGCATCGGAATCGATGTACGCTTCAAGGATGGACCAGTCCGTACGTTGAACGAAAACTGATTGTTCAAGCAAACGAAGTGTCCCTGCCAAATCTTCAAATTTCGAATCGCCGGTCACTAAAAATTGTGCGATGATCTGAATGTAGGTATGGTCGTCACGGTTCAAGAGAAAACTGCCTCCTCCGTGTCTTGTCTCGATGATTCCGAGATAGGCTAATGTCCGGAGTGCTTCTCGGACGGAGGGACGACTGATTGAAAGTCGCTCCGCTAATTCACGTTCGGACGGAATCCGATCTCCTGGTACAAAACCATCCTGTTCGATCATCGTTTTGATTGCTGAAATGTTCATTTCAAAAGCATTGCGCTTCTTTTCCATTTGTACGACACCACCTTCCTGACGCATGCGTCATCTTCTAAATCCGGCGGTATTGGTCAGACCAATTACCCCTTATTATAACAAATCTTATTACCTACTACTAGTTCGAACGGGGGACATTTTTAAGGATGATGTTCGTTTCCCCAAACTGGATCCGGAGTTGTGCCAATAATTCCTCTTCCTGTTGGACAGCATAGAGTCCTGGTAACGCCTTTGTTTCGTTTGTATCCGCATAACGGACGACAACCGGAATGTCACCAGGCATCGTCTCTAACATCCGTTCAAGCACAGCCAGTTCATTTTTAGACTGCAGTTTAATGAATAACACATCCTGCCCTAAAGGACGTAATCGTTCCAGGACGAATTGACGGTTCCCTTCACGTTCTTGCGCCTTCACCTCGATCAATAAGACGTTCCCGACGTACAAGGATCGTTTGAATGCCTCATACTGCTTCGGAAAAATGACGACTTCTTCCGTCGTATATCCGTCGACTGCTTGAATGACGGCCATCGTTTGTGCCCGTTTTGTTTTAAACTCACGCATCTGTTCGATGTAGCAGACTAAATAGTTCGTATGCTCCGATTCAAGAGAGATCGCTTGAAAATGTGTCGTCTCGACTTGCGGTTTCATCGCCGTCATCAAAGGTGAATACGTCAACCAGAATCCGAGCGACTCTCGTTCGAGTCTTGCCCAGTCCGTTGCAGTCCGATTCGTGTTTACGATCGTCTTTCTTCGTCCAAGACTAGCCAGTTCATCTGGTAATAACGTATTGGATGCCATCGTAAAATAGTCGAGGACTTCTTGTTCCGAGAGTCCCCGATCCCCGTGTGTGGCTCGATCGAGTGCACCGCTATATAACAGCAATTCGATTTTAGAGCGCTCCTTTTTCCCCCATCCTACTGCCGTCAACAATTGTGTGATGGTTTGCGCGGATTTTGCGGCTTCTCGTAACGTCTGAAAATCCTTTTCCGTGATGCCTCGCAGTGTTTGGATTCCGAGACGAATGCCTTTGCCTTCTAACGTCGAGCGGTAGTCCGATATCCAAATGTCGGGCGGGAATACCGGTAATCGTTTTTCGCGCATGACACGAACGAGACGTTCCGGTTGATCAATTGATATCAGGGAAAAGATTTGCGGGTAATGTGCCTTCATGTATCCTAACGCATAGCTGATTTTTGTATAGGCCACGGCATGGCTCCGGTTAAATCCATACCCGGCAAACCGCTCGATTTGATCATATAATGTCTCGGCAATCGTCAACTCAAAACCGTTTTCTAATGCGCCTTCTATAAATCGTTTTTTTTCGTCCTCGACCGATTGACTACTTTTCTTTGAAATGGCCCGGCGCAACAGATCGGCTTGTGCCAACGTAAATCCGGCGACGCGGCGGGTGATTTCCATGATCTGTTCTTGGTAGACGATGACACCATACGTCGACTTTAAGACGTCCTCAAGAATCGGATGGACCATTTGGTACGGTTGACCTGCTTTACGTTTTGCGTAAAGATCAATGAACTTCATCGGCCCCGGGCGAAACAGTGACATCGTCGCGACCAGGTCTTCAAAACGGGTTGGTTTGACTTCCCGTAATGTCTGTTTCATCCCAGCGGATTCGAACTGAAAAATTTGATCGGTCTCTCCTTTTGAAAACAGTCGTAACGCCGCCTTGTCTTCTTCCGGTATCTGTTCGACGGAAAAATCAGGATACGTATGCTGAATCAATTGTTCCATCTGCCGGAGACGGGTTAAGTTTCGTAACCCGAGTAAATCGATTTTCAGCAATCCTTGTTGTTCGAGTGCCTTCATTAAATATTGTGTGACGAAACGGTCGCTTGTGTTTCGATCAACCGGTGTTGTCTCGATCAATTCATCCGATCCGATGACGACACCCGCTGCATGAATCGAACGTTGCCGCGGTAACCCTTCAATCGCTTGAGCGAGCTGCAAGAGTTGGCGACGTTTCTCGCTACCTGAGAACCACCGATAAAGTGAGGCTTTTTGTTCAAGTCCCTGCAACGTCGTCGCCTTGCCTAATTGCTTCGCAGCGGCATCCGTTTCATCTTTTGAGAACTCGAGTACACGGGCCACATCACGCAGTGCTGCTTTCGCTCCAAGCGTCGAGAGTGTTCCGATTTGCCCGACATGCTGTCGACCATACCGTTCGACCAGATAGTCGAGAACTTCTTCCCGTCGTTCGTCTTCGATATCAATGTCGATATCGGGCATCGAGACCCGTTCTGGGTTCAAGAATCTCTCAAATAATAAGCCATATTTGATAGGATCGACTGTCGTAATTCCTAACGCATAGCTGACGAGTGAACCGGCAGCCGATCCCCGGCCCGGTCCGACCCGAATCCCTTTGGTTTTCGCATGACGAACTAAATCTTCCACGATCAGGAAATAGTCCGCAAATCCCGTCTTTTCGATGACTTCCAGTTCATACCGTAACCGTTCCGTCGCGATCGCATCGACTCGTCCATGAGCGAGTAACCCGTCGTACGCTAATTTCTTTAATGTTTGATCGGAGTTTTCCGTCACCCGAGGCAACGGCCGCGATTGAAACGGTAACGTCAACGTCTCTTGTGAGGCACCCCACTGTTTCACTAACGCTAATTCTCGTTCAGAAAACTGCTCGTGTAATTCTTCGCCAGACTTAAAGTATGCCATTCGGTTGATTTTCTGTTCCTGCAACGTCGTCCCTTCGTCAATGGCCCGTAACGCTTGATAAGCTTCTGCTCCCTCTCGGTATAAGTAACGTACGGGATCAATCGGAATCGTCTCGATGCCAAGTGCGTAGGCCGCTTGACGGTACTGCTCGCGACTATCCCGTTCGACGGTCGAACGGACGGATTTCACCCCTAAATAAACTGTTGCCTGTTGTGTCAAACCGATCCACTGTGCGATGAGACGCCGCAAGCGCGCTTCATCCTCTGGGGCTTGTCGTTTTGGTTGCAAAATCGCGATGAGATCAGAACAGTCCTCAACCGGCATCTGACTCGCGATTTGATACAGTGTTTTTAAGCCACGACTTGTTTTCGCATACCAAAGGATCGTCAGCTCCTCCGTCTCTACCGTTTGCTCGAACCCGATAATCGGAATCAATGCTCGTTGCTGACAGCCAGCGATGAACGCCGGGACACCGGTCAGAGCTGTTTCACAGATGGCTACTGCAGGCATCCCACGTTGCATCACTTCATCGAGATAACGATCCATCCGAATCGTACTTTGTAAAGGACTATATGCCGTCCGGACATTTAGTTGGATCATGCTGCTTCCTCCATCCTCATTTGGTTATCATTCCTCTATATTTAAAACGTTTTCAGAAGTTTCATATCTAGCTGCCCCTGAGTCTCGCCATCCCATCAATTATTCGCTACAATAAAAGAAGATCGTCATGACTTGCACGGAAGGAGAGTTTGCCATGATTTTAAACCGTAGCCAAATCGCTCGTGAAAAAGTTGAACAACTAAAGTTAGGTGTGACCGCCTTTACCGAAACCGAAGAAATCGCTGAAAAAATCCGTAAGTCCGTAAAGGAACTTGAATTGAACGTCATCGAAGATCATACAGAACGGGGAACTTGGTTCATCCCCCAAGAAGAGGCTTCAACCAACTGATGCTAAAAAGGCTGTTCGCCATGGATCCGACACTGGATTCTAGCGAGCAGCCTCTTTTGATTCGAAGCAGAACCTTATTCGAAGTGGAAAGCTCCTGCCACTTCATTCAGACGAGATATGACATGCTCGACCTCCGTCAAGTCTTTAATCGTCGCACCTGATGCCATCGGATGACCACCGCCATTAAATTCTTTTGCAATTTCATTGATGACCGGACCTTTCGAACGTAGGCGCACACGGACTTCTTTCTCTGTCTCTAGGAAAAGTGCCCATGTTTTCAACCCTTTCAGACCAGCAAAACTGTTGACAAGAAGTGACGCCTGTTCGACAGTCGCATCGAACATCGCAAGCGTCTCTTGCGTCAACACGACGTATCCGACACCCGCTTCCGTCAATTGAATATGTTGTAAGACATACCCTTGTAGTTGCAGTGCTGCGAGCTCCGTTTGATACATGTTCCGGTACAGCCAATCCGTATCGATTCCTGTATCCAAAAGTTGCGCCGCGACGGAAAACGTCCGACTTGTCGTTCCTCTGAATTGAAAACGTCCTGTATCTCCGACGATTCCGGCATAGAACTGAATCGCTGCCGCCGCTGGAATCGGATATCTCCACTCATTTAACAAATGAACCAACAGTTCTGAAGTCGAACTGACCGTCGTATCGACGAGTTGGACGTCTGCATACGGATCTTCATCCGGATGGTGGTCAATTTTAATCGTCTGTCGACCACTGAGTGCTTCCTTCCCGTCGATTCGCCCTTGATTCGCGGTATCCAATACGATCACCAGCGCTTCTTGATAGTCTGTCGCTCCGACAACATCTAGTGTCCCCATGAAGGCAAGTGAAGTCGCCATTTCACCGACAGCTTTTATTTTTTTTTCAGGAAAACGACTTTGTAGAACGACCTGTAAACCGAACTGACTTCCGAGCGCGTCCGGGTCTGGACGTTCATGGCGGTGGATGATGATCGTCGATGCTTGTTCAATCAATTGTCTGATTTGTTCTTTCACAGTGCACAGCTCCTCTAAATATTGATATGATACAAACAGATATAGAAAGAAAAGGAGGTCATCCATATGCAGTTTGTTCTCATTCTGTTAATCGTCTTGTCCCTTGGGGGTTATTTACTTGCCAAACGGCGTGCCTTTCATACGAAAAGCACGAACCGGAAATTTTTATTTAATACCCAATCGAGCATCTGGCTCAGCTTGTTTGTCATTCTGTTTGCCGTCAATCAGTTTGTTTCTGGTGACGGATTAACGACGATGACGGGGAAAATCGTTTGTTCGATTCTCATCGTCATCGGGGTCGCTTCTTTCATTGCCGGATTCATCCGTTACAAAAAAATCTATCCGTATGTCATCCGGGAAATGGAACAGACAGAACAGTCGTAAAAAAGACGGTCACGACCGTCTTTTTTTGATTTCCATCCGACCAACCTCTATGTTTTTTCTTACCGATCAATCAGTTGCGACGTCACGAGTGCTTTGGCGACGATTTGTGTCCCTTGATACATCTCGACGTCGACTTTTCCGAATTTACGTCCGACATCAAACACATTCGCTCGAATCGTGATCGTACTTTCGATTTGAACCGGTTTAATGAAATAAATACTGACGTTTTCGATGACGAGATCACCTTTTTTCATGTGCCGTAACATCCGCGTTGCCCCCTCGACGAGCAATGTCGTCAAGACACCACTTGAAGCGGTCCCCATGAAGTTCGTCATCTGCGGAGAGACTTCGAGTGAGAGATACGGTCCTCTTGCATCTTCCGCCGCCTTGATTTGTCCCGTAATCAAATCATCAAACGTTTCCCCGACTTGCGGTTGTCGATTCGCGAGTTGCAAGGCTTTTAAGACATCTTGTCGACTGATGATGCCAAGCAGACGTCCGTATTGATCAATGACCGGTAACATCTCGATGCCTTCCCAAACCATCTGATGGGCGGAGTTCGTCACGCTTGTCCGAATTCCGACCGTAATCGGATGGCGTGTCATGACCTTTTCGACCGGCCAGTCATGTGGACGATCGATGATATCTTTCGCTGTCACGACGCCGACGACTTTCATCTGCTCGTCGATGACCGGATACCGGTTATGTTTCGTCTGTTCATTTAATTCATGCCATCTGGCAATCGGATCGTTCGTTTGCAAGTAAAAGGTATCATGTAACGGAATCAAGATATCCGAAACGAGTAAGATTTCCTTTTTGATCAACCGGTCATAAATCGCCCGGTTGATCATCGTCGCGACGGTAAACGTATCATACGAGGTCGAAATGATAGGCAATTCCATTTCGTCAGCCAGCTTCTTCGCCTCTTCCGTCGTATCAAAACCACCGGTGATCAAGACCGCAGCCCCTGCTTCTAACACGAGTTCATGCGCTTTTTCTCGGTTCCCGATGATGACGAGACTATCGACATCGATATACCGCATCATTGCTTCTAGCTTCATCGCCCCGATAACGAACTTCGTCAATGTTTTATGAAGACCATCTCTGCCTCCGAGGACTTGTCCATCCACAATGTTGACGACTTCTGCGAATGTCAGTTTTTCAATGTTCTCTTTTTGCTTTTTTTTGATCCGAATCGTCCCGACACGTTCAATCGTCGAAACGAATCCTAAGTTCTCTGCTTCTTTAATGGCACGGTATGCCGTACCTTCGGATACCGTTAAATCCTTCGCGATTTGCCGGACGGATATTTTGACGCCCACATCGAGATCCTCAATGTGCCGGATGATCTGTTCATGTTTCGTAGGCATGCTGTATCCCTTCTTTTCCTATATTCTACTCTTCTGTCATTATACTGTACTACTCTAAAGAATGAAAAGTGTACTAGTCCAATTTGCAAGAAATGTTTTCACGTTTCAACGATGGTATACTGAAATGTGACAAGAAACGAGAGGTGGTAACGACATGTTAGAACGGACAAATCAAATCAGTCGTGTATTACAAGAATCAGGAATTGACGTCGCGTTGATTACGTCAAAAGCCGGTGTTTTCTATTTTTCAGGTGTCTACGCTGAACCACACGAACGCGTCATGGCGGTCATCGTTGATGCAAACGGGAAACGTGCCCTCTTCTGCCCGGCACTCGAAGCGAATATCGTTTCAGCGAGTCCTTGGGACGGAGAAGTCGTAACGTATGCCGACCACGAAAATCCGTTTGATAAAATCAGTCAAGTCCTTGAAACGTTTGCGGTCTCGAATAATCGGATCGGAATCGAAGGCGAACATATGACATTCAGCCGTTTCAAGGAACTGGAGTCCCGCCAAGAAAACGCGGCGATCCTTGATATCGGTCAGCAGCTTCAAGCATTGCGACTGAAAAAAGATCCACAAGAAATCGAAATTATGCGTGAAGCAGCTGATTTAGCGGATCAAGCGATTGAAATCGGTAAACAAGCGATCCGCCCCGGTGTCACGGAAATGGAAGTCATTGCGGAAATCGAATTTGAGATGAAAAAGAAGGGCGTCCGCGAGATGTCGTTTGATACATTAGTCTTATTTGGTGCAAACAGTGCTGACCCACACGGTGTCCCTGGCGACCGCGTCATCGAAGAGGGGGATTTCGTCCTGTTTGATCTCGGTGTCGTGTGGAAAGGATATTGTTCCGATATCACACGGACCTTCGTTTATGGAGAAGCGAACGAAGAACAGAAAACGATCTACAATACTGTCCTTGGAGCACTCGAAGCCGCAACCGAAGCAAGTCGTGTCGGTGTAACGCTCGGTACACTCGATAAAGCCGCTCGGGACGTCATCGAGACGGCAGGATACGGCGAGTACTTTACACACCGTGTCGGACATGGTCTTGGAATTGACGTCCACGAATTCCCGTCACTTGCATCAAACAATCTGTTGACGGCTGAAGCCGGCATCGTCTATACGCTCGAACCGGGCATTTATGTTCCAAACGTCGGCGGAGTCCGGATCGAAGATGATATTCATCTTACGGAAAACGGACCGGAAGCGTTAAATCAATCTCCAAAACATCTGCAGTCCCTTCCATCTCAGTCAGTCCAGTAAACAACAGGGTCCATTCCGGAAATAACGGAATGGACCCTGTTGTCATATCTTCGAATCTTTCTCCTAAACTCAATGACGCGATTGATGGACGACGTTGACGCCGCCTGTGACATCAAGGATTGCACCTGTGATCAGACTGGAATCTTCAGCCAATAAAAACGAGATGGCTCGGGCGATATCCTCGCCTACCCCCGTCCGTCCGACCGGCGTCTGATCGTCTGCCGTCGCTTGATCGATCCGCTTCGATTTATTGTCACCGACGATATTACCCGGATTGATCATATTGACGGTGATGCCGTTCCCCGCTTCCTCAAGCGCTACACTTTTCGTCAGACTGACCATCCCACTTTTAGCGGCTGCAAATGCTGCCCGGTCAATCCACCCTGGTGCTGATGCACTCTCCGGAAACCCGTATGTAACGATCCGTCCGTAGTGTTGCTTCCGCATAATCGGAAGAATTTTTCGCAATAGCCAAAAACTGGCCGTCAAATTTCCCGTTACGACTTCATTCCACTCCTGATCCGAATAATCGACAAGCGACTTCCGCTCAAAGATGTACGGTCCAGCATTTAAGATCAAGGCATCGATGCGCCCATACTGAGACATTGCCCGCTCGACTGCTTCGAGTAACTCCTCTTGTTTCGTCACATCCGCTTTAATCAGATTCAATCGTTCATGTTCAAACGTCGGTTGCGAGCGATGAAGGGCTGTGACGTACCATCCTTCTTCGAGCAAACGACGTGTGACCATCTCACCCAGACCTTTTGTTCCTGCTGTAATCAATGCGTGCCTCATCGTGGCATCGCCTCCTTTCGTCTTTCTTTATCTTACGGGTTCCGTTGTCGAAGAACAATTTTTAAAACCGTCTAAATGTTCCTCACCTTCCATTTCAGGGAATGGTATGATAAGGGTGTAAGAATCAGACGAATACGAAGGGATGGATACAGGATGGCAATTGTATATCATAACATTTTAGTAGCAGTCGACGGTTCAAAAGAGGCAGAACGAGCTTTTGAAACGGCGATTGACGTATCACTTCGAAACGATGCCAAACTCGTCATCGCTCATGTCATTGATACACGGACTTTCGCGACCGTCGAAGCCTATGACCGGACGATTACAGAACGCGCCGAGTCCTATGCAAAAGAACTGCTTGACGAGTATGTCAAAACGGCTCAAGAACGAGGCGTCAAAGATGTCGAAGTCGCCATCGAATACGGCTCTCCTAAAGTGACGATCGCCAAAAAACTCGCACCGAATCACAATGTCGACCTAATCATTTGTGGTGCGACCGGTTTAAATGCCGTTGAGCGATTCTTTATCGGTAGTGTCTCTGAAAGCATTACGCGTTACGCTAAATGTGATGTCTTGATTGTCCGTCTTTAATCGAACTCATTACTTTATTCAGCACTTCACTTTTGGGTGGAGTGTTTTTTTGTACAAAAAAAGGTCTATTACACCGATGTGCAATAGACCTGACTTGATTATTTGAATTTCACGGTGACGTTACGACGACCCCAGTTAAAAGCCTCTGAACGTGAGTAGTAGAGGATATCGAGCTTCTTGCCTTTGATGGCACCGCCCGTATCTGCTGCTGTGTAGGTCCCTTTTAATTTCCCTTTGTAATACACTTTGACTGTTGAACGAAGTGGAATGACGCGTGGATCAACCGCGACGACTTTCTTTTTCGAACTCTTGATGTTCCAACCAATGGCTGTTAAATTGCCGCTGCCTGGATCATATGGTGTATAGGCCGTTGCACTTACGTTCGTGAGTGTTTTCCATCCGCCGGTCGATTGTTTCTTCGAAGAAGACCCTGAAACGACTTTTGAGTAACGCGCGCTGAGATAAGCTGTTTTGCCTTTGTAACTGACTTTGTACCAGTTTCCCGTTTTCGCTTTGTACGGTAATGTTTGATTCTTATATAGAAGACCAAGTTTCTTAGACGCTGTTGTTGCTTTCTGACGAACAACTAGGCTATTGACCGACGACTTGACATTTTTTTTGGCTGCAGCTTCCGCTTGAAGACCTGCAAACGAACTGAGTGCTAACAAGACTGCTAAAACACTAGCGAGTATTCGTTTCATCATCATGTAATCTCTCCTCCATAATTGTCCCTGTTTTGTAACTTACATTAATATACATGACAAAATGGAGCCGTGCCGTTACATATAGACCACAAAAAGATGACGTCATTGTTACTTTTATATTACAAAAGACTCATTTTTTTCAGTTTTTAGTCCTTTTTACATCAAATCGAGGTTTAACTTTCTATTTCAACTTTTTTATATGACAACGTTCGTAACAAAACTAAAATCAAAATCTCAACAGCTTCATTTTTCATGGTCCAGTTTAAGCTCTGTAAAACAAAAAAACGTCCGGATGCAACATATATTGCGTCCGGACGTTCATGTTTAATTTTTTATCAAAATTAGGCGAGAATACTCCCACTTCTAAACGAAGTGAAAGTGGGAGATGAATCGCCAGCCTACCTTTCGGGTATACTCCTTTTGAAGGAGGTGAAAAATTTTGTTGAAGCACAAGGCCTACAAATTCAAAATCTACCCCACAAAAGAGCAGGAAATCCTGATCGCGAAGACGATCGGGTGTTCGCGCTTCATCTTCAACCACTTCCTGGCGAAGTGGGATGAAACGTACAAGACCACTGGAAAAGGACTGTCCTACGGTTCTTGTTCCAAAGAAATTCCTTTGTTGAAGCGGCAGTTCGACTGGTTGAAGGAAGTGGATAGTACATCTGTTCAGATCAGCGTCAAACACCTTGCCGATGCGTTTGACCGCTTCTTCAAGAAGCAGAACGAACGCCCTCGTTTCAAGTCCAAGCGCCATCCCGTCCAGTCGTACAAGACCAACATCCAAGGCAAAAACCAGCTTCCTGAAGTCTCGATTGGATGCAACAAGCTCAAACTTCCGAAGCTGAAATGGGTTCGTTTCGCCCACTCGAAACAGGTCACAGGCCGTATCTTGAACGCCACGATCCGACGTAACGCTTCAGGAAAATACTTCGTTTCCCTGCTCGTCGAGCAGGAGATCAACGAACTGCCGAAAACCGGTTCATCTGTCGGCGTCGACGTCGGACTCAAAAACTTCGCCATCCTGTCGGACGGCCCGGCTTAACAGAACGACCGTTACTCCCAATCCCCAGCACCACAAACTAACACACATACCACAGCAACGCCACACACACTACACACACACCCCTGACACAGACACAACCCCATTCCCCGGCCAGCAAACAGAA
>NZ_MOLV01000017.1 GCF_001870785.1 Exiguobacterium sp. KRL4
GCGGCGGCGATGCTTGTCCCAGGAAAACGATTCGAAGCGAACAAAAAAGCGATTCTTCTCGATCAAGAGAAAAACCGCTACTTTGTCTTCAGTCTGCAAAGACCACATCCAACCCGATGTGGTCTTTGTTTCCTATTAATTGCATTCAAGAAGACACGACTTCCTCGCCCGTCAAGTCGATATGTCCTTCGCCCCAGGCACACATCGCGTCTAAGATCGGGCGCAACGACCAACCGTATTCGGATAAGGAGTAGATGACTTTCGGCGGCACCTGCTCATAGACGGTCCGGATGATGACACCGTCCTGTTCAAGCTCGCGCAGTTGTTGCGTCAACATTTTTTGCGTGATGTTCGGCATCAGTTTCTTCAACTCACTCGTCCGGCGTTCGCCTTTGATGAGATGACACATGATGACGACTTTCCATTTGCCTCCGATGACTTGCAGGGTCGCTTCGACCGGAATATTGTAGGCCATGCTGATTCGTCCTTTCGATTCTTGAAGTACAGCGGGACAGGTACTTTTTAGTGCCTATCGCACTTGAAAGTGCGTACTTCTCAAGTGAATTTGATGGGTTTATGATAACAACTGTCAGCGGAAAGTACAAGTCACCTTCGTCCATTGCTTCAGTTGACAGGGGTAAGGTACTTTTTAGTGCCTATAGTACTTAAAAGTACGTACTTCCGCAAATATTTTTCCCACTCTATGATGGAATCACGCAGAAACGTTTTCTCATCATTCAATGCGAACCGGGCCCGGTCGTTTGGGAAGACTTCCGTCATTTACTTTCATCATCCATCTCACTTTAGGAGGAATCATCATGAATCAATTAAACACGCGTGCCGAACAGGAACAGGTCCCGCAAAACGGTCGCCTCGCCCTGCTCGCACTTGCTATTAGCGCTTTCGGAATCGGAACAACGGAATTTGTCCCGGTCGGCTTACTCGCAGCCATCGCCGGCGACTTAAACATCGGTATCACTCTGGCCGGTCTGATCATCTCCGGTTATGCCATCGGTGTCGCTGTCGGTGCTCCGATTTTGACTGCTTTGACGAACCGGATGAACCGGAAAACGTTGCTCATGGCGTTGATGGTCGTCTTTATCGCCGGTAATCTCGTCTCTGCCGTCGCTCCGAGTTTTGAACTGTTGATCGTCGCCCGCTTTATCACCGCCTTCTCACATGGTGTCTTCTTCTCGATCGGCGCAACAATCGCCGTTCAGCTCGTACCAGCGGATAAAAAAGCCAGTGCCATCGCCTTGATGTTCACCGGACTGACGGTCGCAACCGTCACGGGTGTCCCGCTCGGTACGTTCATCGGTCAAGCATTCGGCTGGCGCGCGACGTTCTTCGCCGTTGCCGCATTAGGTCTTGTTTCAATCATCGCCAGTTTCTTCTTGATTCCAAAAGACTTGAAACAATCTCCACCGGCGAAGTTTTCCGACATGTTTAAACTGTTGACGAACGGACGCTTGATGCTCGGTTTCCTGATCACGGCACTGGGTTACGGCGGAACATTCGTCGCCTTCACCTACTTGACGCCGATCATGCAGGACGTCACGAAAATCAGTCCAAGCCTGATCAGCATCATCCTGCTCGTGTACGGCATTGCCGTCGCGATCGGCAACGCGGTCGGCGGAAAACTCGCCAACGGTAACCCGATCAAAGCGCTGCTTTATATGTTCCTTCTCCACGCCATCGTCATGATTGCCTTGTCGTTCATGATTCCGTTTAAAGTCGCCGGGATCATCGGGATCATTTTGATGGGGCTGCTCGCCTTCATGAATGTCCCGGGCCTCCAGCTTTATATCGTCCAGTTGGCGGAAAAATATGTCCCGGCTGCCGTTGATGTCGCGTCCGCTTTAAACATTTCCGCCTTTAACATCGGGATCGCTCTTGGTGCAACGATCGGCGGACTCGTCGCCGACACGATCGGACTCGTCCACACGCCGTGGGTCGGAGGCATCATGGTCATTCTGGCCGTCATTTTGACTGCGGTCTCCCGTCGTCTCGAACGCCTATAACACGACGTCTGATTTACGTGCACTTGACTATACGGTCCGGATTCTCGGAACCGTGTTCGAGATGCAGATCATCCGGGTGTTGTTGCAGGCTCCTTGTTCATTCGAACAACTGACAGCTGCCGGATCACGACATTCCATGCATGAGTTGACCGTTTGTCTGACACAACTCGAGTAACGCGGAGTTGTCGAACGACCGGCAACCATTGATTGCCTGACACCGATCGGTGAGAGTTTGCAGCCCATCTTTAACGCCATCGAAAAACAAACCCGGCATCCGTAAGCGGAGGCTGGGTTTTATCTTGTCGCAACAACTGTAAATTCCCACGGGATGTTTTCGCCGTTCCACCCCCGATGTTCGTCCAGTTGCGCAAGCGTGAAGCCGCTGATGATGACGGTGTTCACGATCTCACTCATCGTATAGTGCCGCAATAGCACTTTCGGAAAATCCGCTTGTTCAGTCGGATCAAAATGCGATTGGTACGCAATGTTCTCTTCATATGTATCCTGATTAAAATAACGCGGGATGTAGTGTGACTCCTCGTTGATACAATGTTTGATCGGATGATAGTCACTCAAAATCAATTTTCCGCCCGGTTTGAGCAAGGTAAACAATATGGCCGTGAACGCCTTAAGGTCATGAAAATAATGCAGAATCCCGCCTTCAAGATACAAGACGTCAAACTGGTTGCGATACCGCTTCAAATCTATTTCGTAAATATCACCGACGACATACTCGATCTTTGTCTTGGCACATGAAGCAAGCTCGAGTGCATACCGGCGATTATCTTCCGAGATATCAAAAACGGTGACGTCCGCACCCAGCAGTGCGAGCGGAACCGCCTTGCGACCATTTGATCCGCACAGGTTGGCAATCCGTTTGCCGGTCACTTCCTGAAAATAGTCCTGATGTTTCTTAAGACTTGCTTTCGGATGAGCCATGATTTCTTTTGCCTTGTCAGATGGCGCCCCGTCACGTTGATTCCAAAATTCATAGGCCCGGTATTCCCAAGCGGTTTTGTTGATCGCACTCTGTTGTTTCATCTAATCAACTCCTTCTCCTGTTATGTTGAATTATAAAGTGAAAACGTGATAAATGTGTTATGTCTAAAAAAACAGCACACTTAACGCTTTACTTTGAGTTCTTATGAACTTATAATCAAAGTATAAACAGAACACCATTTAAAAGGAGGAAGCGCTGTTGACACTATTGATTGTATTTTTAGCGATCGTCTTCATCATGCTCGCACTGGACCTTGGCGTATTTCACAGGAAAGCCCATGAGGTCTCGCTTCGAGAAGCTTGGACCTGGACGTTCGTCTGGATCGGACTCGCCGTCGCCTTTGGCGGTTGGTTATTCTATGCGCAAGGCAGCGACGCTGCCATTGAATACACGAGCGTTTATTTCATCGAGAAGGCACTTGCGATTGATAACGTCTTTGTTTTCTCACTCGTCTTTGCTTACTTTGCGATTCCGTTAAAGTATCAGCACAAAGTCTTATTCTGGGGAATTCTTGGTGCCATCTTCTTCCGTGTCATCTTCATCGTCGCAGGGGTTTCGCTTCTTGACAACTTCGCTTGGGTCTACTACATCTTCGGGGCGTTTCTTGTTTACACCGGTTATATGATGTTTAAGAACATCGGCCAGGAAACGTCGCTTGAAGAGAACAAAACGGTCCGTTGGCTTGAAAAACGATTGCCGATCACACAAGACATCTCGTCCGGTAAGTTTACGCAACGGATCAACGGTAAATTGTTCTTCACACCGTTACTGATCGCGCTCATCTTTATCGAAATTTCAGATATCGTCTTCGCCGTCGACTCGGTCGCAGCAAGCTTTGCATACTCGCGTGATCCGTTCATCATCTTCTACGCAAACATTATGGCAATCCTTGGACTCCGTAGTCTCTACTTCGTCCTTGCGAACCTGATTGATCGCTTCTACTACCTGAAACACGGTCTCAGCTTCATGCTTGTCTTCATCGGGGCGAAGATGATTCTCGGTGATGTCTATAAAATGCCAATCTGGATGTCACTTGGAACGATCGTCCTCGTCATCTTGATTAGCGTCTTCTACAGCTTCTATAAGACGAAGCCTGGGAAGTAACTCCATATAACAACAAGCAGGGAGTGAATCACATGATTCACTCCCTGCTTTTGCTCAGACCAATTATAACGAAAAAAGATGAAAGGCATCTCGTTATTCGGGATGCCTTTCACCTCTTTGTGAGCGAAACAATATTTGCTGTAAACAGATCAGCTGTTGACGACTTTTTCAACAGCCTCTTCGTCCATTAACTGTCGATTAATCGACAGTTGCTCGCCTTCTTTCAAACGTTTTCTGAATTCAGCTGTCGCTGTAAACAGTACATCCGTAGAAGAGTTCAATGCGGTTTCAAATGAATCTTGTAACACTCCGATGACGAAACCGACAGCGACGACTTGCATTGCCACGTCGTTCGGAATACCAAACAAGCTACATGCGAGCGGAATCAAGAGGAGCGACCCACCAGCGACACCGGAAGCTCCGCAAGCACAGACCGCAGCCAAAACGCTTAAAATGATTGCTGTCGGAAGATCAACTTGAATGCCAAGCGTGTTTACCGCAGCAAGCGTTAAGACGGAAATCGTGATCGCCGCTCCAGCCATGTTGATCGTTGCGCCAAGCGGAATCGAGATGCCATATGTCTCTTTATCGAGTCCAAGCTTCTTAGATAATTCCATATTGACGGGAATGTTAGCAGCCGAGCTTCGCGTAAAGAATGCCGTAATCCCACTCTCACGGAGACACTTGAAGACAAGAGGATACGGATTTTGACGAAGGTTGATATAAACAATTAATGGATTGACAATGAGTGCGACTACAAGCATCGTACCGATGAGTAATGCTAATAAACTCACATAATCGAGTAGAGATTTAAGACCGTTCTCCGTAATCGAACCAATGACAAGCCCCATGATCCCAAGAGGAGCAAGTTTAATGATCCAACCGACCATTTTCGCAAGCGCATCTGAGAAATTCGAGATGAAGGTCTTCGTCGTATCCGATGCATTTTTTAATGCTAGACCTAAGATGATCGCCCACGTCAGAATTCCGATGTAGTTTGCTTGGACTAACGCATTAACCGGATTGTCGACCATGTTCAAGACGAGCGTCTTGAGGACTTCGATCGCATTCCCCGGCGCAGTCAATTCTTCTGTACTCTCCGTCAGCGTGATCGTGACTGGGAACAGGAAGCTGACGACGACAGCAATTGCTCCCGCTAAGAACGTACCGAGTAGATATAAAAAGATGATTGACTTCATGTTCGTCTGCTGACCCTTTTTATGTTGCACAATCGAAGCCATGACCAGGAAAAATACCAAAATAGGCGCGACTGCCTTCAGTGAGGAAACAAATAGTGTCCCAAAGATGGTCAAAGATTTCGCTACTTCAGGAATCGAGACAGCTAAAACAATACCCAGAATCAAGCCGATCGCGATTTGTTTCACTAAACTGATTTGGTTCCACATCTTCAACAATTTCATACGTTCCCCTCCAGGCTTACAAAAAATAAGTTATTTAGAATTTGAAAAACGACGATTTCTCTCTCTTCTATCCAAAAAAAAGACGGATAGTCAGTTCGTTCATTTTTCTAAAAATTCTATCAGTTTGTTGTTCTCTATTTTTACATAAAACTCATGAAATAAAAACTAGTTTTTTGCAAGAAATATGATTTGTTTATGATGACTCTTTAATAGAATGGGTATGCAATCGCTTGCATAATTAAGGGATTGAGGTGCTTCCTTTTCTTCTGATTTTCGTTTATTTGCTTGAAAAATAACGAAAATGGACTGACCAATTTAAAAAAATGAACCTTAATTTTTCGCGAAAATCGTTTCCATTAAAATAAATAAAAAAAGTAAAATAAATAAAAAAAGCACCTAAAAAGGATGCTTTTTGTCGTAAAATCATGCTGTTTTTTTACTTTTTCGTCATGTAGACTCCAATGATTTTTGTGTATAACGCATCTAATTTCGCGTTTTCTTCAACCAGGATTGTTTCTTTTGTATTCACAAACAGTTGATTCGCTTCTTCAAATTTACCGGCGTAAACCAGCAGTCTGATTGCACCGCGTTTGTCTCCGACGATTTCCGATGAGTCTTCACGAGCATACAGAAGCCGATCATATACTTGATCCATGATTTCGATTTTGTCGTCTGCACTGAAGTTATTGGCATCCAGGTAGGTTTTCAAACGATTGGCGTAGTCCTTATAGTCGAGAACCGTTAAGGCTTTTGTAATGGATCCGTATTGACCTTCAAATAACTTGATCTGCTTACTTTCGTAGTCAACGATTACTTTGTACAGAGCCTGTCCTTCTTTGGTCAACACCTTTTCCGCCTTCGTCAAACGAATGGTTTCTTTTTTCAAAGCATCAATCCGCTTGTCCGCAGCCTTTCTTTCCTTCTGCGTGTTCACTTCTTTAATCAGCTTTTTCAGGGCTTCCGCTTCTTTTCGTGCCTTCTTACGGTCCGTCATATACTGTTTTGATTTTTTGTTATTCGCTTCCACTTTGGCGCGGTACACAGAATCCGTGATGTATTCCGGTACTTTGATTCCGCCCAGATTCCCCATATGGAAGAGTGTGCTGCCGTATGATGCTACGACTTTCGTTTGTTTGGCGCGATACTTTTTGTAGTCGAATTTTTTCTTCGCGACTTGCGTCGTCTTGGTCGCCGCATCTGCTGCATTGCTGTTTACTCCGACTCCCGTCAATACAAGAGCCGTTACAAGCGTACTCGCCATTGCTTTACGAACTGTTACCTTTTTCATACGTTCACGTCCTTTTTTTATGTCGATTGTACTTCAGTCATTTTCAATTCCAAGGAAATAAGTAAATATATTCCACACCTTCAGTTTATCATGTCCGGATGCCGTTGTTGAACAGAATTCATATGGATTATCGCTTTATTTTCTTTTCCGGTATGAGAAGAAAAATACCTAAGCAAACCAAGATTCCGAACAGGACATAATCCGTTGTCGGTAGTCCTCCTCCCCAGGCAAGATCCCCGTCTTTCGTAACAATCATTGATCCTACAGCCGCAATCGTCTCCGTCATTTTATTGAGTTGAATGATCAGCATACTAAACAAAACCGTCTGAACAATAATCAAGACCCCAATTCATTTCTTCACGTCGATTTCCTCCTGCTCAAGTTTGTAATAAAGCTATGATTTCCGGATAACGATGCTTGACGGCAAAGTCGAGTGCTGTTCTCCCTTCCGTGTCTGGATGCTGTTGATTTGCGCCGTGTTCCAATAACAATTTGGTGATTTCGGTCAAACCATACTGACTTGCAAGCATCAACGGGGTATTGTTCTCATTTAACGGATTTTCGATTTCAATGTCGGCTCCTGCTGCCAATAATGCCTGTACCGCTTTGATGTGCCCTTCCCCGACCGCCTGGTGGAGCGGTGCAAAGCCGTTCATTTCAATCCGATTGACATCGGCTCCCGCTTCCACCAGCATACGAATTTTCTTTGTCTTTCCTTCTTGAGCCGCATAATGCAGCGGCGTATGCCCTTCTCCACTATCTGTCTGCCAATCCACTCGTGCCCGGTCTTCCAGTAATCGCCGGAGAACCCGTTTGTTCCCGGAACGGGCAGCGATAAAATGCAGTGCCGTAAAGCCGTCTCCGTCAAAATCAAGGGCAGCACCGCGGTCAATCAGCTGAATCGCGATTTCACCCTGCTTTTCATACAATGCGAGATGCAACGGCGTCAGACCATCTTTATCGTATTGGTTGATGTCCGCCCCATGATCAAGCAACAGCGTGACGATTTCGTCATACCCTTCCTCGACCGCCCAGTGCAGTGCGGCAGATCCTTCTTCATCGAGCGCATTCAAATCATCTCCGCGCTCGATACACGCCTTCACCTTTTTGATGTTTCCGAAAAAAGCATGATCTTGGATTGATTTTTTAGCCATGTCGTCTCTCCTTTTTTCGTTATGTATAGAAAAAGAAGAAAACGAGTAAATTCGTTTTCTTCTTTTCGATTAGTTGGATTAATAAACGTTTCCATCTGAACTCGAGCATCTTGACTGTCCCGACAAGATACAACATATCGATATGGAGCAACACACTCGACTTTGCTCTCGGTTCCTCAAGACGCACGACGTGTTTCACTAACAACGCAATCGCTCGTCGTCTCATATCGAGAATCGATAGTTGTGTAGCGGCATGGGTGACTTAGGTGTAACGATTCATGCTTCACTCCTTTGCCTTTTAAAAGGTAGTTTGTTTTTTACGTTTGACAATCAAAAGAACAATCAACAAAAGAACCTCAAGAATCAGGAAAATGCTTACGAAGAAATAAACGACTAAGACCTGACTGACCCCATCAATTGCGACAGCAAAAAACCAAATCAATGAAACCGTCACTGTATAAATCAGATTGATTGCTGTACCCGTCAATAGACTGGATTTAAGACTTCGCTTATTTCGAGCTTGGGTGAAGAGAATCCCGATTGCTCCAATCGCCCAGATGACTAAAAAAAGCTCAAAGATAAAATCAGGATTCCGTTGTACGTCCATGATATCGCTCCCTTTTCCGATCGACTGATTTAGTTCATGAATCATGCCGATTAATGTGATACCTTTATTTTACAGGATTGTTGAACCCACAAGTCTTCCGAAAGTTGAGTGAATCGGATTTTAAGTTTCATTCCTCGAAATCCGTATATTCTTTGATTTTTCGTATACGAACGCTTTCACCCTGTGCGATTTGGTCTGTTTCTTTCCAGTGGTATTGCACGACAAGTAATACCAACATGACCGCTGAAAAAACAGATAAGGTGGCGTAGTATGGCTGTACTTCCCGCTCCAGTTCAAAAGCGGACAGGACCTGCAATACCATCAATGCACCAAACATTCCGTGAAAATACCGTCGGAAAATTTTTGGTAGACCGGCTTGACGAAAAGTTTCATACCAGACGTACAGTCCTAAACCGAATGCAAAATTATTTAGCCTCTCGTAAGGAAGGACGAACAGGAGGATCCCGAGTCCAAGGAGCATCCACGCCAAACGAACGGCCGGTTTAAAAAAGGCCGGATCAAGCGATGATTCTTCCGGTTCATCGATGACGTGCGCTGCCCGTTCTTCCTCTGTCAACGGTCGAAAGCCGAGTGCTTCTTTTTCTTCGGCCAACTGGCGCATCCGCTTTTTCATTCCGACATAAAATGGAAACCGTTCTGTCGTGACCTCTCCTTCGTTCGTTTGACCATTTGCTTGCTCCTGGACGGAGACCTGATAAAGCGTCCGCCCCACCCGGTAACAGACCCAATAATCGGCGGTTTGGCTGATCTCTCGTTTTAATTGAATCAGTGGTGCTTGTTTATCCTTCATGTTGCGTGATCTCCTTCGTCGTCAGTTCCTTCAGTTGGTGAATCGTGTACAGCAAGAGGATGAATCCCGCGATGAGGCAGACGGTTCCGTTGGCAGAAAGATTAAATGGTTCTAAATAATCTTTTGACGTGCCGGCTAGTATGAACAGGAATATGCCTCCCGACCAACGATAGAAGCGGGCACGGGCTGTTTTCCCTTCAATGTAGATTGGATAAAAGAAAGGTAAGTACACAAGCGGAATATATCCCGAGATCGGTAACAGACCGGTCAATGTCGATAATCCGCACAGCATGAGTAATAGAGCACTCATAAGGCGCAGTTTGATGTTGCGCCGATCTGCACGGTAGTCCATCGCCTCAGATTGGGGTAAATGTGATTTTAAATATCCTTCATCCATCTTTTGACGCATCCATTCTTTTTTCTGACGATAGGCGGCAAACGTATTTTTAAAAAGCATTCGGACAGTCGCCGTCTCTTCGTTAATTTCAATCATGTCGTCACTATCTGAGGCTGGTTCTTTCCGCGCGACGCCTTCCCTGATGAATAATGTGCGTCCTTCTTGATGATAGACGATGTGATAGACTTCATCGTCGATTTGCTTTAATAATTGCACCATGCTGGTAGCTCCTTTTACACTGCTCTATATGAATTAATACCATTGATCGGCTTCAGACGTTCAGCCGTATCTGATGAATGATTCCAGCCTCCTGTTTCTTCTCTTTTCCTTACCAAACTGCATTGACACCATACAGTAAAAGCACTCCTCCTGCTAAGCAGAAAAAACCGTATTGTCTGATGGATAATGAACTAAAGAGGATGACACCAATTGATAAGAGGAGACTGAGCACAAACGAATCGACATGATCGACCCCGTCTCCATGCCCGGATAGCGGTGTTTTGTTTGCGTGCTTACATCGGATGAAGTAAGTTCCTAACATCAATAAAAAGAGTCCGGCAGCAAGACCGATGAATGGTAAGATCACGAACGTTTCCTCCAAGATATGTATTCAATTTCCTTAGGTAGAAAGTTAATTTTGATAAAGATATTATACTACTAATAAATACGATATTTTCCTTTATTAAGTTTCATTAATGAAAAAAATCCCAAATTAAATGTTTAGAGATCGTAATGTAAATCTTCCAAATTACTTCTCTAAATGATCAAGATAATTCATGATTTAATCTCCATATGCGACTCGTTTTAATAGGAGTGAATAGAGCTTCTACCGAAAAATGTACACTCAAGGGATTGCTACTCTTTTGGAGTGAGGATCATCTTCGAGTATGTACTCAATGTTTTTGAAGTCATTCCGCACAGCATTTTCAGACAACTGCTCTAATAAATCAACATCCTTACATAACAAGATGACATTCGTACAATCGTCTATGGTCAGACAGAGTATACAATCACTATTCAAATATTCACTGTATGTATTTATTTCAACTGGCAAAGAATCGTGAAATGCCTGCAAGCCGCAAAAAATTATATAATATGCTTCGATATTCAGTATTCTTTCTAATTCTCTTCCGTGCACGACCTCACAATCCGGAATATTAAATTCTTTTAAGTTTTCGATAGTGTGATCCTTTATATCTCTATTTTCTTTTATGTAAATTTCAATCCAATCCAGTTTCCACTTATACTTCGTTATATCAATTGGAGCTAAGATATCATTGATATACTTACCAAAATTATTAGGTATTTCAAATTCGATACCAACTTTCATATGGATCACCTCAGCTCTAAACATTTCTAAGAAGACTTTAAATCGCCGTTGATTTCTATAGATTGTTCTTCGTATTTGCAAACAACAGCCGGCATTAGAGAGATTTACTACTGTTTTTGCCTCTTTCTCATCTATGGACATTTTCTTTATTCATTTTCAAATATTTTTACGGAAATACTACTATAAGTACAGAAAAATAAATAATGGTGATTAAAACCATACCAAGCGTCATAGCTAGGTTAAACGTCCAATAAGGTATCGTTTGGCTCTTATAAACATCTAGTCTCTTGATTGGCAAGAAAAATATTAACCAAATGATGATCAAAAAAAAAGCAGATAAAATACGTTTATCAGGAACTAACTCATCGATTGAAAATCTTATGATAATCCATAATAATATGTTAATCACAAATGCCACGATAAAAGATCTTATTAATATTGATTTATTCATGTTTTCACCTCAGTTGTATTGATCGTTGATTCTTATTTGCTCTTCTTGTGTTCAAAAATGGCCCAAGGAAGCCATAGTACTGATTCTGTCTCTTGTTCGCCTAATTCATTACAATAATCTGAATAACGATCAGCTTCTTCTATGGAATCAATCAACCCATAACGATTTGGTGAAAAATTAAAATGCTGACGAAAATCACGCTCTAATCCATTACACAAATAAGAATGAAACGAGCCAGAGTCAAATCCCAAAACTTCGTATCCTACTTTTTTTGCTCCCTCTATCCCAGGTGGGTGGTGCTGTGACAACATTTTTTCCACTCCATATGGTTCAGGATTTTTACTGCTAAACAATTCTACATCTTTAAGAAAATCCAATTTATAACGTTCAGGTAATCCAATGCTGATGATGCGTATACCAGGAAGATGGACCAAAAAACGATTTAAAAAATCTCCCGCAGAATGTAAGCCGGAAAATACTTGGGGAAACAAAACATCACCAGTATTCCTATGTTCTTCTATCCATTGTTCGAATAACTGAAAGGTGTTCAGCGAAAGACCGAGTTGATCCATATAGCGTTCTTTTTTCACTTCAGAATTTCCCCATAAGATACTGGTATCAGGATATTGCTTACAGAGACAACTACTCACTGATAGCACAGTTTCAGGAACAATCTTTTCATCCATATAATCTTTACGGGGTGTTGGCATAACAAGAAAATATCCTGCAGATATGTAATTCAAATGTTCATCTCCTTCTCATACGGGATTGCTATAATAATCATAAAGTATTTGAACTATTAATGAATCTTTAAGCTGGAGTGCTTAAAATAGAAGGGAAGCCGAGATATGAATAAAGAACAAGAAATTCTTTTGGTTAAATCATTCTTCGTCAAACGGGTACAAGAGCGTGTACTCCATGAACTGTTTTCGCCTAAAAAACGGGATCAAGCACTTTATCGACTGGATCATTTGTATAAAAATATGCTCAAAAATGAGTACTTGATTGAAATCCCCCCACCTAATTCGTGGCATGAAGATATTTATGATTTATTAAAACAACATGGTGCACCGGATACCTGTTACTGTTTGTCAGAGAATGAATTGATTAATGGAAAAGAATTACCTTTGAAAGAAGCGCTTGAACACGCCGTCGGATTTGGCTTTTCTTCCATCATTTCCTGCATTCCCGGTGAACTGGCTTACTTTGAGGCAGAACAATCATTTGGAGCACCACCCCGTTATTTACTAATGAAACCTACATATAACTAAAACACGAAGGAGGACTTGCAGATGTTTTTAATTAGAAACGATTTAATCGATATTTCAGATCAAGAGGAGATATTAATCTATCCCGATCGCCTACAAAATTTTTTATATCGGGATGCTGAGGTCATTAAACACCGCTGTGCTTTACTCATCCAACTGGATGAATACGAAGAAAGATTATTCAAGCCCACTGAAGTCCTTGAACTCCTTGGTATTTGTGAGGTTCTTTCTCATCGACATTGTTTCCCTCATGAACCATGGAAGTTGAAGTCAGCAGACCCTCTCATTCAAGATTTGCATTATTTTTTGCAAAAATTAAAAGGTATGTGTATACAGGCTGTTTATCAAGATCGACTGATTTTATTCCTAGGATTATCCTGAGAGTGATTTTTAAGCAATTAATTAACGGATTACATTTTAGTGAATCAGTCACCCCAAAAACAAATCAACGCGTTCTGGTATACAGACTCGATGCACATTCGCTTAAGCAATTCTAAAAATTGATGTAGCTCCATTATTAACTCATTTGATTGATGGATCATCCAAGGTTCGTTTGGATAATAATGTGCCTGATTCACTAACCATGCTTCCTTCGGCGTACAATACCGTTGAATAAGTAGTTCACAAATTCCAATCAGCTCGTTTACTTCTCTTGCTAAAAACAATTTATCCGCATAAGAATCAAGATGAATCAGCATATCACAACATTCAGAAACGCTGGAGAAGTCTTGAATCAAAAAAATGTGGACACGACTCGGGTAACGGAGAATATCTTTTTCTTTTTCCGGAACTTCTTTTAAGCTTGTACTGATACCAAACATATTTTCATCTCCCCTTTCTTTAAGATTTGCCGATTTCGATTTCTCTTACTCATAGTAGTCGATGCCGTTACCTTCAGGCAGAAACGCTTTCACCTTGTCCTCTGTATCAAAACAGGCTTCATTCGAAAACAGATAATAGCCCATGAAATCATGCTCAATCGTAATGAAGGACATCTCTTCCGTCGTATGAATGATAGGAACGACACGTTCTTTTTTGAAAAACCACTCTTTTATCATTCTCTGCTCAAACGTCAGGAGATGCGTAAAGGATAGGAAGTAAAAATCGTTCGCAGCCGCATACCAATAGGTCTCGTCTAGCAAAAGCTCAAGCTCTCTAGCATGATTCACTTGAACGCTATAATAAGGGTGCTTGTTTGGTCGAAACTTTGTATACGATAAGTTGTTCTTTAAAAAAAACGGTTCGACCTCCTCATCCGTAAAACCTTCACCGAACATAATAAAGATCGGAAAGCGATTCAGCCGCGTCAAAAATTGCTTCAAGACTCGATTTGAGGCACTTTGATAGTTGTCTTTTTCGTCATCCGGAATACCGTCCATCGAATAGATGAAGTCGATACGCTCTGGTTGATTGATCTACAAGTATCTATCTTTGATGACTTTTGCGTGATTCATATGTTTCTCAAAACAGACATCCAGCATGATTTTTCCTCCTCTTTCTCAATCAATCCATCTGCCTACTGTTCGATTTCATCTTCAGGAAAGAATGCTTCTATTTTTTCTAATGCATCGAAACATGCTTCGTTTGAGAAGATCAGGACATTCTCGAAATCAAATCCGATTTTCAAAAACGTCGTCGGTTCCGTCATATCGACCACTGGTACAAGTCTTTCTTTTTTGATGAACCACCGTCTCGTACTCCGCGTTTCAAATTTCAATAGATTCGTCAAAGAAATCAAATAGTATCCATTGTAACTAGCCAATGAAAGTGACTTCTCTAGCACTTGAAGCAAGTCTTCTGGTTGATTTACTTCAATGATCATATAAGTCTCACGTTTATTAATCGAAGTCTGCGTATACGATAACTTTCTTTGCCTAACCGTAGACATCACATCTTCTATTTCTGAATCAGTCAGTTCATGCAACCCAAAGGATAGATAGACGGGAAAACGATTCAAACGCGTGAATAATTGCGTTAAAACTTCCTCATCAGAGATGATTTCATATTCATTCGAGTCCTCGTTATAATACTCGACTGAAAAAATAGCTTTCAATCGGTCTTGTCCTTTCATCACTACATGGTACTCTTTGATCGTTTTCGCGTGATCCGGTTTTTCTTCGATATAGATTTGCATGTTGCTTCTCTCACTTTCGCTGGATTGTTTGCTAAACGGTGATGGGGACTACATCTATAAATTTCACTTATGTTTGACAGTGAGACATATCTATTTCGTTTAAGAAGTAGCTACGATGAGACAATCCATCCCATCCCATTACAAACATCGTCTTTACGGGAAAGCGAATCACTTGAATCATCATCTCTGTTAATCAGCAGTTTTAGTTCCCACGAGTTTTTGTGATTAAGATATGAGTTCTTTCAGGAATCTGAATATCCTCCAGCTGTTCAAGTTCTAAAGAGAGTGTCATACTTTTTTCTTTTGGATAGGACTCTTCTCCAAGCCAACATGTATATAGTTCAAAGGATTCCCCCTCGTCTAAGAACTCATTCATGAGCGTAAATAAATAATGCAACTTTTCTTTTGACTTCACTGAAACAACGGAATCGAAAGGTTCTACGATTTCGATGCCCCAGTGACTTGAAATCTCATACACATACCATTTATGAAACTGTGAAGTTTTAACATTGTATAGACAATTTTCATCTGCAAAACACCGCCCTATATAAAATGGAAGTGTTTCATCTTCTTCATCCAAATCTAGATACTTATCAGGTATCTGCCTATCCATACAAATATACGAAGCTAAGCTCATCTCTTTTTCTTCCTCCTTCTTTTTTATCTGTGTTGACTGGGATTTATCTCTTCATCGTTTATATTTCCAAAATGTGCAATCTTTCCATCGGTACAAAAATGATCGAGCATACCAAACCGTCCATTTACATCGCGTGTCACAATGAAGTTATACGGCATCATCAACATGAATTCTGACATGAAGTTCTCGAGCGTTTGTTGAGATGGCTTTGAGTAATTCGTTGGCAGGAATCCAGAAGTGATTTCTTTTCGGTTCAACAGGTGCAAGAGCCGATCTTCGAAGACCGCTTGCCAATTTGTATCGTTCAACGTCATCGCATGGATCGAGTCCTCATCATTTAAAACGCCACGGCCGCAAAAGACGACCTCAACCGGGAACGTCGCATATGGTAAGACAGCATCAAAAAAGTTTTCGTACTCCGTACCTGACTCGTCCAGTTCTTCATAGACGACACCATACATCGAGACATTATCGTTAGTGACACGAACGATTTCCTTCCCGTCTTTCCGAATGCTGAGAATCGTCTTCGACTCGGCTGACATCCCTATCTGTTCGATTTCGAGTTGATTTAGAAATGTCTTCAGTTGCGAAGTATCTGTCATAATGACATGCGACAAGACCGTCCAATCTGATAAATCGTAGGTATTGCGGTTTTGTTTCACCGGACGTTCCAACAACTTGACTTCAAAAGGATAACTATGCTGATTCACCTGAATTCGGACAAGCTCTTGCCAATCGTCATGCGGTAACAGCTCCCGGTAGACATCAATCCATTCACCACTCTGAAATTCCACTTTTACCCCTCCTAACCCTCGGCTTCCCTTATTCGTAAAATTTTCTTCTTAGTACGTTGTAAACCCAAAGCTTCACTTATTAATTGTATCGTTCGACTACTCAGGTCATAACGTTAAATTCTTCCTTGGATCATCGTTGAGATTTTTCTATCTATTCAATCCCACCGACAGGTCACGCTTTCGTCTACTTCAAGCCGTAGATGAATCAGGGTATTTGCGTTCAGACCTGAGAGAGTCAGAGATCGAGTCCCTCCACCCGTATAGGACAATTCGAAAACGACGCCTTTCCTCTCTTTTAGTAGAAAGAATGTCCAGTGAAGGTCGTATTCACTCTCATACAAAAGATCCCACAATGCTTCAGTAAAGGCCATTTCGTTTACCGCATACAATTTCATGAAATCATTTTCGCCCAACAGTTGAAGCGCAACGAACACTTTTTCGTTTGGAATCCGCGGTTTTTGAATGATCAAGGAATAACCTTCCGCCAGCTTCTCAAGCAGTTTCCTTTTACTCTCCGGAATATCCTCTTCCATCACGGATAAGGGCAGATCGTTAATTTTAAACGGAAGACCAAATTCATATTCAAACGGGTCGTCAAACTTCAGAAGTTCTGCATAGGAATACGTTGTTTTCATCGACCTACCCCTCTCTGCATTAGCTTGTTTTTTTAAATGCTCTTTAACATCTACTGTGATCAATTTTTCGGATATGAATACTAAAACATCTCACCCTCACTTGAATGGTTACTTCAACAAGTTTAGGTGAGACGCTTTCAATCGCTGGTATTGAATTATTCGAAGTCCTCTTCAAAATCTTCATGTTCCCCGATGACCAGCAAAATACAGGTGACCTGATCCGCATCTCGTCGTACGCGAACCTTGTAATGGCCATCCCCCATCAACTGGACGGCAACACCAAACGGAAACAGAAGATTTCCTCAGTATTTAATAAATTAATTTCTTCTACTTAGAATTAAATATGGCTATTTTCTTTTTACGCGTCTTCCTCATCAAACGATTCATACAATTTTTTATACCATTCGGAGCAACGGGCTATCCAGTCCGGTTCACTCGTTTTTAGATATGTAAAAGCTTCTTCAGCCAGTTGTTCGTGCTTTTCTTCAGAAGATAGTCCTTTCATTACAAAATACATTCCATCATGATTGGCTACAACGTCTGACCCGACTATAAATCGTTCATTCCCTTTTAAAGAAAAGACTGTCACTTTATTTGGAGGAATGAGGTCTCCTTCAGAGTTAAGATAACCGGTTAACGGGATGACTCCCGTCTCGATATAAAAATTTTCACTGTACTTTGTAATATAAAACATCAAGAGTTCCTGATGCGTATCTTGTTTCCGTCTGAAATGTGGATAGCTTCCTTTAAAGCCTTGTTTCCTCAATTCAGGGACAATAATTTTTTTAATGGCTTGAGTCATCATCTTTCGATTTCCTACCGGCACGATTCCCATTTCCTCAGTTTCCCTTCTCCGTTAGACTAGACGATACTTTTTGACAGAGGTATCCGACGATATGATCATGGGTCGTCCTTTCCTCCAAGTCATCGTTTTCAACCAATTCGTCAATCGCTTCCGAAACCATGTTCCACAGTTCCGTATTCTTGTATCGATCGTATGGGGTATTCATTGTTTATTCTCTCCCTGCTTTTCTTGTCGCTCCCGCCACTCCATGAACCCTTCCGTCTCCTCTTCTAAAAATCGCAGCCACAGTTCATACGTCTGTACGTGTTCCTGCCATTCTTCCATGAACTCGGTCTTTTGAACCGAATCATCGAGTTGATCAATCAACAAACGGGTTTCTTTCAGCGTCTCTGCATCGTCCTCCGTCTCACTTAAATACAAATCTTGATTGAGATGATGGAAGGAATACAATAGCCAATTCAACAGATGACGAATCATCGTCTCGATTGCCAATTGTTCCTGCCGACCGCCGCGGTCAATCGCCGTCTGCAGGTACTCAAGACGGTTGTCTTCTTCAAAAGAGAAGACGCCAAACCACCGATACGGTCGTACGTCTTCCGGCAGATCATTCATCCATTGTTTCAGGACAGGATTCAATAACCTCTCCTTCAGCGGATGAATCAACAAGTCCTGTACTGTTTCCTCCCGTTCACATGCGGTCAGCAGACCGTCCGTAAACTGCCGTTGCCGCTTAACATCCCATGCAAGTGCTTCCGCTATAAAGGTGTTCATCTGCTGTAAAAACACGTTTCGCAATCCCTGTTGTTTCGCAAGATAAGCGGAACGTAATGATGCGAAGTCTGAACTCTCTTTTTCTTGCAACAACTGCTTTAAAAATGTTGTCGGCATGCCTGACCCTCCCGTTCCTCGTCAGCTTACGCGTTAAAACGTTGTCTGCTTTTTTTCATGTAGCTCCACAGGAATACTCCCGTTACGAGTAACAGACCGGCGTCCAGATATTTTATGTCCGGTACATGTCTGTAACTGATGTTAATCAGGATATAACTGATAAAGCACATCGTTTTGACCCAAAACGGCAGCATTTTTCCGATCGTCGACATGATGAGGAAGGGAACTGCAAGGATGACCATCACGTACGGAGATAAAGTCCAGGGTGTTACGAGCGGAATCAATCCCGCTCCGAAAAGTACATACGCAAACCATGTCGCCCTCTTGTGAAACGTCAACTGTTCTTCTTGACTTGGCACCGGATCCAGTGTGATTTCCTGTTGATACCCGTCTGCCTGCTTCTCGGCAATCAGTTCCTTCACGCGACGTCGGGCTTGAAAACGAAACGTAAACCGTTCTTCCGTTTTTTCATCGATATCTTCATCGAGCATCCATGGTTCATTGACTCCAAAAAATGCCTGAACCGTCCGGCCGTCGCGATAAATGGTCCAGAAATATATCAAGTTGCCGATTTGCTTTCTAAGTATGATCATCAGGATATTTCATCTTCCCTTCACGAACTCTATTTTGCTGGATAAATCGGGTGATCCAATCTGAAATCATACACCTCGGTCCAGATGTTTAAGCGGGTGTCATTAATAATGACAACGTCCCGTCGCCATTTCACACTTACCTCTCTACACGGATATTCCCAGTAGACACGCCGCTGTTCTTTTGTTTTTTGATCTTCCATGATGCCGAGCATCGCAAATCCCGTCGTCGCCCCGCCGCTCGAACGGTAAAACCGTAACGTATACCGCTCGTCCGGAGAAGTGACCGTCTTGTATAGATCGCCTCGCGGTACGTATTTGATATCTACGGCGAAGAGCGAGATGTAGATTTGCCAGGCCAAATATCCCGCCAGCAGTATGCCAAGTATACTGGCGATGATTCTAAATTTTTTCCACACATTAATTTCCTCTTTTCTTGCTTTTTACCATGACGTACTGATCCCGTACAGCAGAAGAAAGCCGCCTACCATCAGCAGGATGGAGATGATCAACATTCTTATCTTCAATATGAACAGCCATTTAACGAATATGTATGACTTCTATCATATGTCATCCTAAAATCATTCCGAACACCAAAACGACTAAGGCCATCGTCAGCGACCAGACGATTGTTTTCCTATTGCTCCCTTCAATTCGTACATACCAGAGCGGAAAGATATTCATGACTAACAAGCCAAAGGACCGGTACAGATTTTCCTCTGCAGCATCCCACCCAAGCAACGCGGTTACACTCACCAGGACCAACAACAAAACGGTCACGCTGATACTAATTGTCCAGACACGACTGCCCGGTTGCAACCGATTAAACAGAAAAGCCACGACCGTTCCGGTACAGGTAGCTATACACAGATAATACAAAACGTGCTCCACTCTCATTCCTCCATTTTCAGTTTCAACCTTTTTTTACGTGTACCAGGATTAATCGGTTTCGTCATCTAGTAACCAGTCATCATTAATTTGCGAAATGACGGTCCCTTTCGGAAACCGGGTCATCAGGTGTTCGATTGGTATATAGCTTTCATCGTTTGACAGCAGGTAAAAACCGTTGCCATCGTGGGCAATCTTAAAACAGGTCATGTTTGGATGCATGGTCAGCACACCAATCGGGCGAACCAGTTTCAATCGCCACCATTTTGTCTCCCCCAACTTAAATGACAGGTTATCTGAGTACGAGACGGTATATAACAGATTTTCCGATGCCAGCCAGTAGGTTTTGTTCAGGACAAGACGCAGTTCTTCCGCATTTTGAACGGTAATCGTATAACACGGATGGTATTCCTTATAACGGACTTTCACCTCTCCACTTCGAAACTGTGTATCTAAATCCAATACCACATATGAAAGCTTATTTTGCTTGAAAAACGCGTCATGTTCTTCATGTAATCCATACTCATCCACGAAACTGATATAGAGTGGAAACACCTGTTGATGGATTAAGAATTCGATTAAAAACTCTTTGTTTTCATCTGCTCCGTCTTTTTCAATTCGGCTTACATCAACGAAATAAGCTGTCTTCAACTCTCCACCCATTTCAAACGGGTATCCTAAGTTCATCGCATCCTTTTCGATAATCTTTTCTTCCATAATCATGATTTCTGCCATTTTGTTCTCCTTACTGAGACACAGCTTTTTTATTCTCTAAAGTGCAAATGATGCAGAAGACGAAATTTATTTAAATGTCTTTTTCTTGATCCTCTGTATGTAATATCTCATCTTCTATTATTTCATCGTTGATTTGCGTAACGACCATCTGGTCCGGCAAACTGGCGATCATGCCAGCAAGAGAAGCATACTGCGTATCCCGGCTGAGGATACAAAATCCTAACCCGTCATAATCAGTGGTGATGTAGGTCTTTGAAGCATTAAAATCAAATACAGCGATGGATCGTCTTCTTTTGACTCCCCATTCTAAGAAATCTCCCCATTCAAACGTTAAAGAATCTGAATGACTGATGCAGTAGAATACATTTTCAGATGCGAGCCAGTACGTTTTGTTTAATACAAGCCGCAAGTCAGCAATATTTTGGATTTTTGCCGTAATACAAGAATAATAGTTGTACCGTTTATACCCGTAAGATTTCAAATTGCCGCCACAGTCGTCAACCGTATAGTCAATCTGATGTTGTTGAAAAAAGGTCGTAAAGTCTTCAGACAGTTCATACTCGTCGACAAAATGCACATACAACGGGAAGACCGCTTGATGTGTTAAGAATGCCATTAAAAATTCTCGACCTTCTTCGACGTGTCCTTCTCCGCTTAAACGATGCACAACAGGTAAACCTCCATCAAACCGATGGGGATGCACTAAATCTTCTATGAACTTTGTGGTAACAGGTTCTTCTATAATCAGGACTTCTGTCATTTTATGCTCCTTACCGGAAAATAATGTTGTGCTACCTATAAAGAATAACGGAACATGTCTAAGGTTTCCATTTTTTCTAATATAAAGTCTATTCTTTGATATACTACATTATAGATTCACCTTGAAAGGATGAGCTTGATGTGGAAAGCACTATTATTCTTTTCTGTATGGATCGGCATTACCATTCCGATTCTTCTGTCTATCGTGTTCACGATCTTTAAACCGCTTGTTTTAGCAGATGATACCGGTATCAGTATGATTGTCATCGCAGCTATCGTTTCAGTATGTAATATTTATATCGCAACACGTATTTGGAATCGAATCGAAGAGAAAATGTACAAACGAAAGACTTTCATGTGAAAAACGCAGATCCTCCTGTTCACGGAAGAACAGAGCATCTGCGTTTTTTCGTTCACACCTGAAAGCAGGCTATCTATATCAAATCTGGCAAGACAAAGAAATCCTCTTCACAATTATTGCACCGAATGAATAAGCTGTAACGGCAGCTTAATTAGGATATTTTTTTAGTTTCTCATATGTATTAACACTTAAACTTTTTCCAAAGATATTAATGATGAAGTGGTCAGCTCTTCGCTTTCTATAACGATTGCAGTCAATCCCGTATCTGTTTTGGTTTCATGCCATTCATCTTTATCCCAGAACACTGCTTCCCCACTATGAACTTTGATGTATTCATCCGTTTCACCTCTGACCCAGCCTTCTCCGCTTACAACTAAAAGAAGTTGAGGAACAACAGCTGGATGATAACCAATTAACCCATCCTCATCTAAATGCACACATCCTATATGTGCTACTTTGTCTGTCTGTGTAATACGTGACATCACAAAATCTGAGTCGAACTTTGTAATTTTCTTACCCACTTCTTTTTTAAATTGATAGATTTCCATATAATCCTCTCCTGACCAACCGCTTTGCGAAGATAAACCGCTACGTTTACAAGCTTTACAACTTTCAAGTATCATGTCGTTTCACGCACAATCAGCTCGAGTGGAATCGGCTGACAGATGGGAAGCTCTTTTCCCGCAGCCAATCGATCGAGCAGTTGGACTGCTTCTTTCCCGAGACGTTCAATCGGTTGAGCAACGGTCGTCATCCCCATCGCTTCAGCAATCGGATGATTGTCAAAACCGGTCACAGCAAGCATCTCCGGAATGTTAATCCCTCCTTGTTTCGCCTGATGAATGATGCCGGCAGCAACGTAATCATTCCCGACGATGATGGCAGTTGGTCTGTCCGTCAGTTTCAGCAAGCGTTTCATCACGTCCTGTCCATCCACAAAGGAATAGTTCTCCTCAAAATACCAGTCCGGCGAAACGGATATATCGTGTTCTTGAACGAACGCATCGAAGGTGTTGCGACGAATTAGTCCAACACCGCTCGCCGGATTTCCGAGACACAGTCCAAGAGAAGTATGTCCCCGTTCCATTAAATGAGACAACACTGCTAAGACTCCACTTTGATGATCAACAGCGACCTGCGCGAGACTTTCTTCCCGCTGTTCGCAGATTACGACCGGACCATCGCGTCGGACACGCTCGAGCACGTCAGGCGGACTGACCGACGAGCCGATGATCAGTCCGTCGATTTGTTTACGCCGCAGTTGTGTAAACGACAGCTGTTCCTGTTGCCTGTCATTAAACGTTTGATGGATCAGCATCGAAATGTTCTGTTCGGCACAGGCGATGCCGATCCCTTCAATCAATTGACTGAAAAACGGATGGTTGATTTGCGGGACCATCACACCGATGACATTTGTCTTTCCGCGGGATAAATGAACCGCATTTTGATTCGGTCGGTAATCCAGTTGCTTCATTGCCCGTAAGACGGCCTCCCGTTTCTCAGCAATGACATACGGCTGATTGTTCAACACACGGGAGACCGTCGAGCGGGAAACGCCGGCTGCCTTTGCGATTTCAGTAATATTTGCCATCCTGTACTCCTTTATGTCCGACTTGAATCGAACAAAACGTTTCTAACGCCATGGCAACTCCATCGTCATCATGATGTCCTGTCTCTTCCGTCGCCTGTCGTTTAACGGCTGCTTCCGCGCTCCCCATCGCAATACTTTTCCCGGCAACCCGAAACATCGGCAGGTCATTGTGATTATCACCAATCGCTATGGTTGCCGACAGTGGAATCCGCAACCGTTCAGCAAACTGTTGCAACGCCATGCCTTTATCGCTTCCAATAGCCGTCACCTCAAGATTAAATAGGCCGGAGCTTGTAACGGTACAGTTTCGTGACGATACGTCGTTTTCGATCCGCTCCAGTACGGCTGTTGTTGGACTGACAATCATGAACTTCATGACTTTCGCTAAATCGACGTCTGAGAAATCCGTTACTTCCCGAACGCCGTATTGTGTCAATTGAGGATGCACGGAAGCAAGAAACAACTCCGCTTGAAACGACGGATTGCTTCTTCGTTCCTCTTTGATTTGTTTCTTCAACTGATCCGTCGCATCAAACGTCATCAGAATTTCGTCTTCTAAGTAAATATGAAGATAAACGTTCTGCTTCAGCAAACAGTTCAAGATGGCTTCACTCTCATTAGAAGGAACATAAGCATTTTTCCGTATTGGTGTTCCTTCGCATTCTGCCCGGAGTTCTGCTCCGTTTGAACCAATAATCGGGCAATCCAACTGGTGGAGCCGTAACAGGTGCGCCGCGTCAAACGCCGCTCGCCCTGTCACAATCACGACGATGTCTCCGTTTTTCTGACATCGCTTGACGGCTGAGACATTTCGTTCTGAAATAACATGGTTTGAGTCTAACAAGGTACCGTCCAAATCAATGGCCAATAAGTGCATGGTGTTCCTCCTCGCGGGATGATGTAGTATTTTTTTTCAGTATAGATTCTGAAACGCATCCCAGAGCAACCTCCTATTACGGCCAATCGACCTCAATCCGTATTTTCCAAGAAAGTCGACACACATGGGTGAAGTTCCATAATATATCCCGTCACTATTCCTGCTTTCTTGGATGTTCTTAAGTTTCGTATGATATTCTATCAAAAACCTTCTTCGTTCACTTCCGTACAGACGATTCGCCGACTAATCCAGACAATCAATACACTGGCGACTAAGACGCTGCTACCAAACATAATAAATGTGTTCACGTTGAAGAACTGACTGTTCATATACGAAGAAAAGCCACTCGTGATACTATCGATGTACATTTCATCACTTGTACGTCCAGACGAAATCACTTGCTCTTTGACAAATTCCTTGTAATTAGAATAACTTTGTAACTGATAAAGGTAACCAAAGCATAGATCGAGAACAGCGCCTACACCTAGAAGTGACAAACCTCTTGGGCGGATTCGAAGTTGAATTAATAATCGAACACATACATAAACCGAGAACGGAAACAGGATTACTAATGCTAATATTGAAACAACCCCAAGATTTCCATTTCCACTAATCTGTTTCGGCATCGTTTGCATCAAGTTTCCGAATATGAACAAGAGTCCGCAAATGACGAGTAATTGAACAAAAGGTACGAGAAAATTAACTTGTTTTTTCATTTCTTTTCCTCTTTCTCTCGATTTCAGGTGCATACATCCTAATAATAAGAATGACTTATTTAAGGATTTAATCTTACTCTAATTTACCACTATATGGTTTTAAAATTAATCAAATGTTAAAATGATGGAAATGTATTTTGGTCGCAAAATCAATACATGTTTTCAGAACAGGAGTCGAGACAAGTGATTGATCATAAAAAACAAATTGAAGTCCTGCTGTACAGAAATCCATTACAGTTCGCCTGCGAAACACTTGGTGTCCCGAATATGCGAAATCATTCCTACGCAGACGTTTTTACTGTCAGTCGAGCGGAAGTCTTGGCTTATACAGCGGTAAACGGCATACCTGAACAATCTTCGACCGAATCCAATCGCTTGCTGGACGGATTTCATTATTATGAAGAACGCGGTACGTGGTACACGTTTTTTCGGGAACGTGGCATGACGTTTGATCAAAAGAACTTCAGCGACGAAACGATCGCCAAAGAATACATTGTATCGATGCTGCTGAAGCTGACCATGACCGGATTATATTAAATCCATAGAAGGAAGGGATTACTTTGACTACACTCGTACTTCCTATACTCACTAAAACGAAAAGACACGTGGTCAATTCGATGATTTGTATATGTATTCGTTGCTACAATCGGAATGGATGATAGGTACAGTAAAAGAAGGCTAAAAATCAATTCTTCAAGAATCTGCACTATAAAAAGGCAGCTCGATCATCTCTAATTGAGATTTTATCGGGTTGCCTTACTTGTGACGTATTATATTCGCATTGTTATTAAATCCGTTTCTTACTTCGCTCATATCCCATGACCCAGCCGTTCAAGATCATTCCGATGATTCCCCACCCTATCATGACAAGTCCGAAAAGCGTCAAAATAATCTTCAAAAATGGCACCATTTCCGTATTCGATAAAAAACGCATGAAGGCGATTCCAGTTACTGTTAACATCAGTAAAAACGGAAAATTCTTAACCAATTGACTTCACTCCTCTAAAAATCGAATTATTCCACGTTTTTTTCAGCTTCAAGTTCAGCTCGTTTTTGTGCTTCTTGTTTAAAGTCCTCATTCCACCAACCGCCAATCAAGAACGTACATCCCACAATCAATGCGATAACTGGGAAGTAGATCAAATGATATTCTTCGAGTGCCTCTCCATCGAACTTTGGTGACAGTTCGATATAGGCGCTATACATTTGAACGATTAAGAATAAGAAAAAGCTGACAATCAATGACCATATTCCGTAGCGGTAACTTGGATTCTTCCACATGTGTGTTCCTCCTAGATTGAATTATTTTAATCTGATTTCGCCATCACCGGCTGTACTTTCACTGTCACGTTCACGGACGATGTAGTCGATGTCATAGACATCCGCCGGAATGACACTGGCTTTCTCACCGTTGTATGCACTTCCTTCGATAACCGTTTCGGCTCCACCTCTTGGTACGAGTCGTAGACGACTTCTACCGGATAATCCCCCGTGTTTATTAGTTTATATCCAAAGACAAATCATCCGTCTTTGACACTTCCTTGATAGCCGGTTTCGACCGGGTCTTCGAAATGAAGATGCGCTTTAAACGTAACGCTTCGCTTACTTCCAGCCCGGTAACGGACGTGGCAACTGGTCCGCAAAAGCACGATACCCATCATATCTGTATCCTTGACGCTGTGGGTTCAGGTTTCGGGCTAAAGGATCTCCTGATTGATCTTCGTTCGCCTGAAATAAATGTTCTCTCTGGAACACTCGGATCGATGAAAAATGATATTGTTCGTACGACAGATGATCACGGACGGATTGAATCACCTTATCAAAACCTCGACCTTCGTTATAACGCATCCCTAATTTCTCCTGTTCAAACTTGCCCTCATAAATCGAAATCGTGAAATATGAATTGGTTTCCGAAACGGGATATTCGATTTCAACGCGAACCGAATCGACAAACCGGATCGAGATCGGCGGCTTAACATCTTCTTCCGGAGTCTCTTCGTCGACGAAATAATTATCCTTTTCAATGCTGAAGTCCTTGAACTCCCAAAACACGTCCCCTTGGGCAATGATCGAATACTCAAGAAACGTGCCGAAGTTTTGGCCGATTGAATCGGCCTCCTCGGTTGATAACTCATGGAACACCCAATACATATAGGGTGTATCCTCCATTTTCGCAAACTCCCGGTTAATCAACAGGTACCCTTCATTGATTTCCCCAATCACCCAGTAGTGGTCAAAGTCCTCATGAATCAACTCATATTCGATTGCCTCATTCGTCGCTTCGATTACGCGGTCCAGTGAATGCAACACAAGCCCAAGACCGTCATCTAGAATAAACAGATCTGCTCCGTCATGTAATTCAAGGAATGTTTGGTATTCGCTCGGCAATTTTTGATTGAATTCGGCTTCGAATGCCGCAAGCGACGAAGCGGTCACCGGTTCTGGGAGATTAAATTTCGCCTGACCGATTTCATTGTACTTCCGTTGAATGAACGTTGATCCATGACTGATTTTCTGCTGAAGCCCGCCGAGTACTGCTGCGATTTGATTCATATCATTCTCTCCCTGTCATGCTTTTTCCCAGCCCGGTAACGGACGCGGCAAATCATTCACAAAGGCTTGATAACCGTCATACCGCATGATTTGGGTTTGCGGATGTTCGACGCGTCTCGCGATCTGTTCACCGGATGCATCTTCGTTTTCCCAAATGGGGGCTTCTTTTTGGAACACAGTGATTTCTGTAAAATGGAACCGCGGTTCTTCCAAAGTACTTACAAGAGAACGATGCACCTGTTTCATCGTGTCGTAGTCAAATTTCCACCATAAATCAGGTTTTCCATTTTCATATGTATAAAAAGAAACAATAAAACCTCCTCGGCGGTAAATCGGATACTCAATTTCGATCCGGACCCGTTCCTCGGTTGCAATCGGTACGCCCGCCTGCACGTGCTCGGTTTCTTCTTCGACGTAGTAATCATCTTCCCGGACATCAAAGCTGTTGAATTCCCAATACATGTCGCCTTGGGCGATGATCGACCGTTCAAGAAACGTCCCGAAGTTTTGACCGATGGCGTCGGTGTCCTCGGTTGACCCTTCATGATACTTCCAGTACATGTAGGGCGTGTTTTCTGTTTTCGCATGCTCCGTATGAATCAGAAGATACCCTTCGTTCACCTCACCGATGATCCAGTAATGATCATAATCTTCATCAATCAGACCGTCTTCCTTTGCTTCAATCGTCTTGTCGATCACTTCTTCGAGCGGATGTAAGACCAGCCCCTCGTCGCCTAACATAAACAGTTTTGCTCCGTCATGCAGTTCGAGAAAAGTCTGGTATTCGCTCGGTAACGGTTGCTTGAACTCGGCTTCGAACGCTTGAAGTGTTTCCGGTTTGACCGGTTTCGGCAGATGGAACGTGGCCTGACCGATTGAATTGTAACTGCGCTGGATGAACGTCGATCCATGGCTGATTTTTTGTTTGAGTCCATCAAGGACAACTGCGATTTGATTCATAATATCCATCCTTTTGTTTCTCTATGTATGAGCCGCCCTGCCTCATCTTCCTTTAGTCTACCATTTTACCAATAATTTGGTCGATTCTTCCTTCCTATTTCTGTGGTATCCTTTTTCTAATCAAAACAATGTCTTCCGAATGACACTATGTACTCACTTGGAGGTGAACCATGCAGAAACAATCTTCGATGCTGCTGATCTTACTGGCCGCAATGCTGTGGGGAACGACCGGCACGTCACAAGCCTTTGCGCCGGAAATGGCTCATCCGATTGCGATCGGCGCAGTCCGTTTAGCGGTCGGCGGCTTTTTTTTACTCAGTCTCGTCTTACTGACCGGAAAGCTGACGCTGAAAGACTGGCCGTTGCCAACGATTTTTCTTGCTGCCGTCAGTATGGCCGCCTATCAGCCGTTGTTCTTTTCCGCGGTTCTCATGACCGGAGTCGCCGTCGGAACGGTCGTCGCGATCGGCAGTGCCCCGATTTTTTCAGGAGTGATAGAATGGCTGGTCTTAAGAAATCGACCGGGCACGATTTGGTGGCTGTCGACATTGCTTTCCATTGCCGGTTGTTTACTGTTAGTCATGAATCAAGCATCGGTCTCGGTCGATCCATTCGGAACTGTGCTCGCACTCGGTGCCGGAATGTCCTTTGCCGTCTACACGTTTGTCAGCCGGGACTTAGTGAAAACCCACCCTCCGTTATCCGTCGTCGCGGTCGTCTTTACACTCAGCGCTCTCTTATTATCGCCACTGTTATTCCTGTTTGATCTGTCATGGGTCTTCAGTCTGCGCGGTGCCGGGATCAGTCTGCACCTCGGCGTTCTCGCAACAGGTATCGCCTACTTATTGTTTGCACGAGGTCTTGCGCACGTCTCGTCTTCGACAGCCGTCACACTCTCCCTTGGTGAACCGTTGACTGCTGCTTTACTCGGCGTCTTTGTCCTTGGGGAAACGCTCAGTCTGTTATCGTGGGTCGGCATTTCGCTTTTATTTTTCGGCATCGGTTTGCTCGTCTGGTCGTCGCGTTCTTTACGTCAACCGGACATCCTGGAACTCGCCAAGGAGAAACCATCTTAAGGAGGTTTGAGTCATGCATATTACATTCGAGAAACTGACGTACCGGGAAGACTATCAAATTGCGCTTGATCACTTTATAATCGATCGGGCCAATGGCAATCGATTAACGTTTTACTTCCGCGGCCATACGGACGAAACCATGATTATCAGCGGTGATTACGCCTGCAATTATTTTGAACTGTCGTTTGAAGCAGACAGCGTCCTGCTCCGATCGTCGGATTTGCATGAACTGGATGACGGGATGGGGTTTAATACGGTTCCGCTCGTCCTGTATAAGGACTCGGCACTTCTAACCTTTGCGACGGAATGGATGGGGTTGAAGCGGGACCCGTCGCGAGACTGGACCCACTATGCCATCCGGGCATTCGAACAGGATTTTCATGTCCTGTCTCCGCGTCCGCCGCTCTTTACGGATCTCGGTCATAAGATGAGTGACTATATCGTTAAACAGACGTTTGATCCTCCGACGAATATCTGACATAAAAAAAGCCCTACCTCGCCAAAGGTGAACTGCTCCCCGTCAAGT
>NZ_MOLV01000018.1 GCF_001870785.1 Exiguobacterium sp. KRL4
GATAGGACGTTGCCAGGCAAACGGTGGTTCTGGAGCATACGCTCAAGGGCCGCCGCTTTTTTATGGACTTTTTTTGGTTTTTTCATATATATAATAAGGAAGGAACGTGATACTCATGGCAAAAAAACAAAAAATGCGCGTCATGGTCGAAGAAAATGAAACGATCAGTGCCTGTCTCGATCGGATTGATGCCATGGGTTATCGTCCGACCGTCCGGCGGGAAGAACCGATTTTTGGACTCGATGCCAACGGTGAACCGTATCCGATTCGCCAGCAAATTGTTTTTGATTGTAAGCCGAAAATCGAATCCGATAAAATATGAATTTTTCTAAAAGACCATCGTTTCTTTAATGAAACCGTGGTCTTTTTTGTGTGATCTGACTTTTTCAAAGAGGACAGACCTTTAAAATTCCGAATGGGACACAAATTAAAAGGAATATTTCTGCTATAAAACCGAACGATGAATTTTCAGACAATTAAATTGTTCGCCTTTGGTTGACGAATCGAGTTCAGTCTTGTTAAGATGAAGGCGTGATAGGAAGATTGAATATAACACCTCGTATAATAGCAGGGATATGGCTTGCAAGTTTCTACCCGACGACCCTAAATCGTTGGACTATGGGGTATATGGATGTTCGTCGATGATTCTTTGGCGTACCTTTTTATACCCTAAGCCACCCTTTTAGACGTGGTTTGGGCTTTTTTTATGCAAAAAGGAGGAGACGAAGATGAGTAAGGTGGAAATCGGAGTCATCATGGGCAGTCAATCGGATTGGGTGACCATGCAGAAAACGTGTGATGTACTGGATCAGTTGGATATTGCCTATGAAAAGAAAGTTGTGTCGGCACACCGGACACCTGACTTAATGTTTCGGTATGCGGAATCTGCTCGGGAACGAGGATTAAAAGTCATCATTGCCGGTGCAGGCGGAGCAGCCCATCTTCCGGGAATGGTTGCTGCAAAGACGACATTACCGGTAATCGGTGTCCCAATTCAAAGCAAAGCACTTCAAGGCATCGATTCCTTACTCTCAATCGTCCAAATGCCCGGTGGTGTTCCAGTCGCGACGGTTGCGATCGGTGACGCTGGAGCAAAAAATGCGGGTTTACTTGCTGCTCAGATTCTTGGAACGGTCGACGAACGGATTGCCCGAGCTTTAGACCATATGCGGGTCGAACTAGAAGGAGATGTCATCGCTTCCGAGGTGCATCTGACATGAAACGGATTGGTATCTTAGGTGGAGGACAACTAGGTCGGATGATGGCTTTATCTGCACGGCAAATGGGCTATTCGCTCATCACGCTTGATCCAACTGAAAACGCACCGTGTGCGCAAGTAGCGGATCAACAGATTCAAGCACCGTTTACGGACGTCGAGGTAGCGAAACGACTTGCCGCCGAATCAGATGTCGTGACCTATGAGTTTGAGAATATCTCACACGAAGTAGCGGAAGCAATCGGCAATAAACTGATTCACGGGACAGAACTTTTGTTTCGGACCCAACACCGGATTCGGGAGAAAGAACTGATTGAACAGCTTGGTTACAAGGTAGCGCCTTACCAGGCAGTTCAGACAAGCGAAGATCTCCTTGAAGCCAAACAGCAGTTAGGTCTCCCGTTCGTCTTGAAAACAGCACGCTTTGGTTACGATGGGAAAGGACAGACGGTCATTCGAACAGAGCTGGATTTACAAACAGCGATGAAGACCTTTGAGGCAACCGAGTATGTTGCAGAAAAATGGTTGCCGTTTGATCAAGAAATCTCCATCATTGTCGCGCGAAGTGAGCGGGACACAAAAGTGTTCCCAGTTAGTGAAAATATCCATCAAGACAACATCCTGCATCTGTCGATCGTACCGGCACGCATCTCAAAAGACTTGGAACAACAAGCGATTGACCTGGCGAAACGTCTCGCAAACGATGTCGATTTGATTGGCACACTGGCAATCGAACTGTTCGTCGTCGGTTCCGAACTGATTGTCAACGAACTGGCGCCGCGCCCGCACAACTCGGGTCATTATTCGATTGATGCGTGCGAGACGTCACAGTTCGAACAGCACATTCGGGCCATCTGCGGACTGCCGCTTGGCGATACCCGCTTGACGACACCGGTCGTCATGGCGAACATCCTAGGTCAACATATCACAGCATTAGACGAGGCATTACCGATGTTATCCTCGCGGACGAAAGTCCATTTATACGGAAAACAGGACGCGAAACCGGGGCGGAAGATGGGGCATCTAAACATCTTGGCTGATTCGGTCGAAGAAGCGTTAGCCGAAGTTGCGCGCCTGCAGATATGGAAGGAGACGGTTAGATGATCGAACGCTATACACGTCCTGAAATGAAAGCGATCTGGACAGAACAGAACAAATTCGAAGCCTGGTTGAAAGTTGAGATTTTAGCATGTGAAGCCTGGAGTGAACTGGAAGTGATCCCAAAAGAAGACGTCCAGTTGCTTTGGGAAAATGCTTCGTTTGATGTCAATCGAATCAATGAGATCGAACAAGAGACACGCCACGACGTCATCGCCTTTACACGTGCTGTATCGGAGACACTTGGTGAAGAACGCAAATGGGTTCATTACGGTCTGACGTCAACCGACGTCGTTGATACGGCGTTATCGTATCTCTTGAAACAAGCGAATGACATCTTAGCGGCGGATCTCGATCGTTTCATTGAGATTTTAAAGGTCAAAGCAAATGAACATAAATATACGGTCATGATGGGACGTACACACGGCGTACACGCTGAACCGACGACGTTTGGTCTGAAGCTCGCCCTTTGGTACGAAGAAATGAAACGCAATAAGGTCCGGTTCGAGGCAGCACGTGAAACGGTCGAATACGGCAAGATGTCGGGGGCGGTCGGAACGTTTGCGAATATCGATCCGTTCATCGAAAAATATGTCTGTGAGAAGCTTGGTACGAAACCGGCACCGGTCTCGACGCAAACCCTGCAACGCGATCGTCATGCCCACTACATGTCGACGATCGCTTTGATTGCGACATCGATTGAAAAGATGGCGACGGAAATCCGTGGTCTTCAAAAAACGGAGACCCGTGAAGTCGAAGAATTCTTCGCTAAAGGTCAAAAGGGATCGTCGGCGATGCCGCATAAACGTAATCCAATCGGTTCGGAGAACATGACGGGTCTTGCCCGTGTCATCCGCGGCCATATGGTGACAGCGTACGAAAACGTTTCGCTGTGGCATGAACGGGATATCTCGCACTCGTCTGCGGAACGGATCATTCTGCCGGATGCGACGGGATTACTCAACTACATGTTGAACCGGTTCGGCAACATCATCAAAAATCTGACGGTGTTCCCGGAAAATATGAAACGCAACATGGACCGGACGTTTGGTGTCATCTTCTCCGGTCACGTCTTACTCGCTTTGATCGAAAAAGGCTGGTCACGTGAAGCGGCCTACGACTTCGTTCAACCACGGGCGATGCAGGCATGGGAAGAACAAATCATGTTCCGTGATGTCTTATGGCAGGAAGCGGACATTCAACAACTCTTTACAGAAGAAGAACTCGATGCTTGTTTTGATCCAACGTATCATACGAGCCGAGTGGATGAAATCTTTGAACGGTGTGGCTTGAACTAATCAACCTGGGACGGGAGCACGGCTCCCGTCTACATCTTAGGATCATGGGGGACGAAATCGATGCAACCACTTTATGAAGGCAAGGCGAAACGGTTATACACGACGCAGGAGCAGGATGTGCTCCGCATCGTCTACAAAGACGAGGCAACAGCATTTAATGGAGAGAAGAAGGCAGAGTTTGCCGGTAAAGGAGAACTCAACAACCGCTTGACGAGCCATTTTTTTGAAGTTCTCGCAGCGGCTGGAATTCCGACCCACTTCATTGAACGAACATCGGAGCGCGAACAGCTCGTACGTCGTGTCACGATCATTCCACTGGAGGTCGTCGTTCGAAACGTCGTCGCCGGCAGTCTCAGTAAACGGCTTGGCATCGAAGAAGGAACGGTCCTCGAGACGCCGATTGTCGAGTTTTATTATAAGGATGACAGCTTAGGTGATCCACTTGTCACCCCTGCACACATCAATTTACTGAAGATTGCGACTACGGAAGAACTTTTATTGCTCGAACAGGAAGCACATCGTGTCAATGACGTCTTACGTCCCTACTTTGATAACAAGGGCATCACACTCGTTGATTTTAAACTGGAATACGGTAAAACACCGGCCGGCGAAGTTCTGCTGGCGGACGAAATCTCACCGGACACATGCCGGTTATGGGATAAGGAAACGGGCGAACACCTCGACAAAGATGTTTTTCGCCGCAATATCGGATCACTCATCGACACGTACCAAACACTATTCAATCGCCTAGGGGGAAACGGACAATGAAAAAGGTTACAGTAGCGATCGCATTACGGGAAAGTATTTTAGATCCACAAGGTGTCGCGGTCAAAGGCGGTCTTGCCCAGCTTGGTTTTGCAGGTGTCGAAGAAGTTCGGATCGGTAAACGGATCGAGTTGCTCGTTGCGGACGAAACAACGGACACGATGATTCATGAGATGTGTCAGAAACTGCTCGTCAACACCGTGATGGAAGATTACCGTTTTGACGTAGAAGAGGTGACGACCGTATGAAGTTTGCCGTCATCGTCTTTCCCGGATCGAACTGTGATTTAGATATGTATCATGCTGTCAAAGACGCACTCGGCGAAGAAGCGGACTACGTCTTCCATACAGAAACGTCCCTTGAAGGATACGACGGCGTCTTGTTACCAGGCGGCTTTTCCTACGGCGACTATCTCCGGTGTGGAGCGATCGCTCAGTTCTCACCGATCATGGAGGAAGTGAAACGCTTTGCGGCAGAAGGCAAAACGGTCCTCGGCGTCTGCAACGGATTCCAAATTCTTGTTGAAGCGGGGCTTCTCCCGGGTGTCTTGCACCGCAATACGGGACTGAAGTTCATGTGCCGGACGGTTGAACTGAAGGTCGAAAACAATGAGACTCGTTTTACATCCGACTATGCAGCGCAAGAAACGATTACGATTCCAATCGCACACGGAGAAGGCAACTATTACTGTGACGATGCGACGTATGCGATGTTACAGACGAACCGACAAATTGCCTTTACGTATACCGATAACCCGAACGGATCACGCGGCGATATCGCCGGCATCACGAATAAAGCCGGGAACGTTCTCGGCATGATGCCACACCCGGAACGGGCAGTTGAGCTGCTGACCGGCGGAACTGATGGACTTAAGTTATTCACTTCACTCGTCAAACAGGGGGCACATCATGTTAAAACAACAGTCTGAACCAACGATGGAGCAAATTCAGGAACAACGGATCTACGCAACGATGGGACTGAGCGACGCGGAATATGAGATGGTCGTCAACTTACTCGGACGCCAACCGAACTACACAGAAATCGGATTGTTTTCCGTCATGTGGTCGGAGCACTGTTCGTACAAGACGTCGAAGCCGGTCTTACGTCAGTTTCCGACGACAGGTCCACGCGTCCTGCAAGGTCCGGGTGAAGGAGCCGGTGTCGTCGACATCGGGGATAATCAAGCCGTCGTCTTTAAAATCGAGAGTCACAACCATCCGTCAGCCGTCGAACCGTACCAAGGGGCAGCGACCGGTGTCGGTGGCATCATTCGCGATATCTTTTCGATGGGAGCCCGTCCGGTCGCCTTGATGAACTCGCTTCGTTTTGGACACCTCGGTACACCGCGTGTCAATCAACTGTTTGAACAAGTGGTCGCTGGAATTGCCGGATACGGGAACTGTGTCGGAATTCCGACAATCGGAGGAGAAGTCGGTTTTGATCATTCGTATGAGGGCAACCCGCTTGTCAATGCGATGTGTATCGGCTTGATCAATCATGAAGACATTCAAAAGGGTCTCGCCAAAGGGGCGGGGAACTCGGTCATGTACGTCGGAGCCGCAACCGGACGCGACGGTATTCACGGGGCGACCTTTGCCTCAGAGGATCTTGGGGAAGATACGGAAGCAAAACGTCCAGCCGTTCAGGTCGGAGATCCATTCATGGAGAAACTCTTGATCGAAGCGTGTCTTGAAATCGTCGGTCATCCGGCGCTTGTCGGGATGCAGGATATGGGAGCTGCCGGACTGACCTCGTCGTCAGCCGAGATGGCGTCAAAAGCCGGTATGGGGATCGAGATGCATCTCGATGACGTGCCGCAACGGGAAACCGGGATGACGGCATACGAAATGATGTTATCCGAGTCGCAAGAACGGATGTTGCTTGTCGTCGAACGCGGACGCGAAGCAGAAATCGAAGCGATCGTCAGCAAATGGGGACTGCATGCGGTGCATGTCGGAGAAGTCATCGATGAAAAAGTGCTTCGTCTCGTGCACCACGGTAAGATCGTGGCGGAAGTTCCGGTTGATGCCTTGGCAGAAGAAGCACCGGTCTATAATAAACCATCCCGTGTCCCGGCGTACTATGAAGCGTTTCAGGCGATGGACGAAACATTGCCGGTCGTCGAAGATGTCGTTGAAACATGGCGGGCACTTCTCAAACAACCGACGATTGCTTCAAAACGTTGGGTCTACGATCAATACGATCACATGGTTCAAACGTCAACGGTCGTCGCACCGGGTTCTGATGCAGCCGTCATCCGGGTTCGCGGAACGAACAAAGCACTCGCGATGACGACAGACTGCAACAGCCGTTTTGTTTACCTTGATCCATTCGTCGGTGGACAGATTGCTGTCGCCGAAGCCGCCCGCAACATCGTTGCCAGCGGTGCAACACCACTCGCGATCACCGACTGCCTAAACTTCGGAAACCCGGATAAACCGGAAGGTTTCTGGCAACTGCAACAAGCGACGGCAGGAATGGCAGAAGCGTGCCGCGTGCTTGAGACACCGGTCATTGGCGGAAACGTCTCGCTCTATAATGAATCAGCCGGAAAGGCCGTTCATCCGACGCCAGTCGTCGGGATGGTTGGTCTTCATGAACAGACGGAGTGGATTACGACACAACACGTCAAGCAAGCAGGTGATGCGGTATACATTCTCGGTGAGACGTTACCTGAGTTTGGTGGAAGTGAACTCCAATACATGCAATTTGAGAAGTCCTTTGGTAAAGCACCGCAGATTGATTTAGCGCTCGAACAAAAACGACTTCTGGCATTACAAGCTACGGTTCAAGCGGGACTTGTCACGGCAATTCATGACGTGGCAGAAGGCGGTCTCGCTGTTGCACTTGCTGAGATGACGTTCGGGACGACACTTGGTCTTGACGTGACATTTGACGGTCCAGCCCTTCATCTGTTCAGTGAATCGCAATCACGTTTTGTCGTGACGGTGAAGCCGGAGAATGAAGCGGCCTTCGTCAAGCAGACAGGTGCTCACAGATTAGGAACGGTCACGGATCAAGACTTACTGCAAATCAAGACTAACGATACACTCATCGAAGCGACACGTTCGACACTGCAAGCCGACTGGGAAGGGGCGATCGCGTGTTATATGACATCAAAGGATTAAACGAAGAGTGTGGGGTATTCGGGATTTTCGGACAACCGGAAGCGGCGCAACTTGCGTATTACGGTCTCCACAGCCTGCAACACCGGGGACAGGAAGGGGCAGGAATCGTCGCAAGCGACGGTAAACTGCTTCTGCCGCACCGCGGACAAGGACTTGTCACGGAAGTCTTTTCACAGGAAACACTTGATTCCTTATCGGGGCACCATGCCATCGGACATGTCCGCTATTCGACGGCCGGGGGAAATACACTCGAGAATACACAACCGCTCCATTTTAAATCACGGACCGGCGACTTGGCGCTTGCGCATAACGGAAATCTTGTCAACGCGGATTCGTTAAAACATTTACTCGAAGCGGAAGGCGCGATTTTCCAAACGACGAGTGATACGGAAGTTGTCGCTCATCTCGTCAAACGGAGTAAGTTACCGACGCTTGAAGACCGGATTGCCGATAGTCTGGCACGACTCGTCGGCGCATTCGCCTTCCTGTTTTTAACGGAAGATACGTTGTACGTCGCCGTCGATCCACACGGTCTGCGTCCGTTGTCGCTCGGGAAAACACCGGACGGCGGGATCGTCTTTTCATCCGAGACGTGTGCGTTTGATATCGTCGGTGCGGAGTTCATTCGGGATATCGAGCCTGGGGAGCTCGTGACCATCACGACATCCGGCATGTCATCACGTCAGTATATGGAACCACATGAGCGGGCGATGTGTTCGATGGAATACATCTACTTTTCCCGTCCCGATTCGATGATTGATGGGGTCAACGTCCATACGGCACGAAAAGCACTTGGTAAAAAGATGTTCGAAGAAGCACCGGTCGAGGCAGACGTCGTCACAGGTGTGCCCGATTCCAGTATCTCGGCAGCGATCGGTTACGCGGAAGCGAGCGGCATTCCGTATGAAATGGGATTGATCAAAAACCGTTACGTCGGTCGGACGTTCATCCAACCGTCGCAAGAATTACGCGAACGTGGCGTCAAAATGAAGTTGTCGGCCCTGCGTGGTGTCGTCAACGGCAAACGGGTCATCATGGTGGACGACTCAATCGTCCGCGGGACGACAAGCCGCCGTATTGTCGGCTTGTTACGGGAAGCCGGCGCAACCGAAGTCCACGTCCGCATCACGGCACCACCGATCACGAATCCGTGTTATTACGGCATCGATACTTCTTCAAAAGACGAATTGATTTCCGCCCGTTTGACACCCGGTGAAATTTGCCGGGAGATCGGTGCTGATTCACTTGAGTTTCTGTCTGTGACCGGGATGGTCCATGCGATCGACCGTCCGTTCGAAGGTCCGTTAAAGGGACAGTGTACGGCGTGTTTCACAGGCGAATATCCTACACCAATCGGTGAGTTAGAACTAGAAGCCAAACTTTGAACAGATGGGGGAACAAAGCATGAGCAAACAATACGAAGCAGCAGGTGTCAGCCTGACGGCAGGATACGAATCCGTTTCTCGAATGAAAAAACACGTTGCCCGTTCGATGCGTAAGGAAGTCATGACGGGACTCGGCAGTTTCGGTGCAATGTTCGACCTCAGTCAACTAAAGCTGAAAGAACCGGTCCTCGTCAGCGGCACGGACGGCGTCGGAACGAAGCTGAAGCTTGCCTTCGCCCTCGACCAGCACGATACGATCGGAATTGATTGTGTTGCGATGTGTGTCAATGACATCATCGTCCAAGGTGCGGAACCGCTCTATTTCCTCGATTACATCGCCCTCGGGAAAGCGGTTCCCGCTAAAATTGAACGGATCGTTGCCGGTGTTGCCGAAGGTTGTGTCCAGTCCGGTTGTACATTGATCGGCGGGGAAACGGCAGAAATGCCGGGTATGTATGCAGACGGTGAATACGACATCGCAGGATTTGCGGTTGGTGCCGTCGAAAAACAAAAATTGATCACAGGAGAACACGTTCAACCAGGCGACGTCATTTTAGGTCTCGCCTCGTCCGGTGTCCATTCGAATGGATTTTCACTTGTCCGGAAGATCGTCGCCGAAAGTGGTCTGCGGTACGAAGATGAGTTGATGATGTTCGGCAGTACAATCGGCAATACGTTACTGATGCCAACGCGGATTTATGTCGAAGCGGTCAAAGCGGCCCTCGAGACAGAAAAAATTCAGGCGATGGTCCATATTACCGGCGGCGGTTTTTACGAAAACGTTCCGCGTGTCCTTCCTGAAGGATGTGGTGCGACGTTTGACCCGAAAAAATGGCCGACGTTGCCGGTCTTCGATTGGCTCGAACAAGCCGGAAACGTACCACGTCACGACATGTACAATGTCTTTAATATGGGCATCGGCTACATGATGATCGTCAAACCGGAAGATGTCGATGCCGTCACGGCACGTCTTGCCCGTGAAAATGAGACGGTCTATACGATTGGGACAGTTACGGGTGAACCGGGCGTCCGCATCCATGGAGTCGATCAATGAAAATCGCCTGTTTTGCCTCGGGAAGTGGCAGTAATGTCGAAGCATTGTTCGAAGCGATTGAAACAGGGCGTCTGCAGGCTACGATTGAACTCGTCGTCTGTGATCAAAAACAAGCAAAAGTGATTGAACGGGCCCGCAATTGGGGTTGCGATGTATTTGTATTCACCGCAAAAGAGTATCCCGACAAACCGTCGTTCGAACGGGAAATCGTCGCAGAGTTAGAGAAACGGCACATCGAACGGATCATCCTCGCAGGATACATGCGTCTGATTGGTGATGTCCTGCTGTCGCATTATTCAGGGCGGATCGTCAACATCCACCCGTCGTTGCTGCCGGCTTTTCCCGGAAAAGATGCAATCGGCCAAGCATTTCGTGGCGGAGTCAAAATCACAGGTGTTACAATTCATATAGTCGATGAAGGGATGGACACAGGACCAATCATCGCACAAGAAGCGGTCCGGATTACAGAGAATATGACACGCGAGACGCTCCAGCAGGCGATTCAGCAAGTAGAGCATAGACTGTATCCGCAAGTCATCGAAGAGTGGATCAAAGAGGAGGCAAACGTATGAGAGCGTTAATCAGTGTATCAGACAAAACAGGAATCGTAGAACTCGGGCAAGCCATGCATCAGGCAGGAATTGAACTTGTTTCAACAGGTGGAACACATCAAGTTCTTGAAGCAGCAGGACTTCCGGTCATTGGTATCAGTGAGGTCACACAGTTTCCAGAAATGCTGGACGGACGGGTCAAGACCCTTCATCCGATGGTCCATGGTGGACTACTCGGTCGCCGCGATCTCGAAAGCCACCGGGAACAGATGGCAGAGCAACAGATTAAGCCGATTGATTTTGTTGTCGTCAATCTGTATCCGTTCAAAGAAACGGTCATGAATGAGGACGTCTCGTACGCCGATGCAATCGAAAACATCGATATCGGCGGACCGAGCATGATTCGTTCTGCCGCAAAAAATCATGCCGCAGTGACGGTCGTCGTCGATCCGGCAGATTACGCAGCCGTCATCAACGAGATTCATCTTGGTGGGACGACGTTTGAAACGCGTCAAAAACTAGCGGCAAAAGCATTCCGGCATACGGCAGCGTACGATGCCTTGATTGCCGACTACTTCTTGACACAGACAGGTGAAAAATTCCCGGATCAATTGACGATCACGCTCGAGAAGGTCCAGGATTTGCGGTACGGAGAAAATCCACACCAAGAAGCAGCCTTTTACAAAACACCGATTTACCGCGGGGCATCCCTTGCTTCAGCCAAGCAACTCCACGGTAAAGAATTGTCCTACAACAATATCCAGGATGCCAATGCAGCACTTGAGATTTTGGATGAGTTCCGCGAAGCGGCAGCCGTCGTCGTCAAACATATGAATCCGTGTGGCGTCGCCGTTGGTCCGACAATCGACGAAGCCTTCCGCCGGGCGCATGCGGCGGATCCGGTCTCGATCTTTGGTGGAATCGTTGCCTTAAACCGCGAAGTCGATCTCGCGACAGCTGAACAGTTAAGCGGGATCTTCCTTGAAATCATCATCGCACCGTCCTTTACGAAAGAGGCATTTACATTACTTGCAGCGAAGAAAAACCTTCGTTTACTCGAACTGGATGTCAAACGGGTCCAAGCGATCCGTTATACGGCAGTTGCCGGTGGCATGCTCGTCCAAGATAGTGACGACGAGACACTGGATGATGCGTCAGCACGCGTCGTGACGGAGCGGAAACCGACCGCAGCAGAATGGGAAGATTTAAAACTCGCTTGGCGTGCCGTGAAACATGTCAAATCGAACGCAATCGTCATTGCGAAAGACGAAGTGACGGTCGGCGTCGGTGCGGGACAAATGAATCGAGTAGGTTCGGCGAATATTGCGATCACGCAAGCAGGCGACAAAGCAATCGGTGCCGCGATGGGGTCAGACGCGTTCTTCCCGATGGGGGATACGGTCGAAGCAGCGGCTGCAGCCGGAATCACAGCGATTATTCAACCGGGCGGCTCGATTCGCGACCAGGAATCAATTGATGCCTGTAACAAACACGGCATCACGATGATCTTTACGAACGTGCGTCATTTCAAACACTAAGCGGAGGCGATCCGAATGAAAGTATTAGTAGTCGGTAAAGGTGGACGCGAGCATGCGCTCGTTTGGAAACTGGCACAAGATGTTCGCATCGATACGATTTATGCTGCACCTGGAAACGTCGGGATGACAGAAGCGATTTGTGTCCCGATTCGCGAAGACGCAATCGGTGAGTTGGTTCAGTTCGCCCGCGATGAGCAGATTGATTGGACGATCGTCGGACCCGAAGGACCGCTTGTCCTCGGAATCGTCAACGCGTTTCAAGCCGCTGGACTGAATATCTTTGGACCGTCGCGGGAAGCAGCGGCAATTGAAGGCAGTAAACAGTTTGCGAAAGCGTTGATGGATCGGGCCGGCATTCCGACGGCAGACCATGCTGTTTTTACATCAGCCATCGAAGCAAATGCCTACATTCGGTCGCAAGGGGCCCCAATCGTCATCAAGGCCGATGGTCTAGCGGCAGGAAAAGGTGTCACCGTCGCCACGACGACGACAGAAGCGATCCGAGCGGTTGAAGAAATTTTCGCCGGGGATTTTGGAGAGCAGAGCAGTGTCGTGATCGAAGAATGTTTAGTTGGAGAAGAATGTTCGTTGATGGCATTTGTTCATGAAGAAACCGTCATTCCGATGGTCTTGTCGCAAGACCATAAGCGGGTTTTTGATGGTGATCAAGGTCCGAACACGGGGGGGATGGGTGCTTATAGTCCACTGCCGCAGTTTGACGAACAAGCGGTGACGGAAGAAGCGATGCAGCGTGTCCTCCGCCCACTTGTCGAACAGATGGCAAGTGAAGGCATTCCGTTCACCGGCTTTTTATACGCCGGGCTGATGTTGACCGATCGTGGACCTTCTGTCATTGAATTCAATGCGCGTTTTGGGGATCCGGAAACGGAAGTGATTTTGCCACGCCTGGAAACACAACTATTAGATGTCATCATTCCATTGATGCAAGGAGATGTGCCGGAAGTCGTCTGGTCGTCGGAGTCGGTCGTCGGTGTCGTCATCGCCGCGAACGGTTATCCGGAACATCCGGAAACGGGACATCTCGTTCGAACGGATACGATTGGCTCAGGTATAACCGTCTTTCATGCAGGAACTGTCGCCGGTGAAGACGAGACGGTGTTGTCAGCAGGAGGACGTGTTCTCGTCTGCGTCACGAAGGCTCCGACGATGGAGGAAGCAGTTTCGACGATCTATCAAGGTCTGGATTCGTTTGATCGGACGGGCTTCTTTTACCGGACGGATATCGCCAAAAAGGCATTTCGAACAACATGAGTGTTAGTCATGAACAAGTCGGTCTCTCTCACGTCTCGGTGAGTGGACCGACTTTTTTTGTATCTAGCGCCGAACGATGCTTGTCTTCCTTGTCCGATTTGTGTTATTTTGGCGAAATGAGTCGAATTAAAGACAAATAAGCTTGAAACTTTCCCGGTAACATTTTAGTATAAGAACTATAAGAAAGCGTTTTCAAACTATAAAGGAGGTCGAGCTTTCATGAAAAAAAATTGTGGACGGTCCCCATGGACGAAAACAGAAGTCCGTTCTCATCAGGCGGTCATCAATGGAAAGCTTGCGCCTACACTCGTGATTGAAAATGCGACGTACTTAAATCAAGGCCTCAAAGCATGGCGAACGGCTAACATCTGGATCAGTGGTGACCGAATCATCTATGTAGGAGCGGAGATGCCAGAAACGGCGGATGAAGTCTACGATGCTTCTGGGAAGTTCATCGTTCCAGGTTACATCGAGCCACATGCCCACCCCTTCCAGCTGTACAATCCAGCGACGCTCGCAAAATTTGCGGCAGAACGCGGAACGACGACACTTGTGAACGATAATATGCTCCTTTTATTAGAGCCCGTGGAGCAAGCGTTTGCGCAGGTTGACGCATTAGCAGACCTTCCGACCTCGATGTATTGGTGGGCACGACTCGATGCGCAGACGGAGCTCGACTCCGACAGTATCGCGATTGACAACAAGCGGGTTCAGGCATGGCTGAAGCATCCCCAAGTGATCCAGGCCGGTGAACTGACGGGTTGGCCACGTCTGTCACAAGGTGATGACGAATTGTTGCAATGGATGCAAGATGCGATGAAACTCGGGAAACCGATCGAAGGACATTTCCCGGGAGCATCCGCGAAGACGTTGACGAAGATGGCACTTTACGGCGTGACGAGCGATCATGAAGCGATGACTGTCGAAGAAGCCCTGACCCGACTGGAACTTGGATATACGACGACGATCCGCTATTCATCGATTCGTCCGGACTTACCGGATATTTTTGCGGGACTCGTCGAAGCCGGACTACAAAATTACGAAAAGGTGCTCGTGACGACAGATGGTTCGACTCCGTCGTTTTATAAATCCGGTTTGATGGATGAGACGATTCGTCTGATGCTCGCTGCCGGAATCACGACTGAGGATGCTTACCGGATTGCCTCTTATAATGCGGCACGTCACTTTAACCTGGATCATCTGCTCGGAAGCATCGCACCCGGACGGATTGCCCACCTGAACATCTTAGAAGCAAAAGACCAACCGACACCAGTTGACGTCTTAGCAAGAGGAACATGGGTCCGTAAAAACGATATCCCGTGTTACCCGGTCGAAGCGCTTGATCGTGCCCTGACATTGATGCCGGTCTCTGAAGTCAGGATTGATTTGACGGAACAGGATTTTTCCTTCAGCATGCCGGTCGGACTCGAGATGGTCAATTCCGTCATCATGAAGCTGTATCAGATTGAACATGATACGAGCATGCAAGTGTTACCGGCAGGATGTGAGGAGTCGTTTTTGATGCTCGTGGACCGGGAAGGGAAATGGCGTTTGAATACCGTCCTGAAAAACTTTGCGACGCATGTCGGGGGACTCGTCAGCTCCTATTCGATCAGCGGCGATATCTTACTGATTGGAAAATCAAAACGTGACATGCAGATTGCCTTTGAGCGGATGAAATCATTTGGTGGTGGTGTCGTCCTAGTCGATGACGGGGAAGTGATTGCGGAAGTTCCACTCACATTAATGGGGCAGACGTCTGATTTACCGTTAGAAGAGTTGATTGTTCAAGAAACGGCACTCCGGGAAGCCTTATTTGCACGAGGATACCAGTTCGAAGATCCGATCTATACGTTGCTGTTCCTTGCTTCGACACACTTGCCGTATGTCCGGATCACACCGCAGGGAATCTATGAAGTCCTGCGGAAGAAAGTACTTTTCCCGGCAATTTTGCGCTGACGCTTGAAATTTAAAACGTCGCACTTTAAACTGTTAAAGAGCAATGAATGGGAAAGGGAGTTAAACGATGCAACTTGATAAATTGCGTGGAAAAGAACTCGATCAATTATTTACAGCCATCATGAAGATGGATTCATTAGAAGATTGTTATACCTTGTTTGAAGACTTGGCGACCGTCAATGAAATCCAGGCATTGGCACAGCGCCTTGAAGTCGCACGACAATTGCGTGAAGGAAATACCTATCATAAGATCGAGAAGGCGACGGGTGCTTCGACAGCGACGATTTCCCGTGTCAAACGTTGTCTGAACTATGGTTCTGGCGGCTATGATTTAGCACTCGCACGATTAGGTCTTGAAGAGAAGGAAGTAGCGGATAACTAACCGGTTATCCGCTATTTCTGCGAAGGAGGACGACGCCGGATGGATTTAGCGTTTCAACAAAAAATTCAACATTTCATTCGAAAACTGACGCCGATCCAGTCACTCGTCATTATTTATTTCGTTGCCGTCATCATCGGAATTATTTTGCTTGGATTACCTTGGTCGACACAAGGGGATTACAATTGGGATTTTACGGATCTTGTGTTCATGGCCGTCAGCTGTGTCAGTGTGACCGGTTTGACGACGGTATCTGTTTCGGATACATTTACGACGTTTGGCTATTTCATGATCATGCTGTTAGTCCAGGTTAGCGGGATTGGTCTGATGTCGCTCCATATCGCGATGTGGGTCATTCTCGGGAAACGAATTGGTTTTCGGGAGCGGCAACTTGTCGTCCGTGACCAAAATCAGACGACGATGCAAGGGGTCGTCAAGTACATTCGCGAAGTCATTTTGATCATCCTGTCAATTGAAATCATCGGAGCCTTGATTTTAGGCTTCTATTATACGAAGTACTTTCCGACGCTAGGTGAAGCGATGTTACAAGGATTGTTTGGTTCTGTCAGTGCGACGACGAATGCCGGGTTTGATATTACCGGAGAGTCGTTGTTGCCGTTTCGGGGAGATCTCTTCGTCGTCTTCATGCAAATCGTCTTGTTGACGCTTGGGGCGATCGGGTTCCCGGTCTTGGTTGAAGTCCGGCGCTATATCTCCTACCGGGCGACACGTCAATCAACGCGTCAACCGTATCATTTTTCATTATTCACGAAATTGACGGCTTCGACGTTCTTTATTTTGGTCCTGTTCGGAACAGCCAGCCTGTTGCTGTTTGAATGGAATCAGTCGTTTAAAGGGTTGCCGGTCGGTGAAAAGCTGGTTGATGCCTTGTTCCAATCCGTCACGACCCGAAACGGCGGGCTGACGACGGTCGACATCACGACCTTCTCGCAAGCTTCGATTTTTGTTTTATCGATTCTGATGTTTATCGGGGCGTCGCCTTCTTCCGTCGGGGGAGGGATTCGGACGACGACGTTTGCCGTCGCCGTTCTCAGTGTCATTGCCTTCATCCGCGGGGAGTATGGGATTAAGATTTTTGGGCGTGAGATCGGACAGTCCGATATTTGGAAAGCATTTGTCGTCATCGTCGTCTCGACCGGTGTGACGATGATTGGATTGATCGTCTTGTTGATCTTTGAAGATGCCCCGTTCCTCGTGTTATTTTTTGAGGCCTGTTCCGCGTTTGGGACAACCGGGCTGTCGCTTGGCATTACGAGTGAATTATCTGATGTCGGAAAATGGACGTTATCCGTCTTGATGTTCATCGGACGAATCGGTGTCATTTCCTTTGTGCTCCTGCTCAAAGCCAACCAGCCGAAACGGAATTACAATTATCCAAAAGAATCGGTCATCATCGGTTAAGGAGGTTGCGACATGCAACGTACATTTTGGATCAACTTTGGTTATATCTTTATGGTTCCCGCCTTACCGTTTTTAGCACTCGTCAACGGTCGAGCCCTTTGTTCACCGGACTCGCCGTTGCTCGATGTCCCTATCCTTGGTTTTTTCTTAGCCGAACCGTGGGCATTTGCTGTTATTTACGCCTTCCTCGCCTTTGGACTTGCCGCGTTGTTGACGAAACGCCAAGTCCGGACTTGAAAGGTGTGTCCCATCTCGCTCTGCGCGGGATGGGTTTTTGTTTTATACTGGACACAGCGAATGAAAAGAGAGGGTGGAACACACATGTTGTTACCGTATAATGAATGGCGTCATGTCTTTAAGCTCGATCCGGCAAAGGAAATTGAAGAAGACGCCCTCCAAGCGATTGCTACGTCAGGAACCGACGCCATCATCGTCGGAGGAACCGATGACATCACACTCGATGCGACACTTGATTTACTGATGCGATTGCGTCGTTACCCTGTCGCGGTGGCGCTCGAAGTATCGGAACTAGAAGCGGCGACGATGGGATTTGATACGTATTTGACGCCAAGCGTGCTCAATAGTGGCACACTGGAACACGTCATTGAAAAACAAGTCGAGGCGCTAGAAGAAGTGGGGCATATGCTGGCACATGCGGACCTTGTCGGGGAAGGGTATATCGTACTGAATCCTGATGCCAAGGTCGCCCGTGTCACGCAAGCAAAGCAACTAGCGGACAATACGGTCATTGCATACGCACAACTCGCAGACAGTGTGTTCCGGATGCCGGTTATTTATTTAGAGTATAGCGGTATCTACGGTGATCCAAAGCTTGTCGCTTCGGTCAAACGCGTGCTGAAGCAAGGTCGCTTGTTTTATGGAGGCGGCATTGACTCTGCCGAACGGGCGAAAGAAATGTTGGCGTATGCCGATACGATCATCGTCGGCAATATCATCTATGAGAATTTAGAGGCAGCACTTGCGACAGTAGCTGCAACACGATAAAATATAAGAACAAAAGTTCGGAATACAGAAATGAGGCTATTTAGATGTTTAATTTAAGTGAACAGCTTGTCAGCGGATTGAATCCGGAGCAAGCAAAAGCAGTCAAGCATACGGACGGACCGTTGCTGATCATGGCGGGAGCCGGATCAGGGAAAACACGTGTCCTGACACATCGGGTCGCCTATTTAATGGCTGCGAAACAAGTCGCACCTTGGAATATCCTGGCGATCACGTTTACGAATAAAGCAGCACGTGAGATGCGTGACCGGATTTCCCGTCTTGTTGGTGGTGTCGCCAATGACATCTGGGTATCAACCTTCCATTCGATGTGTGTCCGGATGTTACGTCGCGATATCGAAAAAATCGGCTACAACCGTAACTTTACGATTCTCGATTCAAGTGATCAGCAATCGGCACTTAAATTAGTCCTGAAAGAACAAAATCTCGATCCGAAAAAATGGGATCCACGATCGATGTTGTCGATCATCTCGAGTCAAAAAAATGAACTTCGCAGTGCCGAGTTTTACGCCTCAATCGTCACGAACCCTTATGAAAAAACGGTCGCTGAGATCTACAAAGGATACGAAGCGATTTTACGCCGGAACAATGCCCTTGATTTTGATGATTTGATTGGTAAAACGACCGAGTTGTTCAAACAAAATCCGGACGTCCTGGCGTTTTACCAACGCAAGTTCCAATACATTCATGTCGATGAGTACCAGGATACGAACAAAGCCCAATATGATCTTGTCAATCTGCTCGCAGCAGCGCACCAAAACTTATGTGTCGTCGGGGACTCGGATCAGTCGATTTACCGTTGGCGTGGAGCCGACATCGCCAATATCCTGTCGTTTGAGGAAGACTATCCGACAGCGAAAGTCATCCTGCTTGAACAAAACTACCGGTCTTCAAAACGGATTCTGGACGCAGCGAACCACGTCATTCAAAACAACAGCACCCGTAAAGATAAAAAACTGTGGACGGAAAACGCGGAAGGCGAAAAACTGGTGATCCATACAGCAGAAAATGAACGGGAAGAAGCGTTCTATATCGTTCAGGAAATCCGCAATGCCTTACGTTACGGGATGAAATTAAACGATGTCGCGATTCTGTACCGGACCAATGCCCAGTCACGGGCGATTGAGGAAACGTTGCTCAAATCGAATGTTCCGTACAAAATGATTGGCGGCACGAAGTTCTACGATCGGAAGGAAATCAAGGATGTCTTGGCTTATCTGCGTCTGATTTCGAATCCGAACGAAGATTTATCGTTTGCCCGCATCGTCAATGAACCGAAGCGCGGAATCGGCGCGACGACGATCGATAAATTACGCGATTTCGCGGACTTACAGGGCGTTTCCCTGATGGAAGCGATCCGTGACATCGAATTGTCGAGCATCGCCCCGAAAACGGCAGCAAAACTGACGGACTTCCGAACGATGATTCTTGGTCTGCAACAGATGCAAGAATTCATCAGCTTATCCGAGCTGGTGGAAGAAGTGCTTGAGAAAACCGGATACCGCCAAGTCTTAAAAGAAGATAAAACACTGGAAGCACAAAGTCGTCTCGAGAACATCAACGAGTTCATCACGGTTGCGCAAAACTTTGAAAAAGAGACCGAAAAAGCAGATCCGGAAGAACAAACCATCATCGCTTTCTTAACCGATTTGACGTTGGTCGCTGATGTCGACTCACTGGATGAAAGTGATCCGGGTGAACAAGTGACGTTGATGACGTTACACTCAGCGAAGGGGCTCGAGTTCCCGATCGTCTTCCTGATCGGAATGGAAGAAGGTTTGTTCCCGCACAGCCGCTCCCTGCAGGATGAAGATGAAATGGAAGAAGAACGCCGTCTTGCTTACGTTGGGATTACACGGGCTGAAAAACGCCTGTATCTCTCGCACGCGCGGATGCGTTCGCTGTACGGACGGACGAATGCCAATCTCGAATCCCGTTTCCTTGCCGAATTACCGGAGGAAGTGCTCGAGCGGACCGGTAAAAAACCGAAACCGTTACCGTGGGAAGATCGTCCGGTGCCGCAAGGAAAGGCCGTCATCGGCCGGTCGGTCACGAAACCGACAGCGATGAAGACGTCAGGCGCTGAATCACTCGGCTGGAACGTCGGGGACAAAGCGGAACACGGAAAATGGGGTCGGGGAACAGTCGTGCAGACACGCGGAGCAGGGGACAGCTTAGAAATCGATATCGCCTTCCCGGAAGTCGGTGTCAAACGGTTGCTTGCGAAATTCGCACCGATCAAAAAGGTATGAGTGGAGGCGTCAAGATGATAGAACAGGCACGAATCGAGGAATTACGCCAAAAGTTGAACCAATACAGTTATGAATATTATGTCAAAGACCAACCGACGGTACCGGACAGCACATACGATCAGCTGTTACGTGAACTGATGGATCTCGAAACACAGCACCCAGAGTTGATTACGGCTGACTCGCCGACGCAACGCGTCGGTGCTGCGCCGCTCGATGCCTTCGAGAAGGTGACTCATGATTTACCGATGTTATCGCTCGGAAACGTTTTTGACGAGACAGAGATTCGGGAGTGGGTCGCTCGCATCGAACGCTCACTCGGCCGTTCGACGACATATGTCGCCGAATTAAAGTTTGATGGTCTGGCGATTTCCTTAAAGTACGAAGACGGACGTCTCGTCCGCGGTGCGACACGCGGCGACGGCACGGTCGGGGAGAACATCACGCAAAACCTTCGGACGATTAAGGCCTTACCACTACGTTTACGTCAGAATGAAACGGTCGAGGTGCGTGGGGAAGCCTACATGCCTAAACAATCGTTTGAACGCTTGAATGAAGACCGAGCGGTGCGGGAAGAAGCCTTGTTTGCCAATCCGCGGAATGCGGCAGCCGGTAGCTTACGGCAACTCGACTCTTCAATCACGGCGTCACGTAATTTATCCGTATTCGTCTATGGACTCGGGGTCAACACACTTAGTGCCCGATCGCACAGTGAAGCGATGCAACAGCTAGCTGAACTCGGACTCCCGACAAATAACGAGATGCGGACATGTGAGACGGTGGAAGATATCTTGGCGTACATTCAGCACTGGACGGTTGAACGGGCAACACTTCCGTACGAAATCGATGGGATCGTGCTGAAGGTTGACCGCTACGATGATCAAGAGGAGCTTGGTTTCACGGCGAAAAGTCCCCGTTTTGCAACGGCTTATAAATTTGCCGCGGAAGAAGTCATGACGACGGTCGAAGAAGTTGATTTCAGTGTCGGGCGGACAGGAAAAGTGACGCCGCGGGCACGTTTTGCACCGGTTGTCGTTGCCGGGTCAACGGTCAGTTATGCGACACTCCATAACGCTGATTTCATTACGGAAAAAGACATTCGTCTGCATGACCAAGTCATCATCAAAAAAGCGGGTGACGTCATACCTGCCGTCGTCAGTGTCGTCGTCTCAGAACGGACAGGGAACGAACAACCGATTGAGTTTCCGACACACTGCCCGGCTTGTGCATCGGAACTTGTTCGCCTCGAAGGCGAAGCGGATATCCGATGTGTCAGTCCGGAGTGTCCAGCTCAACTCGTTGAAGGCATCATTCACTTCGTATCGCGTCAAGCGATGAACATCGACGGTCTAGGTGAAAAAGTGGTACGGCAACTGTATGAACATCAAGCGATTCGGACGTTAGCCGACCTGTACCGACTCGACCGCGATGAATTATTGACGTACGAACGGATGGGTGAAACGTCTGTTGATAACTTATTGACGGCCATCGAAGCGTCGAAACAAAATTCGTTAGAACGATTGATGTTTGGTCTTGGTATTCGATTGGTCGGACAAAAAGCAGCCTACTTGTTAGCGGAACGGTTTGATACACTCGATGGTATTGCACAAGCGGAGTACGACGATATTCTGGCGATTGATGGCATTGGCAGTAAAATCGCCGACTCGGTCACGAAGTATTTTGAACATCCGGAAGCCCAAACCTTGATTCAAGATTTGGCAGCACTGGGACTCAATCAACAATTCCTCGGACAACGGATCGATCAATCGAATGCTCCGCTTGCCGGAAAAACGATTGTCCTGACGGGAACACTCGAAACGCTAAAACGTTCAGAAGCCGGAAAACGGCTTGAATTGCTTGGGGCAGATGTGACAGGAAGCGTCAGTAAAAAAACAGACATTCTTGTCGCTGGTGAGAAGGCGGGTTCCAAATTAACGAAGGCGGAGTCGCTCGGGATTGAGATTTGGGATGAAACGCGGTTACTCGAAGAGTTAACGAAGTACGAAGGATAAAACAAAGACCGACTCAAATGTCGTTCTCTACACAAACGAGGGTGGCAGATTTCAAATCTGCCACCCTCGAATCGTTTACAAGAGATTACTCGCTTCACGTGACGCCTACAGAAAAAAACGCAGAAACCTGCGCTGTCAGAGAGGAACAAGATCTATTTCCTTGCCTGCACGGACAGGGGAGTTGGCTTGTGTTTCGCCTGAGGAAAGCGCGTGAAAGAAAGAGTAATCTCTTTTCTGTAGCTGAAGACATCGGTCGACTTCATCACCGTTGTTATCTCGATTCCGTTTTGATCAAGACACCTTGTTTGATTAGACGATTGGTCGCCGTTTCCGGAGGGTCACAGGTGATGAGCGTAATCGTCGCTTGTTTGACGTTTTGATTCAAGACAGATACATCAGTCGGTTTGACAAGCTTCGAGGCCGTCATCTTGTAGGTATAACGATGACTTTTTGTCGTCACGGTGACGTGTGCCCCTTCTTTTAATTCGGGCAATCGATTGAAGTGAAGTCCTTTCGTAAAACTACGGTGTCCGGCTAAGGCATAATTGTCTTTACCCGGAGCACCCGTCTGTTTCAGATGACCAATACTTTGGTCGAGAATTTTAGTCGAAGCGCCTTCTAAGATGACTTGTTCAAAATCGATGGAAGGAATCGTCAGCAAGCCACTACCGTTCGTCGCGACAGGGGCTGCTGTTTCTTTGGCAGCGACGGCTTTTAGATTTTGAGTCCAGCGTTGTTTAAGTTCGTCGGCAGCGGTTTGTTTTTGGTGTGCGGTAAAAACGGGCCATGCGATCAAAAGAATACCTGTAATTAGTAAAAGCAGACCAAGAAGTTGTCGTCGTTTCATGAAAAAAATCCTTTCGTCTGCATAAAAGCAGGGTGTACTTTTTTGAAAAATAGGGGAAAACAACTCCTTCCCCGATGGAAAACTATTCTGTTATGATAGAGAGAACGATTTTAAACATATGGGGTGCGTAAATAGATGAAATATAAAAAAATGGCAGCATTGACGTTGACGAGTACATTGTTCCTCGGCGCGTGTTCGTTTGATTTATCACAAAAAAGCGATACAAAAGAAGTCATCACAGAAAGTGAACAAGGAAAAGAAGTGCAGGCAGTCGTCAGTCCGGCGATTGATACAACGGATTCTTATTACCGGACCGTTTTACCGTTTCGACCAAGTGTCGCTCGTGGGATGACACAAAAACGGGTCAGTTCACGTCTCGAATTGGACGAGATCGAAACCGGACTGATGCGTCACTCGACACAATTTTTTGATCCGGAAAAATATTATTACCAAGAAGGTCAATTGCTTGAAGCGGAGCAGATTGCCCAGTGGTTACTGCGAAAAGGAAAAGCCGGTGACGGTGTCAGTGATCCAAACGGCTTGAATCCAGCCTATACGACAGGGAAGTCCTATAAAGAAAAAAATCAAAAGTCTCCTCTGATTCTATCGCACATCTTGGAGCAAGACTATATGTTAGAAGAAGATAAAAAGCTTGAGATGGGCGGTACTTCAATCGCGTTAGTCTTAAATAGTGAATACGTCTTCCAAGATGAAAATTATGGACCGACCTACACGGTGAAACTGGATGAGAAGAAAGTCATCGCACAAGGGAAACAGATGGCGAATGAACTGGTGAAAAAAATGCGGAAAACGGACGGAATGAAAACGACGCCGATCCATGTCGCGTTGTATTTACAAGAAAGTGAAGGTTCACCGGTGTCGGGTCATTATCTATCCTCTGCCTTTATCGGACGTGGGAATCAAATCAGCGAGAATGACTGGAAAAATTACGATGAAAAGTATTATTATTACCCGTCTGGCGTTGCGACCAATGATGTCCGGGATGATGCGGCAAAATTTGATCTGTTCAAGGATCGTTTAGAGGATTACTTCCCGAACTATACCGGGATGATGGGGGAAGGTTTTTACCAAGAAGGTGAGCTGAAGAAACTCGAAATCAAAATTCCAGTTCAATTTTACGGAAAAGCAGAGCTCGTAGCCTTTGTTCAATACGTCACCTACCTGCTGGAAAATCGTTGGGAGTACAACCGGAACGTCCCGACGACCATCACCGTCACGAATTTAAATGGGGATACGGAAGCCATGTTATTCATTGAGCCGGAGACGAAAAAACCCATCGTCAAAATTCGTTGATTTCATACAGGAAAAAAGACTCTTTGCAGAAGCGGGAGTCTTTTTTGATACTTAATTTCGTTCGCGGACTTCTTTGGATTTACGAAAGCCGTCTTGGAAGAGCATAATAGAAAAGAAGCATAATGCGGATCAGGTGGATTGACGCTGCATTCGCCTGTTTTAATTCATTGTAAGGGAGAGAGTCGTATGAAAGGTGGTATTTTTTCACAGATTAGTGCTGTCCGGGAAGAGTTGCCTTCTTCATCACGGAAAGTCGCTGATTTTGTTTTAGCGCATATGAATGAAATCGCGGGGATGACGATTCATCATTTAGCAGAAGAATCGGGAACAAGTGCGGCGGCAGTCGTCCGCTTTTGCCGGGCGCTTGGATTGAAGGGGTATCCGGAACTACGGATGCGGATTTCGGCGGATACGGCCCGAACGGACTTAAAAGGATATCACGATATCGAAAAAAATGAACGACCGGCTGACTTGGTTGAAAAGACATTAAGCAACAGTATGCAAGCCTTACAGGATACAGCAAAGCAGTTGAGTGAAAACCGGATTGCCGAGGCGATGAAAGTCCTCGATCAAGCACGGGCGATTTATTTTTATGGGATCGGAGCATCAAATGTGGTTGCGTTAGATGCCGCACAAAAGTGGACCCGTGTTGGTAAATTAACGATTCAAGAATCCGATCAACATCTCGTCGCGACGATTTTGGCGAATGCGAGTCCGGACGATGTGTTTTTCGCAATTTCTTACAGTGGAGAAACGGAAGAAGTCGTTGAATTGATCCGTCTTGCTAAAATACGTGGATTACAAGTCATCAGTCTGACACGGTTTGGAGATAATCGGGTCAGTCAGTTGGCGGATATTGCCTTGTGGACGTCGCGGGCACCGGAAGCCCCATTACGGAGTGCTGCCCTCAGTTCGCGCCTCGCACAGCTGTTTGCGATCGATGTGTTGTTCCTATCCTATGCGGCGGTTCATTATGACGATACGATTGAACGGCTTCAATATACACGGGAAAGCGTTAAGATGTTGCACAGCAAAAAATAGGGGGTTACATAAATGAAGCAGACAGTAGAAGAGATGGTGGAGCAGTTATTTCCAGTAATGGTCGAACGGCGTCGTTATTTACATCAACATCCAGAACTGTCGTTTCATGAAGTCGATACACCACGGTTCATCGCTGAACGATTAACGGAACTTGGAATCGACGTCCGGACCAATGTCGGAGGTCGTGGTGTCGTCGGAACGATTCGGGGCGGAAAACCAGGTAAGACGGTGGCACTTCGAGCTGATTTCGATGCCTTGCCGATCCAGGATGAGAAAGAAGTCGAGTACCGTTCGACCGTTCCCGGTGTCATGCATGCCTGTGGTCACGATGGGCATACGGCGACTTTACTTGCGGTGGCGGAAATCCTCGTGCAGCAGAAAGAACAGTTAGCCGGGAATGTCGTCCTGATCCATCAGCACGCAGAAGAAGTCGTCCCGGGTGGTGCCCGTGACATGATTGCCGACGGTTGTTTAGAAGGGGTCGATGTCATTTTCGGGACACATCTCTGGTCGACGACGAAGCTTGGAACAATCGGCTACCGCGTCGGACCAGTGATGGCAGCAGCCGATAAATTCGAGCTGACGTTGTTTGGTCGCGGCGGACATGGGGCAAAACCACACGAAACGATTGATGCCGTCGTTCTTGGGGCGACGGTCGTCAAAGAATTGCAAAGTATCGTCAGTCGACGACTCGATCCCCTGCAACAAGCGGTTTTGACGATTGGAACACTTCATGCCGGGAATACGTTTAACGTCATTGCAGACAGTGCGCAATTGACAGGGACGGTCCGAACGTTTGATCCAGCAGTCGCCGAACAGATCGTCCGGGAAATGGAACGGACGATCAAAGGTGTGTGTGACGCGGCGGGGGCGACCTATTCGTTTACGTACGAAAGAGGGTATCCGGCGGTCGTCAACCATCCGGAAGAAACGAACCTATTGCGGACCGTTGCTTCTGACATCATGGGTGCGGATCACGTCTTTGAAATTGCTCCGACGATGGGTGGGGAAGATTTTGCTTACTACTTGCAACGTGTACCCGGGACCTTTTTCTTTACCGGGGCAGGAGACGAAACGTTTTATCCGCATCACCATCCGAAGTTTGATTTTGAAGAACAGGCGATGCAATATGCTGCCCGGATTTTAATTGAGGCGACGTTACGCTATCTTGATTCTCCGATGGAACCTTAAGTCAGATACGAAAAGACACCTACCCTTCGGCAAGTAACCGGAAAGTAGGTGTCTTTTCGTGTAGATAGGAATTATAAAGTTTCTTGGACGCGACCGACTTGCCCGTCTTCGAGTCGGACTTTGATACCGTGCGGGTGGTTTGGAGACTTCGTCAAAAGATCCTTGACGATTCCCTCCGTCCGTTTTCCTGTCCGCTGATCCTGTTTTAATACGATACTGACGTGTTGTCCGATTTTGACATCGGCTCGTTTTTTACCATCCATCTGTTGACCGCTCCTTTTTAGATAACTATGGATGTCAGTATACCATGCTTCTTCTGCACGAAACTTGTTTAAGGAAAATCCGTAAAGTGAAAAGAATGAAAGAATCAGCAAAAAAAGTTTGACTATATTTGACCAATTGAGCGATCAATTTTATAATTAAGATACAGAATGAAAGTTAAGGGAGTGATCGGGATGGCAAAAGATTATTATCGAACACTTGGGGTCGAGAAATCAGCATCGAACCAAGAAATCAAACGGGCGTACCGCAAACTGGCGAAACAATACCATCCAGACGTCAATCAAGAAGCAAGCGCCGACCAGCGCTTTAAGGATATTCAGGAAGCTTTTGATGTGCTCGGGGATGAAGAAAAAAGAGCCCAATATGATCAGTATGGAAGTGATTTCGAACGGGTGGCAGGGGCGGGATATGGTCAGTCGGCTGACTACGATGATTTGTTCCGTCAGTTTAACGGACGTCAATCGAGACCAGGCGGATCAGCCGGTCAATCGTTTGGATTTGAAGACATGTTTGGTTCGTTTTTTAGTCAAGAGGAAGAAGCGACGGATGAGGAACTCGAATTGACCGTTCCGCTCAGTCATCTCAGTACCAATGAGAAAGTAACGATTCGATTAGCTACGGGTGCGATTCAGATGAGTCTCCCAAAAGATTTATATGACGGAAAAAAAGTCCGGTTACGCGGGAAAAGTTCGATGCGCAACCGTAAAGGCATCGCTGGGGATGTCTACGTGACGATTCATCTGAAGGATGACGACCGTTTCCGCCGTCAAGAGACCGACGTCATCTCGACCGTCCGCGTCTATCCGACGATATTTGTCTTAGGAGGCGAAGTCGTGGCTGATACATTAGAGGGAAAACGTGTGAAATTAAAAATCAAACCAGGTACAAAACCGGGTTCGCGTCTCCGAATTCCAAACCGAGGGCTCAGTAACCGCGAAGGTCATCGAGGAGCTCTATTAGTGCAACTCGAAGTAAAACTTCCAGAAATGGATTCAGCATTTTATGAAGAGTGGGAAAATCGTTTATCTGTGAAGGAGTGACGTACAATGGATTTTGAAAAACTAACAGATCGGGCGCATGAAGCCATCGTATCGGCACAAGCGATTGCCAAACAACGTCGACACAGTGAAATCACGGAGTGGCATTTATTGCTTTCCTTGATTTCCCAAGAAGAAGGAATTGCACGAATCGTCTTTGAGAAGTTGGATCAGCGGATGGATCAACTTGAAGCGGGCATCAATGAAGCCATCGGGCGATTACCTGCCCTCGGTCAGTCGTCGACCCCGCGTATCAGTAACTCGCTGTTACAAGTACTGACGGAAGCAGAAACAGAAGCGCGATTGATGCAAGACGATTATGTCTCCGTGGAACATTTGTTGCTTGGTCTCGTTAAACAATCAAGTCCAGCGACACAATACCTGCGGAGCCAAGGCGTAACAGAACCATTATTACGAGAAGCGATCATCGAGATGCGAGGAAACCGGAAAGTTACGACCAAAAATCCGGAAGCCACTTTTGATGTGTTAAAGAAATATGGACGCGATCTCGTAGCCGATTTCCGGTCAGGTAAAACGGATCCGGTCATCGGACGCGATGATGAGATTCGCCGGGTCATTCGGATTCTCAGTCGGAAGACAAAAAATAATCCGGTTTTGATTGGTGAACCGGGTGTTGGGAAAACGGCCATCGTCGAAGGACTGGCTCAACGGATCGTTCGGGGAGATGTGCCGGAAAGCCTCAAAAATAAACAGTTATTCAGTCTGGATATGAGTACACTCGTCGCCGGTGCCAAATACCGAGGGGAGTTCGAAGAACGGCTCCAAGCCGTCTTGAACGAGGTCAAGGAAGCCGAAGGTCAGATTCTGTTATTCATCGATGAATTGCATACGATTGTCGGTGCAGGTAAGACGGAAGGTGCAATGGACGCCGGGAATATGTTAAAACCGATGCTTGCCCGGGGAGAATTACATTGTATCGGTGCGACGACATTAGATGAATACCGGAAATATATCGAAAAAGACCCGGCACTTGAACGTCGTTTCCAACAAGTCCTCGTCGCGGAACCGGATGTCGAAGATACGATTTCGATTTTGCGCGGACTGAAAGAACGGTTTGAGATTTACCATGGTGTCCGGATCCATGACAATGCCCTTGTCGCAGCAGCCATTCTTTCGGACCGTTACATCACGGACCGTTTCATGCCTGATAAAGCGATCGACCTGGTCGATGAAGCCTGTGCCATGATTCGGACCGACATGGAATCCATGCCTGCGGAACTGGATTCTTTAGTTCGTCGTGTCATGCAACTTGAAATCGAAGAAGCAGCACTCAAAAAAGAAACCGATGAAGCATCACGGAAGCGACTTGAGGTCTTGCAACAGGAATTAAGTTCTGTTCGGGAAGACGAAAGTGCGCTACGGACACGATGGGAACGCGAGAAAGACAGCTCCCAAAACGTCCAGCAGTTGCGGGCGGATCTTGAAAAAGCAAAACTTGCCTTGCAAGAAGCAGAAGGACGGTATGATTTAAATACAGCATCGGAAATCAAGTATGGACAGATTCCAGCACTTGAAAATCAGTTGAAGGTGGCGGAGGAATCGGCAGAACACGTCTCGCATGAATTAGTCCGAGAAGCCGTGACAGACGAAGAGATCTCCGATATCGTGTCGAAGTGGACGGGGATTCCGGTCAGCCGTCTCGCACAAGGCGAACGCGAAAAATTACTGTATTTAGAAGATACGTTGCATGAACGAGTCTTTGGCCAAGATGAGGCCGTCCGGTTGGTCTCGGATGCTGTCATCCGGGCACGTGCGGGCATCAAAGATCCGAATCGTCCGATCGGTTCGTTCCTGTTCCTCGGTCCGACCGGTGTCGGGAAGACGGAACTTGCGAAAGCACTCGCCGCTGCGATGTTCGATAGTGAAGAGCATATCGTTCGAATCGATATGTCGGAGTATATGGAAAAACACAATGTATCACGTCTAGTCGGAGCCCCACCAGGATATGTGGGGTATGAAGAAGGCGGTCAATTGACGGAAGCGGTGCGCCGAAGTCCTTACTCTGTCCTTCTGTTTGACGAAATCGAGAAGGCGCATGGTGATGTGTTTAACATCCTGCTCCAAGTGTTAGACGATGGACGGTTGACGGATGCACAAGGGCGAATGGTTGACTTCAAGAATACGATCGTCATCATGACGTCGAATATCGGTTCAAACATCCTACTCGAAGCAGCAAAAGACGGAAATATTGATGCGGCAGAAGAAGAAGCCGTTCGTCAAGAATTAAAAAATTATTTCCGGCCGGAATTCTTGAACCGGATTGATGATACGATCCTCTTCCATCCGCTCCATCGTGCCGAAATCGAGCGGATCATTGATAAAGCGGTCAGCAAAATGGCCGATCGTCTCTCGGGTCGTGAGATTACGATTGACGTGACAGATGCTGCGAAAACCTTGATCTTCAATGAAGCCTTTGAACCACAGTACGGGGCACGTCCAATCAATCGGTACATTCAACGGACGATCGAGACGAAGCTGGCCCGTGCATTAATCAGTGGGGCAATCCAAGATGGTTCGCATGTCGCCATCGATACGGATGGAACAGAACTTGTCATTCGTTGACATCTATTACAAAAAGGTCGTCTCGTCCTCTAAGCGATAGGGGACAGACGACCTTTTTGACGTGATGTGAAATCAAAAAGAAGAACGGTCATATCTCGTTTCTAAAAAGCATGATAAGCTATTAAAAACGACAGGAAGAGGGACTTCGATGAATGTAACGCAACAACAACTAGAAGAATTAATCGCTGAATGTCGCCCTTATACGGTGCTTGGACAGGTAGCAAGTTATATTCCAGAACTGGCAAAGTCTGAACCGACACAGCTTGGAATCGCTGTCTGCAATGCCGACGGAACGTTTGTATCGGCAGGAGATGCAGAAACGATGTTTACGTTACAAAGTGTTTCGAAAATCATTACGTTGGCCTTTGTCCTTGAGACATTTGGAGAAGACTATGTGTTCTCCAAAGTTGGGATGGAACCAACGGGGGATGCCTTCAACTCGATTGCGAAACTTGAAGAGACGATTCCGACAAAACCACTCAATCCAATGATTAATGCAGGGGCACTTGCCGTGACGAGTATGTTGCCAGGAGAAGATGCTGCCGATAAACTGAACCGCTTGCGTCAATTCATCGCGGACTTACTCGATATCGAACTCGACATGGTCAAATATGATGCGGAAGTTGCGCAGTCCGAATTTGAGACAACGGATTTGAATCGCGCTTTGCTATATTTTATGCGGTATCATGGAGTCATCGAAGGAAATGTCGAGGAAATCATCGATGTCTACACGAAGCAGTGTGCGATCCTGACGAACTGTAAAGGGCTGGCGATGATGGGGAAAATTTTGAGCCAGTCTGGAAAGACACCGTCCGGTCATCAGGTCATTTCACGCCGCAACGCTCGGATCATCCGAGCCATCATGACGACGTGTGGCATGTATGATGCTTCGGGTGAATTTTCCGTCCAAGTGGGATTACCGGGAAAAAGTGGTGTATCCGGTGCGATTGTTGCGTGTGGTCGAAGTGACTTTGATATGGCGGATCTTGGAATCGGTATTTTTGGACCGGCACTGGACTTAAAAGGAAATTCGATTGCCGGAACAAAGATGCTTGAATTGCTTGTCCAGCGTCATCCCTAGGCAAATGAAAGCTGGTCTAACAGTTTCGAAAGTTTCCGTTCGAGACGCTCGACTTCTTTTTTCTGTTGGGGTACTTGTGACGCGGGAACAGTGAAGAGGTGCCAACGTTCCAAGCGATTATACGTATCGTTGACATCACCCAATTGGGTCTGGATCCGTTTTAATCGGTCGACGGAAGACTTTGGGAAATCCGTGTAGGGACGCAAGTATTCTACCGTATATCTGTAAAATTTCGTCGCGAGTCGTAATTCGTGCATCATCTGGATGCGTTTCTTTCCCTCCTTATGTTGGACTTTTTCATAATGGAGTCGTTTTTTATCGAATCGTTTTTCGGCAGTCTGGAGCAGTTCTTTTTCATCAATCCGTTTTAATTGTTTTGTTAATGGACCGGCTAAAAACCGTCGGACGGAACGATCCAGTTCATTTGAAATCAACAGATGCATCGTCTCGAGCAACGTCGCGCGTTTTCCTTGAAGTTGAAGGGCAAGGTGCTCCGCAAACAGTTGTTCAATTGGAGAGTCAACGGATTGTTGGCTCAGTTGGACATCAAGATCACGGACTTGACCAAACGCGTCCATCAGGCGTTTCCAGATGAGATAGATTGGTTCCTCCGTTTGATTGAGTAACTTAGCGAATGTAATCAATTTACGTAATCGAATCCGTGCCTGATGGACATCCTCCGGATTTTTAAAGGTTTGTGCTTCTTTTGCGTAATGATTAAACGTCGACCACGTTTCCAACAATTCAAATGTTAAATTTTCGACATCACGATGATTCAAATGAATCCCTCCTTATGGATTTTACGTAGAACAGAGCAGCATAGGATAACTTATTAAAAATAGGGTGAGTGTATTGCCCTGGAATGTGGTGGAACAATGTTAGAAACAACTACGCTACTTGGAAAGATTCAGCAGTTCATGAAGATCTTCTTTCCGATTCTGGTCACACAGGTAGCGTTTTACTTAATTAGTTTTTTTGATACGGTCATGGCTGGTCGATACGGATCAGCTGATTTAGCAGGTGTTGGAGTCGGAGCCAGTCTATGGGCACCCGTCTATACCGGATTGACCGGTATCTTATTAGCAGTCGCTCCACTGGTCTCCCAAGCGATGGGGGCACGGAAGGAACGGGAAGTGAAACGAATCGTCGTCCAGGCGCTTTATGTGTCTGTCGTCATCATCCTCCTGACAATCGTTCTTGGCTTTTTGCTTGTTAATCCGATTTTACATCAGATGGAATTATCGGACGAAGCACGTCATGTCGCCCGTGTGTATCTCATCATGTTAGGGTTTGGTATCATACCGATGTTTGTCTTCTTTGTCCTTCGTACGTTGATTGATTCCTTAGGGAAGTCGAACATCACGATGACGTTATTATTATTCTCTTTACCCATTAATGTCGCTTTCAATTATCTGTTTATCTTCGGAAAGTTCGGTTTTCCGGAATTGGGTGGAATCGGAGCGGGGGTCGCGACAGCGATCACCTATTGGATTTTATGCCTCGCGGTCATCGGTGTTGTCTTAAAAGGAGAACTGTTCCAACGCCTTGGGATTCTCCGACGTTTTTATAAACCGGATGTCAAGCGGATCAAAGAACTGGTCTTGCTTGGAGCGCCGATCGGTCTGGCTATTTTTTCAGAAGTCAGTATCTTTTCGGCAGTGACGTTGTTACTCGGCGCTTACGGCGATGTCGTCATCGGAGCCTATCAGGCAGCAATCAACTTTGCGTCATTTGTTTACATGATTCCACTCTCTGCAGCATCGGCACTGACGATCACGGTCGGCTTCGAGATGGGGGCCAAACGGGTCAAGGATGCGGTGCAGTATGTCTGGATCGGTTTGTTGTTATGTCTTGCCGTGTCCTTATTCTCCGGTGGATTGTTGTACGTCCAGAACGAACAGATTGCAGCACTATACAGTAATGATCCAGCTGTCATCGAGATGGCAGCACATTTCATGATCTTAGCGATTTTCTTTCAATTATCCGATGCAGTCGCAGCACCGACTCAAGGGGCACTGCGAGGATTCAAAGATGTGAACGTCACTTTCATTCTGACGATTACGGCCTACTGGGTCATCGGTTTGCCACTTGGCTTTTATTTCGAGCGATTTACGGCACTTGGACCAGACGGCTATTGGTGGGGATTGATCATCGGACTTGCTGTCGGAGCCGGTCTTTTGTTACTCCGCTTGGTGCATCTCGTTAGAAAATCGAAGGAGGTTGTGAAATGAAGTTCAATAAACAGCGCCTCATGACGGTTGCGAAAATCATTTTACCAATCGTCTTGATTGCATTCATTTTTTATCAAGGGCAAAACGAGTTAAAAAGTTTGTCGTTAAAAGAATCGATTCGAGCGATTCAGCAAATTCCGTCTTGGAAATTCATTTTGCTGATCATTGCTGGTCTTGGAGCAGTCGCGACGATGTTTTTTTATGACTTCTTTTTATTGCGGTCGCTTCACGCTAAAGTGCCGCTCGGATTGATTTTCCGGGCCTCTTGGATTGCCAACTCGTTTAACGGTATCATCGGTTTCGGTGGACTCGCCGGAATTGGTGTCCGCTCGGCACTGTATCGTCCATTCGTCGAGGGAACTCGTCTATTGAAGGCGATTGGCTGGATGGCACCAACGTTGATCAGTGGATTATCAATTCTATCGGCATTGTCATTACTAAATGTTTTTCCGGCATTTGAAGTGTTGGATTTAAAAAAATGGTTGTGGCCGGTCATCATCGGAGTTGCCTTTTTCTTCCCGATCTATTTGTTGTTTACGTTCCGCCGGGGGAGCAGCAGTATTCGTCCGTCGTCGATTGCCCTCTATTCCTTAGTGTCACTCGCAGAATGGTTTAGTGCCGGAGTCGTCGTGTATTTGATTCTAGCGGCACTTGGGACAGACGTCAGTTTTTCAAAAGTCATCGGTGTCTTCATCATCGCAGCGACAGCTGGACTGATCTCGATGGTACCAGGTGGATTTGGATCATTTGACTTAGTCTTTTTGATTGGTATGCAACGTGCGGGTGTCGAAGAGGGGATCGTCCTCACGGGATTACTGATTTACCGGTTGGTCTATTACTTGATTCCGTTTGTGATTGGTGTGATTTTCTCAGCACGCGAATTCAGTGGTCCCGTCGTCAAGATGATTGAAGACAAACCGATCGTCGGACCTTCAGTGGAAGTCGGGGGTGTCATCTGGCGACTCCAGTTACGTTTCTTGAGTAAAGTCCGGCACTTTACATTAGCCTTGATCACCTTACTCGCCGGTATTACGATTTGGGGACTGGCGATTTTACCGCCGAACTCCACCCAATATGAATACCTGGAAGCACGTTTGCCGCATGAACTTTTATTGCTCGCAAACAGTTTCTTTTTAATGGCGGGCTTGTTGTATGTCTTACTGGCACCTTCTTTGTATCGTCGGACAAAACGTTCATTGTATATGATCTATGGTGCGTCGTTCTTTGCCCTTATCGGGATGGCGCTTCGTGGATTTAACCTGATTTCCTTATCCGTCGTACTGATTGTTTTAATCTTGGTCACGATGTCACGAAATGCCTTTCATCGTGAACGCACTTTGATTACGACGACCCGTCTGATCCGTGCGAGTATTGCTGGCTTTTTGTATATCGGTGGGTTCATCTTCTTTGGTTACGCCTTTTATACGCTTGGGTCAGCCGACGGGACAAAGGTCTATCCGGCTCATGAAATTTTTATGTTTGCTGCCAGCGCGACGATTTTTGCCCTTGTCTATACCCTCGTCTTCATTCGTTTATTTAATACATTTAACCAACCTGTCTTAGGAGAAAAATTAGATCAACAAAAAGTGACCGACGTGCTAACGGAACAGGGCGGAAATTATTTAAGTCATTTGGCCTTTTTGGGAGATAAACGCTTCTTCTTTTCAGAATCGGGTCGTTCGTTCATTCAATTCAGTCAAACCGGTAACCGAATCATGATGCTCGGAGATCCAAGTGGTGACCCGGCAGAACATTCGCAACTGATTGCGTGTTTTTTACGACGCGTCGAGGACTTGGGGTATATCCCGAACATCTATCAGATCCAGGCACAAAACATGTCCCTGTATCATGATTTTGGGTTCAACTTCTTCAAGTTAGGTGAGGAAGCAATCGTTGATATCACTACTTTCACTGTTTCAGGGAAAAAACGGGCAGGTCTACGTTCCATTAAAAACCGGTTTGAACGGGAAGGGATGACGTTTGAAGTCGTCGAGCCCCCCTTGACAAGCAGCTTGCTTGACCAGCTACGGGACGTCTCGGATGACTGGTTAGGTGGGAAATCAGAAAAAGGCTTTTCACTTGGCTATTTTGATGAATCCTATTTGAACCATGCTCCGATTGGTATCATGCGTGATGCGAAAAACGAGATTCTAGGATTCATGACTTTCATGCCGGCATATCAAGAAGGTGTCTTGTCGATTGATTTGATGCGTTTTCGCCCAGATGGTCCGAACGGGATCATGGACGCGATGCTCATCCGGCTGTTTGATTATGCAAAGGAACATGGATACCATACGTTCAACATGGGGATGGCACCTTTGTCTTCCGTTGGTGAGGATGAAACCTCCTTCTGGCAAGAACGGGTCGCAGCCGATGTCTTTAACAACATCCGGTATATGTACAGTTTCACCGGCTTGAGACGGTATAAAGAAAAATATGATCCGAAATGGGAAGGACGCTACTTGGCGTACCGAAAACGTCAATCCTTGACGATGGCCATTTTCAAGGTAACGCGTCTCATCTCGAAGAAAAAAGACCGGATTTTATTACCGTAAGTGAAAGAAGATTCCTTTATCATAAAGGATCTTCTTTTTTGTGTTCGATTAAAATGTATAAAGGTCTATACAACTAGATTGAATGACGATATACTAAAGGTAAAGGAATAATGACGAACGAGATCATACAGAGAAAGGGAGCAAAGATATGACAAGCATCATTCATGCGGAAATCTATACAGGACAGGAAGTCATTCCGAACGGATTCATTCGATTTGATCGTGTCATCGAAGCAATTGGTGATATGACCGACTACACGCCAGCCGACGAAATCGTCATTGATCTGGGGGGAAAACGACTGATTCCAGGAATGATCGATATTCATATTCATGGTGGATATGATGTCGATACGATGGATGCGAATCCGGAAGCACTGATCCGGTTAAGCGAAGCGATGCTTGCGGAAGGAGTCACTTCCTTTTTTGCGACGACAATCACGCAAGACTGGAAGCAAATCACCCGAGCGTTGGAAGTCGCGCGGGACGTGATCCACTCGCGTCAAACGACGATAGAAGGAATCCATCTCGAAGGTCCGTTCATCAATCCAGACTATGCGGGGGCGCAACCTTTGGAATACATCGTCGAACCCGATGTCGAACAGTTTTTGACGTGGCAGGAGATATCCGGAAATCAAATCAGACTCGTCACCTATGCTCCAGAACGTCCGGGAGCGCGTGCTTTTGAAGCCGCAGTCCGAGCGACAGGGGCGGTTCCATCTGCGGGACATACGGACGCGACCTTTAATCAAAATCATTTAGGACAAGTCACACATGGGACGCATCTCTACAATCAGATGCGTGCCCTGCATCACCGGGAACCAGGAACGGTCGGATACTGTCTGCTGGAACGACCGGTTTATGCGGAGATCATTCCGGACGGGATTCACAGTTCAAAAGAGATGGTTGAATTCGCTTACCGGATGAAAGGACCAGAACGGTTGACGGTCATCACCGATGCCATGCGGGCAAAAGGGTTGTCGGACGGAGAATACGAGTTAGGCGGGCAGACGGTTTACGTCAAGGACGGTGCAGCACGTCTAGCGAGCGGTCATTTAGCCGGGAGTGTCTTGACGATGGATCAGGCGCTCCGCAACATCATCACGTTTACCGGCTGTTCACTGGAACAAGCGGTGCAGATGACTTCAGTCAACCAGGCGGAAGAATTTGGTCTGACACAAAAGGGACGACTTGAACGAGGGAAAGATGCTGATTTTGTTGTGTTAAATGCAGATCTCGAAGTCGAACAGACGATTCATCGAGGAACGGTTTATCAAGTTAAAGGACGGAAGGGGTAACAGCTGATGAAATGGATGATTGTAAAAAAAGCAGAAGAATTAGCAAACGTCTCGTATCAATTAGTAAAACAAGAAATTCTGAGACACCCGGAAGGTTTGACGATTGGCCTCGCGACGGGCAGTTCTCCGCTCGGTGTGTACGAAGAATGGCGCAAAGATCAACTAGACTGCCGGCATGTGACGACCGTCAATCTGGACGAATACGTCGGACTGAGTCCGGATCATCCGCACAGTTATCATACGTTCATGAAGAAGCATCTATTTGATGCCGTTCCTTTCAAGGAATCGTATTTGCCGATCGGCAACACAGCGGATTCGAATCAAGAAAGTGACCGGTACGAACAACTCGTCCGGACACTCGGGATCGATATTCAACTGCTTGGTATCGGCTCAAACGGACATATCGCGTTTAACGAGCCGGGAACCCCGTTTGATGCTAAGACGCATGTCACCGAACTAACGGAATCCACACGGATGGCCAATCAACGGTTTTTTGATCGGTTAGAAGATGTCCCGAGCGAAGCAATCACGATGGGAATCGGCACGATCATGGAAGCGAAAAAGATTTTGTTGGTGGCGTCAAGTGAACGGAAAGCGGAAGCGATCCGGGACATGATGGAAGGACCAGCGACAGTCGACTGTCCGGCGACCATCTTGCAACGGCATGCGGATGTCATGGTCGTATTGGATGAAGAAGCGGCAAGCCTGTTATCGGAGGAAGCCAAACGGACTGGTCGGGCAGCGTATACGAATTTCATGAAATGAATCAGGAAATAAATGACTCGTCTTTCACGAGAACGGACTTTTAAAAGACCGTTTTTGGTAAGGGCGAGTTTTTTCTTTTGAAATCCGAATCGAAAAGCATACAGATTCCTCAAGCAATGAAATCACACGATCTTAATCGAATCGTAAATTGACATTTTAATAAAAGTCCGGATAATGGAGAATAGTGAACTTTACAGAAAATTTACATGAAAATGAGGGCTTACAGATGCAGACGAGATCAGCAAGAAAGAGGCAACCGAGTGCTGGCAAGATGTTCATCAAAGTGATCGCTGCCTTGTTACTACTTTTGACTGTCATCGGTTCCGGTTATGCGGGAGCGGTTTTCATAAAAACGCAGGAAACATTAGCGAAAACACAAATCAACATTCCAGGTTCGAATGCTAGTTCTAAATATGACGATGTTCCGTCCGAATCGTTTTTGATTTTAGGAACGGATGAGACGAAAGCCAGCAAATCACGGAACGAGCCCGCTCGATCAGATGTCATGATCGTTGGTGTCTTGAACAAAAAAACGGAACAATTGGTGTTGACGAGTATTCCTCGTGACTCGCTCGTTAATATCGATTATTCGAAATATGACGTGCCGTACGGGAAGACGGGTGTCGAGCAGGATAAAATTACCCATGCCCACTACTTTGGTTCGATGGATCCATCCAGCTCATACAATGGAATCAAGTTAGCACGTGAGACGACTGAAAATTTGCTTGGAATTGAGATCAACCATGTCGTCAAAGTCAATTTCCAAGGGTTTGTTCAATTGATTGATGCCTTAAATGGTGTAGATGTGGATGTCCGTTACGCGTTTAAAGAACAAGATTCAGCACGTAAGGCTGGCACGATTACCGTCGAAAAAGGGATGCAACATTTGACCGGAGAACAGGCACTCGCCTATGTCCGGAATCGTCACGATGATCCACTCGGTGATATCGGTCGAGGACAAAAACAGATGCAAGTCATTCAGGCAGTTGCGAAAGAGGCGGCGAGCTTCCGTTCGCTTGGTGCGTACCGAGATATTTTAGATGCAGTCGGAGACAACGTCGAGACGAATCTCGGTCCCAACGACTATTTACGTTTAGTTGATTTCACGACGGCATTACGTAATACGACCGAATACCAGTTAGCGGGAGAAGGGTATATCGGAATCAGTGGGAAATGGGAATATCATCTCGACCCAGACCAACTTGACCGTGTCAAAGCAAACTTAACAAAAGCGATGCAAGGACAAGAAGTCTCACCGATCAAAGATGAAACGGAAACACCCGGACAAACCGATTCAACGACAGTCGAAGAAGCTGTTCAATGAGTCCAAAAAGACCTTTTTCTTATCCAACTGATATGCTCCCACAAAAGTAGACAGTTGAAATAACAAAACTGTCTACTATAGGGAGCTTATTTCTATGGCCACATCAAATTTTTGCTAATGAAA
>NZ_MOLV01000019.1 GCF_001870785.1 Exiguobacterium sp. KRL4
TTCAGTTTTCAAAGTTCGTCGTGTCGTTTTCAGCGACTTTAATAAGATATCACGAAATAACTTGTGCGTCAATCGTTTTTTCATATTGTTTTTCATCGCGTCCTCGGCATGCGCCTGTCGACATGTATTAATATACTATCTCGAGATAACAACGTCAACTATTTTTCTAAAAAAGAATGAGAAATTTTTTTTCTTCTATATATAGGTTTCCTAATCTTTTCTTTTTTCATTCTGAACAAGTGAAAACCGGTCGATTAGACGACCGGTTCATACGTTACAAGTTCAACGCCTAATCCCTTTGTTCGCTGATAAGAAATTCGAACTAATCCTTTACGGATAAAGAAATCAATCAGACTACCTAAGTCGACTTTTAATTCCTCCAGGCGTTGTTCCTCCATCAATTCATACATCGTCCAAGGACGATCACGTTCTCGCATGACCTCAAATAAGTACTTACCACCTGACAACACTTTCGATTGTAACAAATGCTCTAAACCAATCAACGCAAGATGAATCCGTTGTTCTAACGTCTCTTCACTTAATAATAACTGTTCGTACAACTTATAGACATCCGGATCATCCAAACGTGCCTGTTCCCAGACGACGACTTCCGGATGTGCCCCTTTTTCCAAGACAGATAACCGGGCTAAATGATGTAGGGCATGGTGGACGTGTGTATAGGCATCGTAATAACTTCCACGGCTGAACAAGTTTCTTCCATCTTGAAAACGGCGCAACAATTTCGCGAATGATAACGACATCTGTAAACACCGTTCGGTTTCCGGAAAATTTAATAACTGTTTTTTCAAGTTCGTCAAATAGTCATTTCGTTCAAAGATGATCGAACCTTCTGATATCCAATGGACGGCCCTTCGGTTTGCATTTAAAACCATCCAACGAGACAACACGTCTTCGTGTACGAGTTGTAATGAAACTCGCAATGTATCCAGACGATAATGTTTGACTGTCCATTCAATGGACGGGTCTCGCGTAATCACTAAAAGTAAGACATCAAATTGATCGGTCAACGAGTCCCGCGGCTGTCTTTTTTCAACAGAAATGATTCCTTGTGTGTCCGGATAAGCGGCATATTCTGAATAAATCGTTCGTGTTGCTTGCTCCATTTCCTTCTCACCCTTCTCTACTCCATACTCGACCTGCTGATTTTTGATCGTTCGTCCGTTACCATTTTCGACAAAAAATCAACCGTTCCTGCTTCAGACTCGCTCCAACAATATGCTAGACTGACTACAGGGGGAATTCATGTGAAAAAACAACGCAAAAACAAAATAAATCGCGCCCGTAACTTAGCGATGTTCTTAGTGTTTGGCGGAATGCTCGTCATGTACGGTGGTCTTTTGTTAAAACAATTTGAAATCATCATGGTCATTTTAATGCTCGTCGGATTCGTCATGGTCCTAGCGAGTACAGCTCTCTATTTCTTGATTGGTTTAACTTCGACAAAAGCAGCTGTCGTCACGTGTCCGAACTGCGGGAAAGAAACAAAAGTTCTCGGTCGGGTCGATTTATGTATGCACTGCGACGAACCATTGACGATGGATCGAAATCTTGAAGGAAAAGAATTTGATGAAAAATACAATAAACACAGTAAACGAGCTCCCCGCTAAAGGAAGCTCGTTTTTTAGTGCACGTTCGATTGGCAATCGGGACAAGTCCCGTAGACTTCGAGGCGGTGACGATCTACTTTAAATCCTGTCAAGTGCGCAGCAACTGTCTCCACATCATCTAATACCGGATAATTAAAGTCGACGATTTTTCCACAACCTTCGCAAATCATATGATAATGACGTGTCGTCACAAAATCAAAGCGACTCGAAGCATCTCCATAATTCATTTCTTCTACGATTCCTTTTTCTCGGAAGACCCGTAAGTTATTATAAACTGTCGCCACACTCATATTTGGAAAACGATGTTCGAGCGCACGATAAATTTCATCTGCTGTCGGATGTGTATGTCCCGTCGTTAAATATTCCAAAATCGCATGACGTTGTGGTGTCATCCGAACGCCTGATTCACGTAAAGAGCGTACTGCGTCATCTAGCATTTCGTTCGCCACGTCATCCCCTCATTTCTATCTTTCATTGATTATTAGATTGTAATCTTTATAATTAGTCTACCTACATTCTTTCTTTCCGTCAACGGCTCTGCTCCTCATTTGACAGACATGATACAATCGTATCGTGATATTTTTCACGTATCAACGATTGGAGGAATCCTCATGTCAATTCAAACAAGTCGCAAAACTTCTGAAGCGTTATATGAAGTCGCACAAAAATGTATCGTCGGCGGTGTGAACAGCCCATCCCGTTCTTATAAAGCAGTCGGTGGTGGTGCTCCTGTTTATATGGAACGTGGTGAAGGGGCGTACTTCTTCGATGTCGACGGAAATCGGTACATCGATTACTTAGCAGCTTATGGACCAATCATCACTGGTCACGGTCATCCACATATCACGGAAGCAATCACAAACGCGTCACGAAACGGTTTATTATATGGAACCCCCCATCGTTTAGAAATCGATTTCGCTCACAAGCTCCAGCAAGCAATCCCTTCTTTAGAAAAGGTTCGTTTCACAAACTCCGGAACAGAGGCGGTCATGACGACGATTCGTGTCGCTCGTGCCTACACCGGACGTGAACTGGTCATCAAATTCAGCGGTTGTTACCATGGTCACTCCGACTTGATGCTGATTGCAGCGGGAAGTGGACCGGCGACACTCGGTTCGCCTGACTCGGCGGGTGTCACAAAAGCGACAGCCAAAGAAGTCATTACGACACCGTTCAACGATATTGAGTCGTACCGCCAAATCATGTCAGAGTGGGGCGATCAAGTCGCCTGTGTCCTCGTCGAACCAATCGTCGGGAACTTCGGAATCGTTGAACCGCAACCTGGTTTCCTTCAGGCCATCAACGACATTACGCATGAACATGGTGCCCTCGTCATCTATGATGAAGTCATCACTGCGTTCCGTTTCATGTATGGAAGTGCACAGGAACTGTTAAACATCCGTCCCGATATGACGGCACTCGGAAAAATCATCGGCGGAGGTCTACCGATTGGTGCGTATGGCGGACGTCAAGAGATCATGGAACACGTCGCCCCACTTGGTCCCGCCTATCAAGCAGGAACGATGGCCGGAAATCCGGCTTCGATGGCAGCCGGAATCGCCTGCCTCGAATTACTCAAACAACCCGGAGTTTACGAAGAATTCGACCGACTGGGTGCGAAACTTGAACAAGGGATTCTTGAAGCCGCCAAAACGCATGCTGTCACGATTACGATCAACCGTCTCAAAGGAGCCTTGACAGTCTACTTCACCGATGAGACCGTCGTCGATTATTTAGGAGCTGAGCGTGCTGACAGTGAAATGTTCGGTCGTTTCTTTAAATTAATGCTCGAACAAGGCATCAATCTTGCCCCTTCTAAATATGAAGCGTGGTTCTTGACGACGGCTCATACAGAAGCGGATATCGATGAGACGATTGTTGCCGTGAATCATGCCTTTTCTCAACTATAATCCGATACAAAAAGGCTATTCCGTTTTTTCGGAATAGCCTTTTTTTCATTCGACGAGCTCTAAGTTCTGAATCGCATACAGTTCGAAGTAAGCGCCACGTTTACGCATCAATTCTTCATGGCGTCCCATTTCCGTGATCTGTCCATTTTCGATGACGACGATTTTATCGGCATCGGTGATTGTCGAAAGACGATGAGCCACGGTAAACGTCGTTCGTCCTTTGGCAAGACGTGCCAATGAATCTTGGATCATGGATTCGCTTTCGAGATCAAGCGCACTCGTTGCTTCGTCTAAAATCAAAATCGGTGGATTCTTGAGGAACACGCGAGCAATCGCGAGACGTTGTTTTTGTCCGCCCGATAACTTGACACCACGTTCGCCGACCGGTGTTTTATAGCCATCTTGCAAACGTTCGATGAACTCATGGGCATTGGCGGCTTTGGCTGCAGCAATGACTTGTTCATCTGTCGCCTCCGGATTCCCCATCTTGATATTCATTTCAACCGATTCACTAAACAGAATCGATTCTTGCATGACCATTCCGATTTGGTCGCGGAGACCACGAAGCTTCAAATCTCGAATATCGACACCATCCAACGTAATCCGTCCGGATGAGACATCATAAAAACGGGGAATCAGACTGACGAGTGTCGATTTCCCGCCTCCTGACATGCCGACGAACGCAATCCGTTCACCTGCTTGGACGTCGAGCGTCAGCCGGTTGATCGCCAGTTCGCCCCCTTCTTCATACGAAAAGCTGATATCTTCAAATTGGACGTTTCCTTTGACGGCACCCGGATTTTTAGCTGTCGCTTTTTCTGTAATGTCATACGGTTCATCCAAAAACTCAAACATCCGGTCCATCGAGGCAATCGATTGCGTCAATGTCGTCGATGAGTTGACGAGTCGGCCGAGTGGTGCGTACAGACGATCAATATAGGCGATGAAGGCGACCATCGTCCCAAGGGACTCTTGACCATTCAAGACAAGGAAGGCAGCTGCTCCGAAAATCAAAATCGGTGCAAAGTCGGTAATCGTCGAAACGACGACGTACGTCCGGGCATTCCAGTTCGTTTGCCGTAAAGCGGCATTTAAAAAACCATCATTTTGTTTTTTGAACGCCCGGTTTTCATGTGGTTCGAGGGCAAAACTCCGAATGACGGCCATTCCGTTGACGCGTTCTGTCAAATGTCCTTGCAACTCGGCCAGTGCCGCGGAACGATCACGTGTCAGACTACGAAGCCGCCCATAAAAGAATTTAACGGCAAGTGCGTAAAATGGTAAGGGAATGATGGCAACGAGTGTCAGTTTGGGATCAATCGTCCACATGATGGCGATCGCAATCAAGATCGTGATCATATCGAGCCAGAGGTTCATCAAACCGGTCACGACAAAATCTTTTGTCTGTTCGACGTCATTAATGATCCGCGAGATGACTTCCCCCGTTTTTGAATTTGAATAAAATCGTAAGGATAACTTCTGGACATGATCAAACAATCGATTTCGGACATCAAATAGAATTTTTGACGCGGACCACTGAGCAAGGTATTGACGAATGTATTCCAGTGGTGGTTTGACGACAAGGAAGACGAAGAATCCGGCCCCGATCAAATAGGCCAATTCCTTACTGCGTTCTGCCAATGGAACCGTCGTCGTTTCGTCCAAAAGATTATCGATGATGTATTTATAGAGCAACGGCAACCCTAATGGAATCGAAAACTTGATGATCCCGACAAACACCGTTAAAAGGATTTGTTTTTTATAGGGTTTGACGAATTCCATGTACCGTCGGATCGAACCTTTTTCTTTTGGGTGGACTTGTTTTTTTCTACTCATGTGTTTCCCTTCTTTCAACTAAAAAAAGACGATGGCGAACCATCATCTCCGATATCTTGTTTCGTATTCACGATACCACGTTTCAACGAATGCTGGATTAAACGGACCCTTGCGACTCCGAATCCATTGAATCAAAATCTGGACGTTGTCCTTGAGAATACGATCGATCGCTTTCGGATAATTCATGTCCCGGCGATGTTTCTCATACTCATCCTCATCCAAAATCATGTAAGACATGTCTGGATAAACTTTGATGTCTAAATCATAATCAATGTACTTGACTGCTCGATCCTTTTCATCAAACGTCGAAGGTGACCCTAAGTTACAGTAATAGTAGATTCCGTCTTCGCGAATCATACAAATTACGTTGAACCAAAGTTCTGTCGAAAAATAACAAATCGCGGGTTCTCGTGTCCGCCACTGACGACCATCCGATTCACTGACCATGATCCGGTCATTGAATCCAATCAATTCTTCTTCCGTCGATTTAAGCACGAGCGTTTCTTCCCAAACTCTGTGTAAGCTGCCGTTATGTTTGAAACTTTGAATCTCAATCTTGCTACTTTCTTTTGGGAATCGACTCATGTGCTACTCCTTTCTGAAGCTTTTTATTCAGTTTTTTCTATACTCTCGTGCTTATTATACCCATTTTCAGAACACATGAAAAACGAAAGGCTACTTTTTCAAGAAAATGACTGGTATTTATTTTGAAAAATGATGTAAAATCGCTTGCTTCCGTTGGCGAAACATCGGTCGCAGGATGAGCAGATCGACGAACCATTTCGGCAAATACGATTTATAAATCAAATCATCCACCATATAGACACCGTCCGCCCGCTCCTCGACACGGTGCGTATGGCACCAGGCCGAAAACGGAAACGGAACCTTGACTCCGACGTCGACAAAGACATCTGCCCCGACCATCGGAATGATCGAATCCCACTTTACATAGATCGGCGGAACACCGACTTTCAGCTGAATCGTATTTCCGGCATACGTCCTCGTATCGCCGCTCGTTTGTACTTTCGGGAAAGTCGTCATACCGGTCAATGCTTTCGCATCACTTAAAAATAACCAGGCTTGTTCCTTTGTCGTCGGAACACGGGTCTCCGTCAAAAAATGCTTCATCTTCATTCTCCCTTCAATAATCGATCAATTTTCATTTGCGCGACAGAAATCGGTTGTTTAGCATACGTCGATTCGTCCATCAAAACCGTTTCTGCTGGTTGTGTCGCCACACGGTAAACGGTGATGTCCCAAATCCGGTGTGAAAAGATATGTTTGACACTACCGACAAGCGCTCCCGGTTGGTCGTCCATCGTCTCTACTAAAGGATATTGCCACATACCTGCGAGTAATCCAGTATCCGGACGTTTCATGACGGCCACACGTCCGTCTTCTTCATACACTAATGCATCATATTGAATCGTCTGTGTTTTTCCTTTTTTTGTTTTGACAGGAAGCTCTGCTTGAACAGACCGTTCATAGGCAAAACAGACATCATTGACCGGACAGAGCCCGCACATCGGTGATTTTGGTGTACAAACCATCGCTCCAAGCTCCATCAACCCTTGATTGAAGCTAGATGGATCCATGTGGTCAATCAGTTCATGAACAGCCGCTTCAAATGTTTTCCGTGTTTTTGGTGCGGCGATGTCGTCATAAATTCCTAGAACACGCGATAGCACTCGCATGACGTTCCCGTCGACGGCCGGCTCCGGATGACCATACGCAATGGAAAGGACGGCACCTGTCGTGTAAGGACCCACGCCACGCAAACTTTCAAATTTTTCTTTCTCATCCGGTACGATTCCATCATATTTTTCAACAACTTCTTGAACGGCGATTTGAAGATTCTTAACTCGGGAATAGTACCCTAGACCCTCCCAGTATTTTAAGACTTCACTTTGATCGGCCGATGCTAGATCGTGTGGTGTCGGAAAACGTTCCGTAAAACGATGGTAATAAGGAATTACCGTGTCGACCCGCGTCTGTTGTAACATGATTTCACTGATCCAGATATGGTACGGGTTTTTCGTTTCCCGCCATGGCAATTGTCGTTGCTCACGTAAGAACCATTGAACCAGTTCCGTTGTAAAATGTTGTTTATTGAAGTTTGTGAAATATTCTTTAACGAGAGTCAAAATTCTACCTCTTTTCTGTCTGATACGTTATAGTAAATGCAACTTGCAGGTAACTGATTTTTCAAATTATGAATGAGATTCATTACTTTTTCATTACTTTTTATAGAGGAGCGAATTCGCATTGGATACTGGTACGCATATCGGAATGGGACTTTGCCTCGCCGCCATTTCTACGCTTGAACCTGACGTCGCCTCGAGCGCTACGCTGTTTGCCGCCGTCACAACCACGGCCCTGGTCGGTTCCCATGCCCCGGACTTTGATACTGTATTTAAATTTAAAGGAAACAGTGCCTATCTCAGACAACACCGTGGGAAATCACACGGGTTGATTGCTTTGATTGCTTGGCCGTTATTGTTATCCATCGTCATCGGTGCCTTGTTTGGTGTTCCACCTACTTCATTATGGCTGATGGCACAGATTGCTGTCGCCCTTCATGTCTTCGTCGATCTGTTTAATGCTTACGGGACACAAGCTCTTCATCCGTTTAAGAAAATCTGGATTGGATGGGGCGTCATCAATACGTTTGATCCCTATCTGTTCACGATGTATTATAGCGCGTTTGGCATCTGGTTACTGACCCGGGCGACGATCGTCATCTTCCCAATTCTGATCGCCATCGTTATCATCTACTATGCCGTCCAGTTTAAACTACGGAATGACGCGCTAGCGACGGCAGCCCGTTATTACGGAGGTGCCCACAAATTGTTTATTTCTCCCGGAATGAAATGGGATGAATGGCATGTTGCAGCACGCCTCCGCAACGAATATGCTGTTGTCAAAATCAATTCCGGAAACGTCGTCGAGTGCGGAAACTTCCGCATCAAAGAGGAACCTCATGGGGACGAGTTGTATGAAGTCGTCAAAGAAAACGCCGATTTGCAGGCCTTCCTTGAGTTTTCGAAGATTCATACGTATACCGTTTCACGAAAAGATGGCATCGTCGAATACCGCTTCACGAATTTACGGTATTTCACGAAAGAAGTGTATCCCTTCGTCGCGGTCGTCCGAATTGATGCGACGTCGCATCAAATCGTCAGCTCCTACACGGGCTGGGTCTTCAGCGAACGGACGTTACAAAAAAAACTAGTTGTTCCCGCCTTATGAATAAAGGACTCGCTCTGTTCGGAAAAATCCTTCCGAAGAGCGAGTCCTTTTTTAGTTGAACGACTGGCTGTCGCGCCCAATCATCAGATGTTTGAACTTCTCATTTGTCGTGTTGAAACGATGCAACATCGCACCGTGTTGTTTGATTTGTTGTTGGACGAAACGAACGGCAACCGCTTCGCCTTGGTATTTCTCTCCTGCCCGCGCAAGTGTCGCTTCGAAATCTTCCCAAAGTACTTCAACCCACGTCAAAGCTTCGAGTGGTGTCAACGTCTCGTTGACGTGTTGTAATTCTGCAGCCAGTCCTTTTAGTGCTTCTGAACGATTTTGATCCATCGTCATTCCTCCTCTTCTCGAATCAAGGCGAGTGGAATCGCCACTTCGTTTACTGTCCCTTCAAAATGTCCCCATCCCATGACCCCGTTGACGAAATGCAGCTCGAAACGTGGTTCTTCTCCATCAATCCGGTAAAACCGTCCCGTCTCGAAGCGACTCGCGTCGACGAGATAACTCTGGGCAATGGCAATTTTCCGGATAATGACCTCAACTTCACTCATGTTGCCGTGCTGCTCGGCTTTTCGTTTTTGCTCGTTCAACTTCGTCACGAGCATCTCTAATTCATATTTCGACAGTTGACTCATTCGTGTTTCCATCAAAAAACTCCCCCTCTTCGTCATTAGTATATACGAAAAGAGGAAGTAAAATGGTCCTGTTAGCTCGATTTCAGTTCGAGATTCCGTTTGCTTTGTAAGGCATACATTTTCGCATAAATCTGGTGTTTCCCTAATAACTCTTCGTGTGTCCCACGTTCAGCAATCTGTCCGCGGTCCAGGACGATGATTTCATCCGCGTCTTTGATCGTTGATAGCCGGTGGGCGATGATGAACGTCGTCCGCCCTTTCGTCAATGTCAGCAACGCTTCTTGAATCATCGCTTCCGTCTCGGAATCGACACTCGCCGTTGCTTCATCGAGCACTAAAATTGCCGGGTCGAATGCAAGTGCGCGGGCAAAGCTGATTAACTGCCGTTCTCCCGCCGACAAGGTTGCTCCCTTTTCGATGACCGGTTGATCAAGTCCTTTGGGGAGCCGGTCAATGAACCGATCTGCCCCTACAGCGACGATTGCTTCCCGGATGCGTTCGTCCGAAATCGACGGATTACCGAGCGTGATGTTCGTCCGAATCGTCCCCGTGAATAAAAATGGATCTTGTAAGACGATCCCCATATGATCACGGACAGCTTGTTTAGGCAACGTCGTGACATCTTGTCCATCAATCAGCAGTTGTCCTGCTGACGGATCATAAAAACGCATCAACAGGTTCATGATCGAACTTTTCCCACTGCCGGTATGACCGACCAGAGCAATCGTCGCACCGGGTCGCGCCTCGATCTCAATCTGTTGCAACACCGGGTGACCAGGATCATAACTGAATTCAACTTGTTTGAACTGGACACGACCCGCAAAACGCGGCAAACGTCCTTTTTCGACATCTTCCCCCTTCTCATCCAGCAGTTGGAACATCCGGTCTGCTGAGACAAGGGCTTGTTGAAGTGGGGACAACTGATTCATGATTTGAGTGACCGGTTCAAATAGACGGGAGACATAATCGATGTAGGCATATAAAATACCAAGCGATAAAAACGTTCCGTCCGTCAAACTTTTTCCGGCGACGACCCAAATCAATAAGGCGAGCGTCAAGTTTTTTAAGAAGTATGACAAGTTATGCGACATCAACGCTTCCAGTCGGAGTAATTTCGAGCGTGTCTGATAGTTTTCTTCGTTTTTCTGTTCAAACTCCGCGAGGACTTCTTTTTCCCGGGCATATGCTTGAATGATCGGCATCGTTTGGATATTTTCATTTAATTGACCGTTCATATCGGCGACAAGTGATCGGACCTTGAAGTTGTTTTCCGTCGCTAGTTTTTGGAACAATTGAATCCAGAAGTAGACGATCGGAATGATGACGAGTGAGGCCAACCCTAAACGAACATCAAGGAAAAACATCGCCACGAGGATTCCTGCCATCGTGATCAGGCCGGAAAAGACGCGTGCCAGAACACCGAGGTACAGATCACGAATCGTTTCCGTATCATTGGTCACCCGACTAACGATTTTACCGATTGGCGTCTGATCAAAATACCGGACCGGCAACCGTTGTAAATGTGAAAATACATCCAGCCGCATCCGTTTGACGATTTTATGGGCCGAGCGCTGAAGCAAAATCTGTTGGATCCAGTTTAAGCCTGCTGCAAGCAATAATAAGATGATATAGAACAGCGATAACCATCCGATTGCTTTCAGATCTGAGGCATAAAAATCATACACTTGACCTTGAGTCAGCTTCGTGACACCAGGATAACGATACGTGTCGTTTCCGCGTGTGACTGTCAACGTTCCATCCGTCACACTCCGTTCCCCCCCACTGACGACTTTTTCCGGAACAAAATAATAGCCGTCTTTCGATTGGACGATCGCGATCGGTCGCAGGACCGCTGACGCCGGTACATCTGCCGTCTTCGCAAACTGTCGGTCCCCATACTCGACCGTCCCACCTTCACTCACTTCCACCCAATCTTTTTCGATTGCGACAATATGTTCATCAATGATGACTTTAGCAATATACGGTCCGGTCAGTTCTGCTCCGACCGCCAGAATCAACAAAAACAATCCTAAGAAGATCGCTCGTTTCTCGTGCATCGCATACCGGACGAGCGAGCGGATGGTCGTTTTCCGGCGAACCGGATCTAATACATAAAGTTCTTCTTCATTCATGGTTCACACCTCCTCACTTACGTTTCTTCACTTTGGCGTTCAAACTGTTCAGCGTACCAGCCTTTAAGTGCCATCAATTGTTCATGTGTCCCACGTTCTGTCACTTGACCGTCTTGTAAGACAAGAATCTCGTCCGCATGGGCAACCGCCGATAAACGGTGGGCGACAATCAACGTCGTCGACTGTTCTCGGTTCGTACGGATCGCATCGATGATTTGCGATTCCGTTTTTGCATCCACTGCTGACAGCGAATCGTCGAGTAACAATAACTTCGGTTTTTTTAACATGGCCCGCGCAATCGACAATCGTTGTTTTTGACCTCCCGATAACGTGACCCCGCGCTCCCCGACCAGTGTCTCCAGTCCTTGATCGAGCATCGTGACATCTGTCGTAAACGAAGCAAGACGAATCGCTTCGTGCAGTTCTGCCTCCGTTGCTGTTCCGGCACCAAAGAGAATATTGTCTCGAACTGTTTTTGAAAATAACAGGTGTTCTTGCGAAACATACCCTGTCCAACCTCGGACCGTTTCAAGTGCCACATCTTCATATGGAACCCCGTTGACTTTCAACATCTCTCGTCCGACTGGATATTCACGTAAGAACTGACGAAGGAATGTCGTTTTCCCAGCACCGGTCGGACCGACGATCCCAATCGTCTTCCCTTGTTCAATCGTTACGTTCACGCCCCGTAACGCCGGTTGTTTTGTTTCCGGATACGTAAACGTCAAGTCTGACAGTTCAATCGTTTCCGGGACATCGATGTCGACGCTCGGCGTCGATGTAATCAATGGTTTGACCCGCATCGTCGATTGAAGCCGATCGAGGCTTGCTGTCCCACGCTGAATGACATTGATCAATTCACCAAAGGCGTACATCGGCCAAATCAACATGCCGAGGTAAATATTAAAGGCAACGAGTTGTCCGAGCGTGATGTCGTTCGTGAAGACGAGATATGTCCCGAACGATAAACCAATCAAGTAACTGATCCCGACTAATAATTTGATGATCGGTTCAAACAAGACATCGATTTTCGCGACATGCATATTTTTATCAAAGACATCGGTCGTCACTTGATCGAATTTTTTTACATCGATATCTTCTTGCACAAATGAGCGGATGACCCGTAGACCAGAGATTGATTCCACGACTTGGTCGTTCATCGTCCCGAAGGCATCCTGCGCCGTCATGAAACGCCCATGAATCTGACTGCCAAGTTTGTTCATCGCATAGGCAAGAATCGGCATTGGCAACAGTGCCGCAAGCGTCAGTTTCCAATCAATCGCGACTCCCATCACGACTAACGTAATCGCCGTCATGTTGAGTGAATCGACGAGTGTCAGAACACCAAAACCAGCTGTTCGTTCGACCGCCTTCAAGTCATTGGTCGCGAGCGCCATCAAATCTCCTGTTCGATTCCGTTGGTAAAACGTCGGGGTCAGTTTTAATAAATGCGTAAAAAACTGGCTTCGCAATGTGCGTTCAAGTAAAAAAGCCGTTCCGAATAATTTCGCCAGCCATAAATACGTCAAAATAAAGGACGTGATCGAGATGACAGTGAGACCGATGACGTATTGCATCAGAGTCGTCCGGTCCATAGAACCGGAACGTAATCCGTCAATTACTTTTCCAATCAACCATGGGGGCGTCAAATCGATGAAGCCCGTCACGATCAATAATACGACGGCAATCAAATATGATTTTTTATGTTCCTTCAAAAACCAACTGAGTTGGCGGAATAGTCGCACAATCGTTCCCTCCTTTGTCGTTCATATTGGTGTTACCTAATTTCCAAGCACGCAAAAAAGGCAAACTGATTTCCGGAGCAGTCCGAGAATCAATCTGCCTTTCTAAAGACGATTTGAATCGACGATATGGTCTGCGTGCTCGGGGAACGGATTCCCTGTCAATCGCACACTGAATGAGTGTTTATACGAGTTCGAGAGTCTCCGCCATATTTAGCTGTTTGATCAATGAGATAACAAGTGGCTGTTTCATGTGACGGTTCCTCCTTTTCTTAATCTGAGCGTAGAATAGCATAATTGTCGAACAATTGTCAATTTTGTGTCCAAATTTTTAAATCGGAAACATCTCTTGTCATATTCCTTCTTCTTCTTCCTGTTTCACTTGCTCGATCACTTCTGCGACAAGCGCATACGGGAACCCTTTCCGGACGAGCGCCTGCTGCGTTTTTTGCACACGGGCGAACGGCTCCAAGTTCCGGTATTTCGGATAATATTTTCGAGCTTGGTACAACGCAGCTGATTCTTCCGTTTCCGCTTCGACCTCTTCGAATACAAGTTGAAGTCCTTGTTTTGAGACTTCCGTTGAAAAACCGCGTTGCATCAGTGTTTGTTGTAGTTTTTGTTTCAGCTCACGAACCGACCTTCTCGCCAGTTCTTTTTGTTTTTGCCGTAAAAACTTCAACACTTTTTCGAGTTCTTCCTCTTCTGTAAACTCCGCAAGCGCCTCGTCGATATACGACTTCGGAACCTTCAGGGCTTCCAGATCCCGGCGAATCTTTCCGGGACCTTGCGGCGTCGTCGCCTTTTTCGTCGCCGTATACGCTTGGGCAAATTGTTGATCATTCAAATACTTTTGATCGGTCAACCGTTTGATCGCATGTTTCACCGCATGCTCGGGCGTTTCTTTTTCCATCAAATAGGTTTCGACTTCACTCGTCGCCCGCATCCGGTATGACAGATGGTTAAGCGACAACCGGTAGGCTTTTTGTTGTTCTTCTGCCGTGAGTACTTCCTTGACGAAATCATCTTCTAGCTCTTTGTCGCGCTGTAGATTATATTTGATTAAAATATCGACATCGACGGCAAATGCATATTCTTCTTTGCCTTCGCGCTCAATGTAAATATTAAAACGTTCCGTATTTTTCTTTTGGGTGGAAATTCGTTTGATTTTCATGTCTGTTCCTCCTTTTTCGTCTTCTTCTGCAACGATAACATGTTGAATGAGGTTTGAGTGAAATGGACAAACGGGAACATATGTACAAGTATCAAAATGAGAGGATGACTTGACTGATGAAGATTGCGATTACAGGTGGAACAGGAATGATTGGACAGGCATTAACGAAACGCTTACTTAACGAAGGACACCAGATTAAGATTCTGACACGTTCACCTAAAGCAGCGACCGGACAAATCACGTACGTCGAATGGTTGACGGACGGGGCCTCGCCGGAACAGGAGTTAAACGATATTGATGCATTCATTCACTTAGCCGGTGCCTCCATCAACGATGGACGATGGACGGAGGAACGGAAACGAGTCATTCTTGACAGCCGGATCGACGGGACAAAAGAACTGGTCCGGATCATCCAAGCCCTGGATTCAAAACCAGCTGTCGTTTTATCAGCATCTGCCGTCGGGATTTATGGACAAGACCGCCATCAGACTTTTTCAGAAGATACCTCTCTTCCACCAACTGCCGATTTCTTGAGTCATGTGTGTGTTGCTTGGGAAAACTTAGCAGAACCGATTGCCGAGCTTGGTATCCGCTTAGTCCATCCACGAATCGGTGTCGTCTTAAGCACGGACGGTGGTGCTTATCCATTGATGCGTCTTCCTTACAAACTGTTTGGCGGAGGAACGATGGGCGACGGAAAACAATGGGTCTCCTGGGTCCATATCGATGATCTCGTCGAACTGTTCCTGTTTGCCTTGACGACTGACTCCGTGAACGGTCCACTCAACATCACAGCCCCTCATCCTGAGACGATGCGACGGTTTGGAAAAACAATCGGGAATGTATTACATCGTCCTCACTGGTTACCTGCTCCACGCTTCGCACTTGAACTCGCCCTTGGTGAAAAAAGTGTCATCGTTCTTGAAGGAGCTCGAGTCATTCCGAAAAAAGCACTCGAAAATGGTTACAAATTTCGGTATGCTGAACTAAAGGATGCACTTCAAAATCTGGAGCATACAAACTAATACAGGGGCTGACACATGTTGGATGTTTTAATACGCAATGCACATATCTTCCCGATTACATCAGATAATTTTTATGGAGATATTCGAATCAAAGACGGTAAGATCAATGAAATCAATGAACTATTGGACGCCCGAGAAGATGAGCGGGTCATCGAAGCCGAAGGACGTTTTTTACTCCCCGGGTTCATCGATGCCCATACTCACCTCGGACTTTATGACGAAGGAACCGGGACGGTCGGAAATGATGCCAATGAAACGATTTTCGCGATGACCCCTCATTTACGGGCGATCGATGGCGTCTATCCGTTAGACGAAGGTTTCAAAGAAGCGATCGAACACGGTGTTACGACGGTTCAAGTCATGCCGGGCAGTATGAACATCATCGGTGGCGTCACAAGTGTCATCAAGACACACGGACGGTTCATCGATGATATGATTTTACGGAAATATGCCGGATTAAAAATCGCCCTTGGAGAAAATCCGAAACGGGTCCATAGTGCCGGACGTGCCGGTGAACTGACACGAATGGGAATCATGGGAATGTTGCGCGAAGCTTTCCTCGAAGTAAAAATGCAGCGAACAGCAGATACATTCGCCCATCGGATGATCGAACGGGTCTTGAACAAAGAGATGCCACTTCGTGTCCACGCCCACCGTGCGGATGATATTTTATCTGCTATCCGCTTTGCGGAAGAATTTAATCTCGACGTCCGGATTGAGCATTGTACAGAAGGTCACCTCGTCGCAAAAGAACTCCAACGATTACCGATCGAGCACGTGACGGTCGGTCCGACGTTTACACGAAAATCTAAGATTGAACTTAAAAATAAGACGTGGGAAACGTACCGGGTTCTGCACGAACATGGTTTAGAAGTCTCGATTACGACGGATCACCCTTATACACCTGTCCAGTATTTGAATTTATGTGCCGGTCTTGCTGCCCGTGAAGGATTACCCGTCGACATTGCGCTTCGTGCCATCACGATCAATCCGGCCCGCTCGATCGGTGTCGCCGATCGAGTTGGTTCAATCGAAGTTGGTAAAGATGCCGATCTCGTCTTATGGAGTCACTTCCCGCTCGATTATCTCGCGAAGCCGTTGATGACGATGATTGATGGGAAAGTAATCTTTGAACATACACATCTCACTTCAATGTCTTAAAAAAAGGTCTTTGATTTTAACGGAAAATCGTTAAAATTCAAAGACTTTTTTCGTTATGAAAATGGCTACTTTTTGTTTGCAAAAAATGTCTTATTTTTGTATGTTTTTTCACAAAAATTATTTGCTTGCTTTTTTAAAAAAAGAAGGTAATATTATCTTATCCGACAACTGAAGAAGGCATACCATGCGCGGTTCAAACGAGTCAGACAGGTAGCTTTCGACAATCATTCTAGCGGTCTTAAGAAGGAGGAATGGAAGTATGCTCAAGCAACGGGAGCTGAGCGACTGCGCTGATTTGTTCGAACTGATGCAGCATCAAGACGTATATCCGTACGTCCGCCAAAAAACACGGTACTTTGATGAATTTCTGTTTACTACAAAGCAGGCAATCGAAGAGGAAGAGCGTGGGGAACTGGTCTCACGTACCATCCTAGACGAATTTGACCAACCAATCGGTACAATCAGTTTACTCGATATCGAAGGACAGTATGGGTTTCTCGGTACATGGTTAGGTAAACCGTATCATGGGAAAGGCTACAACAATCTAGCAAAAGAAGCATTTTTTGCGGAACTATTTTTTGATCTTGAATTTGAAAGTGTCTTCATGAAAATCCGGCAGAGTAATGTCCGTTCACAAAAGGCAGCCGAAAAATTGCCGTATGCTTTTTGCGCCGATCAGTTACGACCGGCACTACTCGAACAGTTGAACACAGGGGAAACCCAGTTCACGTTATACGAAGTGTCTAAGTCCAGCTTCCAAATGTATATTCACGGACGCGAATTCGAAACAATCTACGAACAACAACTCGAAGCATGAGAGGAACTTTCCTCTCATGCTTTTTTGTCGTTCTTTTGGTGCGTAACAAAAGCTCCAAATGGTATGATGATAAGGAAAATTCACCTGTCGGAAGAAGCTATCATCTCTTCCTATATGAAATGGAGTGATTACTGATGCCTGAACAATCCTTTAAAATACTTGTCGTCGATGACGAAGCACAAATGCGCGATCTGCTCGTCTCAAACCTACAAAAAGAAAACTACCAGACAACGACAGCCACGAACGGTCAAGAGGCCCTTGATCAAATGCAGCGTGATACATTCCATCTTGTTTTGCTCGATGTCATGATGCCGGAAATGGACGGCTTAACCGCTTGTATGCGGATCCGCGAATTTTCGAATGTCCCGATCATCATGTTGACGGCCCGTTCCGACGAACTCGACCGGATTCACGGTTTGAAAATCGGAGCCGATGATTACATTACGAAACCGTTCAGTCCACGGGAATTATTGGCACGGATCGAAGCGACCCTGCGTCGCTCGCACCGGTTTACGGTGGATCAGTCAGCAACATTGACGATTGGAAAACTGGAGCTCGATACAGAAAGCCGCAGTGTTCATGTCAGCGGAAAACCAATCAGTTTGACACGGAAAGAATTTGATTTACTCCATTTGTTTGTCCAAAACAATGATAAAGTGTTTTCCCGTGAACAATTACTTGATCAAATTTGGGGAGCCGACTACATCGGAAACTTGCGGACAGTCGATACTCACATCAAAACACTCCGTCTGAAGCTTGGTGAAGCCGGCGGCTCGATCCAAACGGTCTGGGGCATCGGATATAAATTCGAGGAAGTATGATTAAGCGGTATACCATTCGCCGCCGGATCTGGATTACGATTTGGTTCACCAGCGTTTTTTCTGCTGTCTTATTTGTTTTATTGACATTTTACCTTTATGACCGCTTTTATTTACAAACGCAAGAAGATCTCCTGCTTAACCGTGGGGAAAAGTTGATTAACATCTATGAATCGGAAGGATTGTCCGGCGCCTTTTACGATGGGATGACCTATACGAACGAATTGACCGAATCGAAAGTTTTCTTCATCGACTTTCTGAAGAAAAATCCGGCTGGTCTACGGTTTTTAACGAATGCCGATATCGAGCAATTACGAAACGGTGAGACCGTCGTCTCGAGCCGAAGCCATCCGATTGAAGGCACGGATATCTTAATGACTGGATTTCCGATCATCGAAAACAACCGTCTTGTCGGTACATTGATTCTTTATCTAGAGCTCGGTCAAATCAGTGAACCTTTCCGACCGCTTCGATTGATGATTTTCTTTATGATCGGTTTGATTGTCCTCAATCTTGTCATCTTCGGTCGACAAATCATCGATACGATCATTCGCCCCTTGATTGACATGAAACGCGCGTCGACGGTTTATGCGCAAGGTGATTTCGATTACCGGATTCCGATTCAGTCCGATGATGAAATTGGTGAACTGGCAGAAACACTTAATAAAATGGCAGAATCGCTTGGTGAAGTCGATGAACAGCGGAAAGAATTTTTAGCCAATGTCAGCCATGAACTCCGAACCCCCTTGTCTTACATCCGCGGATATACGGAAATGATGCAAGATCAAGCCTTGGATGAAAAAACGCGCGAACAATACTATCAAATCATTGAACGCGAAACGGAACGTCTGCAACGACTCGTCAACGATTTACTGGATCTCGCTCAACTGGAACGGGATTCGTATCCGATGACGAAACAACCGCTTGTTTTCAGTCAAGTGCTTGAGGATGTCGTTTACCGGATGGAACCGATCGCTAAAGCCAAAGGTGTCTCGATCGTGACCGATTTTGATCCAAGTCAAATTGTCCTCGGGGATAACGACCGACTTGAACAGGTCATCGGAAATATTCTTGATAACGCGTTACGGTATACCCCAGCCTCCAAGCAGATTTATATTTCGACCATCACAGAAGGTGAACGAACGATCTGTTCGATTCGTGACGAAGGAGAAGGCATCCCGCCTGAACATTTGGAACGGTTGACGAAACGATTTTACCGGGTCGATAAATCGCGGACCCGTAAAGACGGCGGGACCGGTCTTGGACTCGCGATCACAAAACATATCATCGATCGGCATGATGGGACGATTTCATTTGACTCTGCCCTTGGTAAGGGGACGACTGTCGTGATTACGTTACCGTTGTTGCCGGACGAAGAGGACGGTTTTGCTTGAGTGACTGTTGACCAAACCGATCGGATGATATCGGTTTGGTCTTTTCATTTTCTTGAAAGGACGTTTTACTATCGAAGACACCCTCTTACACTGGTTACAACAAGCAGATGCTTTTGCTGTACCCATCAGTCTGTTGATCAGTATACTCATTAGTTTGTCCGGTGTTCTACCAAGTGCTTTCATCACGGCAGCCAATCTCATCTACTTCGGCTTTTGGTACGGTTTATTGTGGTCGTTCTTAGGTGAGGCTCTCGGTGCCTGGGTCGCATTTTATGTCTATCGTCGTGGATTTTATCGTGTCGAATCGAGGAGTGAGTCTCCACGCATGTTGAAATGGACGAAACGGCTCACTCATCAGACGGGATGGCGGGCGTTTTGGCAAATCCTTTTTCTCCGCCTTCTCCCATTCGTCCCCTCCGGTCTCGTCACGTTCTTAAGTGCGACCAGCGGTGTTTCGTCTGTCGTCTTCTTACTGGCGAGTACGATCGGTAAAGGACCTGCCCTCGTACTCGAAGCATTTACTGTAAACCAGTTGATTACGCATGACTCGATCATCCCCTGGGTAATCGTAGGGATTTTCCTGATTTTTCACCTCGTTTATCTACTTGTCAAAAAAAGACGATCAATCGATATGAATTGATGCAACCGTTTTCTTCGTATAGTGTAAAGAGGTACACAAAGGAGGAACTACAATGGAACTACGTTCATTTGGCCAAACGGATATAAAGGTTTCACCACTTGGTTTCGGTGCCGGTCATATCGGTTCGGACACCTTATCAGATCAGGAAGCAAGTTATGTCTTACATCAAGCCTTAGACTTGGGAATCCGTTTGTTTGATACCGCTCGCGGCTATGGATTGTCTGAAAAACGAATCGGTCACTTCTTAAAACAACATCGCCACGACGTCGTATTATCGACGAAAGTTGGTTATGACGTCCCGGGCGCGGACGATTGGAAATTCCAAGCAGTAGCCGGTGGTATCGATCAAGCACTTTTAACGATGCAGACGGACTACATCGACATCGTCCATTTACATTCTTGCAGCAAGGAGATACTTGCTCAGGATGATGTCATCGAGGCGCTTGAACGGGCAAAACAAGCAGGGAAAGTTCGGCTGATTGCTTATTCTGGTGACCGGGATGATTTGGATTACGCCATCACGACCGGACGCTTCGACAGTTTCCAAACGTCGGTCAACCTCTATGATCAACGGGTATTAGCCGATGCCGTCCCAGAGATCCACCGACAACAAAAGGGTATCATCGCCAAACGCCCGATTGCCAACGCGCCTTGGCGGTTTGACACACGACCGACCGGACAATATGTCGAGCCTTACTGGGAGCGGGCAGAGCAACTTGATTTCCAGCTAGACGAAACATCTTGGCTTGAGACAGCCCTTCGTTTTACAGTCTTTGAGCCCGGCATCACAAGTGCCATCATCGGGACCGCCAATCCGGAGCACTTGACGCACAACGTTCGCTTACTCGAGAAAGGTCCTTTACCGGCAGAACGTGTTGCGGATTTGAAACGACGTTTTCAAGAACAAGATCAGAACTGGATCCAACAAACCTAAAAAAATGCCTCGTTCCTTTTAAAGAGGAATGAGGCATTTTCATTAAAATTTCTTCTTTTTCTTTTTCTCCAAGACGACGATTGCTTCGACATGCGCCGTCTGCGGGAACATATCATACGGTTGGATGTAGCTGACTTTATAGTCGGCTTTCATCAAGTGGTCACAATCGCGTGCCAGTGATTGAGGATTACACGAGACATAAATGATTTTTTTCGCTTTGGAAGAAATCATCGCATTTAACAATTGTGTATCACATCCGGCACGTGGTGGATCGACGATGAAGACATCCGGAACCCATCCCTCTTTGACCCAACGTGGAATCCACGTTTCTGCTTTACCGACCACGTATTGAGCATGATTAAATCCATACTGCTTCATGTGTGCCGTTGCATCTTCAACTGCTTCTTCGACGATTTCCATCCCACGGACTTCTTTTGCTCCGCTCGCCACCCAAAGACCGATCGATCCAACACCTGCGTACGCATCAACAACACGCTCTTCACCGGTCAAAGCAGCCGCCTTGACGATTTCTCCATACATCCGCTCTGCCTGCTCCGGATTCAACTGGAAAAAGGCGCGTGGTGAAAGTTGGTATGTGAACTCACCCATCTGTTCCTCGATCCGTTCTACGCCGCGTAAGACTTCCGTGTGTTCGCCGAACACACGGGACGTCAATTTATCATTGATGTTGAGAGCGACCGAAATGACACCTGGAATGTCATAGATGTCACGTGATAAGCCTTCTAGATCCTTGAACCCATCTTTGAAGGCGACTAAGACGACTTGAATCTCACCCGTCTTGATCCCCGTCCGGACGACGATATTGCGGATAACACCATCTTGTTTCGCTGAACTGTAGACCGGAACGTTGTAGTCATTCAACAGTTTGGTTACAGCGTTGTTGACACGTAATGTCTCTTTGTTTTGGACGACACATTCATCGATCGCAACCAAACGGTTCGAGTTCGCAGAATAGAGCCCACTGACGATTTGTGTCCCTTCTTTTCCGACCGCAAACTGGGATTTGTTCCGATATTCCCATTCCGTCGTGCCGATCGTCGGACGAATATCCGCTTTTTCAACATTGAGTTTCGTTGACTTCGTAAAGGCGTTCCGTAACATCTCTTCTTTATAACGAAGCTGTCCTTCGTAACTCATGTGCTGGAGCTGACACCCTCCACACTGGCTGTAGATGGGACATAATGGCGTCACACGATCCGGTGAACGAACATCTCGTTTCAAGATTTTGGCGTTCGCGAAGTTGTTATGAATCTCTGTAATCTCGATTTGAGCCGTTTCACCAACAAGTAAACCCGGTATGAATACGATTTGTCGTTCGAGTGTCGCGATGCCTTCCCCGTTGATCCCCATCCGTAAGCAGGTCACAGAACGTATTTCGCCCTCTTGTAATTTAATTTTAGTTGTCATCTGATTCATCCTTTCCATGATCCAAATCAAAAAGCGGTCGTTATGAACCGCTTTCAGATTCCTCATGTTCCTTCATGTCTTTTGCATAACGAAGCACCTTGGCTTTCAACTGATCCAAGGAGACGGCTAACCGTTCCAAATCCTCAATATCTGATGTTTCATCCAATGAATCAATTGTATGGCATAAAAGCTGCATTCTTGATTTTAGCACATTCATCTGTCCAAGTTTATCAGTTCTTGCTTTTCCCATTATTCTGACTTCCTTTCTTCTTCTTTATTCTATCGTCCATTTAGCATACGATACGTAGTGGAGCACTAAAAGGAGGAATTTTATGATGTCACTTACATCACCCATCACGATTGAAAACGATCCGTGGGAAGCCTATCGTGATTTAGAACAGTACGGACAGTCCCGGCTGACGAACATCGAAGTCACGACGACGACCCTTTGCAACATGCGATGTGAGCATTGTGCCGTCGGATACATGTTATCGAGTAGCGAAACACCTACCATCCCAGTCGAACTACTCATCAAAAGACTGGACGAAATCGAACACCTGCGTGCCTTCTCGATTACTGGCGGTGAACCGATGTTATCAATGAAGTCGGTTCGGGAATATGTCGTCCCTTTACTTAAGTATGCCCACGAACGGGGAGCTAAAACCCAAATCAACTCAAATTTAACACTCCCACTCTCACGGTATGAGTTGATCATCCCCTATCTTGACGTCTTACATATCTCCCATAACTGGGGCACGGCAGACGACTTCATTGATGGTGGATTTGCGATGATGGAACGAAAACCATCACGGGAAGCACGCACTAAATTGTTTGAACAGATGAAAGAAAATGCCCGTATCTTGAATGCGCGTGGTGTCCTCGTCTCTGCGGAAACGATGATCAATAAACGAACGTTACCGCATTTAGAAGCCATCCATCAAGAAATCGTCGATATGGGCTGTGTCCGGCATGAGGTGCATCCTATGTACCCTGCAGATTTTGCGTCGATGATCGAAGCGGCCAGTCTCGATGAGATTCGTGACGGCATTCATCGTTTGCTTGATGCCCGTGATCAAGATGTCTGGATGTTGTTTGGAACACTGCCCTTTTATGCGTGTTCGATGGATGAAGAAGACTTAGTACTCCATCGCCGTCTGCGACAAGAAAAAAATGTCTCTGTCCGAAACGATCCTGATGGACGTTCGCGCCTTAACGTCAACATCTTTGACGGAGAAATCATCGTCACGGATTTCGGCGATGAACTCGCATCGCTTGGAACAATTCATGAGACGTCGTTTAACGAAGCTTACGCAGAGTGGCAACAAACAGAGCTCAATAAAAGCCTGTCCTGCCACTGCCCTGCCGTTCAGTGCCTTGGTCCAAATGCCCTTGTCAAAAATGCCTATTATCCGGAAGTGGATTTTCTCAAACAGACAAGTCGCCTTTAATGGTTTGATTCCTTTCTAAAACGGGAAAAGTCTGTCACAAAGTTGACACAATTTCCTTGTTTGAAGGAGGCTTTCAAATGGAATGGCTCGTTGGGATTGTCACGATTATCGGGATGTTCAGTATGGTGCTTGGGATTATGATGATTGGGATTCGGGTGTCCCATAGTATCGAACACGATGAAGTGTTCGATCAGACGGATTGGGATGAACATTTATTGCATATGCCCCGTCCGACACGCTTTGAACAAAAAGAACAATAAACACGGACATGCCCCGGTATACAAACGTATATCCGGGGCATGTTATGCTTAATGAAAAAAAGAAAGGTAGTTGTTTGTTTTGTCGCGTCGTTTTGCTTTGATTCTTTCAATCGTCTTTATTTCAGGTTTCACCCAAGGATTGCTCATTCCTTTATTATCTATTTTGTTGGAACGCCAAGGAACTCCTGCTTACATAAACGGATTAAGTGCTGCCGTTCTTTACATCGGTGTCATCGTCGCCGCCCCACTAATGGAAAAACCGTTGCGGCGCTACGGTTACGTACCTGTCATCTCGTTTGGACTAGCCTTAGTTGCGATTGCCGTTTTCGCCTTTCCGCTCATACCAAGTGTCCTGGCCTGGATGGTCTTACGGTTTATCGTTGGTTTTGGTGATCAGACGCTCCACTACGGATCACAAGTCTGGGTCACATCAATCACACCGAATCACAAACTCGGTCGGACGATGTCCCTTTACGGAATGGCATTTGGTCTTGGTTTTGCACTTGGTCCACTTGCTGCTCCACTCGTTGATTGGATCAGCTGGCTCCCGTTCGTCTTGACCGGTATACTGACTGTCCTTGTCTTGATTGCCTTGCGACAACTGCCAAACGAAAAGCCATCTGACATCATGCCGGAAGAACTTCAGTCTGCCGCTTCCCGCTATCGCCTCGTCTTGTCGACGGCATGGTTTACGTTATTACCAGGGTTCACTTATGGTTTTTTAGAAGCTACATTAAATGCAAGCTTCCCTGTTTTCGCTACTCGAAATGGTTATGAACTCGCTCAAACGAGTACGCTGATCACGACGTTTGTCGTCAGTTCCCTTTTGATGCAGCTACCACTCGGACGCCTTGCAGATCATTTCGGAAAACGGAGGACGTTGATTTCCGTACTCAGTATCGGAGCCATTGCTTTTTTGACGGCCTGCTTTTTCTTCCAAAGCTATGGAGCCTTGTTTACGATTTTCGCGATCAGCGGGATGGCGCTCGGCTCCACCTATTCGCTTGGCGTCGCTTATATGACGGAACAACTTCCGAATCATTTACTACCGACCGGAAACTTGCTTGCCGGTATTTCCTTTAGCCTGGGATCGATACTCGGCCCCATTTCCGGTAGTCTGTTTGTCGTGTTACCTCCAAGCTTCTATTTCAGCTTGTTTGTCCTGGTCCTTGCGACACTCGCTTATCTTCTTTTTCGATCTAATCCGATATCGCATTGACGCCATACCATACACAAAGAAGGTCGTTCCACGAAAAGGGAACGACCTTCTTTGTCAGGCGACTACGCATCATGTTTTGAAATCTTTACTCTATTTAATGATCCCTTCTTGCCGAAAACTATGCCAGAGCTTATCATCGATCGCATACGGTTGTTCTTTTGCCCGCTTCAACTCTTCCGTTTCCAGCAATACGACGACCTCTCGACCGTTGATTGACCAAACTGAATCATACCCTCTTTCCGCCTCCACGATTTCCACATCGACCTCTCCATGTGTCTCCTTTAATTGTTGACTGACACAGGTTACGACGAACCGAGCAAACTCATCCCGCGGACGACGATTCGCAATGATCTTTCGAACGATCTCATTCCGTTCCATCCCTCTCATCTCCTCTCATTTTTTAGTTGCACTAGCCTTTAAGGCAAGGCCGAATCGGTGGTTTATGACCGTACAGAAAAAGCCGAACAAGTCGGCTTAAGCAACGAACGATTACCCATAAAAGGTTTAATTGAGACTATTTTTGCACGATTCAGAATCTTCGTCAACTCCGCTTTTGAAACCACATGGGCAGATAGGTCGAAACAAGAATTCCAGTGACGACAAACACGAGTCCGACGAAGGCTTGCGGTGGAATCGCTTCTCCGAGAATAAGCGCTGACAATGTCACACCAAAAATCGGCACAAAAAACATGAATAATGACACACGACTGACGGGGTTGTATTTCATCAATAAATTCCATAATGTAAAGCCCGTCGCGGATAAAAATGCGAGATATAAGAGCATCCATCCAGTCGTACTCGTGAAGGCGAATGGGAACCACTCTCCGTTTAGAACTGCTCCGATGATGAACAGACCAATCGATCCAATGACCATTGCCCATCCTGTCATCGGTGCGACGGGATAACTTGCTGAATATTCTTTTGCAACTAAGTTACCGAAAGCTCCAGAAATCATTGCCAGAATCAATAACACTTCACCGACACCAAATGATACTCCAGCTGATCCTTGTGGCCAGTTCGCTAAGATTACACCCGTGAACCCTAAAAAAAGTGCTAGTCCTTTGAATCGGTTCAATCGATCATCTTCATAGCGGAAATGTGCCAGTAACATCTGAAAGAATGAAGTTGATCCTGCGATGATCGATCCTTGGACCCCTGTCGACAAGGACAGACCGATGTAAAAGAATACATACTGGAGAAACGTCAAAAAGAATCCTAAACGGCTATAAGCAAGAGTCCTATTTTTAAGTGTAATCGGTTGTTTGAATATCAAAACACTGAGGATCAACAATAAAACACCCGCAAGGAAAAAACGGTAACTGGCAAATAAAAGTTGTTCTCCGTATTCGTTTGATGTAATCGCGAGTAACGTATAACTTTTTTTGATGAACGGGAAGGCACTTCCCCATAGGAAGGTGGTCACTAAAGCAAGAGCCACCATTCCAAAACGATTGGTCAATATTTTTTTCATGTTTGCTGATTCCTTTCCTGTTCCTTTTGGCTTAAGCATGATATAGTAAAAGTACAGATAATAATGATTATAATCTAGCGACAATGAAACTCATTATCATTGATGAAAAAACGTTGGTAATCAACATTCTCAATGTTTTACTATAATGATTTCATTTCTCATTTAGAACTTGAAAGGAGTTTTGATATGACTACCTCTACTACCACCGATACCCACCAACGCTCAGCTGTCCGTCATGCTTGGGAAGAGCATCACGAATTGATTCTAGCACTCTTTAGTGGAATATTGATTTTAATTGCTTACGCATTCGAAAAAGTAAACGTCCCGGCGACCGCCTACGTCACACTTTACCTATCCGCCTATCTGATTGGTGGTTACGCGAAAGCCAAAGAAGGATTGACGGAAACGTATCACGATAAGACGTTAAACGTCGAGTTATTAATGATTTTAGCTGCGATTGGCGCAGCTGCAATCGGCTACTGGATGGAAGGTGCGATTTTGATTTTCATCTTCGCGTTGTCCGGTGCGCTCGAAACGTACACTATGAATAAAAATGAGCGTGCTCTTCAAAGTTTGATGTCTCTCCAACCAGAAGAAGCAACACGGCTGAATGCTGAAGGAAAAATGGAAGTGGTAAGCCTCGAACGATTATCCGTCGGAGATATCGTGTATGTAAGACCAGGCGAACGGATTCCGGTCGATGGGACAATCATTCGCGGTCAAGCGGCCATTGAAGAAGCATCGATTACCGGTGAATCGATTCCGGTTGAAAAACAAGTAGGCGATACCGTCTACAATTCAACGGTCAACATGAACGGTGTCTTGACGATTGAGATGACAAAAGCCGCCGATGAATCGTTGTTCCAGAAAATCATCCATATGGTGCAAAACGCACAAAGCGAACAGTCACCTTCCGCACAATTCATCGAACGTTTTGAAAGCCGTTATGTCAAAATCGTGTTACTCGTTGTTGCCTTGATGATGGTCGTACCCCATTACCTGGTTGGTTGGTCGTTTGAGACAAGTATTTACCGGGCAATGATTTTACTCGTCGTCGCATCACCCTGTGCCCTCGTCGCTTCGATCACACCGGCTGCTTTATCTGCCATTGCCGCTTCTGCCCGCAACGGTGTGTTGTTTAAAGGTGGTGCGCATATCGAAACGCTTGGCCAAGTCGATACGATCGTCTTTGATAAAACCGGTACCCTGACGACCGGGAAGCCGGTCGTCACAGAAAGTCATTATGCTGACGGGATTGATTCGTTTGCTGTAAAACAAGCAATTGCTTCAATCGAAGCGCAGTCGAACCATCCGTTAGCACAAGCAATCGTGACCCATTTAAAAACGGATCTTTTCGAACCGTCTGCATTCAAGGATGTCACGGGGTTCGGGATTGAGGCCACTGTATCCGGCACCACATATCGGATTGGTAAATACGGATTCCATGATGGATTGACCGATCCTTTCGCATCGATGGAACAATCCTTAAAAGAACAAGGAAATACGATGGTCTACGTCAGCGATGGTCAATCCATCATCGCCCTCTATGCATTACGGGATACCATCCGCCCTGAAGCTAAGGCAGCGATCACATCACTAAACTCACTTGGTATCACGACAATCATGCTGACAGGCGATAATCCAGTGACTGCTGCTGCGATTGCCAAGGAAGCAGGTCTTTCAGATTATGTGGCAGAATGTCTGCCGGAAGATAAAGTCCGCTACATCAAACAGTATCAGACAGAAGGAAAAACGGTTGCGATGGTCGGTGACGGAATCAATGATGCTCCTGCCCTCGCCCTCGCACACGTCGGGATTGCGATGGGTGAAGGAACGGACGCTGCGCTTGAGACAGCAGACGTCGTTCTGATGAAAAACGATTTAGGCCGTCTCGCCTATGCCGTCAACAAAGCACGCAAGATGAACCGTGTCGTCAAACAAAACATCACGCTCGCAATCAGTGTCATCTTATTGCTGATCATCTCGAATTTTTCACAGTTCCTGATCATGCCGTTTGCGGTAGTCGGTCATGAAGGCTCAACGATTCTTGTCATTTTGAACGGACTGCGTCTGTTACAAAAAGATACGCCGGTTCATCACGTCTCCACTCCATTTTCAAAACAAGCTGCAGCTTGATGATCCAAAAAAGCATCTGTGTCGGTAATCCGACGACAGATGCTTTTTCATACATTGCTTAATTACCCAAATGTGTTAATCGGAATCGAATCCAGATCAGCTTGTTCTTTCAAGCGTTTTTCTTCCATTTTTTGTGGATCCGCTTTTTTCATGAATCGATCCCATGATGCGTTTAGTTCAGATCCAAGTAAGATGATCAATCCAGTAAAGTACAACCACAACAAGACGATGACGACACTTCCAAGCGAACCATACGTTTGATTGTAATTCGAGAAATTCGAAACGTAAAAACCAAATCCAACTGATAACAACTGCCAGACGATGACACCAAACACCGCTCCAGGGATTGCCTCTTTAAATGTGATCGGACGTTTCGGCGCGACGCGATAAAAGATAGAAAGGATTACAATCAATAAAACCGTAGAGATGGCATATCGCATTACAGTCAAAAGAATCTTCTGCCCCATATCGATTGGTATCACGAAGTTCGCTAAATACGTAATAATCGGTCCACCCAGTACGTTCAATACAATCAATAACAGCATCCCGATTCCAAGAATCATCGTTAAGATTAAAGCAATTCCGCGTGACGCGACAAAACCGCGTGGCGAAAAATCTCCATAGGCATGATTGGTTGTCGTAATCAGACGATCCACTCCTTTAGAAGCGGACCAGATAGCCAAAATCGCCCCGACAGACAGAAGTCCTCCTTGTGGTTCTTTAATTGCTTCAAAGATAACATCGGTGAACGTATTGACCGATCCACCCGGTGCTAAATCACGAATTTGGGACTCGAGTGTCTGTTGATCGATATCAAAGAAAGATAATACTGAGATAACAAAAATAATGCCGGGAAAAATAGACAGAAACCAATAGTACGCTAACGTCCCTGCGTAGTCTGTGATGTTATGGTCTCCCATTCGTTGCTTTAAATTGCGTGCTAAACCTTTTGGATCACGTGTATGAGCCATCTTCATCTCTCCTTCATAAAAAAGAGGCAGTCTAGGACCACCTCATTGTCTTAATATACTTTTTCCCTGTTTGTTTCAACTAAAACCTCAATTATCTTCTAACTTGATTTCATAAAAACGTTCTGTCATCTTCGTCAGTTCTTGGACAAGTGTCGCCGGTCGGACCGGTAAGTCTGCTAGTTCCTCACGTTTGATCCATAACGGTGTATACCCGGAAGACTGGTCTTCGAACTCTTCACCCGTTCCGGTTCCAAATACACCACCAATCATCCGCGCCCAGTAATAAGGATTGTCTAATCCATTAAAACGGACGATGGCTGCGATTCCTTCCAGCTGAACGTCGACCCCGAGCTCTTCATGGGCTTCACGGATCGCTGTTTCTTCGAGCGTCGCGCCCGCTTCGCGTCCACCGCCAGGAAACACATAATAGGTCTGGCCTGGTTTATCACGACGTATCAAGGCGACTTCGTCTGCTTCATTCATTAAGATGATGGCACTTCGTTGAATCGGCATGGCGTTCCCTCCCCTCACATTACGATCTGAGGACTCACCGGATCGTATCAAGCATTTCTGGAATCAATCCATTTTCCGTCGATGCAATGACGTGTGCAGCAACCTTCATTCCAAGCTTCAACGCATCCTCTGCTTGTTTGGAGTCCGTTAGCTCAGAAAGTACAGCGGAAAAGAATGAATCTCCTGCACCTGTCGAATCCACTACTTTTACTTTTTTCGTTCCAACATGACCAGACGTCGCATTCCGGCGATCGACATAAACGGCACCCAGTTCACTCATCGTGACAATCGTGAGCGGTGCTCCTTTTTTCGCTAATTCGTTCGCTACATGAATCGCATCCTCTACGGTCACAATCGACAAATCGGACAAGATTTCCGCTTCTTCCCGGCTACAAATAAATCCGGTAAATCCTTGTAACAGGTGACGATTCCGTTCAATGATGCTGAGATGACCACAGACACCATACAACGGCAATTCCATTTTGCGGCAGACATGAATCAGACGTTCAAGTACCGTAACAGATACATCCAAATCAATCGCGACTGCATCTACGCCATCGAGTGCATAGACAGATTGACGAAGAATCGCTTCTTCCAACAGTTTCGCATCAGGTTGTTTCGAAATCGAGGTCTGAAGATCTCCTTCGTTATCCATGACGGCGAGCCACATGCCCATGCCATGGTCTTCGAGCATCTCGACATGATCGACGTTCGCACCATATGATTTCAACTCTTCGAGCACACCTACACCGATCTGATCGTTCGTAACCGTCGAGATAAAGCGAACATCATTTCCGAGAACAGCGAGATTTTGTGCTACATTCCGTCCTGTTCCACCGTTCGAGAAACTGATATCCCCGACGTTTTTAGCGTCCTTGTGCAAAGGAGCAAACGAAGTTCCTTTTATATCGACGAATACTTTTCCGATTACCGCAATTTTATTCATTCCTGTTCCACCTCTAAAAAAATTTCATGAACCCTGATGACTTGACGAACGTTTCAGGCACATTGCTTCTATTATAGTAAAATTTCAAAATGGTTACAACCAATCGAACCGGTCACGTCCTGCTTTTAAAAAAACCTTTTTCCGAGTCAGGAAAAAGGTTTTTTGTCTTCATTATAGATTCGCGATTGTTAAGCTGATCGCAAGTAACAACCCAAAAATCGTATTGACCTTCCCGGTTTGTGCCATTCCTGGCATCAGTTCTTGAGGCGGTAAATCTTGCCAGAATAACTTCACGGCCTTGATCATCAGTGGAATGCTGAGTAGTGCAACCAAAGCCCAACCCGTCACGTTAAAGACCAACACGGCCATCAGTAACGAGAGGATTGCGGCACTGAAAAAGGCAATCAAGACGTAAACGGCTCGCCGATGACCCACAAGACAAGCAATCGTCTTTCGTCCATTGACCTTATCGTTATCGAGATCCCGGATGTTATTCGCAAGTAAAATCGAACCGATCAAGATAGCGACCGGAATCGAAATCGCGACTGCTTCTGTCGGGACATACCCAATTTGCAGATAGGCTGAAATCGCAATGATGACATATCCCATGAAGAAACCGGCGACGACTTCCCCGAATGGCGTATAGGCAATCGGTAACGATCCTCCTGTATAAATATAGCCGACGAACATCGAAATAACGCCAATCAACAGCAACCACCACGTGGTTTCCAGACAAAGGTAAATACCGAGTAAGGCGGAGATGGCATAAAGCGACAAAGCGAATGCTAAAATCGTCCCCGGCTTAAATCCGTCCCGAACGATGGATCCTCCAATCCCGACTGACTCTTCCGTGTCAAGCCCACGTTTGTAGTCATAGTATTCATTAAATAAGTTCGTAGCAATCTGAATCAGCATCGACGCGATCAACATCGCAAAAAACAGATCCATCCGCAGTGACTCGATTCGTGGTGCGACGATAGCTGTTCCGACAACGACAGGTACAAAACTCGCTGTCAGTGTATGCGGTCGTGTCATTCGCCAATATACAGCGATTGATTTATTCATATAATAAACCCCTTTCCTGTCTAAGTGTATCGGGTTTCGTTTTTTACTGTCAATGCTCAATCGGAGATAGCTTATTCCTTCTTTTTTTCGGGTAAAAAGTTTACACTTAGAATAAGTGAAACGTATCACAGTATCTATAGACTAGGGGGCAATGAGCGGTATGGCTTACGCTCAACAAGAGCTTAAACAATGTATTGAACAGGCCGTTGGTCATGCAAATGCATACCAACGAGCGATAATCGCCTCATATTCATGGCAAGTCGAGGCACAGGACGTCAGCGCACTGACATTCGGGACACAAGAACGTTTTTATTTTACGACACCGGATCGGTCCATGCGCGCGATTGGTTTTGGCATCGCACAACAATTAAAGACTTCTGGACACGATCGTTTTTTACGGATGCAATCGAAGTGGGCGACCTTGAACCGGGATCATGTCGGGAACGATTTGTTTGCCTTTTGCGGATTTTCGTTCGCTGAACTGAAGCAACCCGACTATCGTTGGTCTGCTTTTGGGGAAGCTTCGATGACGATTCCGAAATATTTATACCTGGAACAAGACGGGCATACGACCGTAACGGTTTTTGCGTTTGTCGAACCGCAGTCTAACGCAGAAAAGATTTTGAATCAATTGGCCGTCGAATATGCGGAGTTGCATACACCGAAATCTAGCCAGTTCGTTACACGCATCCGTCTGACCCGTGACGGAAACGATGCGTTCGAAGCATCTTTCCATCAAGCGACACAACTGTTAAAAACGACCTTAAAAAAGATCGTGTTAGCCCGGGAAGTCGTTTATGAATTAGATCATCCCGTCGATCTGGCTGGACTTGTACAAGAGCTTGAATCATCACAGCCCGGCAGCTATATCTTTTTCTTTCAGCCGACACTAGAGGAAGCCTTCCTTGGAGCCACGCCGGAACGTTTGATTCTAAAAACCGGTCAGGAAATCCAAACGGCTGCTGTTGCCGGTTCAGCCCCACGCCACGAATTGGAGCAAACGGATCACGCGCTTGGACAAACGCTCTTACAGGACGATAAGAACCGGGTAGAGCATGCGATTGTCGTTGATTCCATCGAACAGACGTTGCGTGGACTCTCGACTCGACTTGAAAAACCCGAGCAACCGATGTTACTCAAAAACCGACACATCCAACATCTTTATACACCAATCACCGCGACACTTTTGCCTGAAGTCAGCCTCTTTCAACTGATCGAGAAACTTCACCCGACACCCGCGTTAGGTGGAGAGCCGAAGGAAGCCGCCGTTACCGCCATCCAAGCAATCGAGACGTTCGAACGCGGTTGGTACGGTTCACCGGTCGGTTGGATGGACGGAGAAGAAAACGGTGAGTTTATCGTCGCCATTCGCTCCGGACTATTTACTGATCGTTCCGCTGTACTTTATGCAGGTTGTGGTATCGTCGACGGCTCTCGTCTGCAGAGTGAACTCGAAGAAACCGAAACAAAACTATCACCGATGTTACAAGCTCTTGCACACCTCTGTACGATAGAAAAGGATGATGTTTATGTTGACTAAATGGATGCATACGTTAATCGATAACTTAGTCAAAAGTGGTGTCCGGGATTTCGTCATCAGTCCCGGTTCTCGTTCGACACCCCTTGCGATTGCTGCCTTTCTTCACCCGTCTAGCCGTACCCACGTCCTCGTTGACGAACGGTCGGCTAGTTTTTTTGCCCTCGGCTTGACACGGGCTGAAGAAACGTTACGCCCTGTCGCTCTGATTTGCACGAGCGGGACGGCAGCAACTAACTATTATTCGGCCATCACGGAAGCCAATATTTTTGAACTGCCGTTAATCGTTTTGACTGCGGACCGTCCTCATGAATTACGTGGTGTCGGCGCTCCGCAAGCAATCGATCAGGTCGCTTTGTACGGCAAACAAGTGAGACATGCCTTTGACTTACCGTTGCCGGAAGCAACGGCTCTTCCGTATGTCCAGCACGTGGCTGAACGATCCGTTCTGCTTGCGCTGACGGAACCCGCAGGTCCTGTTCACATCAACATTCCGCTTCGGGAACCTTTGATTCCTGAACTTGATTTGTTGCAGACCGGCTATCCAGTCGGTCGTCCGCTCCGGCATGTTACGGGACACGCTACAGCAGAATTGATTGAAATTTTATCAATTCAACGGCTTTTGATTGTCATTGGACCACAACTTTCAGCAGCTGATACACAAATTATTTTGGAGTATGCCGATCGTTCACGGATTCCAGTTTTGGCCGATCCACTCAGCCAAGGTCGCCAGTCGTCCAATGATACGGTTTTCGCCTATTACGATACGTGGTTAAAGGAAACTACGATTCAGCACCATCTCCGCCCGGACCATATTTTACGGTTTGGCGCGATGCCGACTTCCAAACCCTATCTCCTTTGGTCAAAAGAAATCCCGACGACCGTAGTCGGCCATGCTGGAAACTGGCGTGATCCTCAATTGCAGGCGCACTTTTTAAGTGGTCATCCAAGTCAATTAAAAACGATCCCGCTCACCGAACATGACATCACTTACCTTGAGGCACTGCAACGGGCCGAAAAAACGGTTGAAACTGTCTTTGATTCACTGGATTCTGGACAACTGACGGAATACAATGTTGTCCGGGCTTTAGAAGGCTTAACCGAAGGAAGTCTATTCGTCTCAAACAGTATGCCGATTCGTGACCTGGATACTTTTTTGCCGACGGGTACACCGCTTCGGATTCTTGCTAACCGTGGTGCCAATGGCATTGACGGGATTCTTTCCAGCGCTCTTGGCGCGACGTACGAAGCGGAAAATCGTTATTTACTTGTCGGTGACCTCGCCTTTATCCATGACATCAACGGACTGATGATGGCGCGGACAATTCCCATGACGATTCTTTTGGTCAACAACACAGGGGGCGGCATCTTCAGCTTCCTCCCGCAACATGAGCTCGATCCCGCTTTGTTCGAGCCACTGTTCGGAACGGCGCAAGATCTTGACTTCAGTCATCTTGCCGCTGGTTATGGCATCGCGTATCAACGCATTTCTTCTATCGGAGAGCTCAAGACAACCTTACAGAAAAACACAATGACGACACGGATCTTAGAAATCCGAACGGATCGTCCGGAAAATGTCCGATTGCACCGATTAATCTGGGAACAGACGAATCAGGCGTTACAGGAACAGTTCCGATGAAGCTTCGTCAACAGGAGTATCATATTGAGATTACCGGTGCCGGTCCACCTCTTTTACTGTTGCATGGATTCACCGGAAGCAGCGCGACCTGGTCTGCTCTCAGTGCACGTTTGCAGTCAAATTACACCGTCTATTGCATCGACTTGCTGGGTCATGGTCAGACGCCTGCCGCTCCCTATCAACGAATGCGACTGACGGAGCAGGTCAAGGATTTAGAGTTCTTGCTTGCGACCCGTGCGGAACCTTGGACGGTCCTAGGTTACTCCATGGGCGGACGGATTGCTCTGATGCTTGCCGTGATGTCAACACGCGTTACACAGACGATTGCCGTCAGTACGACACCCGGTATTCGTTCGGCGCTTGAACGGCAACTGCGGCGAAAAGCTGATCGATCTCTTGCTGAACGCTTGTTACGAGATGGGCTGACTGATTTCATCGATTACTGGGAAGCATTACCGTTATTCGCCAGTCAGCACCGACTTCCTTTAGCTGCACAACAGCACATCCGTGAGGGACGTCTCGCACAATCACCTGAAGGACTGGCTGCTTCTCTGATTGCTCAAGGTACGGGAAATATGCCGCCCGTCTGGCATTTGCTTGATAGGACTTCAATCGAATGGATTGTCGGTTCAGAAGATATCAAATTCAAGAAAATAGCGTTCGAGGCCGCTCCACCAGAAAAAATTCATCTAATTCCTGGTGCATCACACGCCCCACATATCGACCAACCGGAAAAGTTTGTTACAATAGTAGAGAAACTACTCTTAACTAATCAAATGGGGGAATTGAAATGAGATACATTCCAGAATGGGCATCTGCCCGTAGTTACGAAGATATCAAATATGAGAAGTGGAATGGGATTGCTAAAATCACGATCAATCGTCCTGAAGTACGCAACGCGTTCCGTCCACAGACAGTAAATGAATTAATCGATGCCTTTTCACGGGCACGTGATGACCAAAACGTTGGTGTCATCGTCTTGACAGGTGAAGGTGATCTTGCATTCTGTTCAGGTGGCGACCAAAAAGTTCGCGGCCATGGTGGATATGTTGGTGAAGATGAAATCCCACGCTTAAATGTCCTTGATTTACAACGTCTGATCCGTGTCATTCCAAAACCGGTCATCGCGATGGTTGCAGGATACGCCATCGGTGGCGGACATGTCCTTCATCTCGTATGTGATTTAACGATTGCAGCAGACAATGCGAAATTCGGACAAACGGGTCCTAAAGTCGGATCATTTGACGCAGGCTACGGCTCTGGTTATCTTGCTCGTGTCGTCGGTCATAAAAAAGCACGTGAAATCTGGTTCCTCTGCCGCCAATACGATGCGCAACAAGCACTTGATATGGGACTCATAAACACCGTTGTTCCACTTGCTGACTTGGAGCAAGAAACAATCCAGTGGTGTTCTGAAATTCTTCAGCATTCACCAACGGCACTTCGTTTCTTAAAAGCAGCCCTTAATGCGGATTCTGATGGTCTTGCGGGTATCCAGCAATTAGCAGGTGACGCAACGTTACTTTATTACACGACTGATGAAGCAAAAGAAGGACGCGACGCATTTAAAGAAAAACGTGATCCTGACTTCGGACAATTCCCGCGATTCCCATAATACAAAAAGGTTCAATGTCGAAAGACGTTTGAACCTTTTTCGTATCACCGACAAGAAAGGAAGTGACGGTCTGTGTATCCTTGGATTTATACCCGTTCAAAAGAACAACCGGACGACCTTGCACTGATCACGGATACGGAACGTTTGACGTGGTCCGCACTTTATAAGAAGGCGCACGAACTAGCAAGCGCTTGGGCACCACTACTTTCGCGCGGCGACAGGATTGCCTTATATGGTCCTTCCAGCACCGCGTACATCATCGCCATTCACGCAGCCCAATTGCTTGAGTTGACAATTGTTCCGATTAACATCCGGCTTAGTCAAAGTGAAGTCAGTGCGCAATTGAAACAGGCGAACGTCAAATATGTCATCTCGGACCGTCTGCTCGATTCTAACGTCAAACGCCTACCGTTCCATGCGCCGAATCAAGCACCTGAGATTCTCGTCCGCCATATGCCAAAACATTATATCCAATCAATGTTATTTACGAGCGGCACGACCGGACAACCTAAAGCAGTCGAACAGACGATGCTCAACCATTTTTCGAGCGCAATGAATGCGGCACGCCATATCGGTTCGTTCCCGGATGATCGGTTCCTCGTCGTTACCCCACTGTTTCATATGAGTGGTTTAGCCGTCGTCTACCGTTCAGTCATCTACGGTGTCCCTTTAGTACTCGAACCACATTTTTCACCAAACAAGACCATTACATGGATCAAAACGGAAGCGGTCACACACATCTCACTTGTTTCCGTCATGTTGGATCGGTTACTCGAAGCTGGACTACATCGTCATGACTTGCGGGTTGTCCTGACCGGAGGAGGACCTGTTCCGTTACCTATCTTGACCCGTGCGTTAGATCGCAATCTCCCTGTCATGCAAACTTACGGCATGACGGAGACAGCATCCCAAATCGCAACACTCTTACCGGAAGATGCCCTTCGAAAGATCGGTTCTGCCGGAAAACCCATCGCACCGACGGAGATTCGAATCACACGTCATCAGGAAATCGAAGTCAAGGGACCAACCGTCATGAACGGTTACTTTAATAACCCGGAAGCGACTACGTCGACCTTTACTGCAGATGGTTATTTGAAAACCGGAGACCTCGGACGAATCGACTCAGACGGTTACTTGTACGTGTTGGACAGACGGAGTGATCTGATCATTTCCGGTGGAGAAAATGTGTATCCGGCTGAAGTCGAAGCTGCTTTGTTATCGATTTCAGGCATCACGGAAGCTGGTGTCGTCGGGCGGTTTGATCCGACATGGGGACAAGTTCCAGTCGCCTTCATCGTCAGTCAGCTGGAAGAGTCCTCCGTCCGGCAACAGATGGAGCAGTTATTGGCAAAATACAAATGCCCAGTCACCTATGTCTATCGTGATACGTTACCACGCAACGCAAACGGTAAGCTGATTCGCCGTCAGTTGAAGGAATCGTTATGACGATCACACTTCGGAGCGCCGAGTTATTTGATGTTCGACTGACCTTTCGTCAACCGATGCATACCGCCATCTCTGTCTTATCCGAACGGCGTACGACGATTCTTCGGCTGACGGATCAAGAAGGCCGTGTCGGTTATGGAGAAGGTGTTGCCTTTGAGACCCCTTGGTATACACCGGAGACACAAAGCTCACTCCGTGCATTGTCCCCCTTACTGTATCAACTGCTGATCGCAGCACCCCTTGAGGGACCGTCAGCCGTTGCTGAACGTTTCCGACCGATTCAAGGCAATCAGATGGCAAAAGCGATGTTTGACGGTGCCGTCTACGAATTGTTCGCACAAGCTGAACAGCAATCACTCGCGACCTACCTCGGTGGAGACGAGAGCCAAGCGATTCGTTGTGGGAAAGCACTTGGTCGATCGTCTGTCCAACAGACGATCGAGCATGTTGGTCTTGCGTTAAGTGATGGGTTCGAACGAATCAAACTGAAGCTGGCGCCAACGGATACGAACATCCTTGAACAGGTTCGTCAAACTTTTCCGGACGCTCCCTTGATGTTTGATGCCAATGGTAGCTTTCATCTGTCTGACCTGCCTCTGCTTCAAGAGTGGGACGAATTTTCATTACTCATGATGGAACAACCCTTTTCAGCAAATGAGTGGTTAAGCCATCAGCATGCCGCCTCCATCCTCAAAACACCACTTTGTCTCGATGAATCGATTCAAACGACACATGATGCCGCCTTGATGCACCAACTCCAAGCGGGGCAGATCATTAATATCAAACCGGCCCGTCTCGGTGGATTGACAGCGGCACTGGATGTCCGAGCGTCGTCGACTTACTGGTTAGGTGGTATGTTCGAAAGTGGCATCGGCCGCCGTCAAACGTTAGCATTTGCTACATTGCCGGGTCTCGCCTATCCGATTGATATGTCCGGCACGAACCATTATTTTATCGAAGATCTACTCGAGCAGGACTACCTCGTCGAAAACGGCTGCATTCGTTATCAGGAACATGCCGTTTCCCTCGAACGTCTTCACCATCTAACCGAATCACGAACGTATCTATAGAAAAAGAGTATCGGCATCCGCTTTTCCAGCGAAACACCGATACTCTTTTTCTCCTATGATTCATACAGGGACGCTGTTAATCCACTTTCGTCAAAATTTCATAACCATCTTTTAAGACGATGACACTATGCTCAAATTGGGAAACCAGACTTTTGTTTGGTGTGTATAACGTCCAGCCATCCTTTTCATCCTCCATACAAAACTCATCCCCTGTTGAAATAAAGGTTTCGACAGCGATGACTTGTCCTTCTTTTAGTAAGTCATTTTCTTCTCGGCTGAAATAATTAGAAATCGATTCCGGTTCCCCGTGAAGTGTTTTCCCTAACCCGTGTCCCGCTAAATTGCGAATGACTGTAAATCCACTTTTACGTGTTTCTGCATAAATCGCTTTTCCGATTTGATTTACTTTCGTTCCAGCTTTGACTTTTTCCAAGCCTTTTTCGAGTGCAGAAAGCGATACTTCCACTAATCGAACGTCTTCCGGACGACGTGCCTGACCCGCAATGACGGTTTTCCCTGTATCGGAATAATATCCATTCTTCACAGCGGAGACATCAACGTTGACGATATCCCCTTCTTGAATCACGTAAGCTCCTGGAATACCGTGTGCTGCCACTTCATTTACACTGATGCACGTTGCTCCCGGAAAATCATACATGACGATTGGCGCTGATTCTGCTCCGTGTTCCTTTAAGATTCGTGCACCTATTTCATCCAACTCTTTTGTTGTGATTCCTGGTTTGACCGCATTCGCCATTTCGTCTCGTGCAATCGCAACAATCCGTCCGATTTCACGTAGTGCCTCATAATCATAATCCAACATCATTCATTTCCTCCCTATTCGCTTAATCGTTCTTGATATAAGTACTCCGCTGAAATATCAGCAAATAAAAACATCCCGTTATTTAGCGGCATACTGAATGTCCGTGTCTGTTCGCCTGAACTGAAGTCGACGTAGCGATCAGATAAGTAACCGGTATGCCGTCGTTCCATCGCCACCGTCGTCCGAATGAAATACGGACGAAAACTCCAATTGTACCCTTGGTAAAAGGAATACCGCTTCCACTCGCCGCTTTTCTTACTGATGTTCGAGGACTGCTGGAACCCGTTGGCATCCGTGATATAAAAACGGATGAATTCCGGTTCCATCTTTTTCGCTAACATCAACAGCCAACTATCCAATTCTTCATCTTGCCTGACTGACTGGCAGTACTCATTAAAACGAATTGTCCAGTCTTGTTCCAGTTGAAACAGTCGGTTCATCTGTTCCCGGTCATATTTATAAAACATCGGAACTTCGTGAAGAAGAATTTCCATCCCCGGACACGTCGTCACCCAGTCTGGTGTCGTTTCTCCTAATAAATTTCCCATATAGTACCGCCCACCATGCTGCCATGCGTATCGTAACTGACCAAGATGACTGATGTTTTTATAAAGCAGAGGCGCACCTAACTGATCACAGAGATGTTCCATGGTTTGTAACAAATGAGGGTAACTGGCAGAGACGGTTTTCTTTTCAATCATCGAGGCCAAATCGACGATCAACATATCCGGTGACATCGAAAAGACCCGTTCTAGACTGGTCGCTTCTGCTCGATCGAGCGCAACTTTCAGACCAGAGTTTTGATAGTAGGCGACGATTCGACCAAGACGGTCAAAGTCATCGACTTGAACATCCGTTAAGGTCACATACAAACGATCTTCCGGAAAATCAATTTGGGCATCACGTAAGATACTTAAAAAATCTTCTCCGCCGTTTTCGAATAACCAGGCCGGCCGACAACGAATCAAGACAAACGAATGGTCATCCGACGGTACTTTCTGAAACGCATGCCGAATGACATGACTCATCACTTCGAGTTGATATTCAATCGGTACATCATCTTCTTGAAAAAATGGTTTTAGCGGTTCTCCACGGAAATGTGACTGAATTTCATACCCTTCCACTTTAAAAGGCGCTGCTCCAACAATCGGCTGAAACCAAGCCTCAATCTGTTCGGGATGAACAATGACATCTAAGGCATCCATTCTTCTCCCTCCTTTTCTCTTGTTCCATCTTAACAAAAAAAGAACCTCCCTGTAATCAGAGAGGTCCTGTCTTTAAAATAAGGTCGTATCTTTTCGAATCGCGATGTACAGATAAACACCAAATGTCGCCGTGAGATAGATGATACTCAGGACCCCGTACTGGATACCGGTCGCCCCACCCTTTCCAATCGCAAGGACAAGAAAGATAATCCCTCCAAATAACAAGGTGGCTAACGGAATATAACGGAAGTGCCCTTTCGTCGTCCGCTCACTAATTCGTTTCGTCGCGACGACAAGCACGATCAGACAAATGAATGCTATAGCGTAGATAGTATACACAAATTTCCGCCCTCTCTATATCTTTCATTGCTCATTTTAGCATGACATTCCATAAAAAAGAACCGACTTGTCTGTGACAAATCGGTTCGACCTTCTTATTTTTCAAAACGTGGTTTGCGTCCGCCACGGTTACGATCACTTTCACTGCGGTTACGACCAGCGTATCCACCTTCACGGCGATCTGATGATGACGAAGACGATGAAGACGCGCTACGGTTTCCTTCAGAAGGACGACCGCCTTCACGACGTTCTCCACTTCCACTGCGTGGGTTGCTGCCACGGTATCCACCACTGCTACGGTTGCTCGAAGAACCAGAACCTGATCCACCTTTGTTACCGTAAGGGCGACGATTACCGCCACTGCCACTACCACCACCGCTACCAAAACGTTTTACACGAATTGGTTCGATTGAAGAAATTTGAACTGGCGTTGCATCCGGCTCTTTCGTCAATCCTTTAAGCGCTGCTGAGATCAATTCAACTGCTTCATACTCTTCAAGAAGTTCTTGAGCGAGTGTTGTATACTCTTGTGAGTTTTTCGCTTCTACACGTTTGATCAATTCTTGTGCAGCAAGCTTCAAGTTACCTTCTAGGATTTCATCAAGCGTCGGTGCATGACGACGTGTCATTTTTTTGTTTGTAACACGTTCGATCGTTTTAATCTGACCAAATTCACGTGGTGTAACAAACGTGATAGCTGATCCTGTTTTACCAGCACGACCAGTACGGCCGATACGGTGAACATAACTTTCTGGGTCTTGCGGGACATCGAAGTTATAGACGTGTGTCACGCCTGTAATATCAAGACCACGTGCCGCTACGTCTGTAGCTACAAGGATATCAATCGTTCCTTTTTTGAAACGACGGATAACTTGGTCACGTTTTGCTTGTGTCAAGTCACCATGTAAACCGTCAGCCGTGTATCCACGTTGGACAAGTCCTTCTGTCATCTCATCCACACGTTTTTTCGTGCGACCAAAGATGATTGAGAGTTCCGGAGAATCTGTATCAATCAAACGGCAAAGAACGTCGAATTTTTGGTTTTCTTTTAATTCGATGAATGATTGGTCGATGTTTTCGACAGTCATTTCTTTTGCTTTTACTTTGATATGTGTCGGAGTCGTCATGAAACGATCTGCGATTTTACGAATTTGTTGTGGCATTGTCGCTGAGAACAAAAGTGTCTGGCGTGACTCCGGAAGAGTCCCCAAGATTTTCTCGATGTCTTCCACGAAGCCCATGTTCAACATTTCATCTGCCTCATCCAAGATAACTGTTTGGACGTGGTCGAGGTTTAATGTTTTACGGTTCATGTGGTCCATCAAACGACCTGGTGTTGCCACGACGATTTGTGGGTTTTTACGAAGTGCACGGATCTGACGGTCGATTTGCTGACCACCATATACTGGCAAGGCATGAACACGTTTCACTTCACCGATACGATTCAATTCTTCCGCTACTTGGATAGCAAGTTCACGTGTTGGTGCAAGCACAAGTGCTTGGATATGACGTGATTTTGCGTCAATGCGTTCAATTGTAGGAATACCGAATGCTGCTGTTTTCCCTGTACCTGTCTGTGCTTGACCGATTAAGTCAACGCCGCTAAGACCGACAGGAATCGTTTCTGCTTGGATTGGTGTTGCTTCTTCAAAGCCCATTTTTAGGACACCTTTGATAAGTGCCTCACTAAGATTTAATTCACGAAATGTTGTCAATGCTAAATACTCTCCTTTGTCATATGAAAAGCGTCTGCCACTAAACAGACGCTACCGTAACGAATACAATCGACTACCTATTATAACAGAAGCTCATCCTAAAAGATAGTAGCTATTTCTATTATAATAATGTTTAGGGAAGTCACCATCATAATCGTTGCCATAAGGGCGAGGGAAAGGCAAAATGCCCGGACCGTCAACGCATCAAGGATACGTCGCTTGCCCCCACTAGTGATGGGGTTCTATTTGGAAATGGTCGCCGGTAAATACCAGCCGCAACCACCAAAATGATGAATTCCTAACTATTTATTCGAAACGTAGGCTCACTTGGTTGATCTTATTTCGTCAACCGAATACCCGTTTCATGTTTTTCTATTTTTTTATCTTTCAACAATCGACCTAAAGCACGTTTGAAGGCAGCCTTACTTAGGCCAAATACCTCATCAATCGTCTCAGGAGGTGTCTTATCACCATACGACATCTGACCGTCATGTTCAAGCAGATGATTCATGATCAAATCCGCATCGATGTCGATTGCCTCGTGAGCACGTGGTCTTGCTGAAAGTAATACTGTACCATCTGGCTTCACATTTGTCACCCGTAATTTCATAACTTCTCCAAGTCGCGGCCAACGTTCCATCTCTTGTTCATGCAGAAAACCAATCGTTTGCTCGTTCACCCAGACGTTTACACCAGGATCGCGTTGCGCAAAGACTAACCCTTCGACATCCATGTTATTCCACTCTTCTGGTGCCGGTTTTGCCTGTAAGTTGAAATACGCATATGGAGCCGGATCACCTAACAGACGAAGTTTTTGATCATGCTTGAGGCGAATATACAGTTGATCGCCCTCTTCCGGCCAAAATGTCCGACGTTGTGGTAAGTCATCGAGCGACACGAGTACATCTTTTTGGATTCCAATATTCGCAAACACACCTGTATTGTAGCGTGTCCCATTAATCGTCGTTTTGACATAGTCTTCAAACGATGCTTCCGGAATCGTCATCGATGAGGCCAATCGTCCTTCATTATCCTGATAAAGGAAGACCTCTACTTCTTCGTCGAGTTCCAGTTTTTTCGTTTGTTCATTATTATGAAGTAAGATGTCTTCTTCCCCGTCACTTAAAAAAACACCAAACTCCGCTTCTCGTTCTACTTTTAATGTGACAACCTGTCCTGCGCGTAATGCCATTTGTGGTCATCTCCCTTCTGTCGTTTCCATCATTTTTTCCCGGTTTTTACGTATCACCTACCATACTATACTCTTTTTCATCCCCTTTCTGACATGAAGCAAAAGAGAACAAATATGACATTTCTGTGAACGGTTCTGATTTGAGTGATTTTTTTGAAAAAAAGAGATATGATAAGACAATAGGAAAAAGAAGGTTTAGTTTAGTTAAATATGGGGGAAAAACATGTTTCATAACATTCAATCGCGTTCTTTTGCAAGACGCTTCACTAAAACATTGGTCTTTGCTTTTTTTGCGTTCCTTGCTACGATCGGAATCGTTTTCGCAGAAGGTTCGAACAGTACCGACTTGTCTCCGAAGACGCCAGCACTCCAACATATCGATACACCTTAAAATCTACACCTCTCGTGTGGATTTTTTTATTTTTCCCGAAGTTTTACTGGGCGATACAGGAAATCGAGTTTTCATCACGAATTCCTTAAAAGATGTATAGCATCTAAACTAAGGAGGGCATGTCATGTGGTTTTATCTTTTCACGACGCTTACGGGTCTCATCAGTACATACTTAAGTTACACGTCGGGTTATTACACAGATTCGATTGGTGTATTCGTCTTTACACTTGCCATCTGTTTATCGCTCTCTTCTTTCAGACAGCTCCTTCGGACGTCTCACCAGTCCTATCATGAATATGTGCAACATCGCCGGGTCAAGAAACAGTACGAACGAATGAAAAAACGGGAACAATCGTATCAACTTTCTTACGAACAACGTGAATCGATCCCTCCTCTTGCATTATCTGCGACAGAACAGCATGATAAATAAAGAATCTGATTTAACTTCTTACTAGGAGGAACCGAGTTACTATGAATGAAATCCCCTTATCCAACGGTTGGACCCTTCGTTATTCTCCCGTCATCGATCTTTGGTTAAAAGAAGACGGTGTCTTGCTTGTCGATCACGAAGACAAGGTCCGCTTAACACTGATCCTTGACGAAGAGTCGATGGAGATCAAACAAATCGATAATACCAACGCTTCTTTTTCGATTGATCCGACCACACGCCGTCTGACGTTTGAGCTTGGTGAAACAGAAGAGGAGTCTGAACCTCGTTATTGGGAATGATGATGAAGACTGGGTGCGATACCCGGTCTTTTTTTGTACAATAATAATGAAACAAGAAAAGGAGTCTGATGCCACTATGTTACGTACAATCATCTGGTTCATTTGCTTTGGACTAGTTCTACCCCTTACATTACCGTTTCTTCCGGGGGCAAAACGTCGAACGCATGCTGCACGGTATGCTTATACACAAAAAGTCGCACACGTCTGGGCAAACTCATTACTTCGCCTTGCGGGTGTCCGCGTCCGCATGACAGGACAAGAGCACATCCCGGCGGATCAACCGGTCGTCTTCATCGCCAACCATCAAGGCAATTTTGATGTCCCGATCCTCCTCGGAAAAATCGATAAGCCAAAAGCTTTTATCTCAAAAATCGAAGTCAACAAGATTCCGATCGTCAATGTCTGGATGAATCTGATGGGATGTGTCATGATTGATCGCAAAGATCGCCGTCAGTCCTTAAAAGCCATCCGTGCTGGAATCGAGACAATCAAAGACGGACAATCGATGATCATCTTCCCGGAAGGTACACGCTCTAAGGGCGGACCTGTCGCTGAATTTAAAGCGGGTAGTTTTACTTTGGCTACTTCAAGTGGTGCGCTCGTCGTTCCGATTGCGATTTCCGGAAGCTACCGGGTCATGGAAGAAACCGGGCGGATCCGTCCCGCGACTGTCGATGTAACGATTTTAAAACCCATCGATCCAGCAACGATGTCTCAAAAGGAATTAGTCGTCCTGGTCGAACAACAAATCAAGGAAATTGTAGAAGGAGCCTGACATGTTACTTAAAGTCGATCAACTAAAAAAAGAATTTGCCGATAAGATTGTTTTCGAAGATGTTACGTTTTCCGTCAGTCCAGGGGACCGGATCGGGATCATCGGTGTCAATGGAACCGGGAAATCAACGTTATTGCATATACTAGCTGGACAAGAAACGGCTGATTCGGGTGAACTTCATCATCCAAATGATTACCGGATTCGCCTCTTGTCACAATCAACCGCCTATCCGGAAGACCAGACTGTCATGCAAGTCTTGTTATCAGGAAATACACCGACGATCAATGCTCTTCGCCACTACGAAGTTGCCCGTCTCGCGCTCGAGCAAGATCCTGCGAATGAAATGTTATTAACGCGGTTCATTAACGCTCAAACAGAACTCGATGCCGCTAATGCCTGGGATACTGAGTCCCGCCTAAAAATGATTTTAAATAAACTCGGTATCATGGATCTCGAAGCGACAATCGGTTCCTTATCCGGTGGCCAACGTAAACGGGTTGGCTTAGCGGAGGCCTTGCTCGACGAAGCGGACTTGTTGTTACTGGATGAGCCAACCAATGAACTTGATGCCGAAACCATCACCTGGCTCGAATCACAAATCAAGGAATACCGTGGTGCGATTTTACTCATCACCCACGATCGCTATTTTTTAAACCGTGTCACGAATCATATGATGGAAATCGCCAACGGAACGGCCTATTTTTATGTCGGCAACTATGAGTCATTTCTGGAAAAACGTGCTGAGCGTCGAGAACGAACCGCTTCGATGGAAGAAAAACGCCAAAACATCCTTCGACGGGAACTCGCCTGGTTACGGCGTGGTGCAAAAGCACGAACTACTAAACAAAAGGCACGGATTCAGCGTGTTGATGCCTTACAAGAGTTATCTTACGAAGAAGATGAAGCGGCACTCGAAGTCCAGGTCGGTTCGACACGACTTGGAAAAAAAGTCATTGAGGCGGTTGGTGTCAGCCATCAATTTGGTGACCGGACATTATTCAGCGACTTCAACTGGTTGTTTGGCCGAAAAGAACGGTACGGGATCGTCGGTCGAAACGGGAGTGGCAAATCCACGTTGTTATCGATTCTCGCGAAACATTTAGAGCCGACCAGTGGCGAAATCATTCATGGGGAAACGGTCAAAGTCGGTTTTTATGGTCAGTTCGCAGAATTTAGCCATCCCGAGCGACGTGTCATCGAAGAAGTCGAACGGATTGCCCAGGTCATCACGACACTTGACGGACAAGAAATCACAGCGAGTCAGATGCTTGAACAGTTTTTATTCAAACCGGAAGCACAATACAAACCAATCGGTAAGTTATCCGGTGGTGAAAAAAGACGGTTAAAATTATTGACGATTTTGATGGACGAACCCAATGTTCTTTTCCTCGATGAGCCGACCAACGATTTAGATACGGAAACGTTATCTGTCTTAGAGGATTATCTAGATTCATTCCCAGGAACCGTCATCACCGTCAGTCATGACCGGTATTTCCTCGACCGGGTCGTGAATCGGTTATTAGCATTTGAAAATGGGGAAATCGTCTCGTATTACGGACAATATACCGATTATTTGGAGCAACGCGAACTCCCGTCAACCGATAACGGACTTGTCATGACTGAACCTGTCCCTGTTGAGACAAAAGTCGTCGAGGTTCCGAAAAAACTCAGTTATCAAGAGCAGCTCGATTGGAAAACGATTGAGTCTCAAATTGAAGAGGCGGAACTTGAACTGGAATCGCTCGAACAACAACTCGCTTCATCCGGGAGTGATCTCGGTCAAGTGAACGACATCTATCAACAAATCGAGCAGGCAAAAACAAAAAGCGACCAATTGATGGAATACTGGACGTATCTCTCTGAAAAAATCGAGGCTTACGAAAACCATAAAAACTAAATTACGGAACTACTGTGAAATCGTCTCTCCCCCCTCTCATTGGGTGTTTAGACGATTTCTTTTTTTTGATTTAAATGAAATTGGGGAAAAGCAGTGTATGATTAAAAAAAATGAAACGATTCGTTTGAACACTTCATGGCAGGAGGTAGTTTGATGCAACAATCCCCCTATTTCATAAAATGGTTTCCACCCTTACTGATTATTTCGACCGTCCTGATCCTTATTTCGTATACACATGACTCGATTTCAAATCTTTTAATCGAACAAGTGTTACAGTACGTGTCGCTTTCCTTATTAGCTTTTTTCATCTTAGTCGCCTACAAAAAAGAGCGGTCTCTGATTGTCCCGCGTCGAAAGTTTTGGTTACTGGCACTCGGTTCACTCAGCTTATCCGCCATCGGTTCGATTCTCGAGACCATTCATTTATTCAGTTCGTTAGGCACTGTGTCCGGCGTCTACAGCTTAGTATTTTTTTCACTCTCACATTACTTATTTTCATTCGCCATCTTTTACCGGATTGCCTCCAAAAAAGGATTTGGGCAACACGTGTTAGCCGGGATGGATGCCTTCATTTTAGTGATTTTCCTGGCACTCGTTGCTTTTCATATCTTGAATGAATTCGTTGATCCGACCGTCAACACGTTTCCGTACTCCTTGATCGTCATCATCAATACATCCCTTGGTCTGTTCGTCTTTTTTTATTTTTCTTTCATCCAAGAGACACACTGGGTCTCCCGGACTACCTTGTTTTTGCTTTTCTTGTCCATCTTCATCCGAGGACTTTATGAGATCTCGTCCGTCTATTTCCCGGGCTTTACGGCAACGTATTTGATTTTTTCACCTATTTTTATCCGCTTAGCTCAAAGTGCAGCTATTTTATGGCACATCGATCATATTGTCGAAGGAACGAGCAAATCATCCATCGTCCAACGCACGTGGCTTCCACTTCTGTCCTTACCATTATTCCTTCACTATCTCATTGAGCAGGAAGATGGCAAGCGTGATGTTTTCGTCATTTTATTTTTACTGATTGTCCGTCAAATTTTAATCACAAGACAACATAGCTCAATCGTCCGCCAATTGGATACTCGAAATGAACAATTGACGACACGCGTCACGCGTAGAACGGAACAGATTAAAGCAAGCGAACAACAAGTCATTCCACTGTTTTTAGGGCACCCTGATCCAATCGTTCGTTTTAATCAAGCAAAAGAACCGATCTATGCGAATCGAGCCGCCCAACGGATTTTTGGACTTTCGAATATGGCCGTCGATCGCGTCACCATCGAATTTCGTCATTTCCAGACCGCCTTGATGCAGAACTCTAATCATTATCGAAATCAATCGAATCAACAATTTGAGCTGATTCCGATTCCCATCATGATTGCCGACACCTTTGTTGGTCAGTTTTTAATTCTTCATGACGTGACGGATCGAATGGAACGGCAGCAACAAATCGAATATTATGCTTATCATGACGGACTGACCCAAATCGGAAATCGTCGTGCTCTCGAACGGACGTTCAATCAAAAATCATCTGCCTTCAATTATTTGGCACTCATTGATTTGGACGGTTTCAAACTCATTAACGATACGTATGGTCATGAAGCCGGCGACTACATCTTAACAGAAGTCGCAAGACGCCTTTCTGCTGAACTAGACGCTGACGAATCCGTTTATCGACTTGGAGGTGATGAATTTGCTTTATTGACGTCCGCGGAAAATGAACTTTCGTTACGACGACGTTGTAAACTTTTTTTGACCCTTTTATGTCATCCCTACGTCCACCATGGACAGACACTGCATGTCTCTGGGAGTATCGGAATAGCACCTCATGTGGACGGAACAAATTTAGAACAGTGGCTGAAACATGCCGATCTTGCGATGTATCGGGTGAAGCATCAAGATAAGAATGGGATTGCCGTCTACCATTCTGAAGAATAAGTGATACTATGGCACGACACAAACGGGATTGACTCATAAGTCAGGCCAAAATCAATCCTTGTGACGGACGGAAGCGCCAATCGCGCTTCATTTCCCCATAGGAGTCGAGGATGAACGTTTCCGTCCCCCATCAATCAAATGGCCGATGATTCCATCTTTTCACGGAATCATCGGCCATTTCTATGCAAATTCTTATTGTTCGCGAAGGAAAAGGGAGGTGGATTTCCGGTGTTTGATCCGGAAATCCACCTCCCTTCATTCATTTTAATCGAGAGACGTCCTCACTTTTGAGTCAGCTCCGTTTGTTATTTTTCCGGACGTGGTGCGATGTTTCCTTCTTCGATGTCGAGCAACAAATCAATCAGCTCGGCACAAAACTCCGGATATTGGCGTAATAACGCGTCTTCTCCGACTTCATCGACAAAATCTGCTAACAAGATACGGACTTCTGGAACAAGTGCTTTGGCGACCTTCATGTACGCAATCGCAAAACGCCATTTTCCTGAGATATAAAGTAACTTCCCGATCAATAAGTCACCCGTCTCGACCTCAATTTCCGCTAAATCCGTTTGGTAGGTCTGTTTTGACATGATGTCGACGACACCTTCTGCTTCGACGAGGAATAAAGAAGGGACTGGGTCAGCCAATCCTCTTAATGCCCGATACAGACTTGGTGACATATTTTCTTTCACCTGTTCCAAAAAGCGACCATGCGGTGTTTTTCCTTGTTCATCCGTTTCATAAAAGATGGCCCAGTCAACAAATAGATCGCGGAACAGTTCAGCATCTTTTAAATACCAACGTCCTTCCGTTGCGATTTCTTCAATGAACGCCACCCAATCCGTACTTCTCGCTGTCGCTGCTTCTTGATACATCGTCTTGAGTGCCGTGTTCATCTCTGCTTCCGATACAGTCGTCGGAAAAGGGATTATCTTTCGTTCACTTTTCATCGTGTCGGTCCTTTCCGGTGTGGGTTCGCCGGTCGTTTGATTGTCTCTGGTTCTGTGATTTCACGTTTCGGAATCACTTCGCCACGATAGATTTCCATTTCTTCCATCTCCACACCCATTTGTTTAGCTAATGTTTTCAGGTGTCTCAAATCGTGATCCGTGACAAGTGCCAGAACCATCCCGGAAGCATTTCCACGTCCCGTACGCCCAGAACGGTGAACAAAATCATCGAGTGACTCAGGCAAATCGTAATGAACGACATGTGTGACCGCCTCGATATCAAGTCCACGGGCAGCAAGACCTGTCGTGACAAGTAACGGAAACTCCCCACGTTTATATGAACGAAGTGTCTCCATCCGTTCCCGTTTTCCTTTTTCGGCGTCAAGAATTCGATATTTTAATGAAAACTTACTTAATTCTCCATTTAATGGTCCGAGGAATGAACGATTATTGATGAAGGTCAATACTTTTGCACCCTGCATGTTCGCCAAACGGCGTAAATACTCTGGTTTCAGACGACGTGACATTTCGATGTACCCAAACTTCACTTGTGTACTGACGACACGTTCGACTTGTACCCGTTCTGGTTCATTCGCAAATAAAGTTTTACCCCATTCTGCTGTTCGTTCCGGTAATGTCGCTGAAATAAACGCTAGTTGACGATCGCGGAGGGCACTGTTCGCGATCCGAGTTGCCGATGCACTCATCCCACTTTCATAAATTTGATCGGCCTCATCGAGTACAATCAATTTTACTTTATGCATCTTCATCTTTTTCGAATCGATCAGTTCCACAAGACGACCGGGTGTCCCGACGATGATTTGTGGTTTTTTCTTCAGACGTTCATGTTGACGTTTTAATTCGACTCCACCGATGAAGGCACCTGATTTAATCCCACTTCCTTGCGCAAACAATTGGATGACTTGATGAATCTGCATGACAAGTTCGCGTGTTGGTGCTGTAATCACGACTTGAATATGGGGTTCATTTTCATCAATCAATTCTAACGCTGGAATGACGTATGCCAATGTTTTTCCCGTCCCGGTCGGTGCTTCGACCAAAACATCTTTTCTTTCACGCAACAACGGAATTGCCTGTTCTTGAACGGGCATCATTTTTTCAAAACGCGCACGTTCCCATGCTTCTGTAATAAAAGGTTTCATAAAGTCCATAACGTGTATTCTCCTACTCTCTTATCCATCATTCTGTGACGTATTCAAATCGATCGGTCGTGTCGTCACGTAAACCACGTAACGTCTGTGTGTATTCATTACCTGCATCGACAAGCCGGATATGATACGTCACTTCATTGTCATTTTTTATTTGTTCCGACAAGATTTCAAACCCTTGACTGACACGATCTTGAAGCTCATTCGCAAGTTTCGTGAAACGACTGAGCACTGGGTAATCTGTTTTGACATCACTTGGACGTCGCACCAGTTGAGCCAAATATTTTTCTTTATACCCGATGAAATCCTCAAAGTCAAAATCATCTTCAAAACGAATCCAGAAACCATCATCTTCAAATTCTGTAATCATTCCAGTTCGTGGTGTTCCTTCAGTTGATACTTTTAGCGTCAGCCAGTCACCTGTTCTGTAATCGGCACGGTCTTCCAAAATCGAAAAATCCATTTTATGCACCTCCACGGTCTATATTCCCTTTTTCATTGTCAACGATACGTCATAAAAATACAAGATAACCTGATGTGACTTTTATCACGTTTCAAACTGTCTCTCTCATTTTTTAAACAAAAGAGTGATACAGTTCCTGAAATATGGCTTCATACTGCCTCTTTTCTGTTTTTCCATTCTAGTCTTCTCAGTGATACACATTTCAAAAAAGCCTGATGTACCAACGTTTCAAGAATCTTCTACGCTTTCACCGGGATGTAAAACTCTTCTTACGAAATGTTTGTTACACTATTCACATAAGGGATGGACCTTGAACTGTTTCCCCTACAAACAAAGGAGTGTTCACGATGTTACTTGAAAAAACACCAGCGTGGCAACAATTCGAAACAGGAGAATGGATCGACAAAATTGATGTAGCCGACTTCATCCGACGAAATCGGACAGAATTTCGAGGGGACGACCAGTTCCTTGTTGGTCCAACAGAAGCTACTGAAACACTTTGGCAACAGATCATGAATCTAACAAGCGAAGAACGGACACGAGGTGGTGTGTATGCCGTCGATGCCGCTACTCCTTCGACGATTCTTTCACACGGACCAGGTTATCTCGATCGTAATCTAGAAAAAGTAGTCGGATTGCAGACAGACGAACCCTTCAAGCGTTCCATTCATCCGAATGGTGGTATCCGGATGGTCAATGATGCACTAGAAGCATACGGATTTGAAGCTGATCCAATCGTCACCCGGACGTTCAGTGAATACCGGAAAACACACAATCAAGGGGTATTCGATGCTTACACCCCTGAAATGCGTGCCGCCCGAAAAGCTGGCATCATTACAGGACTTCCCGATGCTTACGGTCGAGGACGTATCATCGGTGATTACCGTCGTGTTGCCTTATATGGAACAGCTTACTTGATTAAACAACGGAAACAGGATTTGCAGAACCACGGTGGTTTCTTGTCCGAGTCGATGATTCGCGATCGTGAGGAAATGAATGAGCAGCTCCGCGCGTTACAGGAACTGACAGAACTCGGGAAGCGGTATGACTGTGATCTGTCTCGCCCTGCCGAAACGGCTCAAGAAGCTTTCCAGTGGGTCTATCTCGCTTACCTGGCTGCGATCAAGGAACAAAACGGCGCCGCGATGTCTCTCGGACGTGTTTCTACGTTCTTAGATATCTATATCGAACGGGATCTAAAAGCCGGTCGATTAACCGAACAAACGGCTCAGGAACTCGTTGATCATTTTGTGATGAAACTTCGGATCGTCAAATTCCTTCGGACACCGGACTACAACGACCTGTTCTCCGGCGACCCAACGTGGGTCACCGAATCGATTGGCGGTATGAGTGAAGATGGACGGTCGAACGTCACGAAAAGTTCGTTCCGTTTCTTACAGACACTTGTCAATCTTGGACCGGCGCCTGAACCGAACCTGACCGTCCTTTGGTCGACACAGCTCCCCCGTGGTTTTAAAGAATTCTGTGCGAAAATGTCAATTCTCTCAAGTTCGATTCAATATGAGAACGATGACTTGATGTTACCAATCTATGGGGATGATTACGGGATTGCATGTTGTGTCTCCGCAATGCGGATCGGGAAACAGATGCAATTCTTCGGAGCACGGGCGAACCTCGCCAAAGCATTACTTTATACCCTGAACGGTGGGATCGATGAAAAACTTAAAATCCAAGTCGCTCCGGCAACCAACTTGATCTTAGATGACGTGTTGGATTACGAAACGGTCATGGCAGCCTATGATCGTCAACTGGACTGGTTAGCGGAGCTCTATGTCAATACGTTAAATGTGATCCATTTCATGCACGATAAATACAGTTACGAACGAATCGAGATGGCGTTGCACGATCCGGAAATCTTGCGGACGATGGCTTGTGGCATCGCCGGACTATCGGTCGTCGCGGACAGTCTTTCTGCCATTCGTTATGCAAAAGTCTCACCCATTCGTGATGCAGACGGAATCGCTGTTGATTTTAAAATCGAAGGTGACTTCCCGAAATTCGGAAACAACGATGCGCGTGTTGACCAGATAGCCGTCGATCTTGTTAAACTCTTCATGGAAAAAATCCGGCAGCATCCGACTTATCGAAATGCCTTGCCGACCCAATCCGTCTTGACGATTACATCGAATGTCGTCTACGGCAAAAAGACCGGTAATACACCAGACGGTCGACGGGCAGGCGAACCGTTTGCTCCCGGAGCCAATCCGATGCACGGACGGGATACGAAAGGAGCCGTTGCTGCGCTGACATCTGTCGGAAAATTACCGTACGAACATGCGTTAGACGGCATCTCTTATACGTTCTCCATCGTTCCAAAAGCACTTGGTAAAGATGAACAGACACGGATTCAAAATACCGTCGGACTGCTTGATGGGTATATGGGTGGAACCGTCTCAAAAGGACACCACTTGAACGTCAACGTCTTTGATCGGGAAACGTTACTCGATGCAATGGAACACCCAGAGTTGTATCCACAATTGACGATTCGTGTTTCCGGTTACGCCGTCAACTTCATCAAGTTGACACGGGAACAACAAATCGATGTCATCAACCGGACGTTCCATGGTGCACTTTAATTCAGAAAGGACAAGATGAACATGACACACGGAACGATTCATTCTGTTGAATCCTGCGGGACGGTCGATGGACCCGGTATTCGTTTCATCGTTTTTACGCAAGGATGTCCCTTACGCTGTCAGTATTGCCACAATGCAGATACATGGGAATTCGGATGTGGTCGTTCCGTCTCGGCGACAGCCATCATCGAAGAGGCCGAGGGCTACCGTTCCTTTTTTGAAGCGACGGGTGGTGGTATCACGTTTTCCGGCGGCGAACCCCTCGCCCAACCGGAATTTCTAGAAGCTGCATTACGCGAAGCAAAACAAAAAGGTCTTCATACTGTCATTGATACAGCCGGCTCGGTCGTCCCTAAAAATATCGATCAAATTTTAGACCATACGGACCTCGTCTTGCTCGACATCAAGCATATCGATGATGCGACATGCCGGATTCTGACAGGGCGAAGTAATGCGAATACACTTGCTTTTGCGAAACGATTAGCTGATCGAAACATTCCGGTCTGGATTCGCCACGTCCTTGTACCTGGTTTGACGATGACGGAAACGTTTCTGCGTCAGACCGGAGAGTTCATTCGGACACTCGGAAACGTCGAACGGGTCGAAGTGCTTCCTTATCATCAACTAGGTGTCTACAAATGGGAGGCGCTTGGACTCGACTATCCGTTAAAAGACGTCCTTCCTCCGAGTATGGAAGAAGCAACGGCCGCTCAAGCATTGCTTGATTCTTACTTGTCTTGCTGACCACAAGTTGCTACACTGAACACATAGTCTACGAATAGGAGGTACAATACCGAAATGAAGCATACACTCGCTAACGTCTAATGATGAAAAGAATTCATCACTTTCGCAATACGGTTGCGGATGACTGACGCTACGAGTCTGCTCATTTTTGGTATTTCCCTCATCAGGAAGATACCTTCTTTGATTCGCACTCCTGCACACCATCCGCTCGCTTTCGGATGGTGTGTTTTCATTTCATCTGTATTGAAATGAACTCCTAAGGAGCTGAGAATATGCCTACTGAAATCTTATCGATTCATGATTTACGCTTTGATCTCCCTCAACAGACGTTGTTTCAACACATCTCATTTTCCATTCATCCGGGTGAACATGTCGCCCTCGTCGGTGCCAACGGAGTGGGTAAAACGACGTTATTACACGTCATCCTCCAGCAGATCCAGCCGACTTCGGGCGACATCTTCCGCGCCTATACAAATGCCGGTCACGTCGCCCAAAACCGTACTTCTTCCAATGACTCGGCACTCCGACTGGTCGAACAAGCCGATTTGCTTCGTTATCAGGCACGGGAACGGACAATGCAGTCGACGTCACTTGAAGATTACCAAGCTGCGCTCGATCTAGACGCTTTTTCGCTCGAAGCGGACGCAGCACGTGCGTTAAAAGAAGTTCAACTACCCGAACACGTCTGGTCTCACCCCTTTGACACACTCAGCGGCGGCGAACAGACACGCATCCAACTCGCCTGTCTGTTGGTCCAAAAACCAGATTTCATTCTGCTGGATGAGCCGACTAATCACTTGGATACTGACACGTCGGATTGGCTGATCGACTGGATGCATCAGACATCAATCGCGATTCTCTACGTCTCACACGAACGTGCTTTCATCGACGCAACGGCGGATGCCGTCATCGAGCTGACAGCAGATTGCGCAACACGTTATAAAGGGAACTATCAAACGTATCGCCAGCAAAAAGAACAGGAACGCCTGACCCAAGAACGCGAATATGAAAAACAGGAAAAAACACGCAAGGAACTGAAGCGGATGATCAACCAATACCAAAACTGGCATCAACAAGCTGTCGCACACGCAAGTGAACGGGATCCTTATGCAAAGAAAAAAGCTGCAAAACAAGCAAAGAAATTTAAAGCAAAAGAAAAACAACTTGAACAGGTGCTCGACCACCGTGTTACGAAACCGGAAACACCGCCATCCGTTCATGTGGCATTTGAAGCCGCATCATTTTCCGCCAAGCAGTTACTTGCGTTAGAAGCCGTTTCCTTTTCGTATGATGGCCTGATGTTGTTTGAAAAGCTGACCTTTTCCATGCAACAAGGCGACCGGATTGCCGTCATCGGTCGGAACGGTTCCGGGAAAACGACGTTGCTCCGTCTGATTCAAGGTGAACTCGACCCGACTCAAGGAACGATCACACGTCACCCGTCCCTGACAACCGGCTATTTTTCTCAGGCGCTTTCGAATTTGCCGACTTCTGGTTCTCTGCTCAACGCCTTGATGCAGGACACGACGATTTCTGAGACCGATTCGCGGACGCTTCTCGCTTGTTTTCTATTTCGGCGTGACCGAGTCTATCAACCCATTGCCGAAGCGAGTATGGGCGAGAGATGCCGGATTGCCTTCTTACGCCTCTATTTTTCCGGTGCCCGTCTGTTGATTCTCGATGAACCGACCAACTATCTGGATTTAACGACCCGCGAACAAATCGAGGCGGCACTCGATGTCTTCCCGGGAGAACTGTTGTTCGTTTCGCACGATCGTTACTTCAACGACCGTCTCTCGAACCGAACGATCTCGCTCGATCAACATGCGACCGTTCATCCGGTCGGGACAAAACAATTGCGGGAACAGCAGCCTAGCGACATCCACGCCATTCAAAACGATTTGAAACGTCTTGATGATTTGACAGGCACGATTTATTTTGAGCATGATTAAATCCTTTATCTATTGTTTAACAAAACGAACGACGCCTCTCTATCTAACCAGAAGGGCGTCGTTCGTTTGTGATTTTAAATAAAATCAGCGTTTTTGATATTTTAGTTTCGTCCGGGCCTGTGCCTGCTTGTGGATTTTCTTCCACTTCTCTTTTTCCGCTGCTTGCAAGGCGACATTTTGTTTTCGTTCCGCATATGCCATCTCACGTTTTAACTTCAGAAAACTTTCCCACCGTTCGTGCGACAAGCTTTCGTTCGCTAAAGCAGCTTGAACTGCACAGCCTGGTTCCCCTCCGTGCTGGCAGTCTCGGAAGCGACATGATTTTGCGAGCATCTCGATGTCTGAAAAAGTAGACGCTAATCCTTCGCTCCCGTCCCAGAGACCCAGCTCACGCATTCCCGGCGTATCAACAAGTAACAACCCATTGGTTAACCGTTTTAATTCCCGGTGCGTCGTCGTGTGACGTCCCCGTTCGTCGTCTTCTCGGACACCACCCGTTTCCATCAGTTGCTCGCCCGCCAAGGCATTCACGAGCGTTGATTTCCCGACACCAGACGATCCGACAAGGACAATCGTCTCTCGTGGTTGCAAAACATCTTTTAAGGCGTCTAATCCTTCTCCCGTCAACGAGTCCACGGCAAAATAAGGTGTTCCGAAGACAATCTCGTCAATCTCTGAAAGCAAGTCGTCCACATTATCGATTAAACTTTTTTTCGTCAATACGATCAGTGGTTTGACCCCCGCTTCCCAAGCGACCGTCAAATACCGCTCTAAACGGCGAACATTAAAATCATGTCCAAACGCCATGACGAGTAACGCGACGTCGACATTCGCACAGATGATTTGTTCCTCGATTTCCGTCCCCGCTGCTTTTCGAGAAAATTGTGAGGTTCGCGGCAGAATCCGTTCGATGCGTCCTTTTCCCACTTCCCGTTCTGATTGGATGACCCAGTCACCGACCGCCGGAAGTTCTGCTTTCGTCAACGCTTCAAACCGCATCTTTCCCGATAACTCACTTAATGTTTCCCCGTCAGCCGTCATCACACGGTATTGCTTTTGGAAGACCGCCGTGACGTGACCTAACTGTTCATTTGTTCCGACTTCATCTGTCGGTAACTTACCCCATTCGTTCAAATGGTTTCCTCCTCTGATTTAAGGGAGGGAAACCCCTCCCTGTACTCCGGTAAATTGATTCATTACGTGGCTAGTCGCACTCATCAAACACCACTCCTCTCGTTTCTGATAGTCGAATTTTACCATATTATTTAAGTCAGACATAGCAGGCATACTAAAGTCAGACTTTCACTCTCCGCCTCAAGTCGGAGAGAATTACGGTCCGAAGGGCGTCGTGATTCGCCTTCAGCTGCCGTAAGATAAGAGTATCAAGAAAAAGGAGGCTTCATCATGAAGCAATCAAAAGGAAAACAGGTCTTGATGGCACTTGCCGGTCTCGCCCTGCTCGCTGTCGTCATCGGTACATTACCACACATGATCGGACTCGGGCTCGGTGCGCTCCTCGCATTTTATGCCATCAGTAAATTTGTCCAAACATCGAAAGTGTTAGCAAAAATCGGATTCGGATTACTCGCCGCTCTTGGCATCGGTTTAGCTCTGTCTAACATCTGGGCCGTCATCGGGATTGCTGCTGCTCTCGCTCTTTACATCGGATACATGCGAATGAAAATGCAACGTGTTGATTTAAATACTTTATTTGCCCGCCGTCGTTCGACAACTTCGACGCATTTTGAAGCCGATTGGAAGGATCTCGATCAAAAACGCCACTAATCGACCGCTTAACCCCAAACACACAAATGAACTTACATCCAAGGAGGAATTTTTCATGAAAAACGTATTTGACCAATTAAACGAGTTTGCCAATCAAATGATGACTGAAGTCAAAAAAGCAGCCGATCAAGGCGAAGCACCGGCTAAGAAGTTAGTCCGCCATATTCGGACGACTGAATCCGACCTAAAAGAAATCGACCGGTTACTCGAACGCCAACGGACGTTACTCGTCGAGTTGACCTCTAAACAAGACGAAGCCAAGGAATTAGCAGACAAACGATTTACACAAGTCGAGATTGCTAAAGAAGCGGGAGAACAGGAACTCGCCGAGCGTGCTGCAATCGAATCCAAACATTATGGCGAGCAGTTTCGTTTCTTTGAAGAATTGATCGAAGAGACGAAACGGGAACTGAACCAACTAGAACGAGAAGCACTTGAATTAAAACTGAAATTAGAAGATTTACAAAACAAACGGTATGAATGGATGATGCGTGAAAACGTCTCGAATCTAAAATCAAAGATGAACCAGGTGCTAGAACGTGAACCAAATGCTACTATTAAGGAAGAGCAACATCCATTTACAGTTGAAGAAGATGAAACAAAGGTAGAAGAAGCGACCATCGCAGAAGATGACATCGATGCACGGATTGCCGAACTCGAACGTCGTTTCCAAAAATAAGTGTTCTGATGAAGGAGGCATCGTTGCCTCCCTTTGTCATGTCAGGAAGGAGATTGCTCGTGCGACGATTAAGTACAAAACAATTAGTCGGTTACGTGTCGATCCTATTCGCCCTCGGATTATTTTATGATTTGACGACAGGTGCCGGGAATGTGTTATTCGGAGTCCTGTTTCCGTTTTTACTGTACTATGTCGGAATCTATTTCCGTAAAAGAAATCATGAAAAACTCGCCATTTTATTTTATGTCGTGGGTACAATCATCTTAGCCGGTGTCGTTCTGAGTTCGGCCGCTATCGGATTCGTCATTGCAGGGATCCTACTATATCTCGGAATCATTCTCGTCACACGACACTCGGTCAGAGAATTTTTCTTTTCGAAGATTTCTCCTAGTCTGTATGAGGAAGAAGGCATCAAAATTCAACCGGCGTATTCGTTTGCAACACAACAAGAACTTCCCTATGTCTTAAAGGATTTAAGTGAACAATTCATCGTCCGTGATTTAGAGATTGATTTGACCCATGCTTATGTGCCTGAAGGCGAAACATTGATCGTCGTCAGTGGTGTCGTCGGAGACGTCCGGATCTTGTTACCGTCGGGTTACGATTATACGCTCGATACGTCGATCGGATTCGGAAGCGTCAAAACGGATGTCCGACGGATTCCGACATTTTTTAACCGCCGAATCCAGTACCGTGCTCCTGAATATGATGAAGCGACCCGGAAAGTCCGGATTCATGTCATGCTCGGCATCGGGAATGTCGAGGTGACTTCAATATGAAACGTGATCAATTCCCGCTTGGTGTCATCGCCCTCCAAGTCATGACCGGTTTTTTGACTGCCGTGATGACGACGTTATTGTTTTTAAGTACACGCCAAGTTGATTGGCATGTACTTTTCGTCCGTCAACAGGACTTTCCCGTTTTTCTGCTTGTCGTCGGCTTATCGCTCTTATTACCGTTAGCAATCGGGAGTATCCACTACTTCTTTTTGCGCCGTGATTTTAAGAAAGTCACGACTGCCATCATCGAACTGGAGCAAGGAAAAGAAGTAACGATCGTGAATGGTCCTTACTTCCATACGTTGACCCGCTTATCCCGCATCGGCAAACGAATTGATGAGCAGGTCGAAACTGTCCAAAAAATCAGCACCCGTCCGCAACACATTGAGCAAGTCCGCGTTCAGGCCATCACGGAGGAACGAAAACGGCTTGCCCGTGACCTGCATGACTCCGTCTCCCAGCAGCTGTATGCGATTTCGATGATGACGACGGCTGCGAAACAAACGATTCTAACCCAACCTGAAACCGCTGCCAAACAAATTGATCTCGTTGAGACGATGGCCCAGACAGCTCAGTCCGAAATGCGTTCCCTGTTGTTACAGTTACGCCCTGTCGAACTGGAAGGCATGACCCTCCAACAAGGATTAACGCAACTGTTAGAAGAATTATCTAGAAAACAGTCCACCGAATTGAGTTGGAAGCTCGAAGCCATCGAACTCCCCCGTCCGATTGAAAATGAACTGTTCCGGATCGTCCAAGAAGGGTTGACCAACGCGTTACGTCACGCTAAAGCTTCACATATGGATATCGAGTTGCGTCAATTCAATGATACGATCATCTTGAGCATGAACGATGATGGGGTCGGTTTCATCGTGGATGAAAAGAAGCTTGCTTCGTACGGTATCAATTCAATGCGCGAACGAACGGCCGAGATGGGTGGAACGATTCGTCTCGTCAGTGTCCCCGGACAAGGAACACAAATTGAAGTAAAATTGAGAAAAGATCGGATGGTGCAAGTATGATACGTGTGTTATTAGTCGATGATCATGAGATGGTTCGTGCAGGTGTATCTGCCTTTTTGTCCACGCAGGCAGATATCGAAGTTGTGGCAGAAGCATCAGATGGACAGGTCGGAGCTGAACTGGCTTTAAAGCATCGTCCTGATGTGATTTTAATGGATTTAGTCATGGAACCGGTTGACGGCGTTGAAGGAACACGATTGATTCGTAAAGACTGGCCAGAAGCCAAGATTCTTGTTGTCACAAGCTTTCTAGACGATGAAAAAGTCTACCCGGTCATTGAAGCAGGAGCCATGAGTTATGTCTTAAAAACAGCTAGTGCGTTTGAAATCGCGGAGGCCATCCGTAAAACTGCGAGCGGACAGTCCGTCATGGCTGCCCAAGTCACCGGTAAAATGATGGAACGTTTACGAAGACCAACGAGCCATCTGCATGACGATCTGACAGAGCGAGAACAGGAAGTCCTGCAGTTAATGGCACGTGGCATGGCCAACCAAGAAATTGCGGATGAACTGTTCATTTCGTTGAAGACCGTCAAGACGCATGTCTCAAATATCTTATCGAAACTTGATGTCGTCGACCGGACACAAGCGGTAGTTTATGCCTTTAAGCACGGAATTGTGAAATAACCTTTGATTTTTGAACTCTTTTCTTCTTTTTTATACTTAAAAAGTTCGATGTGACAGATTTTTCATTCTAAAAAAACGAACAAGTTCCTCCAAGGTATAGGAGAAACTTGTTCGTTTTTTGTATGGCACAATCTGTCACCACAATTTCCATCCAGGTGCCCCAGGAGGTGCATTCTCAATCATATGCCAAATCGGAACCGTATACGCAAAAGCAATCAACGCAAACGTCACGAAAATCCAAAGTTTCCAATTCTCAAAGAAAAGTGGTGTCTGCATCGCCGCTTCTTCTGTTTCAGCAACCGGAAATTCCTCGATTCCTTTTGGAGCTCGAAAAGCAAGTTGGAACATGGCGAATAAAAACAACAGAATCGAGATGAACAAAATCGTCCCGCCGATTGCCATCGCAGCATGATAGGGAATCCAGTCGGCTACCAACGAATCTTTAAAATAGGCTGCCGGACCGGTCCGTCTTGGGTTCCCGAGTAAGCCTGAGATATGCATCGCGGTTGACATAAAGAGCATACCAACCGTCCACGTTGCTGTTTGAATGAGACCGATGCGATTGATTTGTTTCGTCAGTGTCCGCCCTCTTAACAACGGAACCAGCCAATACGCTGTTCCAAAAAACGTCAAGGCGACGGCTGCTCCGACCGTGATATGAAAATGTCCCGTCACCCACAGCGTATTATGAACAACGATATTTAATTGATGGGAAGCGTTGATGACGCCACCCGCACCAGCCGGAATAAAAAAGAGCATACCGACAAAAGGTGCTAAAAATCGAACATCCCGATACGGCATCTTCTTGATCCATCCAAATAAGCCGGTGGCTCCGTTTCGTCGGCCCGCTAATTCAAATGTTGCAAACATCGAAAATGCCGTCATCAACGATGGAATGATGACAAGAAACGTTAAGACAACTTGAATATATTTCCAAAAAGCTGAAATACCCGGTTCTAATAATTGATGGTGAAAGCCAACAGGGAAAGAAAACAGTAAAAACAATAAAAATGACATCCGGGCTAATGCATCGGAAAAAATCTTTCCTCCAACAATTTTAGGAATCACTGTATACCAAACAATATATGCTGGTAATAACCAAAAATAGACGAGGGGATGACCAAAATACCAAAACAGTGTCCGTGATAGCTCAATTCCAACTTTATCCGTCCACCCAAGCGATAAGGGTAATAGTTGAAACAAAATCGTAGCTGCAACACCTAGCGTCGCAACAACCCATAACAACACGGTCATGATGCTCATGTATGCCTGTAGTGGTGGATGAACACCTGGGTGTTCCCGTTTATAATCAGCGTACATCCGGAACATCGCACCGGAAGAAATCCAAGTGCCGACGACAAAAATAACAAGACCAATATAAAAGACAGGGTGTGCCTTTAATGGCGCATAGAAAGTGTATAAGACCGAGGCTTCACCAGCAAGAACCATCCAGGTGACGAGCACGACTCCAAGCATCATCAACCAAAAACCAACCCATCCCAGTCGTCTCGGAAATTCTTCAAAACGACCAAACGATTGTCCTAAAAATGAGAATAATAATCCAAAGATAAATAATGTCGTAAAAACAATGGCTAACATCAGTCCATGTGCAGTCAACAATTCGTAATAACCGATTCCAGCGATTTCCGGAATGACTCCTGTCCGCACAAGCGTTTGTAACAAACCACATAATCCACCGATCAACAATGCGACGAGCGAAAAACTGACATACGCAAATGCTAGTTTCGCTTCTTTTACCCCTAATTCAGTCGCAGGCATTCCCCGCTCTATCTCAAAATCTTTTAATTTTTTAGAAATGGCATTCATTTAATCCACCACCTTGATTTTTGTCGACATCATATGATGCGCTGTACCACAATATTCATTACAGACAATCAAGTAGTCACCGGCTTTTTCAAATGTATACTCCAGTGAATTGATATGCCCCGGTACGACCATCATGTTGACGTTTGTTTTAACGATTTCAAATCCATGAACCACATCTTTTGATGTGACGAGAAAATTAACGGTTGCCCCTTTTTTAATGACCATGTCTTGAGGGGTGAATTGAAAGGCTTGCGAAACCATGACCGCTTCGTACTTGTTATCATCAATTTTTTTTAGTCCTGGCTTATCGAATGGTTTTGTCTGATCGACTTGCGTTGGATCAATCAGTGTTGCATCAGATGGCGGCTGATTTCCCGATGCAAAGGCAGACACTCCGATGATCAATAAGAAAACAGCTAACATCACGCAACCAAATCCTAACCAGATTTTCTCTAAACGATGAATATGCATTGTCTTTCCTCCTCATCTTGAACTAAATAATAGAAAAATCGATCCCCACATGCCGATGATGACTCCGGCGACGATGAAGACGGCGACCAGTGTTCCATGTAAATTCGATTCCGGTTTGGTACTCATGACGTAAAACCCCTTTCTCATTTCACCTCTGTGACGTACCTTTATTTTAAATAAGACTCGCATGAAGAAACCGTGATAAAAATCACAGTAGTTGTGACAATTTCGCTGTTTCCATTTGAAAAACACACATAAAGTTCACATTTTGCATTGGAACAAATCAAAAAATCCTCCTGTCTCAAAGACAAGAGGATTGATCCTAAAACTATTAAATCCGGCAAACGCCTACCGGACAACCTTCACAGTGACATAGGTCCCTTAGATACTTGGCATCATGAATGATGATTTTAGTAGTTGTTGATGAAATGACCTTGTCCTTTTTCCACTGAGAAAACATCCGATTAACGGTTTCACGTGGTGCACCAATCAATTGTCCGAGTTCACTATCTGACGGTCGTTCCGAAAGTATATAGTCTTCTCCAACTTGTTTGCCGTTCATCGCAATCAAGCGGAGTAAGGTCGAAGCAAGGGCACCTTGTTTTCCGAATAATAAAAGATCTCGTAATTTCGTTTCTGACTGTTTTCGCATGAGCGCTTGCCACCGCATGATTTCTAACGCAAAAACTCCATCACGTTTCATCAGTTCTTCTAACTTACTTTTAGGGATGACACCAAGTACGCTGTCTTCCATCGTTTCGACGCTATACGAACTTGGAAATGCCTCTCCGACATCAAATTCACCAAATAAGTCCCCTTTAAAATACAAAAACATCATTAAAGGACTTCCCTTTTTCGTTAACTTCGACAATTTGACACCGCCTTGCTTCACATAAAACAGCTTATCGTTTAGTTCCCCTTCCCAACAAACGATCGCATCCTTTTTGAAAGTCACCTCGGTCATGAAATCTTCCAGTATCATTCGCGTCTCCGTCGATAAAACAAAGGTATTGGCTTCTGTCGTCCCACAAGCAAGCATGTCGCATTCTCCTTTCCTGGATTCCTTCTGACCTCAGTATAGAACATCACACGAACAAAAGGCGTTTTTTCAAAAGATTGTCAAACATTGTTCACCTTTTCACATTTTAATTTTAAATAAAAAGGGATGGATTCAAAAGTTCTTTCCTTTCAAATCCATCCCTCTAATGAGTCCAGACAATCAATTCGTCGTTTCTGGGTAATAAAATTCAATAATTCGTTGCGTCGCTTGCCCTGGTATTTCGGTATACCAGAACGTCTTAAAATTCTTCATCGCAATCCGACTGTCGTCCAGAGCACGATCCGAACTGATCCAGTTGAATACCGTTTCAATTCGATTAGTAGCTACTACAGGAAGCGGGGCCGGATACGATTCAATAATTCCTGGTAGTTGACGATACGTATCGATATCTGGTGTATAAAGAATCGTCGGAATATCAAGCAGACAACTTTCAAACGGAATGGACGAATAGTCCGTGACGAGAACATCCGTAATGAGTAGATAATCATTGATGGCATATTCGTCCGTTACAAAGTGAACGTGCTTTTTTTGATGCATAAACGTTGAGCGTACGGTCGGATGTAACTTGACAAGGATCGTCCACCCTTGATCCGTCAATCGTTCCAACTGATGAACCGTCTGACCTTCCATTCCATTGTGTTCCCGGTAAGTTGGAGCATACAACATAATCCGTCGTCCGGCCTGTTGATAGGCATTTTGCAGTTGTTCTTTGATTTCCTTATGCTGTTCGTTGAACCAATAGTCTGTCCGTGGCACTCCAAACGACTTAAAGACGGTTTTCGGCAAATCATGTGGAGCCAAAAATTGGGTCGCACATGGTTCTCCTGGCACAACAAAATCACCGTACCGCTGATAAACACGCTTAAACCGTTCGCGTGTCTGTTTAGAAACCATTAAGCTTCTTGACGAAGACAAACCAAATTGTTTTAGTGTCCCTGCAGCATGCCAGAGTTGTACCCGTTGTGTTCCTTTTCGAATCGGCGCGACACTAAACTCACCGATATAATTATCAATAAAGATATGTTTAGATGTTGCTAATAAATAAGCCAATCGAATGAAACGAAGTCGCCGATAAGGCAACCGATATTCTGTTGCCCATAGTTGTGCGCATTTCACAAATTTTCTATCATAAACTAAATAACGTTTTTCTTTCGGGAATGCCGTCAGGAGTGCATCATTAATCGGTTTTACATTATCACCGTATGTGACCCAAAAGAGCGTTACCGGCTTCACGGGTAACAAACAGAAGATACGATAGAAGATCCGAAAAAGTAGCAAATAGATTTGCACGATACTCTCTCTCACGTTAATCCCGTCCTTCCAAGAAGAAAGACCGCACGTGTCGTGTGGTCTTGTTGTTTCTTAACCGTTCCCTAATTCAGTTTTAATTTGGCTTGTCGAAATGCCTTCCGTCCGACTGAGATACACGACTTCACAATACTCTTTCAGGAAGTCAAATTCACCCTTCCAGTCGTCCCCCATGACAAACGTATCGATTTGATGTTCTTGTACATCACTGATTTTTTGATCCCAGTTGTTTTCAGCAATGACTTCGTCCACATACCGAATCGATTCCAAAATCAATTTACGGTTTTCAAAGCTATGGTACGATTCCTTATGTTTTAAGCGGTTAAACTCATCTGTAGAAATCGCCACCACTAAATAATCGCCCATCTCTTTTGCCCGTTTAAGGATATTGATATGTCCCCAGTGTAATAAATCAAATGTTCCATACGTGATGACTTTTTTCATGATGATTCTCCTTTATGCTGATTGCTGACGAGTTGCAGGATTCGGTTGCATGCTTGCCGAGAAGCCGTTCCGTCATCCCATTGACAAAACTTTTTATCGAATGTCGCAAAACGGACGCCGTATCGGCTGTTCCATTCGGACAACCGATTCATTTCTTCAAACAATCGTTCTTCTTGTAATACAAGTGGTCCCGGCGCTTCTTGCTCGAAATCGAAATAAAATCCGCGCAATCGATCCCGGTAATGTTCTAAATCATACGTGTAAAAAATCATCGGTCGTTTCAGATGCGCATAGTCAAACATGACGGAAGAATAATCGGTGATCATCGCATCCGCCGCGATGTACAAATCGGAAATATCCGGATAATCCGATGCATTATGGACAGACGGATAAGCTGACGTATCCACCTGATCCGCCACTAAATAATGCATCCGAATCAACAGCGCGTACTCCGCTCCAAACCGTTTTTCGAACTGTTCGAGCGAAAACGGGAGTGTAAAGGAATAGGACCCTTGTGCCGCGTATTCATTATCCCGCCAAGTCGGCGCATACAGAATAATTTTTTTAGTCCGGTCGATTTGGTAACGGGAATAAACACGTTCAAGGATTTCCGGATGCCGGTCCGTCTGGTAGAACAGATCATTCCGCGGATAACCGATTTCGAGTAACTCTCCTGTAAAATCAAACGCCCGTCTGAAGATTTCACTTGAATACGCATTCGGTGAAATCAACAGGTCCCACTTTGCTGCCTCGCACGCAAAGTCACGTTTGTATCGTTCTGTCGTCGTATTCGCCATCTGAACATCATCCATATCGAGCGCCAATCTCTTCAACGGTGTTCCGTGCCACGTCTGTAAATAGATTGTCCCGCTTCGTTTATATAACCAAGATGGCAACCGACTGTTTGAAACCCAGACCCGTGATGTCGCGAGCAGATAAATCCAACGAATCGTCATCCGATCCACCGTTTGAACTGTGGCATCATCAAACGTACTCCGGCGGTCTTTACTGAACAGCAATTCGAATTCCGGATGTTCCTGTTGGAAGGCTTCATAAATCGCACGTGGATTATCACTGTACTGCTTCCCCAAAAAACTTTCGAAGACTATTCGATGTTGGCGAACGGGCAGACAGGCAAACAACCGCATCACGAGATGTAATATCGCTTCAATTAGTTTGACTTTTTTAACCCACTGACGTAGTTGACGTTTCAAAACGCATACTCCTTATTTCAACAAAATTTACTTATTCTAGAACTTCGTATTTAACAAACCTCAATCATCATAACAAAAAGCGCATCCATTTGGAATCAGTATTTGAACGCATGTAGCGGAAAGGCAAATCGAACTTCGTCGTATTATGGACAAGTCCTTTTCGATGGCTGAACGTCTCAAAACTATATTTGCCATGATAGCCGCCAATCCCGCTTGATCCGACTCCACCAAACGGTAAATTGTGCTGAGCGACATGCATCAACGTATCGTTCACACAACCCCCTCCGAAGGATACCCGGCTCAAGACCCGTTCCTTGACGAATTCGTTTTCTGTGAACAGATAAAGTGCTAGTGGTTTGTCGCGGTCCGTGACAAACGTGATGACGTCTTCGATTTCTTCATATACCAGAACCGGTAAAATCGGACCAAAGATTTCTTCCTGCATCAATTTTGAATCGACTGAAACGTTTGTCATGACGGTTGGCGCCATCTTTCTTGATTCCGGATCGACTTGTCCACCAAATTGAATGTCACCTTGCGCAAGGTAACTCGTCAATCGTTCCAAGTGACCGTCGGAGACGATTTTGACATACGAGCCAACACCAACCCCATTCCCATACTGAGAAAATGCTTCCTCTTCAATTAATCGTAAAAATGTTTCCCGGACGTCTTGATGGACAAATACATAATCTGGCGCGATACACGTTTGCCCGGCGTTTAACCATTTTCCCCAGGCAATCCGTTTTGCAGCCAGTCGCAAGTCTGCATCTTTATGAACGATCGTCGGAGACTTCCCACCCAGTTCAAGCGTGACCGGCGTTAAATGTTTGGCTGCTGCCTGATGAACGATTTTCCCGACACGCGTCGAGCCGGTAAAGAAGATATAGTCAAACTTCTCTTCTAAAACGGCCGCACTCACATCGGCATCACCTTCGATGACTAAACCAAAACGTTGATGGAACGCCGTCTCAAATACTTCGCGTAAGACACGTGAGACATTCGGCGTCAATTCAGATGGTTTCAGGACAACCGTATTCCCGGCTGCAATCGCTCCAATGACTGGGGCAAGTGCCAATTGGAATGGATAGTTCCAAGGTGCGATGACAAGAACGTTTCCGTACGGTTCGAAACGGATTTCACTTTTCGATCCAAAATGGAGCAACGGTGTTCCAACACGGCGTGGTTTGGCGAGTCGCCGCAATTGTTTTTCCATTCGATTCAGTTCGCCATAAACAAATCCAATCTCCGTCGTAAACGCATCTTGCCGTCCTTTATTCAAGTCTACTTTCAACGCTTCATAGATCGCTTCCTCATGCGTTTCAATCGCTTGTTTCAAAAACGTCAACATACTTAATCTGAAGGCGATGCTCCGTGTGGCACCCGTCTTGAAAAATGTTCGTTGTGCGCCGATATGACTTGATAGATCTGATCCAATTACCGTCAATCCCATCGATTGTTCCCCCTTGTCATGTCTTCCAATTCTTCCTTATCATTCTACCATAGCTGTTGAAGCAAACAAAAAAAGCGGAGAGTCTTTTCTCCGCTTTTCCTTTACAGCTGAATCGCTGTCTCTAGTGCTACTTTCATCATATCGTTAAACGTCGTTTGACGTTCTTCCGCTGTCGTTTCTTCGCCGGTCAACAAATGATCGGAAATCGTTAAGATCGTCAAGGCGTTGACTTTATGTTTTGCAGCAAGTGTGTAAAGACCAGCTGCTTCCATCTCGATTGCGAGGCAACCGAAGTCCGCCCATTTTTTAAAATGATGGAAATCATCTTGATAAAATTGATCCGTCGTGAAGATTTGACCGACTTTCGCATCAATCCCGTGTTCTTTCGCTGTGTTGTATGCTTTATGCAACAGATCAAACGATGCCGTAGGTGCATAGTCGAGTCCGTTAAAACGGACACGGTTCTGTGCCATATCGTGTGAAGCACTCATCGCGATGACGACGTCACGGACTTTCACGTCTGGTGTGATTCCACCGGCAGTCCCGACACGAATCAGGTTTTTCGCGCCATACGATTGAATCAATTCATTGGCATAAATCGACATCGATGGCACACCCATGCCCGTCCCTTGAACCGATACTTTTTTCCCTTTGTACGTTCCTGTAAAGCCGTACATCCCACGGACTTCATTATAGAGAACAACATCCTCTAAAAATGTCTCGGCGATGTATTTCGCCCGGAGTGGATCTCCTGGAAGTAAAACCGTTTCTGCAATCTGACCTTCTGTTGCGTTAATGTGTACGCTCATGTACGATTCCTCCTTGAAATGTCGACTAAACAGACAACAACTCTCTGAACTCATTCGGGGTCATCCCAAACTGCTTTTTAAACACTTTCCGAAAATATTTGTCATCGTGATATCCGACTTCAAGCGCAATTTCATAAATCCGGGCGTCTGTCTCCCCGAGCAATTCTTTGGCACGATTCAAACGAATCGTTTGAATGTAATCGGATAAATTAACGGAAAAACGTTGTTTAAACCGTCTTGAAATGTATTCTCGGCTTAAGTAAAAGCGTTCACTCATGAGTTGAAGCGTTAGTTCTTCCGCATAATGTGTCGCAATGTATTTTGCAATCTGATCAATCGCCTCCCCCTGTTCTTGAACAGGACATAGCAATTCCATCGCCCGGGCAAGTGCATCATTTAAAATGTCCGGATCGATTGGTTTTAGTAAGTAATCAAAAGATTGATGTAAAATCGCACGACGCATATACGTATAATCATCATACCCTGTCAGTACGATCGTGACGACCTTTGGATGATGATTTTTTGTCCATTCCAGTAAACTTAAACCGTCTAGTCCAGGCATTTCGACATCCGTTAGCATCAAATCGATTTTTTCCTGATCCAATAATTGTTTTGCCGTAACTCCATTGTCTGCTTCAAAAATACTGGTGACTTTCCATTCATCCCATTCTCCGAGTAATTTAACGGCATCTCGTACATGTTGTTCATCGTCTACAATCAATACATTCATCATAGTTCCTCCTGTTCAACGGGAATACGAATGACGATTCTAAAACCACCTTCTGCCGGAGATTGCAGCACCATGCTTGCTTGGTCCCCATAAAAGATGAGTAAGCGTTCGTAGATATTGTGTAGCCCGATTCCAGACGTTTGCCGATCTTCCGGTCTCCGGTGCATCCGCATCGTTTGATCAATCGTATCAAGCACAGGCGGATCCATGATCACACCGCTGTTTTCAACTTGAATGATCAGCTGGTCACCATCACTTCTGACTTTATAGGCCAAATAATTTTCCGTCGCATCCATTTGCTGATTGAACGCATGTTTGAAGTAATTTTCCGCAAAGGGTTGCAAAATCATTTTCGGGACTTCAATCGAATTCATGTGCCACGGCACATCGACGATATAACGAAAACGATTTGGAAAACGTTGTTGTTGGAGACGCATATAGGATTGCAGATGATCAACTTCTTGTTTTAAGGTGACAATCGTCTGCTCGTTGTTCATCGAATAACGCATCATCTGCGACAAGCCAGTGATGGAACGATAGGCGACTTTACGGTCTCCTTGCAACGTCGTTGTTCCGATCGACTGTAAGGCGTTGAATAAAAAGTGTGGATTCAACTGTGATTGTAGCGCCCGTAATTCATTCGTCCGATTTTCAAGAGCAAGCCGGTACTCACGTTTAATTAATCGATCAATCCGTTGAATCATCCTCTGAAATTGCCGGTTCAGCAATCCAATCTCATCATTCGTCGTCGCAACGAATTGAGCCGATAAATCACCTTGTTCAACACGCCATACGTTTGCCGTCAGCTGTTTGATCGGTTTCGTGATTTCAAGGGCTACGAGACTTGCTGCCATGATCATTAAAATCAAGGAGACGGCACCAATCAAGATTAAAATCAAGGCCGTTTCATTGGCCCCTTTGACGACTGAAGCATAGGGAATCGCCTTTACTAATGTGATCGGGACACCTTGTGTGTTTGTTTTAGCGTAGACGATGAAGGAATCACCGACCCGCATACTGCCGTTCGTCCCCGTAAATCGATCGTTCGTGACAGGGAGTGCTTGTCCCGTTTTCGCGATCAGTTGATTCCCATTCATCAGCCAAAGTGATTCACCCGGGAAATTCTCAAACAACTTTAACTGTTGTTCGAACACACTTGTCGGGATGTCAACTGACAGAAAACCAAGTGGTTCGTCCGTTTCCACCCGGTTGATCCGGTAGCGAAAACTGACGATTTCTTCCTCATCAAGAATCATCGTATGCGTATTATAAGCAGCTATCCGGTGAGCGGGATCAATCAACCATCCATTTTTTTGTTTCATCAACCGAAAATAATCCGTTTCTTGTAACCAATCAAATTTTCCTCTGCTCGAAGTTTTCATATTGTAGACAGAGTACTCGGAGTTGCCTTTTAAGATGACGAAATGAAGCTGCTCGATGTCTTGCCTCGATAAAAAAAGACCTAATAACGCTCGTGAAATCACACCTTCTGATTCGCTCAGTTCAGCATCTGCCCCAACGTTCATGATGTTGATCAACGAACGATTGGCATAAAGGCTCGTCGGTAACCGTCGCACATCTTCCATATAATGACTGATTTGGTTGCTTCCTCTTTTTAAAGCATTCAGGCTCGAACGTTCGGCCTGTTCTACATTTTGGTGACGGACATACAGGTAAGAAGCTGACGTAGCAAGCGTTGTAGGAATCAGAATCGCCAAGACGACAAGTCGAATCAAACGTGTCCGGATGCTCTTCACTGCCGTCTCCCTCCATCCTTTTTCTTCTAGTAAGTAGTATATCATAGCTGTATCCGCTTACATGCATGCCTTTTATTTCTTTCGCTCTCCTTCTTGCTTCATCAGAATTCTCTTCATCAAAAAAGAATACTTGATTCCGAATGAATATTGCTATAACATCGTTAATGTTCGTTTTTAACAAACTTTTGATAGTAAGGTGGTTTCTGACCCATGTTCAAACTTTCTGCACACCATACAACGGCCAAACGTGAAATCCAAGCGGGTTTCATTACCTTCATTACGATGGCTTACATTCTTTTTGTTAACCCCACCATCTTGTCGGAAGCGGGAATCCCTCAAGATCAAGCCTTCTCGGCAACAATCATCGCGACACTTATCGGAACGTTACTGATGGGCTTTTACGCCAATCTTCCGATTGCTGTTGCACCAGGTATGGGGTTAAATGCTTATTTTACGTATACCCTCGTCATCGGTGAAAAAATTCCTTATCAAACGGCTTTATCTGTCGTTTTTGTAGCGGGACTGATTTTTCTCCTTTTGTCCTTGTCGCCTTTACGGACGAAACTCATCGAGGTCATTCCGGCGACACTTAAATTAGCAATCACAGGCGGGATTGGTCTATTCATCGCCTCACTCGGTTTAAAAATGTCTGGCATTCTGATTGCTGATCCGGCATCACTGATCACCATTGGATCATTGACGTCACCGGAAGCACTCATCACGTTGATTGGTCTGCTCGTTGCCGCCATCTTAACGATCAAGCGTGTACCCGGCGGTCTCCTCTACGCGATGTTACTATCCGGAATACTCGCTTTCTTTACGGGAGAGCTGACATTTTCTAAAACGTTGGTAGCTTTACCCACCTTACCGGAAGGCATCCTTGTCGCGAATCCGTTATCCGCTATCCAAGATGTCATCCAGTATGGCTTGTTCAGCGGAGTCCTGTCCTTTGTCCTCGTGACGATGTTTGATACGACCGGTACGATGGTAGCAGTCGGCGAACAAGCTGGTCTGATTGAAAAAGATGGTTCTTTAAAAAACAGTGAACGGGCCCTGTTATCCGATTCGACGGCGATGATTGTCGGATCGATGTTCGGAACCAGTCCAACGACGGCTTACGTCGAATCAGCTTCCGGTGTCGCAGCTGGTGGACGAACCGGTTTAACGTCTGTCACGGTCGGCATCTTATTTGCACTCGCTGCGGTCTTCGGTCCGATCGTTCAGTCGATTTCTAACGTCCCTGCCATCACCGCACCTGCTCTATTGCTGGTCGGCGCCTTGATGCTCCAAAACATCAAACAGATTGACTGGGATGATTTCAGCGAAGCATTTACGGCCTTTATGGTAATCATCATCATGCCTCTTTCTGGCAGCATCGCGACAGGAATCGCTTTTGGATTCATCATCTACCCGATCATGAAGGCCGTTCAAAAACAACGTGTTCACTTCTTGATTTATCTGTTTGCCGTTCTATTTTTCATTCAATTGTTTTTCCTTCATTAAAAAAAGCATGTTGCTTCCAATTTTTGTTGGAAGCAACACGCTTTTTTATTATTTCTTCATTTTTTCCCATGTCTTCGTAAAGTCTTGTAACATCTCTTCCGATGTTTTTTGTTTCCCTACATATGCTTGCATGATGGCACCAAATTCATTGACGGCACCGTCCGGATACTTAAACCAGTTCCATGAGATGGTTTTATCTTCTTTAGAGTACTTGATGATATCGTCAGCGAGTGGTCCAAGATCCGCTGCTTCGATTGATTTGAAAGCAGGAATAAACTTGAACTTATTGACCATATAATCTTTTCCTGTTTCAGATGTCGCCATCCACTCCAAGAATTTTTTACCTTCTTCTTTATTTTTCGAGTTTTTATTGACGACCCAGTTATTCGGAACGCCTACTGGAAGCCGATCCATTTTTTCTTTATCATCATTGATTGGCATCGGGATGAAGCCCATTTCGATATCCGGATTCACGTCCGTAATCAATTGTTGCGCCCAGTTTCCTTGTTGGATCATCGCTGTTTTCCCTTCAGCGAACTGAGAGACTTGTGTATTGTAATCAGTCGTCAACGGATTTTTGTTGCCGTACTCGATCGTTAAGTCAAACAGGTTCATGAACTCTTTGAATTGTTTGTTGTCTTCAAACTTCCCTTTTCCAGCGTTTAAGTCCGCGATGAACTGATCCGGATCATCCTGTTGCGCCATCGGGATGTTCATCAAGTGGTTTCCGAGAATCCACCATTCGCCATATCCGATTGAAAATGGTGTGACACCATCTGCTTTAAGCTTTTTAGATGCTTCTGTCAATTCAGTCAACGTTTTCGGTAATTCGGTAATCCCTGCTTTTTTGAAGATTTCTTTATTATAGATGAATCCATAACCTTCTAAGTTCATCGGCATACCGTACAGTTTTCCATCAATCGTCATCGGCTCTTTCGACAGATCCGTCAAATCACTGACCCATTTTTCATCCGACAAATCTTCTAGCTTGTCCTGCCATGTTTTTGCTTCCGTGAATCCACCGTTATTAAAAACGTCCGGCTCGTTCCCTGAAGCAAACTGTGATTTCAAGGCAGCGCCATAATCCGATCCGCCACCCACCGTTTGAACCACTACTTTTACGCCAGTTTCTTTTTCGTACGCTTTTGCCATTTTCTCCATGTCTTTTGCGATTTCAGCTTTAAATTGGAATACGTTGAGGGTCTTTCCATCCTTGGAAGAGCCACTGTCCTTTGAGTCATCACTATTGAGTGTTCCACCGCCACCACATGCTGCAAGTGCTACGACCATTGCCGTCGCGGCAACCGGTAGTGCTGCCCATTTACGTTTACGCATTCGGATACCTCCCTGATTTTCGAGTTGATAATCGTGCTACGCTTTTACATTAAATGAAAACGCTTGCAATAAAAACGGATAATTTTGTCCGGTGTGGTGGAAAATATTGAACAATCGTTATCCGACAGAAAAACTCGGGATTAGTGTATGATAAAAGTAGATACTACTTTACGAAGGAGTTTGATGCAATGTCCCTACAATTTACGATTTTACTGATTGGTTTACTGTTATTCATAGCCGTCTGGACGACGAAGTTATCCAGTCGTCTCAACATTCCGGCGCTCTTGATTTTTATCGCCCTCGGAATGATTGCCGGAAGCGATATTACCGGATTCATCCGATTCGACGATGCGGAGCTTGCACAATTGCTTGGTACGGTGGCATTAATCATCATTTTATTCGAGGGTGGACTTCAGACTGTTTGGAAAGAAGTCAAAACAGAACTCAGTCCTTCGCTCTCACTTGCTACATTCGGCGTCTTCACTGCTACTACGATCGTCGCAGTCGCTTCCCACTACATTCTTGGTTTCAGTTGGGCCAATGCCTTTTTGTTAGGTGCAATCGTTGGATCGACGGACGCCGCGGCGATTTTTTCGGTCCTTAGCGGGCAATCGGTTCGGCGGAAAATCGGTTCGACCTTAGAACTCGAATCAGGCACAAACGATCCGATGGCTGTTTTCCTGACCGTCTTTTTCCTTGAATTCGTCACGAATCCGAAAGATGCCTCGCTTGTTTCCGGTCTCTCCTCACTTGTTTGGGAAATGGTAGTGGGATTACTGCTCGGACTACTGCTCGGATGGATCGCCTCCACTTTACTTAACCGAATCGACTTAAGCTCATCTAGTTTTTATCCGATTCTCTTGATGTCGTTTGCCTTTCTTTCATTCGGCATTGCCGATACGGTCCATGCGAGTGGTTTTTTAGCCGTTTACGTCACAGCCATCTATATTAGCAACCATGAGTTGGTCTATCGCCAAACGCTTGTCCGCTTCACGATGAGCATGGCACATCTTGCTCAAATCGGGATGTTCATCGTGCTCGGATTACTCGTCTTTCCGAAACAATTACTTGATCCACGCGTGATTTTATCCTCGATTGCGTTAGCATTGATTCTGATCTTCATCGCACGCCCTGTTTCTGTCTGGCTGAGCTTGTTGCCCTTTAAATATTCGTGGCAAGAAAAAGTCTTTATTTCCTTCGCTGGGCTCAAAGGAGCTGTCCCGATCATACTCGCAACCTATCCACTTGTTGCTGGTATTGATAATGCCGGAATGATCTTTAATATCGTCTTTTTCACCGTGCTTCTGTCCACGCTCATTCAAGGAAGTGTCTTAACCTTTTTAGCAGAACGACTGCATTTAAACGAAACCGGTTCTTCGACCATCCAAACGGTCATTGAGTTCATGTCGATTGGTAAACCGAATGCCGAAATCATTGAACTGACGATTCCAACTTCTCATCCATTTGTCGGGAAAGCGATCTCGGAGATTGATCTTCCACAAGAATTTTTAATCACGGCAATTATTCGAGATGATCAAATCGTCACCCCTCGGGGAGATACGATTTTCGAAGGTCGGGATCAATTACTTCTATTAACACCAAAACATCGTATCAAAACGCTGAAACGCTTTTTATTTCCTAAAACTTCATGACAAAGAACAGGGGTAACGGATTTGAAATCCGCTACCCCCGTTCTGTTTAAAGACCAACGCTTGAGTCAGCCCTGATGATAATCATCGTTTTGCTTTTAATCGACGATACAGAATATACCCGGCAATCCCTAAAACGATGATTCCAAGAATCCACCATAACTCTTGTTCTAACCCTTTCAGCATCGATTCTGCTCGCTCAACGCCAAACCGCTCTCCTAACCAGACATAGAACAAGGAAACCGGAAACAGCCCAATACTGGATGCGATTAAGTAACGTTTAAAGGATAAGTTGAACAAACCGCATGGAATTGAGACGACGGAACGAACGACCGGGAAAAAACGACCAAATAACGCGGACCATGAACCGTATTTCGAAACGATTCGCTCACCTTGGACGATTTCACGTTCCTTAATCATCAACCACTTTCCATAACGAATCAATAAAGGCCGACCGGCATAACGCCCAAGAAAATAAAACAACGTCGCTCCCATCAAACTTCCGACAAAGCCGATCAGAACCGCTGCCGTCCATCCTAACGTTCCATTCGAAACGTAGAGACCAAGTAAAGGTAATCCGACTTCAGCCGGAATCAACTCCGTTCCGAGTCCTAAGATCATGATTCCTAAAAACAGCCAGAGATTCGATTCTCCGGCTGAGAATAACCATTCTAACATCCAACCACTCCTCTAAATCAGCCTCGTGCAGGACGAAGAAGATAATAAATGATGACGACGAGCGTCGTCCAGACACCTGTAAAGATTCCGATGATTCCGACGATAAAGAAGCCAAGTGCCATCATCGATCCAGTGCGTTTGTAATCACGCCACATCGTCCGCAACCCTTTGATGTTGAACCAAAGGAAAACTACGAAAAGTAAAGCAAATACTAATCCTGTAATGAGTACCGCTGACATATCTCCACCTCTTTCTTATTAGTTAGTATCCCCATTATAACTTACTTTCACACGTCTTCCCTCCGTCTGAGGTCTCATGAACTTGTTTTATCGACAAAAAAATCGATGTTTCCCGGCATGTATGATATGCCGGGAAACATCGATCGATTGTCTGATCTATAAATCAATCACTCAACTCGCCGTTATAAGAGGTGGACACCTTGCTGACGGTACTCCGTCCGCGTCTCTTCTGACCAAACAGATGCTTGAACTTCACCAATGTGACGCTTTTTCAGCAGGAACATCGCCATCCGAGATTGACCGATTCCTCCACCAATCGTCAGTGGTAAGGTTTCTTCCAACACACCTTGATGGAATGGGAAATCAAGTTTCGCATGTTCGCCTGTCGTTTCGATTTGTGCGAGTAACGTTGACCGGTCGACACGAATACCCATCGACGAAAGTTCGAAGGCGCCGATTTCCGGGTGATGAACCAAGATATCACCGTTGAGCGTCCAGTCATCGTAATCAGCCGCTCGTCCATCATGTTTTTCACCAGATGCCAAGGCACCACCGATTTGCATCAAGAAGACCGCCCCGTGCTCTTTCGTCACTTCCGTCTCCCGTTCCTTGCTTGAGAGGGTCGGATAGGCATCTTCGAGTTCTTGTGTCGTCATGAAATGAATTGTCTCGGGCAAGATGGCCTCGATTCCAAACTGTTCTTCGACTTCACGTTCAACTTGATGAATCGATTGATAAATCGCCCGTACCGTCGTTTGCAGATAATCGATCGTCCGCTCTTCTTTTGAAATGATTCGTTCCCAGTCCCATTGATCGACATGAATCGAATGCGTTGCATCCAACACTTCATCCCGGCGGATGGCGTGCATCAATGTGTATAACCCTTCGCCTTTAGCGAATCCGTAGGTATGAAGTGCTTGGCGTTTCCACTTCGCAAGGGATTGAACGATTTCAAGTTCTGCCTGATGGTCAATCGCATCGAAGCGAATGACACGTTCAATTCCGTTGAGATGATCGTTGACCCCTAATGTGCTTTCAACGAACAATGGGGCTTCGACGCGTGTCAGTCCGAGTTGGGATGAGAATTGCTCCTCAAAGCGTTTTTTTACGAGTGTGATAGCTTCCTGTGTCTGTTTCATCGATACGAGTGTTGTCATGGTATTCTTCCTCCTCAATTGTGTGTTTGAAAAAGAAGCCATAAAAAAGAGCCCTTCTCTCCCAAGAATATGGGACGAAAGACTCGGTTCCGCGGTACCACCCATGTTAACAGCTCAGCTGCTCACTCAAAAGACTGATGATCATGTATCATCTCAATCTTCGGCCATATGATAACGGACAGGCAACTCCGGCTACGCCTACTGACTTTTGTGTTCGGGTAGCGACTCCAGGATGTTCTTCGCAACTTGTGTCCGACTGGGCTTTCACCGTCCCCAGCTCGCTAATCCGGTCTTACAAGATGTTACTCTTCCTTTCAACGTCGTTGTTACAATTGAATTGAGAACATCGTACACCATCCGCAAAGCATTTGAAAAGCCCTTTTTTCAAAAAAAGATAAAATAATCTGACTAATCAGATTAACCAATTCAACTAAAAACGTTCCCGCAGAAGCGAGAACGCGCTTACATCTTATTTGATGGAACCACTCGTAATTCCTTGAATAATTTGTTTTTGCATGGCGAAGAAGAAGAGCAAGAGCGGAATGATACCAAGAATTAATCCAGCTAGTGCCAAGTCCCATTGCTTCGTATACTGACCAAAGAAATAGAACGTCGCGAGCGGAATCGTCCGAAGTTCAACGTCACGTAACATCAATGACGGCAGTAAAAAGTCATTCCAGATCCAAAGTGTATTCAAGATGACGATCGTCACCGTGATCGGTTTGAGTAACGGGAAGACAATTCGCCAGAAAACGCCCCACTGCGAACAGCCATCGATGATTGCAGCTTCTTCGATCTCTTCCGGAATCGACTTCATGAATCCATGATATAAGAAAATCGATAAACCGGAACCGAAGCCAAGATACATCAGGATCAAGCCCCAGTAACTATTTTGGAGACCCAAGTCGCCAGATAACTTCGATAACGGAATCATGATCGACTGGAACGGAATGATCATCGCTGCGACGAATAGGAAAAAGATGATGGTCGATAGACGGGTTTTCGTTCGGACCAACTTCCAAGCAGCCATCGAACAGAAAATGACGATGACGGCATTGGCGCCGACGGTAATGATGACCGAGTTCAAGAACACTTTCCCGAAATTCATCGCTTCCCATGCATCCGTGTAGTTGGACGTAATCCATTCTTTCGGAAGTCCAGAGGTATTCGTGAAAATATCACCCTGCGTCTTAAATGAGTTGGAAATGACGTAATAAAACGGAATCATGTAGAGCAAACCCATCAAGACCGCAGCAATTTCGACGGTACCTAGACGGACTGAATAACGCCCACGCTTTTTCGGTGCCGGCTGTTCCGGCTTCAGTTCTGGTTTCGGTAAAGGTTGTGCGGTACTCATGCTTCCACCTCCCGTTTTTTCGTCAAGTAGACTTGTGTCACGGTAATCGCCGCGACGACAACAAAGAAGATGATCGCTTTGGCGGAACCAAGCCCGAGATTATTGTTTGTAAATGATTCCTTATAAATGTTCAAGGCCAGCATTTCTGTTGATTTAAACGGTCCACCATTTGTCAGGGACAAGTTCGTATCAAACAGTTTGAACGACCATGAAATCGTTAAGAATAGGCAGATTGTAACCGACGGCATGATCAGTGGAATCGTGATGTTCCGTAACGTCGACAAGCGGTTCGCTCCATCGATTTTTGCGGCTTCAATCAGTTCCTGCGGGACATTCTGTAAGGCAGCGATGTAGATGACCATGATGTAGCCACCGCCCTGCCAGACCGAAACGATGACAATTCCCCAAAAACCAGTCTGTGCGTCACCAAGCCAAGGAAGTTCAAATAAACTCCAACCTGTCAGCTCTCCGATCGACGCAAATCCTTTAACATAAATGAACTGCCAAACGAATCCGAGAATCAATCCGCCGATCAAGTTCGGCATAAAGAAGATTGTCCGTAAAAAATTCCGCGTCCGAATATTTTGTGTGAGTAAAAACGCTAAGATGAATCCGACCAAGTTAGTCAAGATGACTGCAACGACGGTGTATCTTGTCGTTAACCAAAACGACTGCTGGAACTGTTCATCGACCGTAAAGAGTCGTACGTAGTTGTCCATGCCGATCCAGTTCAATTCTCCTGTAATCCCGTTCCAGTCCGTGAATGAGTACATGACACCATTAAAAAAAGGTACGAGAACAATCACTGCAAAAACTAAAAAAACCGGTCCGACGAACATCCAGAATTCAAGTCCACGTTTTACTTTTTTCTTATTGCCTACTGCCATCGATCATCCCTCCTCTACCTTTAACAGTACGGAATTCAAAGCAAAATGAAAACGTAACCATTTGACACATTGGGTGGAAAATATTGAACGATTGTTTGGCGTGCTCGTTTCAGATAAGCTACTATAAAGAAATATAGAGAAATTCATCTTGAGAGGAAGAGTATGCCATGGAGAAAACCATTCGTTCTGATCTAGAGATTGCCCAACAAACGACGTTACGACCTATTTCTGAAATCGCTAAGCAAGTCGGGCTGACCGATGCCGATTACGATACGTACGGAAAGTACAAAGCCAAGTTGGCAGACGGATTAGCCGAACGGTTAGCGACGAAAGCCGACGGCAAGTTGATTCTCGTCACAGCCATCAATCCGACGGCTGCCGGTGAAGGAAAATCGACTGTCACGGTCGGACTTGGTCAGGCCTTGCATCGGCTCAATCACAAAACGATGATTTGTTTACGGGAACCGTCACTCGGACCAACGATGGGACTAAAAGGTGGAGCTTGTGGTGGTGGCTACAGCCAAGTCTTACCTATGGAAGAAATCAACCTCCACTTTACAGGAGACATGCATGCTATCACCTCGGCCCATAATACGATCAGCGCCTTACTGGATAATCATCTTCATCAAGGAAACGACTTACGGATTGATCCACGTCGCATCACTTGGAAACGTGTTCTCGATCTGAATGACCGGGCATTACGTAACATCACGATCGGACTCGGTGGAGCGGCTCATGGAATTCCCCGTCAAGATGGTTTTGACATCACGGTAGCCTCGGAAATCATGGCGGTTCTCTGCCTCGCCGATTCCATCGCCGATTTAGAAGAGCGTATTAGCCGAATCGTCGTCGCGTACTCATACGAACAGCAACCGGTTACGGTGAAGGATATCCAGGCTTCTGGTGCTGCGACATTACTTTTAAAAGAGGCATTCCGTCCAAACCTTGTCCAAACCGTCGAAGGAACCCCGGCATTGATTCATGGTGGACCGTTCGCCAACATTGCCCATGGATGTAATTCGCTGATTGCGACGCGAACCGCCCTCAAATTAAGCGATTATGTCGTCACAGAAGCTGGATTCGGAGCGGATCTCGGAGCCGAAAAATTCTTTAATATCAAATCACGAATTGGCAATCTACATCCGGATGCCGTCGTTCTCGTCGCAACTGTCCGTGCGTTAAAAATGCATGGTGGTGTTGCGAAAGATCAATTGTCAGAAGAAAACTTATCTGCCTTAGTCGAGGGACTTGCTTTGCTCGAGAAACATGTTGAGACGATGGATTTGTTTGGTGTTCCTGCAGTCGTCGCACTGAACCGCTTTTCAAGCGATACGGAGATTGAACGCCAAACCGTACTCGATTGGTGCCGGGAACGTAAGATTCGGGTAGCTGAAAGTGAAGTGTTTAGTCAAGGGGGAGCTGGTGGAGAAACACTGGTCGAACAGGTTTTCGAAGCAATCGAAGAAGACAGTCAGTTCACGCCCCTTTATCCAGCAGATTTACCGCTCACACAAAAAATCGAACGGATTGCAAAACGTGTTTACGGTGCTGCCGGCGTCCATTTTGAAGAAAAAGCATTACGTGAACTTGAGCGTTGCACGGAACAAGGACTCGATCATTTACCAATCTGTATGGCGAAAACCCCCTTCTCATTGACGGACGACCCAAGTAAATATGGTCGCGTCGAAGGATTTACAATCACGGTCCGCGAAATCAGACCGGCAATCGGAGCTGGGTTCATTGTCGCTTTGACCGGGAATGTATTAACCATGCCGGGTTTACCTAAAACACCGGCTGCTAATACGATGGGAATTTCTGAAGATGGAACGATATTCGGGCTTTCTTAATCAAGAAAGGATGATAGATGTGACAATCGACCATACACACTGGATTGCATCAGACGGTTATACGACGACGATGCATCTGCTTGAAGCTACGGCGCCGAAGGGTGTTGTTATCGTTTTTCACGGAATGATGGAACACGGAGCACGTTATCAAGAATTTGCTGAATTTCTCTATGCCCATCACTACCACACCATCATTCCGGATTTGCGTTGTTTTGGTACACGTGCAGAACAATTGGATTCGCTTGGGCATTTGGAACCTAATGAAGGGTTTGATCAGTTAGTACAAGATGCTGAAGAATTAGTTTACGACATCAAGGACCGTTATTCAGACTTACCGATTTTTGTATTCGGTCATAGTTTTGGTTCATTGATTTCAAGACGACTCGGTCAAACGCTTGGTCATGAGCTAGCAGGCGTCATCGCAAGTGGTCCTCCTACGGACAGCGGACTTCTCGGAACGCTTAGCAAACAAGTCGTACAACGCTTGATCGAACAAACGTCTTCGCGACACCCAGCGGAAGGTATGAGTAAATTAATTTTCGGTCGGTACAACTTACGGTTTTTCCCAGCGCTCTCTCCGAATGCCTGGTTATCCTCGGACCCCCAATCGGTCTTACGATACGATGAAGACATGTTGTCAGGCCAGACGGTGACGCTTGGATTCTTTTATGAATTGTTGGCGGCAACGAAAGCCGTCAACTCGCTTGCCTATCTGTATCAACATCCCCGTCACTTGCCTTTGTTGCTTACTGCCGGAGAAGATGATCCAGTCGCTTTTGACGGGAAAGGAATTCATACACTGTTTGATGCCTACAATCGCGTTCGCGTTGAAGGGGTTCAACTCACTGTCTATCGTGGTTTACGTCATGAACTATTTCATGAATTTGAACGAATTCGTGTGTTTGCGGATATCGCCGGTTGGCTGAATAAACAAGTCGGCTCGCTTCATCCTTCCTCTGTCCGAAAACAAGGACATCAGTAATCAAAACAAAAAGCGGGGCGTCCTCTAACCTAGAGGGCGCCCCGCTTTTAATCTTAATGAATCCAGCTCAAAGATAAAATCATTGTTTCGATTTCTTCTAGTTCCAATGACTCTCGGTCAGCAGAATATGTCAACAGAACAAGACGTTCGCCATCCGAATAGGCAAAAATTCGGATGAAGACCTCTTCCTCTTTCCCATCAACAGCAAGTAGTGCTTCTTTTGATGAGTTACGACGCGCTTCGAGAGGTCCGGTCAGTTCGATCCCAAACTCTTCTACCAACAAATTGATTTCTTGCTCGGCTGCTTCAAACGGTGTCAGTTCTTCCGTATCCGACTCATAGATGGATAACTGTAACGTCCCCATCGCATTTTCTTCCGTCGAATAAAAACTAACGAACGTTTCCTCTTCCTGATATTCAAACGTTTGTGGATATTGAAGTGTAATCCAATTATCGACCGTGTACTGTTTCATATGATTTCCTCCATTCGATTTATCTCGCCAAAATGTACGCCTGTCACGGCTAGTTGTTCCAAATACCGCGCTAGCGTATTCGAGAGGAAAATACGATTCGTACGTTCATCCCGTAAGATGTGGTGGGGACCAAGCGATTCACTGACGATGCGCTCCGTCATGAAATAGACCTGTCTTTTCCGAATGGTTCGGAAAATCTCCGTCTTATGTAGATGCTCCACCCGTCTTACCGCTAGTATATTGATGAGATAGTAATTGCTTAATCCCGATCGTGTCTTTAGTTGGACGCGAAGACACTGGATAGAAAACGGTGTCAACCGTTCCAGTGTCTGTTTCATCCGTTCAGATACAAGCGGGATATTCAACTCGTTCGGAAGCACGTCCGGTAACATATCCGCATCCTGTTCGATTGAAAAGGCAAGTAAGCTTGCGTTTAGAAACCACTCTCCTGTCGTGAAGCGATAACGATCGATTTGATGATGACATATCGCCATCCATCCTTTTCCCATCGGCTGTTCGCTCCAAACTCGAACTTTGTTCACCAGTCATTCGCTCCTCTTTCCATCCTCAGCCATTTACGCTCGTTACAGGAAGCTCATGTAAACGATTTAGCTATTATTATTGTACACATAAAATCAAAAGAATTACCTTTTTTCATAAAAGTCGTAGAAATAATCGCTTTGCTATGCTACTATATCTCATGTAGCCACTTTTGCGGGTGTAGTTTAGTGGTAAAACCTCAGCCTTCCAAGCTGATGATGAGAGTTCGATTCTCTTCACCCGCTCCAACTTATGACATAACATAGGTCACGACACATAGGTCAACGACCCTAATCCCTCTAGAGGGGAGACGACTCGCAACGATGCGGGTCGTCTTTTTTTTGTATACCCAAGGATACATACCACGTCTTTTGGGGTATAGTTCGTTATAAAAGTTTCCATCGAAGAAAGAGGAGGAATTCCATGATTCAGATGAAGATGCCCGGTGTGACAGTCTACCAAAGCACGTTAATGAAAACGACTTCGACGTTGATTGAAACACCCGACTGTCTGATCGTCGTTGATCCAGGCTGGCTACCGGATGAAATCGCGACGATTCGCCGGGACGTCGAAATCATCCGGCATGATCGTCCTCTTTATATCGTCTATACCCATGCCCACTTCGATCATATTTTGGGGGCATATGCTTTCAAGGATGCCATCGCGATTGCTTCCCGCCGGTTTATCGATGTCGATCAGGCCGGTGCACTCGAAGAGGTGCAACACTTTAATGATGAATACTACATCGAATCCCCTGTCCTATTTCCAAAAATCATGCATGTCATCGAAGAGTCAGAAACCACGTTGACGATCGGTAAAACGAAGTTGATTTTTTTCCTGACGCCCGGTCATGAAGCGACACACCTCTCTTTTGTCGTCATGCCCCTGCACATTCTTGTCTGCGGCGATTATGCATCGGATGTCGAAATCCCATTGATTGAACATGATTCCAGTGAATATTTGACGACGCTCGAACTGCTTGAATCGTTTATTTACGAATACGAAGTCAAGTTACTCATTCCCGGTCACGGACATATTTGTGACGTCCGGACCGAAATGATCGAACGCCTTCACCTCAGTTATGACTATATTTTAGCCTTGCGTGCCGGAAAAGAATCGAACTGGTCTCCGTCTTGGCAACGGACGTCATTCATGAGCCGCTTACACGAAAAAAACAAGCGCCAAATTACAAAAGAACATACGGAGCAACTTGCCCGACGCCAATACGATTAAAAAACGAGACAACGTCTGCCGCTTGTATTAAGCGGCAGACGTTGTCTCGTTTCGTATTAGCCCATTAATTCAATCATCAATGCTTTTTGGGCATGCAGACGATTTTCCGCCTGATCAAAAACAACAGAGTGAGGACCATCAATGACTTCCGCTGTCACTTCTTCCCCGCGATGTGCAGGAAGACAATGTAAGAAAATCACATCATCAACGGCTAACTTTAGTAACGTTTGATTGACTTGATACCCCTCGAAAGCATCCAAACGTTTTGCAGCTTCTTCTTCTTGTCCCATACTCGCAAACACATCGCTGTAAATGATGTCCGCCCCAACAACGGCTTTGTTCGGTTCGGTATATTGCTCGATTTTCCCACCTGTCTTTTTCGCCAGTTGCTTCGCCTGCTCCACAATCGTCTCATCCGGTGCGTAAGCAGCAGGACTACAAATCCGGATCGTCATCCCACTTAAGGCTCCACCGATCAATAGCGAATGTGCCATGTTGTTCCCATCACCAATATAGGTCAATACCTTCCCCGTCCGCTGACCGAAGTGTTCCTCAATCGTCAGTAAATCCGCTAAGACTTGGCATGGATGGTGCATGTCCGTTAAACCATTGATGATCGGGATCGTTCCATGTGTCGCCAGTGTCTCGACCGTTTCATGAGCAAACGTCCGGATCATCAAGGCATCGACATAACGACTCATCACTTGAATCGTGTCACTCAATGACTCGCCTCGCCCGATTTGCATGTCTGATCCGTTCAGTACAACCGGATGTCCCCCTAACTCGATGACACCCACTTCAAACGAAATACGTGTTCGCGTCGAGGCTTTTTCAAACAACAACGCTACCTTTTTTCCGCTAAGTGTGTCTGCATACGTCGTTGGAGCTTGCTTGACCGCTTTTGCCAGTTCTAATAAATCGGTTAATCCTTCCGCCGTCAATTCTTCCAAAGTCAATAAATGTCGTACCTGCTGTTTCGTGTTCGTCACTTGATTTGCTCCTTTCGTGTCATCCATTCCGCCAACGGCTTCACAGGGAGCATGTCAATCTTCTCGATGCTCTCAAAATACTGAGCCAGGTGTTTTTCGGTGATGACGAGAACTCCCTTGGTCAAAGCCAATGCGCGTTGTGCCTGTTCCTCTTCGCTGATCGAGAAGAACACTTGACACCGATCAAAATCAGTCTCGTTGTCTAACGGTACTGCGTCTGCCCATCCTTCCGTTCCTTTACCGGCAATTCGAAGAGTCCGATTCAGCATCATTGTTTTTGTTGTTTCATCATGGGCAAAACGTTCTTTTGCCAAACCGGTTAATGTCCACTGTAATGTTTCGCCGGTCGAACGCATGACGGGTCCCGTCATCGGATCAACATAACGTAATTTCAGCGTCGAAAAAATCGGGGTCTTCACCGCGTGGAACGGTAAACTCATCCGTTGTCCAGGTAACGCACGCACATGTTGCCCACTCGCCGCCTGGACTGCCCATTCGAGTAACGGTTGTCCTGTGACTTTGGCAACAATCGGTAATGTCCGCGATGCACGGGGATTGATTTCCAAGACATAAATATTTTGCTCTTTGACGACGAACTGGATGTTGAACGCTCCTTTGTAAGCAAGTTGTTGTCCGATGGTTTTAGCAATTCCTTCGATTTTGTCTTGTAACGTCAGCGTGGCCGAAACCGGCGGTAAGATCATCGTCGAGTCACCAGAGTGCACACCTGCGGCTTCAATCTGTTCCATAATAATGGGAACGTACGTCGTGATCCCATCAGAGATGCAATCCACTTCGAACTCCTTTCCTTCGATATAAGCATCCACTAAAATCGGAAACGACAGTTCAGGCAACAGCACTTCCAAGTCCGCTGCTGTTTTCAAACGATGCATGCCTTTTCCACCAATGACATAGGAAGGGCGAATCATCAACGGATAACCGAGCTGAGTCACAACGGTCGCTAACTCGACATGACTCGAGACTTCTTGGCCAGGAATATGCGCTATGTCGAGTCGATCTAAAAATTGATAGAAACGGTCCCGGTTTTCCATCTCATCAATCGTATCTGCCGTCGTTCCGAGTAGATGATAACCACGTTGTTCCAGTTCAGCCGCTAAGGCGATTGCCGTCTGTCCGCCAAATTGAACCAAAACCTCTTGGCAGTCTTCCGCCTCGAGCACATGCACTACATCTTCGATTGTCAACGGTTCGACATACAGTCGGTCGGCGACTTCAAAATCCGTTGAAACCGTTTCTGGATTGTTATTGATCATAATCGTTTCGAATCCACTTTGTTGGAGCGCACGAACGGCATGAACCGAACAATAATCGAATTCGATTCCTTGACCGATTCGAATCGGACCTGCCCCAAGAACAGCCACCTTTTTTTGAGTCGATGGCGCGACTTCTGTCTGCCCCGACCAACTGCCATAGAAATAGGGTGTCGGACTTGAAAATTCTGCTGCACACGTATCGATCATTTGAAATGCTGGTCGGATACCAAATTCTTGACGTTTCTGTTGGACGGAATCAACCGGTACTTCTAATACATCCGCGATTTGTTGATCCGTAAATCCGTGGCGTTTCGCTTTTAAAAGTGAATCCTCGGAAGTAAGATCCAATGTCGCCTGAATCGACAACAAGGTTTCGAGCACCGTAATGAACAACGGCTGAATCTGAGTCAGTTCGACGACTTGCTCGAGGGTCGTTTCTTTCCGATCGAGTAACGCTGCTGTCGCGAGCAGACGACGATCCGTGATCTGCTTCACTTCATTCCACAGTTCCGTCGTATCGGCTTGCTTCATCCAACTCGGATAAAGCGGAGCCTGTTCGATTCCCGCACCCCGCCAAGCTTTTTGCAACGCTTCTTCCAGCGTTTTCCCCATCGCCATGCTTTCGCCGGTCGCTTTCATCTGGGTTCCGAGTGCCCGGTCGCTCTCTGGGAATAGATCAAACGGAAAACAAGGGACTTTGGCTGTTATATAGTCCATCGTTGGTTCGAAACTCGCCATCGTCTCTTTCGTTACGGGATTGATACAATCATCTAATCGTTCTCCCAGTGCAAGGCGTGTCGCTAATTTCGCAATCGGATACCCCGTTGCTTTAGAGGCCAGTGCGGAAGACCGGCTGACCCGTGGGTTCACCTCGATGACATAATATTTTTGTTCTGTCGGATGAATCGCAAATTGAATGTTACATCCCCCGACGACGCCGAGCGCAGAGACGATTTCTCGGGCAGCAGTCCGTAACCGTTGATTCATCTGATCAGAAATCGATTGAATCGGTGCAAAAACAACGGAATCGCCCGTATGGACACCGACCGGATCAATATTCTCCATGTTACAGACGATAATCGTCGTATCAAATGCATCCCGCATCACTTCATACTCAACTTCTTTATATCCCGCAATGCTTGCTTCGACCAGACATTGTGAAATCGGACTCGCCTGTAACCCGTTCGCGGCAAGCGCCCGTGCTTCTGCTTTTGTCTCGGCGATGCCGCCTCCCGTTCCCCCTAACGTAAAGGCAGGACGAATGACAAGCGGAACACCTGACGTTTCCATGAATCCTTCTAGTTCAGCCAGTGTCTCGATCGTCTGACTGATCGGGAGCGGCTGACCGAGTTCAAGCATCCGCTGTTTAAAACGTTCACGATCTTCGCCATCGCGAATCGTTTCGAGTGAGGTGCCGAGCAGCTCAACTTGATATTGATCGAGCACACCGGCTTCTTCGAGCGATAGTGCCAGATTCAGGGCCGTTTGTCCGCCGACCGTCGCGAGCAGGTGGGTTGGACGTTCCCGCTTAATGATGGCAGTGGCCTTCTCGAGGGTCATCGCTTCGATATAGATATGGTCCGCCGTCGACGGATCCGTCATGATCGTAGCCGGATTCGAATTCATCAGCATGACCTCGCATCCCGCTTCCCGAAGTGTCTGACAGGCCTGTGTCCCTGAATAGTCAAATTCCGCTGCTTGTCCGATCACGATCGGACCCGATCCGATGACCATGACTTTTTTATGATCTTGCATACGCTACCTCCTGTTTTAAAATACTCGCTACGAATTGATCAAAAATCACCATCGCTTCGACAGGTCCAGGATGGGCTTCCGGATGGAACTGGACGGTCAAAATCGGATAAGCCGGATGGATCAGACCTTCGATTGAACCATCATTGATATGTTGATAAGCAGGAACAAGTTCAGACGCTTCGACACTCGTCGCCTGAACGACATAGCCATGATTTTGTGAAGTCATGAAAACACGTCCTGTCGCGAGTTCCCGAACCGGATGATTCGCCCCGCGGTGACCGTGATGTTGCTTCTCGATTTGACAACCAAAGGCTTTGGCAATGATTTGATGCCCCATACAAATGCCAAGTGTCGGATACGCTACTGCCAACTGTTTGATGTCAGCCGTCAGATGATCGAGTTGCACCGGATCACCCGGTCCGTTTGAAAAGAGTAATCCATCCGGTTTTAATTCATCAATCACGGATTTCGGGGTATCAAACGGAACGACCGTCACTTTCATCCGGCGTGCATTGAGCGCGTCAATCATCGATTTTTTCACACCGTAGTCCAGGCAGACCACGTGTCCGTCCGCTTGATCCGTCTCATGAACCTGATGCGTTTTTGTCGAAACCGTTGCAATCAAATCCGACGGTTGTGAAGACGATTGTTCGTTCAGCCCGATGGAGCCGACTTGATCGCCGTAGGTACGCAGGTGATGGACGAGAGCACGGGTATCAACTTGACTGAGGACAGGAATGTCGGATGCTGCCAACCAGTCGGCCAAATCAGATTCGGTTCCGTTATTCGCAAGCGTCTGAACGACGACACCCGCTACTTGAATCTGTTGACTTTCTGAATCCGCCGCAGAAACACCGTATTGTCCGATCAACGGATAGGTAAAGACGATAATCTGTCCACGATAGGAAGGATCAGTCAACACTTCCTGGTAACCGGTCATGCCGGTAAAAAAGACAACCTCTCCTTGAACCGATGCCGTTCCGGCCAATTCCCCCGGATACACCTGTCCATCTGCCAGTTGTAATGTTCCTACTGTTTTCACATCATGACCTCCTGTTGGCATACTGATTTGATTTTTTCGATCGCCAGATCAAGTTCTGACTCGGTGACGAATAGTGACGGCAACAATCGGAGGACGTTCGGTCCGGCACTGACGACCAATAACCCTATTTGTTGCAGTGCTTGAATCAATGGTGATACATGTTGATGAAACTCAATACCAATCATCAATCCGCGTCCTCTTACTTCACGAATCATGGATGACGGCAACTGTGCCAGCTGCTCCATGAGATACGTGCCTTTGTTCAGAACTTGTTTCATTTGTTCATCCGGTAACAACAAATCGAGTGTCGCTTCCGCTGCCGTCATCGCGAGCGGATTTCCGCCGAACGTCGATCCGTGTGTACCGGGAGTAAAGACTGTAGCAGCAATCGGTGTCGTAATGATTGCTCCGACCGGAAAACCACTTGCGAGTCCTTTAGCGATAGTGATGATATCCGGCTGGAGTGGTGTTTGTTCAAAGGCATAACGTGATCCCGTTCGTCCGATACCGGTCTGGACTTCATCGATGACAATTTTAACGTCATATTTTTTGGCTTGTTCCATCAAGGCCTGCAACCAGTCATTATCAGCTAGGATCACTCCCCCTTCTCCTTGGATGACTTCTAACCAGACAGCAGCCGTTTGTTCCGTAATCCTCTCCAGGCTCTTAAAATCATTGAACATGAGATGCTTAAAATCCGGAACCATTTCTCCAAATCCGGCTTTGATCTTCTCTTGACCCGTCGCTGCCATCATGGCGAATGTTCGACCATGAAACGACTGACTGAATGTCAGGATCTCCGTTTTTTGGGTCCATTTTCGAATCAGCTTAAAAGCTCCTTCGTTTGCCTCCGCCCCACTGTTACAAAAGAAGACATGACTGAGGTGACTATCCTTCGTCAATAATTCCGCAACACGTTCCTGCTTACTGCTGATAAACAAGTTCGATGTATGCCACAATTTTTGAAGCTGTTCTTCCACAGCATGTTGGACATACGGATGACGGTGTCCGGTATTACAAACAGCAATTCCCATCATGAAATCCAGATATTTTTGTCCTTTTGTATCCGTTACAAAGGACCCGTTTCCTTTTACAAGTTCGATGTCATGACGCTGATACGTTGGTAATAATGCGCTCATTTTTCTCCTCCTTCACCTGCGTCCCCGGACTGGTCACATCTTGTCCGAAGCGAATCCGGACATGTTTGATTCCTTGTCGTGCTGCTTCAATGAGTGCCTCCGCCTTCGGAATCATTCCTCCATTGATTTCTGTCGATTCGAGTCCTGCCTGTAAATCAGAAATCGTCACCTCCGACTGATCTAAACCATTTAGCTTGATTCCTGCCACATCGGTTAACAATTCAAATTCATCTACTGTTAATTCCGTGGCTAACGCGACGGCACACGTATCTCCGTTACAGTTCAGCGTGCCCTCGGAACCTGTGATCAATGACGTGACAACAGGAATGAAGCCTGTTTGCATGAGTGTGTGAAATAACTTATCTTCGATTTTCGTGACTTGTCCAACTGCTCCGTACTCCGGTTGTTTTTCACCCCGGATGCTCGCTCCATCAATCCCCGTTATACCAACCGCTGGTAACTTGTATTGATTTAACGTATAGACGATTTTTGATTGCACTTCACCGCCAAGAACACGTTCTGCCCCAAGCAATACTTCAGCCGTCGTCACTCGGACTCCCGCTTGGAATATGGAATCAATTTGGAGTTCTCGACAGTAAGCAGATAATGCCGGTCCACCACCATGCATGAAAATCAATTCATTTTTTGCAGCTAACCACTCGGACCACTCCTCGTAATAGCGAGGATCCAATTGTTCGAACACACTTCCACCCAGTTTGATTAATTTTCGTTTCTTCATGTGCGGTAACTCGCGTTGATTTTGATATAGTCATACGTCAAGTCACACCCGAAGGCATGTCCACTTTTCGTCCCTTGATTCAAGTTCACTTCAATCTCGACCACGTCTGCCGCTAACTCATTCGACGCTACCGTCTCGTCAAACAAGACCGGCATACTTTGACAAAGCACCGTTTGAGACCCGATCCGGATGTCGATTTGACTGACATCAATCGGTTCATCGATACTCCCGATCGCAGCCACGATACGTCCCCAATTGGCATCTTCTCCAAAAATCGCAGTCTTCACGAGCGATGAGCCTACGATTTGTTTCGCAATCTTTCGACCAAGCAACTCGTCTTTTGTACCATTTACTTTGACTTCAATCAGTTTCGTAGCCCCTTCTCCATCGCGCGCAATTTGTTTCGCTAGATCCTGACAGACTTGGTCAACGGCTTGTTGGAACTGATCCGCCTCTGTTGTTCCCTGTTCAATCGATTCTGTTTGCGCAGCACCACTCGCCAGGATCATTACCATATCGTTCGTCGAACTGTCTCCATCGACCGTAATACAGTTAAATGTCCGATTCACGGCCGTTTTTAGAATATCTTGGAGAAAAACAGCATCAATTGAAGCATCCGTCGTTAAAAACCCAAGCATCGTCGCCATGTTCGGATGAATCATGCCAGAACCTTTAGCGGCTCCGCAAACCGAGACGACCTTGCCATTTAGTAGCACTTGTCGCCCAGCCGTCTTAGTCCCCGTATCGGTCGTTAAGATCGCTGTCGCAAAGTCTTCCGCCTGTGTTTCCTCGATATCCGGTTTCAACTGTTCGATTCCTTGTAATAACGTATCAATCGCCATCGGCTGACCAATGATACCCGTTGAGGCAATGACGACATGTTCAGGCGCTAATTGAAACTGTTCCGCAACGGCGTGTTGCGAGGCATAGGCATGCTCGAGTCCGCGTTGTCCTGTACACGCATTGGCATTCCCACTGTTAACCAAAACAGCATGTACTTTTCCCCCTGAAGTTGCCATCGCTTGTTTCGTCACCGTGATGGGTGCCGCCTGAACTTGATTTGTCGTATAGACGGCTGCTGCTTCAGCGCCCCCTTCACATAATAAAAGCGCTAAATCTTTACGTTTTCGTCTAAGTCCGACATGGATTCCTGTTGCTTTAAACCCTTTTGGTGTCGTTACGGTCAACGGTGATGTCAGTTGTGCATTTAACATAGTCATGATCCCCTCTATATAAAGAATGGCTGTTGTGTCAGACCTAGTGTCTCTGGATATCCACATACGACATTGGCGTTTTGAATGGCTTGTCCCGCTGCACCTTTTTGCATATTGTCGATGACAGACACGACCGTCAATCTTCCGGTTCTCGGATCGACATACACGGACAAGTCACAATAATTACTACCGGCTGCCGATTTGATTTCCGGTTCTGCTTGTCCAATCCGGATGAACGGTTCATTTTCATACTTTTCACTGAACCACGCCCGCCATGCTGCTTCTGTTTTCTCGACAAGTGGTTGTAGCGTCATCGTCGCCATGATTCCCCGATTGAGGGGGACTAAATAAGTAGCCAGCGATATCATGATTTTTTGGCCGGTGATATCTTCGGCGATGGATTCGATTTCCGGAATATGCTGGTGACGGTTCATTTTGTATAATCGAACGTTTTCACTCGACCGAACGTGATGGGTCTGTTCCGTCAATGTTTTTCCTGCACCGGATAATCCGGAGCTCGCATGAACGATGATCTGCGCCGGATCAATCATTTCTTCCGCAAGCAGCGGCAACAATCCGAGTAAAATCGCCGTCGCATAACAGCCTGGATTCGCGATGAGCCGGCTTTGCTTGATTTGATCTCGTTTCCATTCAGTTAATCCATATGTCGCCTTTCTTTGGATCAAACGGTCAACTCCTTCATGGCCATACCATTTTTCATACACTGTTTTTTCCAGACGTAAATCACCACTTAAGTCGATCACTGTCCCCTTCCAATTGCCTAACTGTTTCACATAGTTCATCGAAATACCGCTTGGTGTCGCTAAAAATAGAATGTCCGTCTCGACCTCTTCAATATGTTCCACCGAAAACCTAGCCAAACGTGAATAGTTGTTTTTATTCATAAAACTGTATAAATGATTAATGTCTTGGTCTGTCATCGAGTCGCTGACCAATGAAACGATTTCTAGATAAGGATGTAGTTCAATCATTCGTATCAATTCAATCGCAGCGTATCCCGTTGCTCCAACAATCGTACACTTCATCTTCGAAACTCCTTCGTAATAAATGATAACTCGATTTAAACATATGAATATTTATACTGTCAATTGTATTTTTATTTATTTTAAGACACAGAAAAAGGCTTTGATCAATGACATCTCACTCGATGTAACTGATCAAAGCCTTTTTTACGTTTTTTCATTTATCTTTTTTCTGCTCGTTGTGCGACTAGATGATCGATCCCAAAAACACTAACGCCCATTAAAGCAATGACGACGACAAAAATTGCAGTAAACATATGTAATCCCTCCTGTTCACAAAATAGACATCTCTTATTTCCTATTGTGCAAGATTTCTTTAAAAAAAGAAAGCGTTTACGACAAAAAATCGTCACATTTTGATTTATTTTGTCGTTTTCCAGCAAAATCTAGATAGTTGACGAATACTCTCATATCCGATAACATAACAACTGTTCTTTACTTTCGTACGTAAAAGCAAACAAGCATAAACGCAACATAGAATTAAGGAGGTGGAAGCATGCGCATATCCTTTCGTGAGTCCGCAGCTATCCTAGGAATCAGTATCATCATCTTATTATCTGTATTATTCGGTGCCAAAGCCGAACCGCATCTTGCCATTTTATCGAGTTTGATTTTCATCACAGGTTATGCCGCTTTCCGTGGTTTTGGATACGAACAGCTTGAACAACATATGATCAGCGGGATTCGTGAAGCCATCAAACCAATTTTAATCATGTTACTCGTCGGGATGACGATTGCCGTCTGGATGATGAGTGGTGCCGTTCCGACACTTCTCCATTTTGGACTTGAAACGCTGTCTGCTACCTGGTTTGCTCCAAGTGCTTTGATCATCACAATGATTGTGTCAACGTTTACCGGTAGTTCGTTTACGACGATCGGGACCGTAGGTGTCGCTTTAATGGGGATTGCCGTTGCACTTGGTGTCAACCCGGCACTTGCCGCCGGTGCCATCATCAGTGGAGCTTGTTTTGGCGACAAGATGTCTCCATTGTCGGATACGACAAATTTTGCACCAGGTATCGTCAATGTTTCGGTGTTTGATCACATCCGTTTCATGATGGGTACGACCATTCCAGCGATTACCATCACTTTTATTTTGTTCTTTATTTTCGGACGAGGTGACGGTTCGATTGATTCAGAAACGATCGGCTCGACCCAACAAGAACTAGCTCGGTTGTTTGATTTATCACCGTGGACACTGCTGTCACCGCTTCTTGTGATGATCCTCGCTTTACGTAAGACACCTGTCGTCCCAACACTAATCGTTGGTGTGTTGAGTGGACTGCTGTTAACCGGGCTGACACAAGGAAATTGGAATATCGGACAATGGATGAGTGTCATTCAAAATGGTTTGAAGTTAGAAACTGAAAATCAGACCGTTTCTAATATCATCAGTAAAGGTGGTCTTCAATCGATGATGTGGTCCGTCTCTCTTGTCATGTTAGCTTTGGCTTTCGGTGGTGTTCTTCGCGGGATCGGTGTCATCGATGTCATCATCGAACACACTGTTTCTAGACTGAAACGCGACGGGAGCATCATCTCATCTGCTGCTCTCGCTTCCATTGGTGTCAATTTCATGGCGGGGGAACAGTACTTGTCCATCTTGTTGCCAGGACAAGCATTCAAAAAGATTTTTGAAGACCGTTCGATTGATCTACGCTTCTTGTCACGCGCCCTAGAAGATGGTGGGACGCTCGTCAATCCATTGATTCCTTGGGGCGTATCCGGCGCATTTTTCGCATCGACACTTGGTGTCCCGGTCACAGCGTACGTGCCGTTTGCGTTTTTCTTGCTGCTTTCACCATTCTTTACATTCGTGTTTGCTTTCACCCGTCCCACTAAAAAACCTGCACAGGATTTGGCCGCTTAATTCGCGCCTTCACCTCATAATTTTTCCGAGTAGAACTGTTTATTCAGTTCTACTTTTTTTGAGAAAAAACGTATTTGACTCTTCTTCACTTTCGATTTGTTTGGCAAAAACTGTACAGAATTCATCAATCACAAATAAAGATGTGTAGATCTAAAGGGAAATGGGAATATACCAAACATAAGATTAAAAAATTACAACGAATTATAAAGAGAGAAATTTGCACCCGACTTTTGGGATGCCTTCGGTGTAATTTTGTAGGAGGAGTTCGATTATGATCAAACGTGGCACACTGGAACGGCTTGATGGAAAATATGCTGTTCTTCTCTGGGAGAACGGTTCAAGTTTCATCCCACGCCGCTATCTGCCGACTGAGGCAAGGCTTGGTGATACAATATTATTCGATGGTTCAAGTTACTCAATTGATGCATCTAGTTCTACGCAGTCTTCCTTTCAAACATTTTCGTTTCGGCAAATGGGTTGACACATAAAAAGCCTTCTGTCCGTGAGAATTGACCAATAGACAATCTGTCTCTTGTTAGTCCTTTCTTGCATACAGATGGCTTTTTTTGGTGTTTACCGGACATGGAGCGTTTGTTCACAACAGTTCGGACAAGGGGTCTGCGCGACATCATCCAACGATAGTCGCGTTAATACGGATCCATCCCGTTCACATTGATGTGTCGGTTCGATAATTTCTTTTTCCAGCAATAAGGCACACCAAAAGCGGGTCGAGATCTCATGACAAGTCGGACATTGGAATAAATCATATTGATGGGGGACCCACCCTTCTTCAATCTCATCAATATGCGCATGATACGCGCGAATGAGATCGGCCCGGATTCGGTCATCAATCTGCTGACGGCTGACTAACGGTTCCTGATAAGGCGGTACGAATAAAAACGGCAAGGCGGAAGTAGAATGTTCGATCCCATATGTCAACATGGACGGAAAAGACTTCCATTCTTCTTTTTGTCCCACTTCAATGCTTTGGTGATACGTACAGACACCACAGTACAGTTCCATGCTTTTATCCTCCGATCTTCTGCACCATTTCCTGTAACATCTTTTCCGTAACCGGTCCTACATGCTTGCCGACAATCGTTCCTGTCCGATCAATGATATAGGTCGCAGGCATCGCAACTAAGCGGTAATCTTTTTCAGACTGTCCCTTCGTATCATAAAGGACAGAGTAGGTGATGGGTGTTTGCTTTAGAAACTGTTCGACGTCCGTCAATCGCCTTTCTGCAGTCGTCACGTTAATCCCATATACAGGAATGTTCGTAGATTCAGAAAACCGATTTAACTCTGGTATTTCCTGCCGGCACTGAGGACACCAGGTTGCCCAGAAATTAATGATGATGAGTTGATCCGTCAAGTCGGTTAAACGGACGGGTTGACCATTTTGTTCTAATTCGAGGTCAGGTGCTTTCATTCCTGTTTCAAGTCCCCCTTCCGCCTGTTGCTTCGCTTGAATTTGTTGCTGATCTTGTTTGGTTTCGTATGTGCTATAACTGGTGTAGACGACACCTGAAACGACAACTGTCATCAGAAGATACAATACATATTTTTTCACTGATTTCTCCACTCCTCTATTCCTCTAGTTTAGCAGAATCGTTCCCTATATTTGCGACAAAAAAAGTGTCCAAATTCCTAATCGGAATCGGACACTCTATTTGTGAACCCTATAGAACTTCATGAATTTTATCTTGAATGACTATTAGTTGTAACGTGGTAATTGTTTTTTCACTTGTCGGTTATCCTTGACACTACCTACTGCTTCATCTCCACCAAGTGCTTCGTTTAACGCTGTTTTGCCTTGTTTGACCTCCAGGCGGCGATTGAACACAGCCCGGTTATCGACAGAAGCGACAAGAATTGAAGCGACGTCCGTTTCCGAAATCGTTGCTTCTTTGACATCCTTTAAGTCTTCATCTGCTTCAATCAATCCGCGGCCTTCTCCATCGACGATATCGACTGGACAGATGATGGTATAAGTCAGGCCACTATGCTCGACCTGCTCTTCAGCCGCATTTTTCGCAGCATAGAACGGATACATTTCTTTTTTAAACTGATTTGGACGATCAGCGCCATAGGCACTGAGGAGGACGAAATGACGAACACGCGCCTTTTTCGCAGCATCAATCGTTTTCAAGGCCACCGTCCGGTCGAGCAACTCGATTTCCGTCGCTTCTCCGTCGACACCGGCCGTTGCCGCACAAATGACAGCATCTTGTCCGGAAACGCCATGTTCGATGACTTTTTCGAGTTCTGTTTCGATGTCGACATAGTGCGCCTTGACACCCAGTTTCTCAAATCGTTCGACTAAATGTTGATGCCGTACGATGACAGTGACCTGATGACCTTTTGCTAGCGACTTGACGACACGAGCTCCGATTGTACCTGATGCACCTACAACTAATACTTTCATATGATAGGTCCCTCCTCGATAGATTAGTCACCTTTAGTAATTTCCACTGTTCGAGAAAGAACAAACCCCTTTTGAAAAATTAATCATTTTTTAGCGTCCCGTAAAATGTCGTATCGAGTTTCGCACGCAGTTCTTTCAGTTCTTTTTCCTTTGGGAAATCATAGAAGATACCATTCATCCGTTCGCTGACACCTTCGACTTCAAGGTGTTCACGCTCCGACAACAAGGCAAGTGACAAGCCAGCCGTCATCATTTGACGAACACTGACGTCTAGATTCATCTCTTCTTTCATATAGCGGTTTGCATCAGGAATACTTGACCAACCTGTCGGCTTCATCAAATCTGTCGCTACGGCTTGGATGACTTCAGATTGACGATTCGCGCGGGCAACGTCGGTATCTGATTTCCGGTGTCTGGAATAGGCCAGTGCCATCGCTCCGTCCATATGATATTCTTTTCCTTTTTGGAACGTATACTGATTGGCTTTTCCACTGGCATCTTGTTCGGAGAATGTTCCTGTCGATACAAGGTCGATCCCACCAATCTCATCGATCAAACCGATAAAACTATCAAAGGAAATGACGATTTTACTATCGATGTCTTGATCGAGCAGTTCACTGACGGCACTACTTGTACAGTCTTCACCTCCGTAGGCGAACGCGTGTGTAATCTTATCTTTTTTCCCGTCTTCACAAGCAATTGGTGTATACGTATCTCGCGGAATCGACGTCAGTTGAATCGTCCGTGATAAGGGAACGAACTGCATGACGGACAACGAGTCTGACCGCGATCCCCGTAACGATTCTCCTGGTCGTGCATCACTACCAATCAGCAGGAATGTAAATGGTTGTGAACCGAAAACGATGAGTCCGATTAAGATAAGCATGATGAGACCAATCAGTTTCCCTTTAAAACGTCGTTTCTTTTTTGCGGCCGGCTGCTTTTTTAAAGCACGATCGGACGAACGAGAAGCACTTGGTTCGTCCGTCCGGCGGTTACGTGACGAACGTCGTTGATTCAATCGGTTTTTGACCACAACCGCAAACCGGTTTCCCGAGCGAAACACTGTGCCGAATCCCGTCCGAAGGCGCCGTTGACCTGCTGTTTGTCGGGCACCTGCCGTCTGCTTTTTCCGTTCAATGGGCGGATTATCTAAATAACGCTGACTAGCAGATTGTTCCTGCCTCGGACCAGCCTCGTTCGGTTCCTGTTCTTGCTCTCCATGAGGATGCTCTTCTGACTCACGTAACCCTTCTTGACGTTTTCGTTCTAACCGGGAACGTCCCGAGTGAAATTCTTCCATAAGCTACCTCCGTTTTAATCGCGCGATAAGTGTTTTTCCTGTAAGAAATGACGGAGATACGTCCGTTTTGGTTCCTTCATTGAAGCTGCCATCTGATAGACCCAGCCTTCCGTCCGTCGCCCGTCGGTCCGGTCTCCGTAATAAGCAGATGTCTCTTCTTCATATTGAGTCAACAACTGACGCATCGTCTCGTCATTAGTATACGTATTCCGGTGGAAGACCGCATCCATCGGAAGGCGGGGTTTTTTACCCGGCTCTTGGTCCGGTACACCAACCGCGACACCAAACAACGGGACGACATGATCTGGTAAAGCCAGCAGTTCACTTACTTTCGCCGCATCATTTCGCAGTGATCCGATGTAAACCGTACCGTACCCTAACGACTCTGCTGCCACGACCAGGTTTTGTGCTGCAAGTCCTGCGTCGACTGCTCCGACAATCAGTGCTTCCGTTGTCTCGACGGTCCGATCGACTGCCCCTGATGCCAGATTAGCTGCTAAGACATGTTTGTGATAATCGATACAGAAGACAAAGAAATATCCATTTTCCGCGACATATGTTTGACCACTCGCTACTTCGACTAGTCGTTGTTTGATGGTGTCGTCTTCGACTCCAATGATGGCATAAGCCTGTTGATAGGAAGATGTCGATGCTGCCTGCGCCGAACGGACTAGAATATTGATTGTCTCCTGGTCCAATTGGTCGGTCTTGAATTTCCGAATCGACCGATGATTAAGTAAATGTTGAATAGTTTCGTTCATGAATAATCGCCCCTTTGAATTAATGATTCTCTTAACGATAGGCAAACATGAACTCAAAGTGCAAATGAAAGATGTTCGATTTATAAAAAAATCGGGAAAGGGATAAAAGAAGTATTGTGTCTTTTTGTCGAAGGAGGGCGATCATGAGAATTCGTAAACTACGTCTTTTACTCGAACAATATGGCGATACGACCCTTCGCGACATCATCGTAGAAATCTATCGCCAACTCCCCAAACAAGTCATCGAAGAAAAAGAACTCGATTTGATGTTATCTCAGTTCGCTAAGTATAAAGGATTGCAGAAGGAACAAGAACAACCGACCGTCGAGCAGACGATTGAACAAACGGAACAATTTATTCAACTTGCTTATGATTTTCATTATCTGGAGGCAAACGAACTCGTTTCGCTTCGTGAACAAAAAAATTGGTATGTGACAGCCAAACGTTTACTCAAACATTTACGGCATTACATCGGTCGAAAAAACGGGACACGTGTCGCCTTTGAGGAATTCTTTTTTTTACTCTCCTCTGCAGCTGGAGAAGAGCCCCTCTTTTTGAGTAACGATCCGTTTCGACTGATTAAAGTCACACAAGTCGAATTGTTCGAAGAGCTTGTCGGCTACTATAAGCTCGAAGCACCCGATCAGACGTGGATGCAACGCGCCATCTATACGGCCGTCAAGGTGCCGATCGATGTGGATACAGAACGGAGCGACCTGTTCCTCGCCGTCCTCACACACTGTACGAATAGCTCAGAACGCGAATCCTATGTCTCGTTATTGAATAACCATGCTAAAAAATTACAGATGAAAGTTCGTGTGGATGCTGACATGTTATTGCTGTATCAAGAAATCCGCTTCGCCGAACTGCACGCCTTGATTGCTCTACGTGAACTAGAACGGGCCGAGGCCATGTTATTCACAGAATACATCCCTTATTTTTCACATCGTTCGACGCCATTTCGTTATTATCTCGACCTGCTTGAACAAGCTGGATTAGAGGAGGAGCATGAACGAATCGAGCGCGTCGGTCGAAGAAAACACATTCATTTTTGATAAATAATCAACTAAAAGACGCAGGACTCTGCATATCGTAGAGAGGTCTGCGTCTTTTTCTAGCATTAGTCTGTTGCGTTGACAATTCCTAATCCAACCGTCGCAAGTAATGCGATACAGGCAAACAAAAAAGCCATGTCATTGGGTGAATCAAAACCGTCATACGTCGGTTCCTTTTGATCGGTGATGATTTCATCCATCGTCCCGTAACTTCCGTACGTCGTCGATTCTCGGACACTCGGTTCGTTTTTTTCGATTTCCTGTGCTTGTATCGGAATCGCTAAAATGATCCAAAAGAAGCTTAATGCAATCCATGTTTTTTTCATCTCTTCACCACCTAAATATTTACCTTAAATTTCAAAATAAAACCATTTAATAAACATTTATTTGTATACTATACGTACTGGCTTTCATTTTCTTTGAAAGGGCGTCTAGGATATGAATATTTTGTCTTACCGACAATTGTCCCATCAGCAGCGTCGTTTAGTGCATCGGTTGCTCCACAACAATCGTTTTTTCCCTTTATCGTTATCCTGTCAACCGACTGAACAGCACCAATGGACCGTTTGGAAAGAGGATCACGTCTCGGCTACACTTGGTTTCCATGTCCTCGAACACTCCATCCAGATTTTGAATGCAGCTTATACCGATCTACATGCATTTCGCTATCTCGCACGACATGTACACTCCGAAGCGATCTCCCTCTCCCCTCAACACATCGATGTACAAATCATACCTCCACATGACTTCGGATTCGTCTCCACTTGGGCATCGTTAGGTTACCAGTTATCCAGTGAACAGTTTCGTTTAATCGGTCTCACCCATGATCGGGTTCCTTCTGTCCAGTTCAAACCACTCACACTACGTAATCGTCAGTTATTCTTGACCATCCGGAACGATGCGACTTGTGACTCCGAGTTCCTGTTTCCTTACGACACTTTACATCTCGATTACTTAATCGATCAAGGTGCTTTACCCTATCTCGTTTATGATGACAAAACCATCGTCGGAACGATCCTGATTGAAAAACATAAACAAACCGTTCGGCTTCTGGAAATCACCTGTCTACCTCAACTCAAACACCAAGGATATGGACGGCGTATCTTAGACACGTTCCAGACAAAACTACACAAAAAGAATATCTCTTCTTTTGAAGTGTATTGCTTTTCGACTCACCAAGATGCTCTTCGCCTTTATCAGCCCGATGCTTTTTGTGATATTCAAGTCTTTTCAAATTGGCATCGTTATTCGTGCGAAGGTTCCCTCTTAACCACGTAATCGTTGCACGATGTCGAAATACTCCGCTAACACGTATTGATCGTCTACTGCATTAAAATCAACATGGCCTCGCGACTTCAATTGATTCCCGATTTCAAATAAGTTTTCATAATAGGCCTCCCCTAAACTCACTGCAAGACCTGGTTGATAATTATGAAAGGCGAGTAAGGCATCCTTGATGATTTCTTGGTGATTTGGATCCTTCAATGCGTCTTCCAACATTTTGGGGAACCGCTCCGTCTGACGACCAACGACGGCATAAAACAATGGGAAATGTTTGGCGTAGCGGAAAGAGACCCCGTAATTGGTGTCCTCAATAATCGATTGCAAACTTTTAGACGTTGAACGGTGTAATCGTTCGACCAAGCCTACTGTCGTCGAATGCTCGAACAAGTGGAGACTCTTTTCGTCCAGTTCCTCTTCATGTGTCAGTAACAATACGATGTCGAGCGTATTGATTTCATCGGTCTCTAGAAAACGATCGCTCCGCTGTAATGTCGTCGTATACGTAAGATCTAATCCGGCTTCGAGAGCTATCGTAAATAACTCATGATTGTAGACTGTATATAAGCCTACCGGGAAAGAGAGCGGCTGCCTGACAAGCGAACGATGTCCGTCAATCGTCACCAGTTGATTAAGATCTAAGCCATTCGCAAGTAACTGTCGAAATAGAGAGACCCTTTGATCCACTTGGGTTAATTCGACCAGAAGACGATCTAAGTCCATCATCGGCTGCTTTGTTTCAAGTGCCAAAGCGAGGTGTTCACTGGATTGCAGAGAGATCGCTCGCCCGATAAAGTTCAGTGCGCGGCGTTCTTCTGGTGTTAATTGCTGATTGTATGTATGAAAGTCCGTACGCTCGAGCGTCCGAAAGGCGTGGATCGCAGGGGCGATTGCTTCGTTTTTTATAAATCTTCTCATAATAAGTTTCCTCCTGAATGATGTCTCTCTTCGTAGTGTACGCAATATCGATTCTTCTTGAAAGACTCAAAAAAAATCTTGGTGCTTCTCTGCTTCGAGAATAGCACCAAGATTTTTTATTTTCCACTCACTTTCAAGTGCGAATTTCGAAAGGCTTCATCCTGCTGTCCAACCTTTTCGACACTTGTTCCAACCGAACCGACATACTCAAGTTGTCGTTTAGGTTGAATGAATTCATAGGTAACGGCGGGTTCACCACGTAAACGGACCTGAATCACTTGCCGATGTCGAAATGAAAACGAGGCCTTCACTTCTAACAATGATGTCTGATCGATGCCATGCCGGGTTTGTAACATCTTAGCCAGTTGCTTTTCCGAACTACGTTGGCTACTTTGAAGTTCAGCATATGAGATACCGACAGCAAACGATAACACTCCGATCAGACTTAACGCGAGAATGACCAGTACTTTTTTCAATGACTGACTCACCTCCAGATAGAGTTCTTCCTGCTATCATCATCGGTTCGTCCGCCCTATTCCTGAAGTCTTTTTGGAACTTCCCTTAACTGCATCTGCATATCCAGATGCGGGATACCGTCTTCTAGATAAATCTCTGATTTCTCTTCAAATCCAAATGAACCATAAAACTCTTTCAGGTGCGCCTGCGCCTGAAGATCAATCAAGACCTCACCTTGCTCTTGAAGATACGCAATCGCTTCGTTTAACAGTCTTCTTGCTATTCCATGCGATCGGTAATCGACTTGCACGGCAACACGTCCGATCGCAACTGCTCCGGACGACTTCCTCGGTAAAATCCGCAAGCAACCAATTAACTTCTCTCCCTCATAAGCAAGACCATGTAACGCGTCTTGATCACGATTGTCGAGCTCGGGATACGGGCAGTCTTGTTCAACGACGAAGATATCGGTTCGTAACTTCAGTAACTGATATAAGCTTGAGACAGTTAACTCATTAAATGTGATCAACGTGGTCTGGTACATGAATGACTTCGCTCCTCTACCATTTCATAGCTCATCCTCTAAACAGCCGGGATAAGCGACAAGAATAGATGACGACTGGAATTCCATTGAAAACTGTTTCCTTTTCCCATTGTAACCCATTCGCCCGCGCGACATTTTGGGAAGATTTATTTTCTGGATGAATAATTGAAATCAAACGATCGTGCCCTCTTTCAAACGCTTCGCGCATCAACCGGTTCGCTGCTTCTCGACCATATCCGACCTTCCAATGAATCGGTGTCAGCCAATATCCAACCTCTAATTCCTCGACACCATCCACTTCTTGAAGAATGAGTCCGGCAAAACCGACCGGTTCGCGTGTTTCTTTTTTTTCCAACAATAAAAAACCAGTTTGCCGGTCGTCTTCATATCGTTCGAATTGTCGTTCGAACCAACTTCGTGCTTCCGTCTCTTCTAGTGCCGTCCCGCCATTGATGTACCGCATGACGCGTTCATTTTGGACAAGTGTTTTATAAAAGGTAAAATCTTCTTCTGAAAATGGTCGCATCTCTAACCGTTCACTCTCCATCTGAAATCCCCCTTTTTAAATACCAAGCCTTTGTCTTATTTTTCCCCTTTTTTCTTTTATTCATTCATGATCATATTATTTTTATTTTAAAGAAAATCACCATACTTTGAAGAGAATTCAATCCTATTTCTAAAGTACAGCTTGCTTTTTATCTGTCAAGTCTGTATTTTGGGGACAGTATGCTAAACATCAATCATAGAATTAGTGTAAAATATATTTTGAGCGTTTTTTGCTGAATGGAATTTATGAAAAAGGACTGAGACATGATGACTGAGCAATTATTAGCTGGATTATATGAAGGTATCGCAAAAGAAGCCGTTTTGATTAATGAACCCTTAAAAAACCATACGTACACTAAAATGGGTGGGCTGGCGGATTTGTTCCTCATTCCGTCGACGTATGAAGAAACAGCATTTGCTGTTCGTTATGCCTATGAACACGAACTCCCTCTGACGATGCTCGGAAACGGTTCGAATCTTGTCGTTCGTGACGGTGGTATTCGTGGAATCGTCTTATCTTTCGAAAAACTAACCGATATTTCTGTTGAAGGACATGAACTCGTTGCCCAAAGTGGCGCTGCAATCATCCAAGCATCACGTGTTGCGTATGACCATGCTTTGAGTGGACTTGAGTTCGCCTGTGGTATTCCCGGTACGATTGGCGGAGCTTTAATCATGAATGCTGGAGCTTACGGTGGCGAAGTAAAGGACTGCCTCCACAGCGCGACGGTCTTGACACGTAAAGGCGAACTGTTGAACATCTCCCACGAGGAACTTGAGCTCGGGTATCGATCAAGCTGTTTTTCGAAAAAGGAGTACATCATTTTAGAAGGACGCTTTTCACTCACAGAAGGTGATCCTGACTTGATCAAAGAAATGATGGATGACTTGACGCATAAACGTGAGACGAAACAACCACTTGAATATCCGTCTTGCGGGAGTGTCTTCAAACGTCCGGAAGGTTATTTTGCCGGTAAATTGATTCAAGACAGCGGTTTACAAGGCGCACGGATCGGTGGTGCTGAAGTTTCTCAAAAACATGCCGGATTCATCGTCAATATTAAAGATGCGACAGCAACAGACTATATTTCGCTCATCCGACACGTGCAGGAAACCGTTCAAGAAAAATTCGGAATCTTACTGGAACCGGAAGTAAAAATCATTGGCGAAGAATTACACAGTTGAATCAAAAAAAGGGAGTAGGCCAACACGATTAACGTGTCCGCCTACTCCCTTTTTAGAATGGATTAGATTGCCCAGTTTCCGTCGCGCATCAATGGTTCACGAGTCCCATCCACTAGTTCTCCATCGATCGACATCTGACCTGAACCTATCATGAAGTCGACGTGTGTCATCGAGTCGTTGGCACCTTGATCAGCCAATTCCTCATTCGATAAGCTTGGTCCGTTTTCAAGGCAGGTCGAATAGGCACGGCCGATCGCCAAGTGACACGATGCATTTTCGTCAAACAACGTGTTATAGAATAAAATCCCAGAGTCTGAAATCGGTGAATGATGTGGAACGAGCGCTACTTCGCCGAGGTAACGTGCACCTTCGTCCAGTGAAATCAATTCGTTCAGTGCTGCTTGTCCTTGTTTTGCCTCTGCTTTAACGATTTTTCCGTCTTCGAACCATAACGTGAACCCATCAATCAGATTCCCGCTGTAGCTGAGCGGTTTCGTACTCGAAACATGACCGTTCACACCTGTCTTTTTCGGTAATGTGAAGACTTCTTCCGTCGGCAGATTCGCGATGAAATCAACTCCATCGGCATTTGGTCCACCACCGCCAAGCCAGACGTGACGCTCTGGTAATTCAATCGTCAATGCTGTACCCGGTGCTGCATAATGTAATTTTTTATATTTTTTTTCAGTTAGGAACGTCGCTTTTGTCCGCAAGTTCGTGTCATGTTGCTCCCACGCTGCGACTGGATCGGCTTGATCAACGCGTGTCGCCTTCAGGATAGCATCCCACAGGTCCTCCACAGCGTGTTCAGAGTCCGGGAATACCTTAGCCGCCCAAGCATCCGAAGGCGCTGCGATGACACACCAGCTTACGTTATCGCTCATGACGAATTTACGCCAGTTGGCTAATGCAACACCTGCTGCTTTGTTGGCACGGGCAATCCGGCTCGATTCGACTCCGTTCAATAGGTCAGGATCTTCACTGACAACAGATAAAAATGCTGTTTTCTCCTCTGCCAACTGATCGAATCGTGCTGTTAACCAATCCGGGAAGGCGTCAAACGAATCTTCCGGTGCGTCGAAGTAACGAATTTTCGTCATTTCGTCATCAGACCACTGCACATATACGTTAGAAGCTCCCACTTCATACGCAACACGCGTAATTTCACGTACGAGCGGTGCATTTTCGATTCCGGCACGAACTTCCAATTGTTGACCTGCTTGTAGGTTGATTCCTGTTCGTACGGCAAGTGCGGCATACTTTTTTAACTGTTCTTGAGTCGGCATTATGTAATCCCCTTTCAACTATTACTCTTATTTTCACGAAATAGTTGCAATTTTGCAAGAAATAAGGTGAAACTAGAGATACAGAAGGAGTGTTGATGATGGAATTTACACCAGGCGATTTTAAATCTGCGTACACCTATTTTCACCGACAAGCATTAACAGCTGTCGGAAATACGAAAGCACAGGAAGACTTATTGATTCAAGGCGAACTCGGATTGGCGCGACTCACAACGGATATCGCGTCAGAAGATGGTTCGGATATCGAACGTGAAGCGGAACTTGTCCTTTACTTCCAACTCAAACAATTACTTGAAATGTTACGGGCGCTGTATACGAAACGCTTTGAGATGCAACCTGAGCAAGAACAATTGTTATTGACAGCCGTTCTATATTTCACGTCTCCGGTTGATGCCTTACCGGATGAAAACATCTTAGGATTATTCGACGATGCACAAATCGTCGAAGCCATCTATGAAGACCTGGCGGCAGATGTCGATCGTTTTCAGCATCTGGAGTAACCGAATCAGATCATGTCCTACACCCATTCATAACAAAGAAGGATCCGATTTTTTCATCGGATCCTTCTTTGTGTATGGTCAAGCCCATCGAACCCGGGCCATTTTTTAAGCTTTTTGTTTTGAAGCGATATTGATCGTTGCTGCTTCTTGATCCGATTGATCGACTTCTAATTTTGATTTATTGAGCCATGTGTAGATCATTCCCATGAAAAGTGCTCCGCCGATGATGTTTCCAAACAAGGCAGGAATCAGATTGTGGATTGCTCCAGCAAACGAAATCGCTTCTGGGTGCGGTACGACTAAAGCAAGTGAGAACAATGCCATGTTAGCAATGACATGATCAAATCCAGAGGCAAAGAAAACAGCCACGAGGATCATCATCATCATGATTTGTGCTAACTCATTTTTCATGTTTTTTGGAATGAAAATCGCTAGACAGACCATCCAGTTGCAAAAAATCGCTCGGGTAAAGATTTCCCATGTCGTATGGTGAATCTTCGTCTCCGATACGGCAAACAACCAGTTGTCCATCCCGAGTTCCTGAATGATTCCCGTTTGTGAAAACAGTAAAGCAAATGCCAATCCGCCGAGTCCGTTTCCGATAAAACAAAGCGTCCATACTTTAAACGTATCCATTTTCGATGTATAACCACGCATCGTCGATGTCGTAAAGTACATCGTGTTTCCGGTGAACAATTCTGCTCCGCCATAAACAATCAAGACGAGCGCAACACCAAACGTCAATCCACCGACAAGTGTCGTGACAGGTGATTCATTTAAATAAAAACCGTTGATTGATTTAAGTGTAAATATGATTGCAAAACCAATGAAAACGCCAGCCAGCATCGCTCGAACCAAATATTCTAGTGGACGCAGCTGTAACATTTGCGTCGATTTGACGGCTTTTTTTCTTAATCCTTCTAATGCTTCTACCTCGTTCATCGTAGAAACCTCGCTTTCTTTTGTTCAAAACTTCACAATGTCTGTTCACTTATTATCATACTTCCATCTTATAAGATGTTCAAGTGATGAATAGACCTTATTTAGCGTTTTGTCAAAAGAACAAGGTGAAAACGATATCATTGTGTCAAGTTTGTGAAAAATGCCTTTTCATTGTTAGATACAACTAGTTTTCAGGTGTGATGCGGAGCGCATCGACAAACTTTTCGAAAAATGCGGCTCGCCTTGAATCAACGAGAATATAGTCTTCCACGACGACACGATTAAACCGATCTGCGGAAGAACTGGCTCGGTCGATATCTTTCGGCGTATACTCTTCAAACTTCGAACGGTCCACGTCAAATACCACTTCAGTGAACGGATCATTGTACTCGATCCGGAGTTCGGAGAGATCCGATACACTCAAAAAAAGACCTAACGTATGGTGCATGATGAGCTTTGGCAAACGACTTTCTAAGAAAGACGGGCTTCCACGTTTAATATCCTCCGTATCGCTCCCTGTCCACGCTACTCGTTCTTTCCCCGTCACGCGATACGTCATCCGTACGGTTGTCCCTGTAATTGAAACGTCGTCTAAGGACTCGGAGAACGGAAACTGCTTGACCAATTCTTCGATGGCTGCCGTATTTGAAATGGACGTGCCGACATGACGGGTAATCACATGACCGTCTTTCCAACTTTCTTCTTCCGGTTGTTTTTGCTGCTGTAGCACTACCCATGAACCGGTCGATAACCCGATTCCGACACAGAAAATGATCAGTATGATTTTTTTCAAAAAATGGTCTCCTTTCTCAAAAAACTCGTCGTTTTGTTAACATTTTTCAAATCAGGGGTTGAATTAATTCTGATATCAGCGTACTCTTGCAGGCAGATACTTTTACAGAGGAGGAGCATGAGATTTCTCATCAATCACCATGAAAATTAAACGACCCACAAAGAAAAAGCGAACAGAAAAAATTGGTTTCCTCTTAATTGGTACATTGTTGTACTCGTTGTATATCAGCCTTCTCTTATCACCTAACGATATCGGATCCGGTGGTATCATGGGGATTACGCTCATTGCGCAAGAATTGTTTCATACACCCATCGGCTTGACACAACTTGTCTTAAACATCCCACTTTTTTTACTAGGATTTCGTTTTTTACCCAAACGATTTATGTTTTTATCGGGTATCATCGTCCTGGTCTCTTCTTTTTTGATCGACTGGATTCCAACACAAATCGTACCTGAGTCTTTAAATGATCCTCTCGTCGCTTCTATTTTTGCCGGTCTTGTTTCTGGTTTAGCGATGGCCTTGATTTTCTTTGGCGGCGCCTCAACAGGCGGTCTCGATATTCTCGGGAAATTTTTCTATGCGCGCTTTCATAATTGGCCGCTCCCACGTATTTTTTTGATGCAAGACTTAGTGATTTATGTACTCGTCTGGTTTGTATTTGATTTGAAACACGTCATGTATGCACTAATCATGAGTTTTGTTCGTGCGAAAGCACTCCAGACCGTCTACAGTTTTTATTCCGCTTCTAAACAATGTATCATCATTTGTGAAAAAGCAGATGAAATCAATGAGGTCATTACAAAGGAACTTGGACGTGGTGTGACGATTCTTGATGCGCGCGGCGGGTATTCGAACCGAACGAAAAAGATGGTGTATGTAGTCGTCCAAAACAATGAGATCCTTAAATTACAAGAAATCGTTTCCTCTGTCGAATCCAATGCCTTTGTCACATTTTCCGAGATTCATACGGTTTTCGGAAATTATAAAGAACACTCGTATTCTTTTTAATCTTCGTGAAGTACCTCCACTGCTGCATATATCCTATGTAGCGGTTTTTTTGTGTACAATACGCAAGATCAGAGAAAATGTTCCATGTTTTTTTGCAGAATCCTTCACTTTTTGGGAAATAGTGGTTAAGCTAATGACATTACGTTTTATTGAAAAAGGATGAATTGTATGAATCAGCTGTGGCGTCACCGTATCATTCTCATTCTGATTGTCAGTCTGTTCGCTTCAATTCCATTGCTTTATGCCTTGAATGGATACCGAGCCATTTCTAAACTGACGGAAGAAATGCATAGACAAGATATTCCAATGATTAAACAAGTCGATCAGTTAATAGAACATAATCGCGACCGGGCGAATGCCGTCCGTGGATTATTGTTATACGAAGATGAACGTTACATCGAACAGTATTATTTTTCTACTTCAAATGTCCATGATTTACGACGCTTACTGAATGCATCCAATCAGACGCCAGGTGCAATCAAAGATTTATTGCTACGTAACAGCGCTTGGGAAGAGGAAATCGAGGAAGTGTTTACCGTCTATGAAACGGATAACCCACAGAGTGCCAAAAAATTAGCTAAGCAAACGACTCAAACCACTCAAACGATTCTCGAGGACCTCTCACAAATCAAAGAGAAGTTGTATCGTGAATTGGAACAAAAGCTGGAATTAACAACTGAATTAACGACGGATTATAAACGGATGTGCTTTAGTTTATCCATCTTATCTTTTTTGTTAATTGCCGCGACCATCTTTTTATTTTCTCGTGCTAAACCTGTCTCCTAAGCAAAAACAAACACGTGACGGCCACATGGACGGTACGTGTTTGTTTTTATTCAGGACAAGGATTTTCCTTCATTCACGTGTTCCATCGCAAGATGCACAAGAGAGGACACATGATGATCATCCAATGAATAGTAGACGACTTTTCCTTCTTTTCTGTACTTCACCAGACCCTGTCTCAACAAGGTCCGCAGATGGTGAGACGCTGTCGCGATGGAACAATCGACTGAAGCTGAGACGTCACAGACACAAAGTTCTTCTTCTATCGTCAGCGCATAGGCGATTCGCAAACGAGTTGCGTCTGATAATACTTTAAACAATTTTCCGATATCCATCGTCGGAATGATATCGACGGCGTGCCCAATTTCCTGCGCACGTTTTGTATCAATGGCAATCGTTTCACAACGGGGTGCATCCAACGCAATCACCTCTTTCCTTTTAATTGCACCATCGATCCGATCCAATTGCAAGAAAATCCATTCGTGCCCTCTGCTCTAACTCTAAATCCATCAAAAACAACCAGTTTCCCCTGCTCGACTCATATTAAAAAAGTTCTCTTCTTATTTAAGTACAGAAGAGAACTTTTTTAGACGCTATCCGGAAACAAAATGAACAGTCAGCGTTCTGATTTGTGTTGATTTCGTCTTGTGATTGCGTAAAAAAACCAACCGCCCAAAAAATTTCCGGTATCCCAGACAATCCGATTATTATCGACGGCACGAACACCGATATCAATTATGCCTGTACTGTATAGGCGTCCACGATACCGTTTCCGTAACAACCGAGGTAACGGAAGATGCAACATCAGCCGGTAAAAAAGATCGAGATGTGTGTGTCCCCAAATCTCAGTCGCGATGGAGCTCGTCTGAATCAGCAAGGAGCGTTTATAACGTTGTTGGTATTTATTTTTTAACAGAACAGCTAGTTGATACGAATAACGATTAGGAAAAGGGAACAAGGCTGCTCCTAAATGATATCTCCCCCGGTTATCGACTCGAATGATTTGTGGTTCGATTTTATATCGAACCCAACGTCCCCGAAATCGAATAGACTGCCATTTCACGACTTATCACCTCTTGATGACTATACCCTGTCTGAAATGCTCTGACGCGCTTGTTTTGCGGCTTCTCTGAATTCCTGTGTCGCCCGTTCGATTTCTTTTTTCGCAAACAGTGTTGAAATGACAGCATATCCGTCCACTAAAGTGCCTAGTTCATCGATGTTTTCTTGTGTGATTCCGCCGATTCCGACCAACGGAATCTGAACGGCTTGACGAATCGCCTCTAACGTTTCTTTCGGCATGAACGTAGCATCTCGTTTCGTCGTCGTCAGAAAAAGTGAACCGACTCCTAAATAAGTTGCCCCTTCCTGTTCTGCGCGTTGCGCCTGTTCTACCGTCGAGACGGAAACGCCAATCGTCGCCGCAGGAAGGAGACGACGCGCTTCACGTAAAGGGATGTCTTCCTGTCCGATATGCAAACCAGCGCCTACGAGCATCGCAATATCAATCCGATCATTGATGATCAGTGGTACGCCGTAACGTTCCGTCAACGCCTTTAGTCCGATGGCCGCTTCTAAAAAAGCTTTACCTGATGTTTCTTTTTCACGAAGTTGAACAATCGTCGCACCTCCTTTGAGCGCTGCTTCTACCGCATCCATCAAGTTCAGTTCGGGGTGAAACCGTCGATCGGTCACGGCATACACGAAGTAATCAGTTTCCATCGATTTGAACCTCCTGAAGCATCTCTTCCGTCATCAAACTGACTGCATTGAACAAACCTGTCCGAAAATCACCGATCCCTGCTTGTCGATCAGCAAGCTCCCCTGCTTTGCCCATCAAATACGTCCCATATACGGCTGCCTCGAATCGGTCATATCCCGCTCCTAAAAACGTCGCAATCAACGAAGCTGTCATACACCCCGTCCCGGTCACTTGCCCAAGCCGCTTTGTCCCGACATCGAGACGGCATTGACGGCTTCCGTCCGTCACATAGTCAATCGGACCTGTCACGACAATGACTTGTTTGGTTTGTGCCGCAAAGGTATGGACTGCTTGAAGATCGAGTGATTCCCCTTCCGCAACATCTACTCCTTTTGTCGTCGTCGCTTGCCCGAGTAGCGTTTTGATTTCTGAGGCATTTCCTTTAATGACCGTAAACTGAATGTCATGCATCAATTCGTTTATGAAATTCGTCCGTAATGTCGTCGCACCTGTTCCGACCGGATCCAGAATAATCGGTTTCCCTAATCGATTAGCGGTTTTCCCTGCTAACAGTTGCGCCTCTCGGATCGCCGGATGCAGCGTGCCTGTATTGATAACGACAGCGTCAGCAAGACCAACCATCTCTTCTACTTCTAATACATCTTCCGCCATGACTGGGGATCCTCCAAGCGCTAGCGTCATATTGGCACAGTCGTTGATCGTGACCGTGTTCGTCAAATGGTGAATCAGTGGTTTTTTGTCATGAATAATCGGTAACATGATTTCCCCTCCAAAGTTCGTAAAAGTGATGGGTTGGTCCAATTCCGTGTCCGAGCGAAAAACCGTGGCGAATCGCCTCCGTCACGTACTGTTTCGCATACATTATACTGTCGTACAAGGAGTCGCCTTGTGCGAGTCGAGCTGCAATCGCAGCAGACAACGTGCATCCTGTACCATGTGTGTGCTGACGATTTAATCGTTTCTGTTCGTACACGTAGTGACTCCCTTGTGTATATAACAAATCGATTGCTTGTTGTCCGTCCAAATGACCACCTTTGAGCAAAATGGCCCCCCCTGGTCTTTTCGCTAGTTCCACCGTTGCTTGTTTCATATCCGAAAGTGACTGAACCGTCCTCCCAATCATCCGTTCGATTTCAGGAATATTCGGTGTGACGAGTGTCGCGAGCGGTAACAGATGTTCTAACAAGGCTTGTTCTGCATCTTCCCGTAACAAGCCGTGTCCACCTTTTGCGACCATGACTGGATCTAAAATGATTGGAGCATCACATTGTTTTAATTGGTTGGCGATGATTTGAATCGTTTCTTGATTAGAAACCATCCCGATTTTGACAGCATCAACACGAATATCGGAAAAGATAGATGTCAATTGTGCTTCTACAAGACGAGGCGACACATCCTCGACGGCTTGGACACCCAATGTATTTTGTGCCGTAACCGCTGTGATGACACTCATCCCATATACTCCGAGGGCAGAAAATGTTTTTAAATCTGCTTGAATGCCCGCTCCACCACCAGAATCCGATCCTGCAATCGTCAATACATGTTTCATATTGCTTCCTCCCTTTCATATGAGCAAATTAGGAGAAAACGGACGACAAAAAGCGCCGTCCGCTGTAAAAAAGCAGACGACGCCATGAAAAACCCGCATCCAGGTTTTATATCTCATGTCTTCGATCTCAACTTTCCTACGCTGGTATTATCCAGTTCAGGTGACAGGGTCGAAAACAGAATGGTTTTCCTCTCAGCCGGACTCCTCCAGCTCCCCTAGTTGCTCGTAAATTAATTCCTTTTTACTGTAGCATAGCGTTATAAAAAAAACGAGCCGAAGCTCGTTTTTAAAGATATCCAAGTGGATTAACCGTGTTGGCTGGTCCTGTCGCACTATATTGATATCCACCGACATGCAATTCAAAATGAAGATGTGGTCCAGTCGAGTTGCCGGTACTGCCGAGCGTACCAAGCGATTGACCTTGTGAAACGGTCTGACCCGCACGAACTGCCAACGAATTCATATGACCGTACACTGTTGTGTACACCTGACCGTCAAGAAAATGCGAAATCATGACGTGATTCCCATAAGGTCCGCCGCTTCCGGCCGTAATGACTGTTCCGGAAGCTGCTGCTCGAATCGGTGATCCGACGGGTCCACTGAAGTCTACTCCATTATGGAAGGTATACCCGTTTGCCCCACTCGCCGGTCCAAATCCTTGTGAAACACCACCTGAAGCTGGACGAATGAACTTCGCTGAGCCCGTCGGAACACTAACGACCGGAGAAGGACTGACTGCGGATTTATTTGATTCGCTTGTCGCTTTTGCCGCCTCTTTTGCCGCACGTTCAGCCGCTGCTTGTTCAGCTGCAGCACGTTCAGCCGCTGCTTTCGCTGCTGCAATCGCTCGCTCTTGTGCTTCTAACGTCGCTTGTAGTTCTTTGGCGTTCAATAGTTTCGTCGTGAACTTCGTTTTCCCTTTACGTAACTTCTTTAAGGTCGCACTCCGTTCCTTCATTTGCTTCTTCAACTGTTTTTTCTGCTCTAACAACATTTCTTTTTCTTGAACACGTTCTTCTTTTTTAGCAACAAGATTACGTTTCATTTCGCCTAGTTTTTTTTGTGTCTCCAGGTAGGCAGAAATCATCTTGTCATCTTGTTCAGCAATCTTTTTACCTGCCATGACGCGACTAAATAAATCCCCAAGATTTTTCGATCCAAAAATGACTTCTTCCCATTTAATTGAATTTCCATCATTTTCTTGAAGGACACGTAAACGATCCCCTAACAATTCTTCTTGCCGTTTCAACATCGCTTCATATCGGACGATTTCCGCTTCGAGATCTTTAATCTGAAGGTTCAGCTGCTGAATTTGTTTATTTTTTTCCGAAATCAGGAAAATATTTTCATTGATAGCAGCATCAATTTTATTGATTTCTCGCTGTTCCGTTGATATTTTAGCTTCTTGTTTTTTGATTGCTTTTTCCAATTGACGCTGTTCTGTCGCATTTTGAGATTTCTTTTCCTTGATCGTCGCAGCGTGACCAGAATTCGGCGCAGTTGCCAAAAGTAATGTTCCTAACAATACTGTCGAAAGCAATTTTTTTAACATGGTCAGTTTCCTCACTTATGTATGAATTCTTATTTGAAAAGTATTTAATTCAAAGTATTTCCGTCTGAAATTGATTATAGCATCGTAATAGTTTCAGTAAAATTTCATTTGTGTTTCAAGTGAAAACGTTTTTTTGTAATATAGACTTCTTTTTTATGGCATAAAAAAAGGAAGAATCACTGCCATCGCAATGATTCTTCCTGTTATTTATAGCATTGACATCGGATTAACGGTATTCGCCGGACCTGAAGCACTGTAGCTATAACCACCTACGTGAATTTCGAAATGTAAGTGTGGACCTGTTGAATTCCCTGTACTTCCAAGAGCTCCAATTTGTTCACCCTGACTGACGCGTTGACCTGCACGTGCATTCAACGAACTCATGTGTGCGTAAACTGTAGTATACGTTTTTCCATCTAACTGGTGAGCGATCATGACGTGGTTACCATATGGACCGCCACTTGATGCTGTGATGACCGTTCCGGTTGCTGCTGCAACGATTGGTGTGCCGACTGGAGCACCAAAATCGATTCCGTTATGGAATGAATAACCGTTTGATCCACTTGCCGAACCATACCCTTGCGTGATCCCTCCGCTTGTCGGATGAATGAACAACGAAGATGAGGATGGAGCAGGTGGTGCTGGTACTGGTGTCGGAGCAGGTGCTGCCTGCGGTACAGTTGGTGTCGCTTTTGGTGCAGATTGTTTTGTTGAACCGGTAGCAGGTGCTGATGATTTCTGATTCGCTTTTGCTGCTGCTTTCGCCGCTGCTGCTTCCGCTGCCTGTTGTTCAGCGGCTGCTTGTTCTGCCGCTGCCGCTTGAGCCGCTTGTGCTTGTGCACGCGCTTTTTCTTCACGGGCTGCCTGAGCTTGTCGTTCTTTTTCGATTCGTGCTTCACGTTCACGGGCTGCTTTTTCAGCTGCAATCGCTTGTTCCTGTGCAATCAAAATTTGTTGGACTTCTTTTGCATCCATCAATTGTGTTTCAAACTTCTTTTTTTGTTTCCGGAGTTCTTTTAAGCGTTTGTTCCGTTCTTTGATTTGTTGCTCAAGTTCTGCTTGTTGACGTTTAAGCTCTTGTTTTTCAACGACTAATTTTGCTTTTTTATCTTTTAATTGTTGCTGGGCACGTGCTAATTTTTTTTGTGTGTTTTGATAGTCAGTAATCATTTTATCATCTTGTTGTGAAATCGATTTTCCAGCTAAAACACGGCTGACAAGATCGCCGACATCTTTTGATCCAAAAATGACTTCTTCCCACTTAATCGAATTCCCGTCATTTTCTTGCATGACACGAAGACGGTCACCAAGTAATTTTTCTTGGCGTTTTAATTTCGCTTTATATTTTTCGATTTGTTTCCCCAGCTCAACGATTTCTGCTTCCGTTGCTTTGATTTGACGATCTTTTGCTTCAACGGCAAACATCTTTTCGTTTAATGCTTCATCCAACCGGTTGACCTCTTGCTGTGTTTTAGAGATTTTTTGTCCTTCTTGATTAACAGAAGACTCTAAGTTTTTTTGCGTATTTGCATTTTCTTGTTGTTTTTGTTCGTTTTTGGCTTTTTGTTCACTTAAGTCATCTGCTGCTACGAAATGAGGAGTGGATGAAAGAATAAGTGCGGAAACGATGAGCGATGCGAACGTTTTTTTCATGTGGTATTCCCTCTTTTTCTGTGTAATTTGTATAGGATTTTCTGGGTAGTTTATAGTAATTTTTTTAAGTAATTTGTAATATTATTTAAATTTCATAATAGTTTTTAAAAATTATAAGAACGTTTTTGATTATAGCATTCATTTTACCTCTATTATATTTCAGTGATATGTCATTTTTAATAAGTTCTCTTTTCGCCCGGAATGTCCAATTTTTATGCGGGCGTCTTGATTGCGTGTTGTTGAAGAGTTTGACACACTGTAACTATCGAAGTAAAGGAGGAACTGTCTATGCATTTGGATCATACAGGTATTGCCGTTCGCGATATGCAAGAAGCGATTACGTTCTATACAACCATTTTAGGAGGAACACTGATCCGGGAGTACAGCAATCCGACTCCCGGTGTCGCATCAAATATTGCTGTCATTGCCTTTGAAGATGCTCACATCGAACTATTGACTCCAACCAGTCCCGAAAGTCCGATTGCTCGTTTCTTAAAACAACGTGGAAAAGGTGTGCATCATATTGCCTACCGTGTCGATGATTTAGACCAAGCAATCCACGAAGCAAAAGCACGTGGTATTACCTTTTTAGAAGATACGTATCGCCAAACTCCACTCGGGCGACGGTTAATCTATATGGATCCGCGCCATTCACATGGTGTCATCACGGAGCTATGTGATTATCCAGAAAACTAAAAAAACGAGCGTTTCTCAACCTACAAAGGCGGAGACGCTCGTTTTTTTAGTAAGAACCCAAATTAAGCTAGTTTTGCTAACATTTCACGATTGAATGCCGGAATGTCATCTGGTTGACGGCTTGAAACGAAGTTATCATCTACGACTACTTCATGATCTTCAAACGTCACCCCTGCATTTTCTAGATCGATTCGAATCGATTTATATCCTGTCATCTTACGTCCTTTGACGATTTTAGCATTGATCATCAATTGTGGACCATGACAGATCGAGAAAATCGGTTTTTTTGATGCATCAAATTCTTCTGTAAACGTCACGAATCGATTATCTTCCCGAAGCAGATCAGGTGAGAATCCGCCTGGAATCAATAATGCGTCAAAATCAGAAGAAGACGTCTCATCGATTGTAAGATCGACTGTCACTTTTGCTTCTTCTTGTTTTCCAACAAGTTCCGCTCCCTTTTCAGTTCCGATGACTGTCACTTCATGACCTGCCTCTTTTAACGCTTCAACTGGTCCGGTAAATTCTACATCTTCAAAATGATTAGCGAGTACGACAGCTACTTTTTTACTCATATGATTGATCCCCCAAAATAAAGTTTACGTTACTTATCGAATCCTCGATCTCGAGATGACACCGGATCATCTGGCATCTGATCTTTTCCTTTAAGGACTTCTTCTTGTTGTTCGGGTGAAAGCTCACGTTCCTTATCCGTCAAACGTTTTCGTTCATCTTCAAACTTTTCGTTCGGTCGGTCCGTTTCTTTTGGAGCCATGTGGCGTCCCTCCCTTATCAAGGACAAGTTAGTTGCTTAACGTTTCGACTACTTTTACGGATAAATCAACATCGATGTTGCCACGTGTCGCTTTTGAATACGGGCAGAATTGATGTGTTTTTTCGAGTAGATCCTGCGCTTCTTCCTCTGTCACACCTACGACTTCAACAACCAACTTAGCAGCGATTTTTACACCACCGGCTTCTTCATCTTCGAGCAGGCTGACTTCAGAATTTGTCCGTGTTTCAACTCTTTTTTTCGCTTGACGTGCCATTAAGTTAAAGGCGCCATCAAAACATGCCGCGTATCCGGCAGCAAATAATTGCTCCGGGTTAGACGTTGGTATATTTTCTTTGCCTTTTGTACCAGGCATTACGAGATCTAAATTAATTACGTTATCATCAGAGGCGACCTTTCCATCGCGTCCCCCTACTGCAGTTGCGCGTGAAGTAAGAATTGTTTTCGTCATGAATAAGAACCCCTTTGTCCGCTAATTTTAGTAGCTTGTTTTGGCCACATAAACAGTAATACCACTGTCTGCAGGAGAATAAACAACTAAAAAGGTTCTTCCTCACAAAAAAAAGACTACACCGAAGTGTAGCCGCCTTCTCGACGCTTAGATAATTTCTTCTGTCACTGGTTCTTTTTCAGGTAACTGCAGGTAAATCGATTTGACTTGGTGATTGTCGACTTCCATGACTTTGACCGTATGATTTTTATAACGGAATTCCTGACCACTTGATACTTCCGTATCCTGCGCCATGACCCAGCCACCAATCGTATCAATGTCTTCTTCTTCAATTCCTAAATTAAAACGTTCGTTTAAATCATCGATCAAGACACGACCGGAAATCCGGTACAGTCGTTCATGAATCTGTTCGATGTCTGCTTTTTCATCTTTGTCGAACTCATCTCGAATCTCACCAACGATTTCTTCTAGGATATCTTCCATCGTGATGACACCAGCAGTCCCACCGTACTCATCGATGACAAGTGCCATCGGTGTCCGTTCGACTTGCATTTTCAGCATCGCGTCTTGTAAAGGCGAATATTCCGATACAATCGGTAAGTTGTGGACATAATAACTTAATGCTTTCCCTTTGTTCGCCATATGGTCGGTGAACAGTTGTTTCGCATTGATGAAGCCTAAAATCTTATCCTTATCGCCTTCTTCTGCGACCGGATATCGAGTAAACTGGTATTCCTCGACTAATGCGATGATGTCCTGCATCGTGGCATCATTTGAAATAGTAATTAAATCCGTCCGCGGCAACATGATATCTTTCGCAATCCGTTCATCAAACGAAAAGATATTTTGCATGTAAGACAACTCGGTTTGGTTGATTTCACCACTCTTGTAACTTTGAGTCATGATGATTTTGATTTCTTCTTCCGAATGGGCATCTTCATGTCCGACCGGTTCGACTCCAAATAGACGCAAGAACACGCGGGCTGAGCCGTTTAACAACCAAATCACCGGTTTCATGACTTTCCCGAACCAATAAAGTGGTGGCGCAAGCAACATCGTGATGGCTTCTGTCTTTTGGATCGCTAACGACTTTGGTGCGAGTTCTCCGAGGACGACGTGCAAAAACGTCACGACGGAAAAGGCTAACGTAAACGAAACGACAGTTGAAATAGATTCAGGAAGCGCAATTTCCTTAAACACCATTTCCAAGATCGCGCCCACCGTCGATTCACCTAACCACCCTAACCCAAGTGCCGTCACCGTAATCCCGAGTTGACAAGCTGATAAATAATAATCCAGGTTTTCCACTAATTTTTTAGCCGTCTTCGCCGTTTTGCTACCTTCTGTGATCAATTGATCGATTCGGGACATCCTCATTTTTACGACCGAAAATTCTGCCGCGACAAAAAACGCGGTCAACACAATCAGGAGTGCAATAATCAAAAGCCGAATGATAATCGTTGTTGTATCAAATGTTTCCACTGCGTGTGTACTGTCCAATCGTTTCCCCAAACTAAGGGGATTCACCTCCATTTAATTAAGCCGGCAACATCTTGTCGGTCTTTTCCATCAAAAAGAAGCTTGTTTTTTAACGAACAAGCTTCTCTACTTTTTCATATTCATACTATAACGGAACTCTCACGAAATGTGTACTTGCAGATGACGTTTCTTTTCACTTACACGACATACATGATGAAAACAACGATCATCAACAACATCGCGATTCCTTTTAAGAGGGCACTTGAAAGAATGCCTAGGACGGTTCCGATCCCGATTGATACCGAATCTTTCCATGTTTTTTTACTGATGATTTTTTCGGTCAGAATCGCAAACACAAATGGAAAAATCAGTAGACCGATTCCTGGAATGATGAACGGTCCCGTGATCAAGCCGACGGTCGTCGCGATTTTCGCAGCCTGTGATCCACCACGCCGATCGACCGTATACGAACTGACTAAATAATCCAATGTAAACAACAAAACAATAAAAACCGCTTGGATGATCCAAAAACTAATCGTCAATTCTGTAAAACTAAATCCAAAACCATAAATTAAAAATCCAATGACAAGTAATGGCGCGCTTGGGATGACAGGATAAACAAGTCCGGCAAACGCCGCCAAGAAACAGACGGCAATCAATGTCCATAATACGATGGTCATGCATATCTCCTACTTTCTGATTTCTTTCCTTCCTACGATTACGTCAAAATCCGTGGAGAGGTTTCACAAACGTGCTTTTTGCTCGGCTTGTTCAAGATGACGGCGATCCCACTCATTTAACGACGTCCAATCAACTTCCGAACAGACAAACGGGATGAATTGATCAATGCTGATTCTATGTTCCGGAAGTGCACTCCTCTTCATGATCTCAAGCGATTCAAGCATCGTCGCAAGAACGGAAACATCCTCTTTTCCGTAATGGCGCAGTTGATAGAATGTCAGGTAAAGAAGGTCAGAAAACGTCAGGCGACTCATCACGACCGTTCCTGTTCCAGAGACTAACAGATGACCATCCTGTAAGACGGTATAACGTCTCAATAAATCTCCGATTTGCCGCATCGCATGACGAGCGGTGTTAGGATCGTTAATGCCGGGTGAAATAGCCCGCAGCGCCACTTCCGTTAATTTTTGAATCACAAACGGAAAGTCCTGTTCGGCTGATCGAGTCGGTCCGATAATGATCCCTTTCTCCACATCTTGTTGAGTCGTATTCCCGATTCGTTGACCTTTTGTGACGTAACTCCCGATTGCAACATCGATCACGACATGTTGGTCCGATTTTATCAATAAGTCATAATCAACTGCCTGCAAATAACCGGTCTGAGTAGCAGTCACACTGAAAGGATGGTTCGTCCCGTTGTCGGACACGAGCTGGTAACGTCCCGCTTCAATGGCATCGATGTGTTCTTCAATCAGCATACATCCTTCTTCATGCAGTCGATCGAGTAATGTCGTCACGCGAATCGACTGACTGACAATGTGCACAAACGCGACAAACGCAACAATCGCAATCAAGACGACCAAGACGGCAACGGCTGAGGCAACGACACTATCTTTTAAAGACGGACGCATGAAAAAGAGCATCGTAATCGAATACGTGACAGTCCCGATGAAAATCCCAAAGATGTGTTGCACTTGCCGGTTCTCAATGAAATTCGGTAACGTCCGCGGGGAAAATTGAGAGGAGTAGGTCGTCAAGACAACTAAAATCGTCGAAAACGTAAACGTCATCATCGTCAACAGTCCCGTAAAGACTGCGCTATGAATGGTTTGTGCCAGTCCAAGTGTCGTTTTCCAGTCATTCGGAAACAACTCTTTTGCATATAAATCGATGGTTAAGACGATTGCCGTCAACATCGCTCCACCTAGTCCGTAAAGGAGTGGCCACCACCAGTTTGTTTCTCGATACAATAACTTCAACTTCTGCATTCCTCATCCACTCCACTCTTAAATATACCGGTATATTTTTAATTCCTGTTTCTACATCTAGTAAAACGTATTCTCGTAATTTTTTCAGAAGATGCCAAGTCAATTCATTTTGTGAAAGTGTAGGTTTGTGTTTTACTTCTCCACATAACGTGAATAACTTAAGTGTTATCAAAACGAATTGGAGATGAATATCCATGCAACAGCAAACACAATCAACACTCAATACCGACTTCACTAAAATTTTTATTAATGGTCAGTGGCGCAAAGGCGCAAGTGACAGCAATATGAAAAATACGAATCCTTTCACAGGAGAAACATTATTTGAGATTTCGGCAGCAAATAATGACGACTTAGATGATGCTTATCAATCTGCAAAAGTTGCCCAGAAAGAATGGGCGAAAGTCCCGGCACTAAAACGCCAAGGATTGATCGAACAGTTCTTAAAAGTCATGTATGAAGAAAAAGAAACGATCGTCGAATGGCTCATCAAAGAGTCAGGCAGCACACGCATCAAAGCGGAAGGTGAATTCCTGGCGTCCGTCTTGATCGTTAAAGAAGCAGCTACTTTCCCACTCCGGATGCACGGTGAGATTCGTCCATCGGTCGTTCCTGGTAAAGAAAACCGGATTTACCGGAAGGCACTTGGTGTCATCGGAATCATCAGCCCATGGAACTTCCCGTTCCACCTTGCTATCCGTTCAATCGCAACGGCAATCGCAATCGGAAACGCAGTTGTCGTCAAACCGGCAACGGATACACCTGTTTCAGGCGGTTTGATTTTCGCAAGTCTTTTCGAGAAAGCGGGTTTACCAAAAGGTGTCTTGAATGTCATCGTTGGTCGCGGGTCAGAAATTGGTGATTCCATCGTTGAGCATCCTGTGCCACGCCTGATTTCTTTCACAGGCTCGACTGAAGTCGGTCGCCACATCGGTGAACTCGCCGGGAAACATCTGAAAAAGACTGCCCTTGAACTGGGTGGGAACAATGTCTTCGTCGTCCTTGATGATGCGGATCTCGATCGTGCGGTCGAATCTGCTGTCTACAGCAAATTCTATCACCAAGGTCAAATCTGTATGTCAACAAATCGGATTCTCGTCGCTCAATCGATTCACGATGAATTCGTTGAAAAATATGTCGCACGTGTCAAAGAACTTCAGTTCGGTGACCCTTCAAACGGGCGCACACAAGTCGGACCACTGATCAATCAATCACAAGTCGACCGGATCATGGAAGAAATCGAAAAAACAAAAGCTGCTGGTGCAACAGTCCGTGTTGGCGGCGAAGCCAACGGTAACGTCATCGCTCCTACTGTAGTGACGGGTGTGACAAACGATATGCCGCTTGCGAAAAATGAAATCTTCGGACCGGTCGCTGTCATCATTCCATTCAAAGATGACGCTGAAGCGCTTGAACTCGCTAACTCACTTCCCTATGGATTAAGCGGTGCCGTTCATGGTTCATCAATCGAACGTGCGACTGAGTTTGCACTTCAAGTCGAAACAGGGATGATTCACATCAATGACCAATCAGTCAACGATGAGCCACACATGCCGTTTGGTGGCGAAAAAGACTCAGGTCTTGGTCGTTTCAACGGAGAATGGGTTCTTGAAGAATTCTCGACAGTCCAGTGGTTGTCTGTCATGCACGAACGCCGTCAATACAAACCGTTTTTCGAATAAAAATATGGTGATGACGAAGTACGGGGTTTCCCGTACTTCTACATAAGAAGGGAACAAAATTATGCCATTACTTCGTTTTGATGTCATCGAAGGTCGTTCGGATGAGGAATTGAAGCTTCTATTAGATACCGCGCACGAAGCGATGCTTGAAGCATTTGATGTCCCGGAACGAGATCGTTACCAAATCGTTCATACCCATAAAGCAAATGAGATGGTGATCCAAGATACAGGTCTTGGGTTTCAACGGACAAATCGGGTCGTTCTCATCAGCGTGACGAGTAAGACACGGACAGAAGTAAAGAAACAAGCGCTTTATCGTTTGCTTGCCGAACGACTAGAAGCTAACTGTGGACTCGCACCAAGCGATTTAATGGTCTCTATCGTCGAAAATGACGCCGCGGACTGGAGTTTTGGTCTCGGTAAAGCACAGTTTTTAACAGGTGATCTTTAAAACGTTGTCTGCCATCTATAAAAAGGAGCCTGAACTCGAGCGTATGTCGAGTTCAGGCTCCTTTTCTAATTAGTCTTGATGTTCTTTCGGATTTTCTCGTTGCACTGGTGCTTTCCAGTCAAACGTCTCCGGAACAAAATCAAGACCACCCGGATGAAACGGTTGGCACCGCATCAATCGTCGTGTCGTTAAATACCCACCTTTAATGGCACCATGTCTTTCAATCGCCTCTTTCCCGTAATGGGAACAAGTCGGATAAAATCGGCACGTCGCTGGTTTCATCGGTGAAATCACTTTTTGATAAAAATGAATGCCACCCAACATGACTTTTTTCATTTTTCTCCACCTTCTTTTTCTTACTGTAACGCATATTAAAAGGATTTTTCGCTTGAGTAAATTATACTACTTCTAATAAATACTAAAAAGGAAGTGTACTTATGAGAGCTCTTACGTTTCGTTCATTTGGAGATTCTAGTGTACTGACGTACCAGGAACACCCGACACCTGAACTTCAATCCAACGAGGTATTGATTCAGATGAAAGCAATCGGGCTAAATTTTGCCGATATTTACCGTCGTAAAGGGAATTATCATTTAGAAGGAACACCTCCTTATCTTTTAGGATATGAAGGTTCCGGTATTATCGTTCGACTAGGAGATACTGTGACGGATCTACATGTCGGACAACGCGTCGCCTTTGCCGACGTTGCAAATGCCAATGCGGAGTTTGTCGCTGCCCCCTCTGATAAAGTCATTCCGTTACCAGATTCGATTTCTTACGAAACAGCGGCCTCCGTTTTGTTGCAAGGTTTAACTGCTCACTATCTGACACGAGACAGTTACGAGATCCGGCCGCGTGATTTGGTATTGGTTCACGCGGCAGCTGGCGGCGTCGGACAACTGTTGACACAAATCGTCCGTTTACGCGGTGCCATTCCAATCGGTTTGACATCTTCTCCGGAAAAAGCCGCCATCGCTAAACAAAATGGTTGTGAACACGTTTTTCTCTACTCCGACGACTGGGTAGATCAACTCCATACATTAACAAACCAACGTGGTGTCGATGTCGTTTACGAATCGGTCGGTTCTACCTTGCTGAAAAGTTTTCAAGCAACGAAAGTCCACGGGACCGTCGTTTTTTACGGAATGGCCGGCGGTGATCCTGTGGCGATTGACCCACGTTTTTTAATGGACACCTCTAAGACGTTGACAGGTGGCGATTTGTGGAACGTCTTGACGACTCGGGAAGAGCGAATTCGTCGTGCCGGCGAACTGTTCAGCTGGATTCAGTCTGATCAATTACGATTAGCTCCGCCTACTTTATCAAAATTAGGCGATTCATCTCCCACTTCTAAACGAAGTGAAAGTGGGAGATGAATCGCCAGCCTGCCTTTCGGGTATATTCCCTTTGAAGGAGGTGAAAAATCTTGTTGAAGCACAAGGCCTACAAATTCAGAATCTACCCCACAAAAGAGCAGGAAATCCTGATCGCGAAGACGATTGGATGTTCGCGTTTCGTCTTCAACCACTTCTTATCGAAGTGGGATGAAATGTACAAGACCACTGGAAAAGGACTGTCCTACGGTTCTTGTTCCAAAGAAATTCCTTTGTTGAAGCAGGAGTTCGACTGGTTGAAGGAAGTGGATAGTACATCTGTTCAGATCAGCGTCAAACACCTTGCCGATGCGTTTGACCGCTTCTTCAAGAAGCAGAACGAACGCCCTCGTTTCAAGTCCAAGCGCCATCCCGTCCAGTCGTACAAGACCAACATCCAAGGCAAAAACCAGCTTCCTGAAGTCTCGATTGGATGCAACAAGCCCAAACTTCCAAAGCTGAAATGGGTTCGTTTCGCCCACTCGAAACCGTCCAACACCCAACCATTAACACCAACCACACCAACAGACAGATTCCAGCAAAACCTTCGTTTACCATCACCTCAGAAA